>CANIPU010000004.1 GCA_947469485.1 Chitinophagaceae bacterium | reverse complement strand
TGACATTGTAGGTTCCTGCTGTTGCGTAGCTGTTTGTATTCCAGCTGTACGGTAACTGGTTTACGCAGATCGTGGTGTTGGTCGTTGAAGTCACATTCGGATTCACTGTAAGATTCAGTGTCGCTACTGAATCACATCCTGCTGCACTCGTCAGTGTGACATTGAAAGTTCCTGCTGATGCGTAGCTGTTTGCATTCCAGGTATATGGTAACTGGTTTACGCAGATCGTGGTGCTGGTCGTTGAGGTGACCGGGTTTCCGATATTGGAAATTGTTTGACTTGCACTTCCCGTACAACCATTTGCTCCTGTTACTGTTACAGAATAATTTCCGGGACCAACATTTACAATTTGACTATTTGTATCGCTATTGCTCCATAAATATGAATATGGACCTGCAACTCCGGCAACATTGCTTACAGTAATACTTCCATTATTAAGTCCACATGTCGGATCAGTTGTTCCCAGTGTGATGTTCATCGGAGCCGGATTATTCAATGTAACAGAAGCCGTTGAGGAGCATCCGTTCGCGTCTGATACTGTTACCAGGTAATTACCTGCCGAAAGGTTATTTAGGTCTTCAGTTGTAGCTGCGTTGCTCCAAATGAAAACAAAGGGAGCGGCTCCGCCTGTCACCGAAAGGTCAATACTTCCATTCGCACCAAGGTTACATAAAACAGGGATTGGTGTTGTATTTAAAGATGGTCCACCGATATTGCTTACGCTGGCAGCAATTGCGACCGTACAGCCATTTAAGTCCGTAACTGTTACGGTATAATTTCCTACCGATAAACCGGCTATGTTTGCTGTGGTGGCTGAAGTACTCCAAAGGTATGTATATGCGGGTGCCCCTCCTGATACAATTACTCCAGCAGTTCCGTTTGATAGTCCACAAGTCGCATCTGTATGTGTTTCAGTTAATGTTTGAGCCGGTGCATCAGTAATGGTTACTGGCAATGTTGCAGTACATCCGTTATTGTCAGTTACTGTTATGGTATAAGTTCCTGCTGTAATATTTATTAAATCTTCAGTTGCTGATCCATTGCTCCAGTTATAGGTAAATGGTGAGGTGCCGCCAGCTACTGTAATATTGATGCTTCCGTTGGCTAATCCACAGGTTGCATTTATATGAGTTTCAGTTAATGTTTGGGCCGGTGCATCAATTATGGTTATTGGCAATGTTGCAGTGCATCCGTTGTTGTCTGTTACTGTTATAGTATAAGTTCCTGCTGCAATATTTATTAAATCTTCCGTTGCTGATCCATTGCTCCAGTTATAGGTAAATGGTGCGGTGCCGCCAACTACTGCAATATTGATGCTTCCATTGGCTAATCCACATGTTGCATTTACATGAGCTTCAGTTAATGTTTGTGCGGAAGGTGAATTAACTATCCCTGTCCATGTATAGGAGCAAAAATTAACATCCAGAATTGTTACGCTATATGTCCCTGCTCCCAAATTTGAAATATCTTCAGTAGTAGCTCCATTTGACCAGGAAAAAGTATATGGTGAGTTTCCTCCACTTACCGTAATATTTATAGCACCGTTGTTTACGCCACATCCAGCATTGGTAATAATGCTTGAAAAATTCAAAGGTGCTGGCTGGGTTATAGATACAGTAGTTGTAGCGGTACAGCCATTTCCATCAGTTACAGTCACAGAATAATTACCAACAGATAAGTTATTTATATCCTGAGTGGTTGCTCCATTTGACCAGGAATAAAAAATCGGTGCTGTTGCTCCCGTAACTGACAAATCAATCGAACCGGTTCCTGCTCCGAAACAGTTCACATTTATTTGGGTGAATGGCAATGTAATTGTTATTCCATCGGCTAAAATTATTCCATCAACTTTTGTGCACCCGTTTGCATCAGTCACTGTCACGATGTAGGTTCCGGCTGGAACATTTGCCAAATCCTGTGTCGTAGCTCCATTGGACCAGATGTAGGTATATGGAGTTACACCACCCGCAGGAGTTAGATTAATTGTTCCGGTTGAATATCCGCTGCAGAAAATTGCTGTGGTCACAAATGAATTCGATAATGCAGCAGGTTGTGTAATTGTTACTGAAGTTGTAGCGGTGCAACCACCTGCCGCTGTAACAGTGACAGAATATGTGCCTGCACCTAATCCATTTATATCCTCAATAGTAGCTCCATTTGACCATAAATATGTAAATGGAGCAGTGCCGGTTACAACAGTTAAATCAATACTTCCGTTTGCTCCTCCGAGACATAATGGGCTTACGAAAGAAGCAGACAATGTAGGTGCAACGCCAATTGTAATTGCTGTGGTTGCAGATGCAGTACAACCACAAGAGTTCGTTACAGTTAAAGTATAAGTTGTTGAAACTGTTGGGCAGGCAATTGGGTTTGTTGTATTTGTACTGCTTAGGCCTGCTGTTGGAGACCATGCATAAGTATAACTATTTTGATTCCCAAAAGTAATTGACCAATTAATCAAAGTTCCTACATCTCCTCCTAAATCATCTGCAACCCATAATGACCATGTTCCATTTGTTGGAGTTCCATTTAATCCACCGAAATTATTTCCTGCTCCTTCTGGTTTGTATGACCCTGAATATGGTGCATTTGCAGCAGCTGCAGCAGGAACTGCAACTGCGGTTGCTGAAAAACATGTATTTGTATAGTTATCACCACCAGCTCCATTATCATCACTTAATAAATAATACTGACCATTAGGTGCTTGTATGTAAATATTTAAATCACCATCATAAGTATGCAGAATATTTAAACAAACAATTAAAACATCGCCGGTATTCCAAATTTGATCACAAACTCCTGAAACATTAATATTTGTATGCGCCCAACTTCCGCCAATGGCCAATGGTGTACCATTTGTAGCTGTAATTCCTGCGTCAGGAATTTGAGCGCATTGGTTATTTGTAAAAGTTAAATTGCCATTCCCAACTCCGGAATTTAAAACACTTGTTAAATTAACACAACCACCCGAACATAGAGTTGCGCTGATTGGATTTATAACAACAAAAGGTGAGCCACTATATACACCGCTGAAGGAAGAAACACATCCATTGCCATCGTTTACACTGAATGAATAATTTTGGCCTGCAGTTAAACCGGATATTACAACACTTCCCCCAGAAGTTGCGGAAGTTGAACTTAATGAACCAGCTCCAGTATTTGTTAGTGTATATAGAGCCGGAAAAAATTGAGGATATCCTCCGCTAATATCAACAGAGACTGATCCATCACAAGCTGGTGTGGGACTAAATGTAATAGGGTTTAAAAAAGTAACTGAAATAGGATTACCTAAATCAAAACAACCATCGTTATTCTGGTCATGATTAACTACTCCATTACCTAAAACACTGTTATCACCATCATCGGCAGTAATTGGTACAAATACCAATGTATTTATCGGTGAATTAGGAGATGCATAAGGTGCTCCAACTGGAGGAAGGGTTAAAAGCGGAGAACATCCGCCTGAAGAATTTGTACTTAAACCACCGCTATTTCCAGTTGTAAAGTCTTGACCAGTCCAATAATAACCTGTCCAGTTTGGATCAACATCAGGGTCCGGAACTGTTGGTCCAGGGGAAACATAAATAGCATAAAACAATTCAGCAGGATCAAATGGACCCCAAGAAGGTGGCAAAGTAAAATTATTATTACTTACTAAATTAAAAGTTCCACCTGGACAAAGTGTTACCTGTACCGTACCATTAGCAAGTATGGTTTGTGTTCCATTTGTTTGAGTTGTTGTTATTGTTCCGGCATTTGCTGGACAGCAAGTTGGTTCATTAAATACAAAAGGTACTATTACAGGAGCGCCTGCTGCTGAATAAACTGCTGTAACTGTACAACTGCCACCATTACCATTTGAGGTAGGCAATGACCAATTCAATGGACTTGTAAATGGAGCATTAAAAACAATGCTTCCCCCACACGAACTTGTAATAGTTAGCGTGCCTGTTGCAGGAAGGCATCCTGTTGTTAATGTGCCTGATAAAATATATGAGCCGCTAATACATGGTCCTGCAACCGCAGTTAATGTATTGCAACTTGGTGAAGTATAAGATGTTGACAAAATTATTGGAGCACCAACCGCGGAAAAAACCGCTGTAACTGTGCAACTAGCACCATTACCGCATATACCTGGGATTGTATAAGGAATATTATTGGCAAATGGTGCATTTAAAACAACACTTCCACCGCATGTATTTGTTATTGTAAGTGTACCAGTAGCAGGAGGAGATGTTACCTGAACAGCACCGCTTAAAGTATAAAATCCTGCTACACAAGGCCCTGGTATTGCTGTTAAAATATTACAATTCGTTGACCCAGCACCTGCAGTCCCGGCATTTGTTTGATTAAAATTAATAACACCTGTTTGATTGGAATAATTGGTAATTAATACCATGTACCATTGCCCTGCAACAGCGGCAGGAATAGTAGCAGTTTCAATCGCAGCAGTTGAATAGCTACAAGAAACAATATTTCCTGCCGTAAGTCCGGCGCACATGGCGGCTTGTGAAGCAAATGGTCCCCAGACAACATAATCCACATCAATTCCAACTCCGGCATTTGTTTGTTGAGAAATATTAAAAATTATTGGGCCACTTGTTGCAACATTTAAATAGTAAAAAGCAGGATTTGGCGTCGTAAGTAAACAACCGTATATCCCACCCCCTCCAAGAGAAGGAACATTGGTAGTGTTACAATAATCATATGATACATCGGTGCAAAAAGGATCGGCTGCTGCGCAAGAACTATTTGCACCTTGAGGAGTACATGGCGCTCCACTCTTTGCACAAATTGAAAAAGTACCATTATTAGTATTTCCTACATCCCAAAATCTAATGTATACCGTAGCGCCAGGTGTTAATCCTGTTTGCGAAATTGAAGGCATTAAACCATTTGCACTTCCATTGTTATCACAACCAACTAAAGTTAATGCATTGCATGGACCAGTATATAAGGCCATTCCTCCATTTGTAACAACACCCGTATTTGAGTCAATTATCAGATTTCCACTGGCCGGAACGACGGCGCTGAACCAAACATCTCCACCCAGATAATTTGCACAACCAGGCGCAGGAACTCCGGCTGTTGCAGTTGCTCCCGCGTTTGTATATTGAGTATAAGTACAAGCTGTTCCAACAGGCAGTGCAATTGCATTACATGGATTATCATTAACAGGCTGTGCAATTACCGGAATGGTAAATACAATAAAGAATAAAAAAAATATATTTTTAAAAATTCTCAATTGCCTGGTTAATTAATTTTTAATAAAATAAAATTCATCTAAAAAATTAAAAATGATTCCTTTTCTAATCATTATTTCTTCCAACGGATCAGTATCAAGATTGCACTGTACATTTATTTTTATTAATCCATTTGAAACAAATTCACAATTTACAAATCCATTAACTTCAGACAAAAAATCAAGTATTCTATTCATTTCATTTTCAGAAATACAAGATTTAATTTCAACATGGTATCCTTTCAAAACACCTTCTAATACCGGTTTTCCATTGGCTTTATTCACATCCATTTTAGATTGAACTTCAAAAGGCATTTGATAATAATCCGCTAAAACAGAATTTATTTCAGGTAAAATATTTTTATTTATCTCAATTGCCTGATCCTCTAATTGTTGTTTGTTGATTATAGGAGAATCAGTATCCTCTTTTATATTTTGATTCTTAATTGAATCCAAAAGAACTTGAGAATCGGATTGTTTTTTAAACCCGACAGTTAATGGCAATACCTCCTCCTCAATATTTATTTTTTCATCAATAACCGAGGATTGAGCTTTCAGGTTTTGAAATGAAAAAAAACACAGGCTAAAACAAAATACTAATTGTAAAAATCTAATCAATTATTTAATTTTAAAAATAATAAAATGAAGGTCTAAAACTACCAATTAATGATGAATTTGATTAATCCGATGGTGAAATTATTCAACAATCCTATAATGCACCAATTTATTAGACGAAATGCTGTTTTTCATCGATGAGCTGAATGAGTAATAATTGAAATAAATATTCAATTAATTATTTAAAATATAAATAATCAATTAATTATCGAATTCCTATAATCCAGAAATATCAGTAGCGGTATATTTTTTAATAGAATTCCATTGAGGAATCAATGGAGCCACTTCATCTTCATTTCCGGCAATAATTAACTTATAAGAATCAGGTGAGTAATATTTTTTGATTATCTTGTTTACATCTTCAAGGGAAACAAGTTTTAACTGATTGATGATATTTTTTCTTGTATCAGGATTCGGATAAACAACCGGATTAAAAAATCTTGTCCACGAGGAAGGATTATCCATTCCGGTAATAGATTTTTCAATTGATTTAATTGCTTTGTTAAACTGTTCCTGATTAATTCCCTTGTCGTAAAAATCTTTAAGTGTTTGATCAAATAAAACCATGGTATTATTTACCTCCTCACTTCTGACTTGTGTGGTAATAGAAAAAACAGATGAACCGGATCCTGGATCATAAGAACTTCTTATTCCATATGTTTTTCCTCCTTCCTCCCTAATTTCTTTAAAGAGAATCATGCTGAATACATTATTTGCAATTCGAAAAACATCTGCATCCTTGGTCATTGGCTGCGGTCCCAATTTATTCCATTGCAAAGCCGCTTGTGTTGCACCATTTCTATTTATAAAACCTATTTCAATTTTTTTTATAGGATCAATAGAAAAATTTACTCCATTTACTTCGCCATAAGGTGCATTCCATGATCCAAAATATTTTTCTGCTAATGCTTTTGCAGAAACGAGATCTGTTTTACCACATATAACAAGTCTTGCATTTCCGGGTGTATAGTTAAACGAATAAAATTCTTTAAGAACCGCAGGTGTAACTTTAATTAATTGATCTTTATAAAAATACCTTCCGAGCGGATTATTTAAACCATAAACACTCAGGTTGGAAAACACGCTTGCAAGGCTTCCAATATCCATTTTATTAAGGTTATTAAAATCAACAATTCTGGAAATGTATTGCTTTAGCTCTTCATCCGGGAATAAAGGATTCATTATAACTGATGAAAACAAATCCAATCCCTTTTCCAAATTTTCATTTAAAAAACGCGCAGAAACAGTTGTGTAATTTTCGTTTGAAGATGCGGTAATGTCGGTTCCTAATTTAAAGAACTCATCCTGTAACTGCACACGATCAAATTTTTCACACCCGAGAGAAAGGCAATTTGCAACAATCTCAGAATAAGATTGTTGGCCGGGAATTTCATTTTTCTTTCCGCAATTAACATATAATGTTATTTCAGTCGCAGGAATTTCTCTAAATGGAATAACAAATACTTTCAGCTTATTAGCCAATTGAAATTGCTGTACTCCGGGAAAAGTCTGAGACTGACAATAAAGAGCTTCAATTAAAATTAGCAGTGATATAAATAACTTTTTCATTTATCAGAAAGTCGGTTTAATATTTAATACTTTAAAATTCTGGGGGTTGAAATATTTGCTGGCTGTTTGTTGTAATTGCTCAGGAGTTATATTTTCAAAAGCATGAATCATTTCATCATATTTCTGAAAATCCCCCAGATATAACTCAGCCATTCCCAATTCATTCGCGATGTAATCATTCTGATAAAGACTCAAAATCCGTTGAGCTTTTAAATTTTGTAAATAGTCTTTCATTAACTGAACATCAATTCCCTCATCAATGATGGATTGTATTTCGGCATTTATGGCCTTTTTCACTTTAACATTTCCAGGCGCTGCCTGCATGATTATATATAACTCACAGAAATTGGTATACATACTCCAATCATCGCTCAATGCAGATATCTGGTAAGCTGCCTGCATATCCTGTACTATTTCTTTATTAAAAACAGAATTAGGATTTGTAAACAACAAATCCTTTAGAAAAACAAACTTGTAAAAATCACCGTCACCTACAGCAGGCTTAGGGATTATGTATCCATAAATCTGAACTGGAAAATCAACTGAATATTCATATTGCCTTAATGAATCATTGAAAATATCCGGGGTACTATATTTCAGTTGTTCAGGAATTTGTTTTGTTATGATTCCGAAATTTTTATCTGCCATTGCAAACACTTCATCATGTTTAACATTTCCAACCACTACTAACACTGCATTATTAGGACTATAAAATTTATCGTAAAAATCCTGACACTGTTTTGTTGTAAACGAAACAATCTGGTTAAGATACCCAATTACATCAACACGGTATGGGTGACCATCAGGATATAGTTGATCATATACTGAATTGTGCATGCGTTGAAACCAGTTGTTCTCGCCATTCCGCAACTCTTCTCCTACTACTTGTCGCTCAATATCTAAAGTGACCTGACTAAGAATAAGATTCGACATCCGGTCAGCCTCCATTTTAAAAACTGTTTCAATTTTCTCTTTTGGTATTGTTTCATGATAAACAGTTCTGTCAAATGTGGTATATGCGTTTACACTTCCACCTAACGCTTCCATTGAATCAATAAAAACATCTCCTTCGCCCGGATAATTTTTTGATCCGCGAAACATCATGTGCTCAAACATATGTGCCATACCCCTGATGCCATCTGATTCATCCTTGCTTCCGGCTTTGTACCATACCTGCACTTCTACCATTTCTCCATCAGACTTTTCACAAACAATCACCTTTAATCCATTTGCTAAAACTTTAGAATACAAAGGGTAATCGTAACCAAATGAAAATGTTGCAAGAAGCAAACAGTTAAACGCCAATATTATTTTTTTCATTTTTATTATTCTGTTTTCAAAGAAAAGAAAATCTGATTGCAATTACTGCATAAAAATCTTTGAAACCTGCCCTTGTGTAGTGGGGTAAAATGTATAGGTTTCAAAATCGGCATTGCTAAAAAGGTTTTGAGCAAAACAATTCAGATTACTGAAAACCGAAACAAGCAATAAAAAAAAGAATGGGTCCCTTTTCATGGCTTCAAAAATAGAAACTTAAATTTTTTATTCTTCAATGAATTTAAACATTTCTTACTCAATCTAAATCAACAAATTATTCAATATCAAATTGCAAAGCTCCTGCTAAGTCAATGCCAATAACAAATCCTGATTTTAAATTCAGCTCATTACTATAAGAGTTAATCCAGTCCACTCTGAATATTTTCAGAATATGTTCAAACCCGACTGATAACTCGGCATAATTTATTTCCGGAGTAATCAGGTAATGCGCACTTCCAACCTCCTTCAGTTTCAATTTACGAAGCAATGGAATTTTATTTAAAAAGAATCCATTGAAATGATGTTCATAATGACCTTCTGCATAATATTCACGAGTACTGTAATCATAATAAGGCAGCAACTGAAATCCATGCAAGTGATCGCTTAAGGCCAGAATAGTTTGATTACCCATGAAATGCTTTTGTTCAACATCTCCGATAATCCGGTTATTGATAAAATCTCCGGCCCTTAACAAGTAAGACGATTTACCGAACAAACCGAATTTCAGATTATCAGTAACTTCAATTTCAACCTGATCAAAATTCACTTTGCTACCCAGTGTATGCCACCCTTTTGTGTAAAACAATCGCAAGGTTGGGTACTTGGTTCCAACAATTACTTTTTCGTAGGGCCGGGTGTAATACTGTTGTTTGAAATTTATTTTAAAACCAATGGTGGTGATAAGCGCATTGTAAGTTGTGAAATTTGTTGGAACCGAATCTGCAAACGGATAATTGATTGTGAACTCAGTATCCGCCCGGTCGTTAAAAGTTTTTGATGTGGCATTCACCAATGATTCACGATGATTGTATGTTGCTTTAGCTGTTAATCTTATTCCGTTTTTTATTTCACCTTGCCATGTAACACCCCCATAAGTATTATTATATAACTTCATGAAATTCTGTTCATACAATAAAGTATAGCAGGTATTAATTAATCCGTTAATCGGATTGCTTTCATTAAATTGTTTAACACGGCTTCCACCTTCAACTGAAAACCGCTGAAACTTAACGGGCTTGTAGTTATATAAAAAACGAAAACTTGCTCCGAATTTATTATCGCTGAACCCGTATTCAGCATCAGCATTAAATCTGATGACGCGGTTATCGTCCCATCTTTTTGATTTGTAAAACGAAACTTCAGGCGCCCAACCCTGCACGGTATTAAAATTAATAAACTGCAATATTGAACCGGTGCCAGTTGAAGTTTTGTTGAATCGCTTGTAGTAATTGTATCCTAAAAACAAATCGCCGAAACCGAATTTATTTTTTTTCCGGTCTAATGAATCAAGATACTCTTTCGAATTTTCTTTTAATGCTATGCTATCCTTTTTTCTGTAGTCAGCAATTTCTTCCTGAGTTAATGGTATGGGGCGGTTCACATTCCAGTAGGCCGAATCCTTTTTGTTGGCATCGTCATTCACTTTCAAAGTTTCCCCTCTAAAGAATTTTTTAGGGAACTC
Organism: Chitinophagaceae bacterium; assembly: GCA_947469485.1. Lineage (GTDB taxonomy): Bacteria > Bacteroidota > Bacteroidia > Chitinophagales > UBA10324 > UBA10324. Next base: position 206,444 of record CANIPU010000004.1, on the reverse strand, counting down.
AGGATTCAGGTTGTAATCAGTAAATGAGCCGATAAAATATCCGTTACCTTTTATTCCAAAAGCTTTGAACTGAAATAACATGGTTTGGTTAATAGGCATATAAACCGAATCAGACACCGAAGAATAAATCTGTTTCAATTCCAGAGAATCAACAAAATCAATATTTGCATCTTTTGTCAGAAACAAATCGGTGCTATGAATGCGCCAGCTTTCTTCAACAATATATATATACCCGCTAAAAACAGGATCAGATTTGCGGCGCGGAGTAACCAGTATTTTATTTATCAGATCGCTTCCGTCATAAAAAGTTCCAACTAATTTATACTTATAATAAAGCAATGCTGATTCCGAAATCGGAGAAACAAAACCCCTGTCGCTTAAAGAACCAATGTCTAATAAATTCTTATAAAAATTAAAATCAAAATCACTTGCCTGATTATAACTGAAAGCCTTATTATCGCCGCTGACTTTTGATGAAAACATCACCTCCCTTATCTTATCGGGTTTCTGATAATTGTATTCACTCTCCGATTCGCTCAGGTATACAATTCCAAGCATTGAAGAATCAAGGCCCAGCTTTTCAGCATTAAAACCCATTATGTGCTTTGGAATGCTGTCTAATTTCTGTATGCCTTTTATATAAACTTTGCATTTGAATTCATCTACCTGAGTGAGATAATACTTCCTTTTTTTAATTGCTGCACGAATAACCTTGTATGCCGGGTCTTCCGAATCGCTGTTCACTACTATTTCTTTTAATTCCATTTGCTGGGTCTGCAACTGCACATCTAATTTCATTGGTTCATCTCCAGCGGCAATTGTTTTTCTTACAGATTTATAACCAACATATTGAAAAACCAGATTGTAATTACGACCTGAAACAACAGTTAAAGAATACCTGCCGTCGCCATTGGCAGTTGCGCCTTGAGTAGTCCCCTCAATTAATACAGTAGCATAAGAAAGTGCTTCGCCTTTTTCATCAGTAATGGTTCCGGAAATAACTGTTGCATGTGCTAATGCAGAAAATAAAATCAAAACAACAAGCAGAAAAATCTTCTTTGTATTAAACAACATCAATAGTTTTTTGAGTGAGTCGAATATGCGAACAGAAAAGTTACAAGCAAGCGACAACAAGAAAATATTTTCAACGCACTGTTAAAACTATTCTCCGCTCCAATCGGGTGGTTGTGATTTACCCTGTGTATTGCCACAGCACTCGGTTGCTCATGCTTGTGCGCTGGCAGACAAAGAGGAAGGATGAGAACGGACATAACGAGAATGAAATTATCTGACTACCTGGCCACTGAATTAAAATTACATTCGGCCCTTAAAATATTTTTTAATGAGTCTTGAAAATGCATTACGCGCGCGCGCTGCCAATCAATGTGAATTGTGTAAATCGGAAAATAACCTCTCCGTTTATGATGTGCCACCAAAAGCGGAGCAACGGGAAGAAGACAGTTTACTCATTTGCGAAAAATGCAATTTGCAATTAACTAAAAAGGAAGAACTCGACCCTAAGCACTGGAGTTGCTTAAACGAAAGTATGTGGAGCGAAGTAATTCCCGTGCAGATAGTAACATGGCGTATGCTGAGCCGACTGCGCGATCATACCTGGGCAACAGATGCTATTGACCAGATGTATCTCAGTGAAGAATTATTGGCCTGGGCCAAAGCAACCGGTGACCACGAAAACAGCAGCAATGTAGAACTGCACCGCGACAGCAACGGTACCATTTTACAGAACGGAGATACGGTGGTGCTTACAAAATCATTGGATGTAAAAGGTTCAACCATTACAGCTAAACTCGGCACAGTGGTAAAAAATATAAAACTGGTGCCGGATAATACAGAGCAGATTGAAGGAAAAATTGAAGGGCAAACAATTGTCATTCTCACTAAATATTTAAGAAAGAATTAACAGTAAACATTTGCTCATCCTCCCGCTGTGTCTCGTGTGGTAATGCCTTGGAGCTAATTGCCATCCACGCTGCTTATCGTTCTTAATCGCAAAGGGCCCAGCACTTTAACCTCAATGCCCTCGCTTCCAATCGTTCTTAATAGCAAACCCTTCACTGCTTATTCCATTGCTTTGGGAGACACTGAGGGAGGAGGAGTATCATTTTATTGCATTCGGCTGCAAGCCGAACGCAACGGGCAATCTTGTTATTATGTTCCAGCAGGGTGACCACAGGAACGAGGACACCCGGCGTTTTTTAATGCGCAGGGTCTCCTTGCAGGAAGACCCTGCTGGAACGGACTAAATTATTCAGAAGTAGTAGGGTCTATTATAACTGATACTTTACTTACTGAATTTGCAGGAAACCCTCCTTGCTTTGCATGTTCACGAACCATTTCTTCATTGGATGCAATGTAAACGCAATAGATTTTGTCTGTCGTTACATAGCTGTGAAGCCATTGAATGTGAGGACCCATTTTGTCCAATACATTACAAGAAGTTTGTGAAATACCTTTCAACTGTTCAGCAGTAAATTTTCCTGCACCTGTAATTTCTCTTTCAATTACATACTTAGGCATAATTTAAATTTTTGTTTTTGCTGCCTACTCTGATCGGTTTTCGGCTTGCCCGTTTTTTTTATTTTGTCAAATGTAAAAAGAATGCCCAGGGTCTCCTTGTAGGAAAACCTTGCTGGAACGGAAAATAAAAATACTTTTGAGTAAACCGTGCCGAACTGTAAGTAAGCTGAGCCGAACTGGATTCACTATCTCAATGTCATTATTTCTATTTTCATATACGGATAGTATGGAAGAGTTGAGAGTTTTTTGTCTGCGTCCGATTTGTCATTAGCCATTAATACCAAGTAGATCCCAGCCGTGTCACCTTTTATGTAGGAAGCTAAAAGTGTCCCATTGTCTTCCCACTCCTTTATTATTTCTTGTTCTTTTGGCAGTAATTTCATTCTTGTTTCATTGTCTATTCCTTGTAAAAGGATGTCAATCATAAATTTATTCATTGTTTCTTTTTTGTTGCCTACTCTATTCGGTTTTCAGCTTTCCCCGTTTTTAAAATTTGTTAAAGATATTTTTTTATTCTCCCTCTGTGTCTCGTGAAGCATGTGCCTTTTGTTAATTGCAATCCACGCTTCTTATCGTTCTTAATAGCAAAGGTCTCAGCACTTTATCCTCTGTGTCCTTTCACTGCTTATGACGACACAGATAGAAGAGGAGGTAATAGCTGTTACAGCATGGTGGCTTACTGTGCCGAGCTAGTTAACGCAAATTTTTAAACCAGTTTAAAAAACGGGCTTTGCACTAGGCATATTTATCAAAACACACTATCCCTCAATTTTTCGTACCGGTTTTATTACATTTCTACCACGAAAAACTCTTTTTCCAACCGGTATTGTAATTTTTCCATTCAGAAAAACTCTTTTTCCAACTGGCGCAGCAATTTTTCCAATCGGAAAAACTCTTTTTCCAACTGGCGCAGTAATTTTTCCAATTGGCGCAGCACCTGTTCCTTTTGTTTTTAATAAAAAAACGGGCACTCACTTATTTTTTTTCCATCTCGGAATGGTTGTAGACAGTGCCGAGCAGGAAAGTTACAAGAAAGCGATAACAAGAAAATATTTTCAACGCACTTTTAAAACTCTCCTGAAAAAAACTATTCCGCTTTGTACCCCATATAATTAGCAGTAGATAAAAATTTATCGTCTAATACATTTAATGCTCTGGCTGCTGAGTTGCTTATTTTCATTAACACACCCTGGTTATCTGCAGTGTTTGGCAATTTGCCAATAACTTTAATCTGAAGTGTTTTGCTGTTCATCATATTCTTAACAGTAATGGTAGTACCAATCGGTGCAGTAGGGTGAAGCGCATAGTACTGTCCGTCGTCGTTATTACTTTTTGTCCAGGTAATTACTCCTTTTTCAGTTAAGTAAACCAATTGTTTATCAGCACCCGGAGTAGTTGTTTTAGGTGTGGTTACAGGTGTAGGTTTAGTGGTATTTGGTTCAACAGGTTTTGTTGAACTCGGGTTTGCCACAACATTTGTGGTTGCTGTTACCGGATTTTTTTCTGTCGGTGTTATTGAATTAAGCTCCTTGGTTTCCGAAGTTGTTTTTTTTATTTCAACAGTAGCGTATGTATCAGTTTTTGATTCAACTCCTGTTGTACTTGTTACCGAAACTGATGTATTGTCTTTTTTCTTTTCTAAAGTATCATCTTTCGGAGCAACCACTTTTTTAGTATCCTTCTGCGGGCTTTCCTTTACATTTTTTACCACATCCTTATTGGTTGGTTTAACAGGTGCATCTTTTTTTGTTTCAACCGGTGTGACTGTATTGCTTCCACCGGAAATTGAATTTTCACTGTTCGAATTACCATAGCCAACAATTAATTTTTGCCCTGCTTTTATATCGTCGTTTTTCAATTCATTCCACATTCTTAACGATTCCACATTGGTATTCATCTTCTTTGAAATAGCATAAAGGGTTTCTCCTTTGCTGATATTGTATGTTACAGGAACAATGAACTGTGGCGGACCAATTTTTACTTTGTTATAGGTTACATCGTTCTTAATCACCGGAACTTTTATAACAGCGCCTTCCTGCAGTTTATTATTGATAACTGAAGGATTTATATCTAATAAGTGACCTACTGTGGTATTGTATTTCTGCGATAAGCCATACAATGTTTCGCCCTTGCTCACTTTATAATCCTGTGTATTGGATTGAGCATATAGGCCAACCGCATTAAAAAGCATTAAAATAATTACAAGTATTCTTTTCATGTTATTTTTGAAATCGTTAATCATTCTGTAAAACTATCTCATTGAAACTTTTCAAAGTGCAAATACAACGGTTCTTATTCACGGCTATTGTCTTTCTGTTACAGTTAACTGTACACCAAGACTTACAAGCACAAACAATTTCTGAAACAAAAAAGATTGTTTACACTTTTGAACTGAAGCAGGAAATTGCACCTGCAGCGTGGCGCATAGTAAATAATTGTTTTAAAGAAGCTGAAGACCTAAAGGCTGATATTATCGTACTTCATTTAAACACTTTCGGCGGCGAATTGAGCAATGCAGATTTAATAAGAAACCGGATACTTGACAGCAAAATTCCTGTTTATGTATTAATTGATGGCAATGCGGCATCAGCAGGAGCCCTTATTTCTATTGCCTGTAATAAAATTTTTATGAAACCGGGTAGCACCATTGGCGCGGCATCGGTGGTAAATGAAACAGGAGAAATTATGCCTGATAAATACCAATCATATATGCGCGGCATGATGAGAGCCACCGCTGAAAAAAGAGGGCGCGACCCGAAAATTGCAGAAGGAATGGTATCGCCCAACAGCTATTTAAAAGACATTGCTGACAGTGGCCGGATAATTACACTGACAACCGATGAAGCAATAAGATATCAGTATTGCGATGGTATTGCTTCTGATGTAGATGAAGTATGTGCACTTGCAGGAATTACCAATTTTAAAATAGTAAGATATGAAGCTTCAGTGCTTGATGCTATTATAAGTTTTTTACTAAACCCCTTTGTAAACAGCATATTGCTATTAATAATTATTGCAGGAATTTATTTTGAGTTTCAGCATCCCGGAATCGGATTTCCGTTGTTTGCCGCTCTCACAGCTGCAGTACTTTATTTTGCTCCGTTGTATCTGGATGGTATGGCGGCGAATTGGGAAATACTGGTTTTCGTAATAGGACTAATACTGCTCGTCGTCGAAATATTTATAATACCGGGTTTCGGTATTGCAGGCATTTTAGGCATCACTTTTATTGTTGGTTCATTAACGCTATCGTTAATTGCGAATGATTTTTTCAATTTCTCCATGTCAGGAGCCGACAATTTATTGTTTGCTCTTTTACGAATTTCCTCAATCATGATTGTTGCAATTACCGCATCAGTTTATTTTGGGAATAACTTTTTAAAATCAAAAATTTCGAGAAGCGTAGTATTAACTGATACACTTGAAGATGCAAAAAGCTTTAATGAATCGGTTAATCAATTGAATTCACTTATTGGTCAAAGCGGAACTGCTATGACAGACCTTCGGCCGGCAGGCAGTGTGGAAATAAATAAAATCCGACACGATAGTATAAGCGATGGAGATTTCATTTCTAAAAATGATCTAGTTAAAGTAATTGAGATAAGAGGAAATTATCTTGTTGTTAGAAAGAGTGGGTAGTGAATAGTTAATAGTGAATAGTTAATAGTGAACAATGTCTAAATCTGTTTTGCGAGATAAGAGTTATTTATTTGCAATTAGAATTGTTAAACTTTCGCAGTTCTTGCAATCGAATAAAAAAGAATTTGTTTTATCTAAACAAGTATTGAAAAGCGGAACATCAATTGGTGCTTTAATCAGAGAAGCTGAATTCGGTCAAAGCAAACCCGACTTTATAAATAAAATGAATATTGCATTGAAGGAAGCAAATGAAACTGACTTTTGGCTATCTCTTTTAAAAGATACTGATTACATTGATGAACCTTTACATAAAAGTCTCAGTAACGAATGTACAGAACTATTAAAAATGCTGATTTCAACTATCAAGACAACAAAAAACAACTTAAAATAACTGTGAAAAAATTAAAGTCGTGTCTGATAACTGTTCACTATTAACTATTAACTATTGAAAAAATGAAGTTCCTCGGAATCATTCCCGCACGATATGCTTCAACCCGTTTACCGGGAAAACCATTGGCGTTGATTCAAGGCAAGCCAATGATTCAGCATGTGTATGAACGGGTGAAAAAAAGTAATACGGTTGACAGAATATTTATTGCCACTGATGATGAACGAATAATGAATGTTGCTGCTTCTTTTGGTGCAGAAGCAATTTTAACATCACCATTGCACAACAGCGGAACCGAACGATGCGCCGAAGTAGCATCTGTTATTGGAAATGAATTTGATGTTATCATCAATATACAAGGAGATGAACCCTTTATTGAAGCTGAACATTTAACAGCACTGCGCGATTTGTTTTTGAATGATGAAGTGCAGATTGGTTCATTAATAAAAAGAATTTCTTCACTGGATGAATTAAAAAATCCGAATGTGGTGAAGGCCATTAAAACACCCGAAGGAAAAGCATTGTATTTCAGCAGGGCTGTAGTTCCTTATTTAAGAAATATTGAAGAACAGGATTGGCTGCATCATCATCCGTTTTTTAAACACATCGGAATGTATGGATACAGAAAAGAAACTTTATTAAAAATTGCTCAGCTCTCTCCTACCGCACTTGAACAGGCTGAATCATTAGAGCAACTGCGCTGGTTAGAAAATAATTTCGCCATTCATCTTGCCGAAACTTTTATTGAAACCTTGAGCATTGATACTATTGAAGATTTGCTTAAGGCGAATAGCTAACAATTTTTTTCATGTCCTTTAAGCAAATGAATTAAATAAATCAGTTGCCTCACTATTCTATTTATTTACTAATGGTGATACTTTAGTTCCTATCAGCTCAATTGATTTTAAAAGTTTGCTATGCGGAAGCGCAGCATTATCCATTTGAAATGAAAATCTTGAAATACCTCCCAATGATTCACTGTGCCTGAGAATTTTTTCAGCAACCTCTTCCGGATTACCGACAAGCAAAGCACCCAAAGGTCCGTTTTGTGCATCGAACCTTGATCGCGATACAGGTGGCCATCCACGCTCCTTCCCGATTCTTGTAAAAGTTTCTGCATATCCTGGATAATAATCTGCTATTGCTTCTTCAGAAGTGTTTGCAACATATCCCAATGAGTGCAATCCAACTTTTAACTGATCAGGGCTGAAACCTGCTCTCTTTCCGGCCTCTCTGTATAAATCAATCAGTGGCCTGAACCGATGTGTTTCCCCTCCGATTACCGCAACCATTAACGGCAAGCCCATAGCTCCCGCTCTTATAAAAGACTCGGGAGTTCCTCCAACTCCCAACCAAACAGGAAATGGATTTTGTATTGGTCGCGGATATATAGCCTGATTTCTTAATTCTGGCCGGAAGTTGCCCTTCCAGTTTACAATTTCATTATCTCTTATGTTGAGTAAGAGGTTTAATTTTTCGGTAAAGAGTTCATCGTAATCATGAATATCAAAACCGAATAATGGAAATGCTTCAGTAAAAGAACCTCTGCCAACAACCATTTCGGCTCTGCCTTTTGAAATTAAATCCAATGTTGCAAAATTTTGAAATACCCTTACCGGGTCAGCAGCACTTAGTACTGTAACAGCGCTGGTAAGTTTTATGTATTTTGTTTTTGCAGCAGCAGCAGCAAGAATAACGACAGGTGCTGAATCCAAAAATTCTTTGCGGTGATGCTCCCCTATTCCAAAAACATCTAATTTGTTTTGGTCGGCAAAAACTATTCTTTCAATTAATTCATCCAGTGATTGCGAGTTATTAATTGACCCGCTTTTATCCTCACTCAGTTTTGCTGCAGCAAAACTATCAATCCCAATTTCCATAAATTTCTCTATTTAATTAAAAGTCACAAAGTATCAAATAAGCTGTCATGCAATATTGCATTGCCAACCCAATAGGTAATCAGCTAATCTGAAATTCTGCTAGCAAATTCAATATTCCTCAATGTTATTGCATGGTGATGCTCTACATGATAAATAGTAAAACATAACATTTCTCTAAGGGTTAACTTACCCAACAAAGGATGAGGAAGTATTAATTCATCGAGTTGTTCTTCAGAAAAACCATCTACCTGAACAACCAGTTTATTTATTAATTTAAAAAGCTCTTTAGTTAAATTTTCGCGTTGCCGGAATGGTATGGTTTGAGGAACAAATCTTCCGGATGCTTTGCCGCCCTGCTCAATTTTAGACAAATACTTTTTCACTAATGATTCATAATCCTTTGAAGGTCTATTGGCTTTTCCAAAAACCAAACGAATTAAAAATGACGGAAATAAAAATATCTGGGTAAGTGGTTTTACGCTTCTTATTATATGATCAAGTTGTTGTCCGGCAGTCCATTTATCATTTATTGCGATCATGAAATCCTTTTCGGTCATCCCGGAAAACAATTTAATAAATTCTTCATGCTTAAAAAGCAGCCCTTGTTTAATTTCTTCTTTATTCATTTCAGGTATTTAAAAACTCCTTCTTAAAAATGATTCAATAAAACTTTTCAAAGTAAATTAAATATTTTACCATTAATCAGTGCTAATTGTATTTATCTTGCACACTTATTAATCAATAACTAATCGGAAGAAAAATAACACCTCGATTTAAAGAAGATGCTTACAAGATTATCCATACAAAATTTCGCCATCATTGACGAAGCCACCATTAATTTTTCTAACCGGCTTTCCATAATTACAGGAGAAACCGGTGCTGGTAAATCAATTCTGCTTGGCGGATTATCTTTAATTCTGGGTGAAAGAGCTGAAGCAACTTCCTTTTTTGATAAAGAAAAAAAATGTGTGGTTGAGGCTGAGTTTGATATAAAAGATCTTGAACTGGATTCTTTTTTTGAAACAGAAGGTTTGGATTTTGAAGAGCATACTTTAGTTCGGAGAGAAATAAATCCCGGAGGAAAAAGCCGAGCTTTTATCAATGACACGCCTGTAAATCTTCAGACTTTAAAAAAACTTACCGCTCAGTTAGTCAATCTGCATCAGCAACATGATACTTTAGAATTGAATGATGCTACTTTTCAGTTAAAATTGATTGACTCAATTTCCGGCTCTAAGGATTTATTAAAAAAATATCAGCTCAGATTCAGGTCTTTTCGGGAGATTGAAAAAAACATCAGAGAATTAAAAGAGCAATTGGATAAAGCCTCCCGTGAACAGGATTATATTCTCTTTCAATTCAACGAATTAAAAGAAGCCTCGTTAACTGAAGGAGAACAGGAGAATATTGAACAGGAAATGAATGCTCTTGTTCATGCTGAAGAAATTAAACGAAATCTTTCAACAGCATCGGCCCAATTACAAAACAATGAAGGAAACATAAGTGATGAATTACGATCTGTTCTGCAACTATTGCAGGCAACAGTAAAGTTTCAACCTGATTTGGAAGAACTGGCAAACAGACTTAAGAGCGCAACTATTGAAGTAAAAGACATTGCAGCTGAATTAGAGAACCGTGAAATAAAATTGCAATTTTCTCCCGAGAGATTGTTGGAATTACAAAATCGTCTGGATATAATTTACCGGCTTCAGAAAAAACACAGAGCTAATTCAATCAGCGAATTACTTCAGTTACAAAATCAATTTGATCAGCAATTATTATCAATGCAAACTGATTCAACTAAACTGGATGAATTGACCAATGAATCAGTTTTAATGAAAAAGGAGCTTAAAGAAATTGCTCAATCGCTTTCAAAGAAAAGATTATCAATAATTTCTCCGACTGAAAAAGAAGTTAATAATTTACTGAAAGAGGCAAGTATGCCTTTTGCACAGATAAAGTTCGAACATAAACTGAAGCCCGAAAATGATTTTTCAGAAAACGGAATTGATCAGTTTCGGTTGTTGTTTGCTTCTAACAAGGGTAGCGATTTTATTGAATTAAATAAGGTAGCTTCAGGTGGAGAATTATCACGATTGATGTTATGTCTTCAATCTTTGGTTGCCGAATCTGTTGCAATGCCTACGCTCATTTTTGATGAAATAGATACCGGAGTTTCTGGTGAAGCCGCGCGAAAAGTTTCCATTTTACTTCAAAAACTTTCTGCAAAACATCAGGTTATATGCATTACGCATTTACCACAAATTGCAGGTAAAGGAGAAAAACACTTTTTTGTTTATAAAGAAAATTTAAAGAGTCGCACATTTACAAGGGTTCGGGAACTTAAAACTGACGAACGCATTATTGAAATTGCCAGAATGTTATCGGGCGAAAAACCAACAGAAGCTGCTATGAAGAATGCAAAAGAGTTGATGGAGAATTAATATTTCACATTTATTTCACTCAACTGAAACAATTATTTTCGCACCCTCAATTTTTTTGAATGGATAAAATAAAATTCGGAACCGACGGATGGAGAGCAATTATTGCAAAAGATTATACCGTAGCAAATGTGGCGAGGGTAAGCAAAGCAACTGCCGATTGGATAAATAAATATGCTGAAAACAAATCAGTGGTAATTGGTTATGATTGCCGGTTTGGTGGTCAATTGTTTTCTGAAACTGCAGCGAAAGTTTTTTGCAGCGAAGGCATCAAAGTTTATTTAGCAAAAAGTTTTGCGAGTACTCCAATGGTTTCTCTTGGATGTGTGCAATACAAAGTTGGGTTAGGTGTGGTAATTACAGCAAGCCATAACCCTCCTACTTATAATGGTTTTAAATTAAAAGGAAATCATGGCGGACCATCTTCACCTGATGTGATTCAACAAGTGGAAGATTTAATTCCTGAAACTACTATTGAAGTAAAAGATTCGATTGAATCATATATTGTAAAAGGTTTGATTGAATATGTGAACCTCGAAGGAAATTACATTGAACAGGTAAAGAATGGCTTCGATCTTAAAGCAATTAATGAAAGTGAAATTCATCTGGCTTATGATGCCATGTATGGCGCAGGGCAAAATGTTATTCCTCAGATTTTAACAGCGCCTTTGTTATTGCATTGCGATTTTAATCCATCATTTAAGGGAACTCCGCCTGAACCACTCGACAGAAATTTACAGGAGTTGGCTCGAACCATTAAATCAGCAAAAGGAAAACTCACCGGTTTGGCTACAGATGGTGATGCGGACAGAATAGGTATGTATGATGAGGATGGAAATTTCGTAGATGCTCATCACATCATTCTTTTATTGATCCATTATTTGTCGCAGTATAAAAAGATGACTGGTAAGGTTGTTATTGCGTTTTCTGTTTCAGAGAAAGTACGCAAGTTGTGTGCGAAGTATAATATTCCTGTTGAAGTCACAAAGATTGGTTTCAAATACATCAGCGAAAAAATGGTGCATGAAGATGTACTTGTTGGTGGCGAAGAATCAGGAGGCATTGCTGTGAAGGGCCACATACCGGAGCGTGATGGAATATGGGATGGATTGGTGTTGCTCGAGTTTATGGCGAAGACCGGAAAAACCATGAAGCAGATTATTCAGGAAGTATATGATGTTGTAGGACCTTTTTATTTCGATCGCCTGGATTTGCATCTCGAAGAATCACTCAAGCAACAAATCATTAAAAACTGCTTAGAGAAAAAATATTCATCGTTTGGAAAATATAAGCCTGTTCGCACTGAAGACATTGATGGATTCAAGTACCACCTGAGCGATAACGAATGGTTCATGATTCGACCATCAGGCACAGAACCTCTGTTGCGCGTTTATGCCGAAGCACCTTCAAAGGAAGGTGTGAATGAAATACTTGAAACAGTAAAAGGGGTTTTGTTAAATAATAAGTAAGTTCTTAATAAGTATTAAACCTTATTTCTTTAACAATGCCATTTGCCCGGTATGATAGGCAAGATGAGTAGCACGACTGATGATAATGTTTAATTTATTGCGATGGGGCTCTTTTGCGAAATCTTCTTCAGTTACTGAAGTGTGTTTCATAAACCAATCTTCCGGTTGCATCTTACTAAAATGCTCATTAAGATTAGCATTGCTGGCATTCCAGTAATTCCTTAAATCGCTTGCTGATATATTTTGAGACTTTGATTTGTCAGGAGTTCTGATAAAAAGTTCGTTCAATTGTGGAAATTGTTGCTCACCAAAACCAAGTAATGGCAACATGTGGTCATTCACTGCGGTTAAATGCCCGAGTAAGTAATAGCCACTATTGCGACCAGGCGCAACATCAGACATTAATTGTTCATCAGTCAGAAGAGAAAGAAGTTTATCGAGGTCTTTTACTTTAGCGTTCCAGTTATCGAGCGCCATTTTTACCAGTAGTTGATTATTCATTTTTCTATTTAAGTTTTTTGTAAAACCCTCATCATTTAGATAAGGTTCATAATGGTGCAAATTAATATTTGGTTCTGTTGCGGCAAAATAATTCATCAAATGGGAAAAGATGGTTTCACCGGGTATTTCTTATTGTAAAAAGAATTGATGATGAAGAACATTTTAATATTCTCTTTTCGAATAACAAATGCTGTAATCACGATTGGCCTGCCAGTCAAGGTAGTTGCAGAAATAATTTCCCTGAACGAGATACATTCTTTCTTCTATTGAATTTTCAACCGGAACACATTGTGATAATGCGCCTTGATAAGGAGGATAAAGACTGAACATGTCTTTGTATTCAATTTCTGTTACTATTAAAAACAGCGTATCACCATCCATTCTCCATGTTCCGAAATCAATGTGGTGAAAAAACGGAAAGTCATTTTTGTTGCTTGATACTTCACGCGCAAAACTTCCGAAACGATACAATTCCATTTCGTAATAAGTGACTTCATCGGAAAACGGAATAACCTCCATATGTACACCATTGCCCATATCAATATTTTCAAATCCATAAGAATGCGTGTAAGAATATTTACCATAAAAAACTTTCCGCAAACTATCCTGCTTTGACTTTTCAGTTGTTTGAGCAATTCCATTCATTGAATAAAAAAACAAGAATTGCAAAAGCATAAATCTGACCATTTCAATAATTATTTATTGTAAGAATCGATGCAATACATATTTCCACAAAATTTTTTATGCATTAAGCTAAATGAGAAAACTTAATGCGGGTTACTAATCTGTTTTTTCTTTATAAGCTATTAAGATATAGTGTGTTTATTGCTTTTGCTTTTATCGACTGCTATGGCATGGTCTTCAAGTTGTTGCTCGGTTACACTTTTCTTTAACATACGAATTCTGATGGAGTGAAAAATGCTGATCGCAGGTCCTATTAAAATATAAACCATACCTGCACTGCCTGATTCATTATCCGATAATATCAATGCAACTGAAATAGAAACCGCGCCTGTTGCCATCATTAAAACATCCTGATACAATTCTGTTTTCAAGTTGAACAGTTCCACCTGGCTCAAGTGAAGTGCAATTCTGTTTCGCCATGCATGGTGATAAAGAAAAAACAACATGAGATAAACCGCCATGAATCCTGCACTATATACTACCATCAGCTGTTGCATTTCAAAACCTGAAGCAATGCGGTTTATAATTTCTCCATTGTGTTCTACCTGAATGCCGCCACCAGCTAAAATTGAAAACAAAAACTTCAGCGGATACACATAAAACAAAACAACAAAAAGCAATACCGCATTTAATACAACAGTGGTACGGTCGCGCAAACCGAAGTAACGGAAAAATAAATATTGCTTGTACCAGATTAAAAACAAAAAAGTAAAACAAATGCCGAAACCAACCATACCCTTCATTCCTTCAAGCAACTCATGAAAAGTAACAGGAACTTCAAGCGATACTATTGTTAGTGTAACAGCAAATGCAATTACCGCATCACTTAATGCTTCAATGCGGAACAACTCGTGGTTGCGCCACACGAAGTGCCCTGTTCTTCTTCCAATAGGTTTTAAAACTTTATTACGCATAGCTATAATCAATTAGAGAATGGAAATATAACGGGAAATTATTTTGACAAAAATTTATAGCACTGCAGTTAAACACGAGGCTGTATGAATTTTAATGTTACAAAGTCTGGCAACAAAATAAATTCAATGTACCACCACCTTTTCTGACACTTGAGTTTTTCCTTTTCGGAATGAAACTCCATCCTTCCGAACGGCATTCAATACAACAGTATAAGTACCGGGAGCAGAATATTTATGCCCGATGGGTACTGCCTGTCCAAGAATAGTTGAGTCAGGTGTTCCATCGCCAAACGACCATTTATAAGTGAACGCCAAATCAGTACACGATGGATCGAAGTAAACTACAGTAGATGTATCGGGAGCTTCGGGATAATAATTGAAGCAGGCATGTTCAACCGGTGTGCACAATGTAAGCAGTTCTATGATTATACAGCTGAGACCGAAAATAAATTTGCGCATAAAAATTTATTAATCAATCAAAAATAAAATCACCTGACTCATAAAAATTCAGTTTTTTGAGGTAATTAATTTGGAATTTATGCTGTTACTATAACAGATTGATAAAAATGGACTACTTAATTATTAGTGGATAAATCAATTATTGACAGATGCTTTAATCAAAAGGTTTTTTCTCTCTGTCGCTCTCGTGTTTCCATCCGCCATAACTCTTTGTCCATGCGGCTGTTTTGTAGCGGTAAAATAAATGTGCGATTAGTGACAACACGAATACTGCAATTAAACCATACCAGAATGCCGCGTTTTTCCAAAAGAAAAAAATCAATACCGTGAGTACAATATATTTCAACACCCGTATCCATATGGCCTGCGAATGCTTTGAGAAAGCAACTTCTATTTCGCGTTTGATGATTTTATTCAATGGTGGATTAATGAAAGGGTGAAGTGTTTGTAAACTTAAACAGGAAAAAAATATTTAACGAACAAACTGCAACAAGGAGTATTTAATTTCAGCTACAATTTATATTTTTAACATTCAATTATTCCTCCTCTTAAAGAGTAAAAATTTATCGTTCAATTAAATTGTTTCGGATCATGATAGTACACACCATGAGTTTTGAGCAAATGTTTAATGAGGTTTTAAAAGAGCGTAATGAATTAGATGCAAAAGCTAAGGCACAGGTACTTACTGTGCGGCGAAAATTTTTAGCAACCAATCAGCAGCATGCTAAAGTTTGTGTTGAATTGTTTACCATCAGAAAAAATCACTACTTTGTTTTTTATGAACTGCATCGCGATATTCATCTTGCTACCAACATCACCTACCTGCTGCATACGAACGATAACAACGGGTTCAGAACCATTGAACTAATGGTTACAGAAGATGAGTTTGAACTGGAGATAAATACCAGGCACTTTTATCGCCGGTATAATGAACGATGCAATTTGGGCTATGTGAAACCGTTTGATATGATTAAACATTTTCATAAAAACTTCAGATATATTGGTCGTGGCACCATTGAAAAACTAATTGAAGGTCAGCCGACCAAAATAGTAACAAGGGCAGAAAGCGGGGTGATCATCGGATTAATGTATATGGAAAAAAAATGTAACGGTGAATAAAACCTTTATTACTTACAACATGCTGTTCGATGATCAGAAGGATATACTCGCCTACCTGCAAAAATCAAAACACATTACTGAACTATTAAAGATTGATGACTCGATGGAACAGAAGATGGATGATGAGCGCAAAAACTGGATGGCGCATCGTTAACAGTAAAAAATTGCTTTCCTTTTTATGTGCTTAATGTATTGACTTATTGCAATTTGAATGAATAATTAAATTGGTATAAGAGCATCATTAATTTTTGTGTTACACATTAAAGTATGGCTGCATGGTCAGGTATAAAAAATTATGTAAAAAACTGATTGAATGGATTAATGACAACCCAATGTCAATTCCATTATATTTGTTGCCGTGCAATTGAGAAATTACCTGTCAATAATTTTAGCAGTATATATGCTTGGACTTGTTTTGGTGCCATGCAGCGACACTTGTAACAGTCATGAGCATGAAACTCCAACTACTTTGCAATCAGCGTTGGAACATCACGAAGAAGATGATAACAGTTGCAGCCCTTTTTGCAATTGCAGTTGCTGTTCTACAGCAGTTGTTCTTAATGCAAATGTTGCAGGTAATTTGATTGAAAGCATTGCAACACCACTCATCTCTTTTATCAGTCAATCCTTTTTATCAGAGGAAAATTATGCCATCTGGCAGCCTCCGAAGTTCAGTTAGTAAGGTTCCGTTTTACACGGTTTTATTTAATTGGTGCTATTGCACCCGGTTCATTTATTCAAACGCCCCTAACTGATTAAAAAATGAAATTAATATTCTATGTACTGCTTTGTGCTGTATTCAGCATGAATACAGTATTCGCTCAAAATACTTTTAAAGCAATTATTACCGACAGTGAATCCAATGATTTGCTCATGGGTGTAACTGTTGCTGTTAAAGGAACACAAAACGGAGCATTAACTGACGATAACGGAATGCTCGAAATAAAAAACATTCCGGATGGGAAACAGCATTTCATAATCTCGTACCTCGGATATGAGAAAAAGGAAGTGGACTTTGTATTTCCTCTGCAATCAAATGAGTATATCAGTATTAAAATTATTCCGCAACATACTGAACTGGAAGAAATTTTTGTGGAAACCACACGCAGTTCGCGAACCATTGAAAATGTTCCGACTCGTGTGGAAGCAATTGAACTGGAAGAAATAGAAGAAAAAAGCAACATGCGACCTGCCAATATATCCATGCTGCTGCACGAAAGTACGGGAATACAGGTGCAGCAAACCAGCGCAACCAGTGCAAATGCAAGCATACGAATACAGGGGCTTGATGGCAAGTACACACAGCTACTGAAAGATGGCTATCCGAACTTTGGTGGATTTGCAGGTGGTTTGAGTGTAATGGAAATTCCACCACTCGATTTAAAACAAGTAGAAATAATCAAAGGTCCTGTCTCTACTTTGTATGGAGGTGGAGCCATTGCAGGGGTGGTAAACTTTGTAAGTAAAACGCCAAAGGACAAACCTGAAACGCAATTCATCATTAATCAATCGCACATTGGTCAAACTAATTTTGGAGCTTTCACTGCACAACGGCATGGAAGATTTGGATTCACTGTTTTGGGATTAGTGAACCTGCAGAAATTTTATGATGTGGATGGCGATGATTTTACCGAGTTGCCAAAATCAACTGATTTTACTGTTACACCCCGATTGTTTTTTTATCTGAATGAAAAAACTACTCTCATCATCGGCAATACTTTTTTACAAGGCGAACGAACAGGTGGTGATGTAATGATGTTTTATTCTAAAGCAGATAGTACTCATGCTTTCTTCGAAAAAAATAAAACAGTTCGGAACACAGGGAATATTGAGTTCCGGAAAAAAATGAAGGAACACAATGCACTTGTTTTCAAATCAAGTTTGGCTTACTTCCATCGCACCATTCAGATTCCGCTTTATGATTGCGGCGGAACCAGTTATAATGCATACAATGAACTGTCGTATTCACACGAAGGAAAAAAACATGCAGTGATTGCAGGTGGCAATTTTATTTATGATCAGTTTAATGAAGACCCGTCATTAAGCGGTTCTGAACGAAATCAAACAAACACTACTTCAGGA
Organism: Chitinophagaceae bacterium; assembly: GCA_947469485.1. Taxonomy (GTDB): domain Bacteria; phylum Bacteroidota; class Bacteroidia; order Chitinophagales; family UBA10324; genus UBA10324. The sequence continues at coordinate 188,330 of CANIPU010000004.1, read as the reverse complement.
ATTTTTTTACAGGATACATGGGATGCTTCGAAAAAGTTTTCTATCGAAGCGGGAATGAGAATTGATAATGTGAACTACACTTTAGCTGATGGAACCAGGAATGAAATTTTTATACTACCTCGTATTTCATTGTTGTTTAAGTGGACCAATAAATTATCGTCGCGCATTGGAGGGGGGCTTGGTTATAAAACCCCTACCCTGTTTACCGAACAAACCGAAGCCATGCAGTACAAAAATATTCAGGCGCTTAGCAATGTACATTCAGAGCAAAGTTTCGGTGGCACTGCCGACATTAATTATAAAACCGCTTTTGCCGATCATTGGTTTTTCAGTGTGAACCAAATGTTTTTCCTCACACAAATTGAAAGTCCGATGGTGTTGCATCAGGATACTATGCTGAATTATTTTTTCGTGAACGAACAACAGTCTATTCAATCGTACGGTTTTGAAACCAATGCCAAAATCGGTTACAAAAATGCAAAGCTTTTTACCGGATACACTTACACACACGCCACAGCTAACTACCAGGAAGGAATTAAAACAATGGCGCTGATTCCTGAACACAAACTCGGAATAGCATTGTTGTATGAAAAACATGATTTTCTCAAAGCAGGATTGGAGGCATATTATAGCAGCAGGCAGTTTTTAAACAACGGAACATACAGCAGCCATTATTGGGAGTTTGGTGCAATGATTGAAAAACCATTCAACCATTTTTCGGTTTACATTAATGCCGAAAACTTTACCGACACCCGCCAAAGCCGTTATAAATCTGTGGTGAACGAACCGCACAGCAACCCTACTTTCGACGATATATGGACGCACACCGAAGGAGCTGTGCTGAGTGGAGGTGTTAAAATAAAATTCTGATAAGGATGATTGAGTACGAGAAGTTCCACTTTTTGAAAAAGTGGAACTTCTTTTACCTCGACAAAATTGTTATGCTTTTTATGAGCTTAATGTATTGGAGTGTTACAGATGGGATGAATGTTTAACTGTTGCTGTAGTAAGGGCTTTTCATCCAATCCTGTTTTGTCATTTCAAAACGGATTTCACCATTTGGTCTTAAGCCGCAATTCTTCCAGCCCGATAGCGTGTAAAATTTTTCTGCCCGCGTTTTCGGAGCAGTGCCTAACCACACTGTTTCGCTTGTTTGTTTAAAGTACCAGTTGAGCATGGTATTGTGTAACACTTTACCTATTCCCTTCCCCTCCTGTTCGTGGTGAACAAACAACGCCCATATGTTGTGCTCCTTTAAATCGGCAATGGCAAATGCAACTATTACTGCATCCACCTCGCAAACCCATCCCTTGCCGCGAATGGTTATAAACTCCTCGCAGTCTTTATCTGTCACAAGAGCCGGATTCGACAAAACATTTTCCTTTACTGCATGTCGCACTACTTGTATTTGCGGAATATCTTCAATGTTTGCTTCTCTGAATATCATATGGTAATACTATTGAATCTTTGTTTTGTTTTAAGGGGATTGCTTTTTATGTGATTGTTGTATTAGAGTGTTTCAGTTGAGGTGGTTGATTGAAAGTTATTAAATCAAAAACCCTCAAAATCCTTCCACCAAATCAATTCGATGTATCAAATTGCTTCCGTGGCTGCCACGGAGGTGAGTTGAAGCATAAGATTGCTTCCATAGCTACCACCACATGAAGTGAATGTATCCGATGCATAACCGTGGCTTCCACCAAGGTCATTTAATGTATCAGAAGCACAGGTCGGCAAACCACGGAAGCAAAAACATGCACGACATGGTTTCCGTGGCGGCACACGATTATCATTTGATGGAATTATTGCCTTCGGTTGAAAATATTTTTATAGAATTTATGCACCGGTGTGCATAAAATCAGCACAAAAACAGTGCTTCGTTTTTCACTCTTTATTTCAATTTATTGTGTAAACACAGTTGATTTTATCAACTGATGGTTAATGGTTTACGAGGCATATTATCATACTAAAAATATTTCAGTTTCCGTTTAGCACACATCGAATTCGAACAACAGGTTTCTTAATTTTTTAACCCGTGCAGGTTATCGAACTAAAAACAAAACGACGATGACCTGCACACAAAAACAAATTTTTAGTTATGGCACACACGCCCTGGAGCTATGCACAAAATGTGTTCGACAACTCCACCAAAAACAATTTTAAAAAGATGCTGATGGTTTCCAGCGACCACGACAGCAAACTTGCCGCGCAGGTTGGCGATGCGGCCATTAACACGCTGTACTTGTTTTTTCATCCGTTGTATCTTTCTTACTCTGCTGCCTACAGCGCCTGGCAATCAGCCGAGGCGGCATGGGGCGGCGGCACGGTTACAGTTGGCGACCTCATGAGCCAATTGAGCGCCGACAAAATTGAAGAGTGGGACATTGCCATACAGGTAGTGTACAAACAAAAAACCGGCGAGTACAAGGCACTGTTACCGAATGGTCGCTCGCCTTTTCAATCCGGTGCTTATGAATTGCGCATTGCTGCCATACAAACTCTTGTAGCCAACATTGGAGCTGATGCCGCGCTTGCCGCAGTTAAGGCCGATGCTCTTGCTTTTCATGCAACCATTCTTGCAGCACGCAATACGCAGCAGGGTAAGGAGGGTTTGCTGAGCCAGAAATCTGATGCGCTGGAACTGGAGCGCGTAGCGGTTGCCGAAGGAATGTATTTTACACTGGCAGGGCTCATGAGTAAATTTTACCAGAACCCCATTAAGGTGGAAGAATATTTTGATCTGGAACTCATCAGAAACATTAACCAGCAGGCACCCGGCGATGTGTTTGATTTTGAGCTGCCCGCCAATTCGCATCAGGATTCGGGAATCACTTTTAGCGAAGCCGATAAATTTTTATTGCAGAACACGAGCGACACTACGCTGTTTGCCGGAAGGGTTGCAACAGAAGGTGACCCACTAACAACAAATCTGATTGCAGTATCAGCAAACAGTACTGTTGGCATTGCTGCTTCAGAAATGGGTGCAGCGGGCGAAATGTTTATCACCCTGCAAAACAAAACTGTTGACCCCGGCAGTATGACCGTAACTCATATAAAGGCTGTATAATAAAAACGCAGGTCAGTTAAAAGGTCCGGTTGCATGTAAGGGGTTTCATGCAGCCGGATTTTTTTATTCAGCATGAATTATAAAATTATAAGCAATCACCTCATTACAATTAATTTCATCAAATACTGTTGGTTCAAATCATTACTTTTGAAACGATACAAAAACTTCAATATGAAAAACAGTTTTCTGGTTATTTGTTTTATAGTGTGTTGTGATACTATTTATGCACAGCAAAAACAATTGAAAGTTCACACAATAAACATTTGCAGTGTAACATATAACAAAGGTGTTTCGCAGGACTTTACTCGCATGTTTTCGTTGAATGATTTTATTAAGATAGCACCGTTTTCAGATTTATTGAAAAGTAATTACGAAGATTTCAACCAATATAACTATGGTAGTCATTGGACAAATAGTGTTTGTTTGTCAGCCGGATTTCAATTTGCTAATAAACAAAAAACTGCCTATCGAAACACCCCTTTACTTCGTCTAGGGATAAATTATCACAGGAGTAACGATTATTCAAGCTTTCTGGATTTTGAAACTGAAAATACTTATGAAGTTTTGGCTTCATTTCAATACAGCGTCAGCGTCTGGTTTGATTCAATTTATAATAAACATGCCAGCATGGAATATAGTTATGATCAGCTACTACTTGATGGAGCATTTCTGCTTCGCACAAATCCCAACAAACGATTTTCATTTTATACAGGCCTTGGATTAACTGCAGGCTCATCAGTAAATACTACTATTGGAATAAGTTATGGTGAATCAAAACATACCGAAGTTTCATTTAATGATGGTTCAGGGTATTATCCACAAAGAAACTATGATGATATATACAGTAATGAAGCAGATGAATCATTTAAGTTGCGAAATAATAAAAGTATAGGCGCTTACATACCTATTGCAATTGATTATAGGTTAGGATTGAAAAAAAAATACTGGAAAATGATTCACTTGTTTTTCGAAGCACGCGGCGGAATAAATAACCTTTGCATTAAACAATTAAATCCAATAACAGGATTCAGGTTCGATCGATCTGCCGGCTTAAAAGTTGAATGGTAATTTCACCTCAAGAGAATCATCAACTTATTTTTAAAATATTAATTGTATCCGTTTGTAGGTAAGGGGTTTCATGCAGCCGGATTTTTTATTTACAATTATCATTTGCTTTTCAACAATTATTGTTTTCATTTGCTCACACTAAAAATCTTTCATGAAAAAAATACTCACTGCCGTTTTTCTTCTCTCATTTGTTTTGTTTCTTTTCTCCTGCAAAAAAGCCGGACTTGGTGGCAAGGCAACACTTGCCGTTACCGTAAAACACCACGATTTGGTTATTATGAATCACATCGGATATCCTGATACAGTGTTTTTTAAGTATAATGCCAAAGACCTTCCCGGCACAGCCGCCTCTGATTTCGATACTTACTTTGTTGGAGAAGAGGGCGAAGACCATGTTCACTGCGAAGAGTTGAAACCCGGGAACTATTATATCTATGCAGTAGGTTTCGATACCACCATTTCTCAGCGTGTAACAGGCGGAATGCCATTCACCATTAAAGGTAAGGACAAGGACATCGAACAGGATATTGATATTGCTGTTGTTGAATAACAATTGCACTGATTATACAACAAGAATGAATTGAAAATTAAAATCCGGCTGCATGAAATTGATTTCATGCAGCCGGATTTTTTATAACCGAACACGCTGAATCACGCGGTTTAAATAATCTGCAATTTATTTTCATATTTGATATACTAAAATCAATAACATGAAACACCAGTTTTATTTAGCCGCAATGCTGTTGCTCATGCTTGGCTGTAACAGCGGCAGTTCTCTTAAGGAAGTTGCTTCATCAAACGATTCCGCCAAACAAGAGCACTATTGCTGCACACCCAAAACCACCGATAAAGATTGGTACAGCGATACAACCACTGCACCGCTGTTTGATGGATTGAGCGGAATTGATTTTAAGATTTCAACTAACAGCAGTCGTGCACAGCAATACTTTAATCAGGGCATGATGCTGTCATATGGTTTCAACCACGCCGAAGCAGGGCGCTCGTTTTATCAATCAATGCGCGAAGATTCAAATTGTGCCATGTGTTACTGGGGATTTGCTTATGTGCTTGGTCCCAATTATAACGGAGGTATGGAAGCCGATAATTTTCAACGGGCTTATGATGCAGTACAGAAAGCGTTGAAACTATCGGTTAACAGCAATGAAAAAGAAAAAGCATTGATTGATGCGCTCACTCATCGATATGCAAAACAACCGCCCGAAAACCGCAGTGAGTTAGATAAAGATTATGCCGCAGCAATGAAAAAGGTTTACACACAATATCCTGATGATGCAGATATAGGCGCCCTTTATGCTGAGAGTTTAATGGATTTGCATCCGTGGGATTTGTACGAAAAAAAAACAAAGCAACCCAAGAGCTGGACTCCTGAAATTATTGCAGTGCTCGAACATTTAATAAAACAAAATCCAAATCACCCGGGAGCGCATCATTTTTATATTCATGCATTGGAAGCATCGGCAACACCTGAGCGTGCATTGCAAAGCGCAAAGTTAATTCCGAAGCTCGTGCCCGGTTCAGGTCATCTAGTTCACATGCCTGCGCATATTTACATTAACACCGGCGACTACCATCTTGCCACCCTTGCTAATTTAGATGCAATAAAGGTAGATAGTAATTACACCACCAGCTGTCATGCACAGGGTGTTTATCCGCTTGCTTACTATCCGCACAACTATCATTTTCTTATTGCCACTGCTACATTGGAAGGCAACTCGAAACTGGCTTGGATGGCTTCGCAAAAAATGCGCGCTAACACTTCGCTTGATATTATGCAGCAACCCGGCTGGGGAACTCTGCAACATTATTATACCATTCCATTTTATGTTGCCGTGAAACTGGCCATGTGGGATACCATTCTTGCCTTTAAACCCGAAGCAAAGGAATTGATATATCCGAATGCAGTGCTGCACTACGCCAGAGGAATGGCTTACTTAGGAAAGAACGACATTGCCAAAGCACAACTGGAATTAACAGAGTTAACAAAACTCGCAAACGATACTTCTCTGAAAGCACTTAGCATTTGGGGAATTAACACTACTGCCGACCTGATGCAGATTGCAGTAAAGGTTTTGAAGGCAGAGCTATTGGAGAAACAAGGCAATAGCAATGATGCCATTGCATTGCTTAAGGAAGCTGTTGCACTTGAAGATCAGTTGAATTACGATGAACCACCCGATTGGTTTTTCTCGGTCCGCCATTATTTAGGTGAGGAACTGCTGAAAGCCGGAAAATTTGCCGAAGCCGAAAAAGTGTTTCTTGAAGATTTAAAAACCTGGAAAGAAAACGGTTGGGCCTTAATCGGTCTTTACACATCGTTGCAAAAGCAAAACAAAACAGCAGCAGCAACAACAGTTAAAACACGATTCGATAAGGCCTGGCAGTTTGCCGATTTTAAAATCACATCGTCGACTTTATTGTAACAGCTATTAATAGAGAATAAAAAGCAATTACATTGTATGCTCCGGTTGCAGGAATGGGGTTTCGTGCAGCCGGATTTTTATAAAATATGACAGAAGACTTCTAAAATCATTAAAATAAATTCCTGAAATTCATTCAATACTTTTGAAGGCCGATGAAAATTCTTTGCTCGTTAATTCTAATTTTATTTTCTTTTACCATATCAGCACAAACATCATTTCTCACTCCTTCTGATTCATTAAAAAAAGGTCGGGTACTAACAGTTGCTGGCAGCTGGGTTGGCATCTACGGCACCACCATGATTGGGTTAAATGCATTGTGGTATAAAAATTATCCCCGTAGCAGTTTTCATTTCTTCGATGACAATGGCGAATGGAATCAGGTAGATAAAGTAGGTCATTCATATACCGCTTACATTGAAAGTCAATGGAGCACTATGGCTTTTCAATGGGCAGGTATGAAAAAGAATAAGGCAGCAATTTTAGGTGGGCTTACCGGATTCACCTTGCAAACCACCATTGAAATTCTTGATGGTTTTTCATCTAAGTGGGGATTTAGTATAGGTGATATCTCAGCCAACACTTTGGGTTCCGCAATTAATGTTTCGCAAAATCTGCTTTGGAATGAGCAACGGTTTCGTATGAAGTTTTCTTCTCACCCGGTTAAATATGATGAAGATGTAAAAACCAGGGCAAATGATTTATACGGAACTTCCGTTCCGGAATTGGTTATGAAAGATTACAACGGACAAACTTATTGGCTATCAGTAAATCCTTCAATGTTCATCAAAAAAGAAAATAAATTCCCTAAGTGGCTCAGTTTTGCTGTCGGTTATGGTGCTGATGGAATGTTAGGTGGATTTGAAAATATATGGACCGATGAAAGCAAGGTTTTATACAACAGAACCGATATACCTCGCATTCGTCAGTTTTATCTTACTCCTGATATTTCATTCAGCTGCATAAAAACCAATTCGCATTTTCTAAAAACACTCTTTGAATTGGCTGATGTAATAAAGTTTCCTGCTCCTGCTTTAGAATATAATTCAACCCGAAAATTAAAGGGGCATTGGATTTACTTTTAATTGCTTTATAATATATTATTTATATCAATTAAGCACCATTTATTTCAATCAATCAATTATTCACATTCATTGGGCAATCTGCAGAAATAATTTAGGTTTGCATTACACAGAAATTACTTCTAATGGAATATACAATTGAAATAACCAAATCGAAGAATTCAAGAATAGGCGAAGTTGATTTTACCAATCTTCAATTTGGAAAAAACTATTCCGATCACATGTTTATTGCCGAGTATATTGATGGTAAATGGCAGAACTGCCGAATTATTCCATTTGGCGATTTATCCCTCAGTCCTGCAAGTTCCTTTATGCATTATGGTCAGGCAATTTTTGAAGGTATGAAAGCCTATAAAGATGAGGATGGCAATGCATTATTATTTCGCACAGAACAAAATCACAAACGATGGAATATTTCTGCAGTCAGAATGGGTATGCCGGAAATTCCATACGATTTGTTTTCAGCTTCATTGAATGAATTAGTTGCAATTGATAAGGAATGGATTCCAACGCAAGATGGTTGTTCGTTGTATTTGCGTCCGTTTATGTTTGCTGCGGATGAGTTTGTAGGCATTCGTCCAACAGAAAATTTTATTTATTGTGTTATAACTTCTCCTGCTGGTCGGTATTATTCAAAGCCTGTAAAAGTTTTAGCTGCTGATAAATATGTGCGTGCTTTTCCTGGCGGAACAGGATATGCTAAAGCTTCTGGCAATTATGGTGCAAGCATGCTTCCTTTAAAAGAGGCTATTTCAAAAGGATATGATCAGGTATTGTGGATGGATGGTTTTGAATTCCGTTATGCAGAGGAAATAGGTTCAATGAATGTGTTTTTTATAGTTGACAATGTTGTACTTACTCCCGCATTAAACGGAACCATTCTTGATGGTGTAACACGCGATAGTTGTATTCAGCTTCTTCGTAGTTATGGTTTAATTGTTAACGAAACCAAAGTAGACTTAGAAGAAATATTAAAAGCAAGTAAAGCTGCAAAACTACAAGATGCATTTGGAACCGGGACTGCAGCTTCGGTAGCTCCTATTTCTCATATAGAATATAAAGGCACAGTTATGGAACTGCCTGCAATTGAAACAAGAGAAATATCAAACAGGTTGAAAAAGGATTTAGAAGGAATTAAGTCAGGCAGAGTTACCGATAAATACGGTTGGATTTCAAAGGTAAAATCTCATATATCCGCTTTGGTATAAAAAAAAGCCATTCTGAAATATCAGAATGGCTCTTATAATTTAAAACAGAATTTATTTTGATTTATTTAATAAGTAGTGAATCCCTATTGAAAATCCTCCATTCGCTAAATTAGACTTTTCATAAGTGCCTGTATTTGGTGAAGGAAATCTCCAAGTAGTTCCTAGATATGAATCAGCACCACTTCCAGTAGCAGCATTAATATCACTGAAACCATATAGGAAGGACATACCTGCATTTACATATAAGAAATCAGTTAAAGAGATATCGGCACCTAAACCAAAATTTAATCCGGAATTATTCTTTTCAAATCTAACTTTTCCATTTGTTAAAGTAGTTTGATCAGACACATTATACGCACCAGTTAATTCAGCTTTACTTAGAAAAGATAATTGAGGACCAATAAGAAAATAGAATTTTACTTTACTTTCTCCTCCAATTAATTTAAACAGAATCGGAACTCCTGAATAACTCATTTTCACTTCACGCAAAACTCCGGTTCCATGAGAATCTTCATACTTCTGCCCTCCTTTGAATGTTGTAAATCCTGTTTGAATGCCTAAATGATTAGAAAAATTATATCCAACATCCAAGCGAAAAGCGCCACCCATATCAAGTTTATAATCATACTCGGGTTGGCTATAAGAATTCTGATTGATGATCCAAACTGTATTGTAATTTCCTCCTAATCCTCCATGGAATCCTTTTTGTGAATAGGAATTAATTGTGTTAAGTGTGAGCACAAAAACTATTAAAGCAATTCTTTTCATTGTAATTTTTTTATTTAAAACAAATGTAAACGAAATCAATTAAGTCAATAATGAACTTATAAAAAAATCGCCCCGAAAATTTCGAGGCGGTTTACAAATTTTATTTAAAAAAATTAATGAGAAACTACTAATTTAGAAACTACAGCGTTTCCATTATCAGCTTTCATACTGATCATATAAACTCCAGAAGGAACATTGTTAGTATTAACCTGCAAATCATGGTGGCCTTTCGCCATTGAACCCTTATAAATGTTCTGAATTAATTTGCCTGAAACATCAACTAAATTAACTTCTAAGTTTGAGGTATTTTCAACAAAGAAGTGAACATTAGCATTTGCTGTTGCAGGATTAGGATATACAGAATTAACTGACAAATTCTCATTAACATCTGAAGTTCCAATAATCACATCATCATAATGAATCAGGAAAGTAAATAACCAGTTTTGTGCTTCAAACCAACCAGTAGATCCTACAGGACTTCCATAACCAACATTTGATGTCAATGTAATATTTGGAATGTTAGGAGTATACCTCATGTAAGAATTTTTAAAATTTGATTTTTGCATAGTTCCTCCTGAACCATCATCAACACAACCTGCATTAAAACCAAGGCTATCTGTTTTTGATGGATCATCGTAATTGAATACGCATGAAACTTTTTGTCCAGCGGTTGTTGTGTAATTCGGAGCATAGGCAAGTGCAAATCCATTACCTGTTCCAAGCCAGTTTCCATTTGAAGAAATTGATTGGCTTGATGAATCTGTAGTTTCCCATACAACAGTAGATGTTGGTTTTCCCGTAGCGTCAGCTAAAACCAATTGTGTATTTAAATAATCCATTTGACCTGAGTTGTTTTCATGTGTCATGAATTCATAAATACTATCTATCGTAATTGAAAGACTTGAAGGATATTGATTCCATAAACCCAATGCCTGATAATCAACAACAGAACCAGTTGGGTTTGAACCATCAGTATATCCTGCAATATTGTCAATAGTTGTAGCAATGAAATTTAATCCAGTATCACCAAGTGAAGCCTGGTAATTAGAATTAAATAACCATACATATCCTAAGTCATCACCATTTGCTGTGCTGTAATCAATATACATTGAAAAGTTTGAGCGCGTTGTATTATCCAAAGCTTTCAAGCGATCTTTTTTCATTTGAAAAACTTCGTATGAGCGATTCAACTCATAATTCCTGAATGGAATTTGTGCAATTACCAAATTACTGCAACCCATTGCAATAACCAGTGCGATTAATTTTGTAACATTTTTCATTTTATTATTTGTTTTGATTTTTTAACGCATCTAATATAAGTTAAAACTGAATTAAATTTAAATAAAACGACATTCTTATTTAAAGAATGGCTTTTTAGTTAAATTATATTGTAGAAAAAAATTTTCTATGCGTTCATCGGAATCTTTGGTGCTGCAAGTAAAGTTTCAGGGCTTGCAGTTGCTGAAAATTTGTCGAAGTTTTTTATAAATTGTTTTGCAAGGTCTGCTGCTTTTTCATCGTAAGCGTTTTTATCAGCCCATGTGTTACGAGGGTTTAATACCTCAACAGGTACATTTGGGCAAGCATTTGGGTATGCCAAACCAAATACAGGATGAATGTCATAATGGACTTTATCCAACTCACCATTTAATGCAGCTGTTATCATGGCTCTTGTATAGCTGAGCTTCATTCGACTTCCAACTCCATAAGAACCTGCCGTCCATCCGGTATTAATGAGCCAGACATTAACATTGTATTTTTTCATTCGCTCACCAAGCATTTTTGCATAAGTGTTTGGATTCAGAGGGAGGAAAGGCGCACCAAAGCAAGTTGAGAATGTTGTTTTTGGTTCAGTTATTCCTGCTTCTGTACCTGCAACTTTTGCAGTGTAACCACTAAGGAACCAATACATTGCTTGCCCTGGAGTAAGTTTTGAAATTGGAGGTAACACCCCAAATGCATCGCATGTTAAAAAGAAAATATTTTTTGGAATACCTCCTGTGGATGGTTTAACTGCATTGTCAATGTAGTCAATTGGATAAGATACCCGGGTGTTCTCAGTTAATTTAATATCTGCATAATTTACCGTTCTTGTTTCTGGAAAAAATCCAATGTTTTCCAGAATGGAACCAAATTTTATTGCACGAAAAATTTCTGGTTCTTTTTCTTCAGTAAGGTCAATACATTTTGCATAGCACCCCCCTTCAAAATTAAATACTCCATCATCGCTCCAACCGTGCTCGTCATCACCAATCAAACCACGATTTGGGTCAGCACTTAAAGTTGTTTTTCCTGTTCCGCTTAATCCAAAGAAAACAGCTGTGTCACCCTGTTTACCAATATTTGCTGAGCAATGCATACTCAATACATTCTGTTCCTGAGGTAGCCAATAATTTAATACAGTAAAAATTCCTTTCTTTATTTCACCTGTATATCCTGTTCCTCCAATGATTATAATCTTACGGGTGAAATTCAATACAGCAAAATTGTGCTGACGGGTTCCATCAATTTTTGGGTCAGCATGAAAACCAGGGGCATGAATAACCAACCAATCTGGTGTAAAAGTTTTTAATTCGTCAATACCCGGACGAATAAACATATTTCCGGCAAACATAGTTGCCCACGGTAATTCAGAAATTACTCTGACATTTAAACGATACTGATCATTTGCACATGCACGGGCATCTTTTATAAAAATATCCTTACCCCCCAGATAAGCAACTAACTTATCGTAAAGCGGTTGAAATTTGTTTTCATCATATGCAATATTCACATCACCCCAATGAACAGTATTGGAGGTTTTTGCATCTTTTACTATGAATTTGTCCTTTGGAGCTCTACCAGTAAATTCTCCGGTTTTTATTGCAAGTGCTCCGGTATCCGATAACACTCCAAGATTGAGTTGAATTGTTTTTTCTGCAAGTTCAGTTTGTGATAAATTCCAGAAAACATTGTTCACTTTTCCTAATCCGAGTTGGCTAAGATCAGCGGCCGGATTTTTTGTACCCGATTCGTTCATTCAAATATTAGTTTGGTTGGGGCAAATATATATGCTGATGTTAAATGAATGTTAAATCAAGCCTATTCTAAACAATAATGTTGATAACAAGAATTTTGACCAATTAGACAAGTTTTCTAAAGTAAATAAGTTTTGTATCTTATTAAAGCCTCGAAAACCAAAGCTGTTGTTACAGAGTCACTTCTCCAGACATGTGTATGCCTGATACTATAACCGCTTGTAAAGAATACTCCTCCGGTCCAGTAAGTTCCGAACAAATTAGTTTTTTGATTTTCGAGCAGAAATAAAATTCCTTTTTGAAGCGAATTTAAAACCGAATCGGATTTTACTGTTGAATTTAATAAAACATTTAAGCATAAGGCTGTAACATGCAAATTATTCTGAGGCAGTTCAGAACTCCAACTTCCATTAGCATTTTGTGAAGCGAGTATGAATGGAATAGATTTATCTACAGCATCTTTTAAATCGGTGACTCCTTCAGTTAATGCCTCTGAAGCAAAATACTGAAGTGTAAATTCGCTTGGATAATATATCCCGCAGGTGAAGCAATGTTTTTTTGAAGATAGTGCATCATTGATAAATACTAAAGCTTTCGTGTAACCTATGGTGCTTTGAAGCCCATATGCATTTAACGCGCGAACTACATTGCAATTTACAACACAGTCAACATCGTTATTTCCCATTGGTAAATTCTGTTTATTCTTAAATGGAAAAAACAATCGGAACGGATAATAAAACGATTCTTTGCTAAGCCAGGTGAGAAATGCTCCTGTACGGTAATTATATCCATATGTGAAATTATAGGTCGAAAAGTTTTTTCGCACTTTGCGCGTATCTCTCCAGGTGCTGTATAGTGAATCCAGAAATTTAGGAAGAATAATACTATCAGAAATTGAAAACTGCTGATTCAGTTTTTTTGAATTCAGATAAGCAAGGTATCCTAGTCCTGTGTCGTCTGCATCATTAGCAATGTTTGCGTACTTGTTCAGAAAATTTCCTTTGTACTGATAATTATTCGGTCGGGTCTGGTAATACAATTCAGGATTATTAAAGTGTTTTTTCTTTTTCCACCAGGGCGCAGGCGGTAATACATGCCAGAATGCAAATCCTTTTTGTCGTTCAAATTGTTTAATGTTTTGTAACGAAAGTTGAATTGAAGGAATCAATTTTGAGTATTGCGGATAAGACAAAACAATTTTTGCAAGCACATTATGAATCATAGCATTACTAAAACATTGCGAATCCCAGGCAGAATCTCCCTTGTTTCCCAAATACATGCTTGTTTGTAGGTTCGTAATATATGCTGGCCATTCACCAATAAATTTCGATGTACCGATTGTTTCCTTTTGTTGCGAATTGATAAGAAAATCAATAGCGCCATTAATTGAAGTATTAATAGAGTCGGAAAAAGTTTGTCCTTCTGCAAATTGGAAAATGAAAATTGAAAAATTAAGAATGATAAATTTCTTCATTTACTTTTTCAATATTTTGCCAATAATCTTATCTGCACACATTTGACCATCCATTGCGGCGCTCATAATTCCCCCTGCATACCCTGCGCCCTCAGCAATTGGGTATAAACCAGAGACAGTTACATGTTCGTAAGTGTTTGGGTTGCGTGGAATGCGAACAGGCGAAGATGTGCGGGATTCAATAGCCACAACGACTGCTTCATTACTCAGGTAGCCATTCATCTTCTTTCCGAAATGTTTAAAACCTTCACGCAATCTTTTTGCAATTGCAACCGGAAGAAGTTCATGCAGACCAGCTGATTTTATTCCTGGCTGATAAGAACAATCATTAAGAGAAGAAGAAATTTTTCCATTCACAAAATCCTGCAAACCCTGTGCTGGAGCCACTTGTGTTTCGCCACCAGCCATCCAACATATTTGTTCTGATTGTTGCTGAAAATACATGCCTGAGAGTGCTCCTTCCTTTTTAAATTCGATTAAATCGGTTGGCTCAATGCTTACAACCATTCCGGAATTTGCATATGGATTATTTCGTTTCGATGGTGACCAGCCATTTACAACAACCTGATTTTGCTCAGTAGCACATGGAGCAATAATTCCTCCAGGACACATGCAGAATGAATAAACTCCACGACCCTCAACCTGTTGTACCAAACTGTAAGCAGCTGCCGGAAGATGCTCACGGATCTTCACAGCTGCAGCCAAACTGTTACAGTGATATTGTATTTTATCAATCAAACTTTGAGGATGCTCTACCCGCACACCCATTGCAAATGGTTTAGCTTCCAGTAAAATTTTCTTTCTGTGTAATAATTTATAAATATCGCGTGCTGAATGACCGGTGGCAAGTACTAAATTTTCTGTTTCAATTTTTTTTTCTTCACCTGAAATTATATCTGTTGTGAAGATTCCTGTTACTTTATTATTTGCGATTTCAATATCTGTCAGTAAAGAATTAAAATAAACTTCGCCACCATGTTTTAGAATTGTTTCGCGCATCTGCTCTATTATTTTAGGCAGTTTGTTAGTTCCTATATGCGGATGACTTTCAGTCAAGATTGTTTCATCTGCACCGTGCTGAACAAAAAGCTCTAACACTTTTTTCATGTCGCCTCTCTTATTACTTCGAGTATAAAGCTTTCCATCGCTGTATGTTCCGGCTCCTCCTTCGCCAAAACAATAATTGCTGTTCGGGTTTACCAATTGTTGCTTATTTATAATAGCAATATCCCGGCGGCGCTCTTGCACTTTTTTACCACGCTCAATTACTATAGGTTTAATTCCTTCTTCCAGTAAACGCAAAGCTGTAAACAACCCAGCAGGACCAGCACCAACTATTACTGTGCTGTCTTTTGTTGCTTCTTTAAATGAATACGGCAAAAACCGGAACTCAGGAATTGCTTCATCAATAAAAACCTCCATTAATAAATTCACCTTTATGGGTTGGCGGCGCGCGTCTATAGACTTTTTATGAATACGATAACCCGAGATATTTCCTAGGTGTTTCTGCCTGCCAATTCGTTCTTCAATAATTTTTTTATTGTCGGCTTCGTGTGGTAATAACGATAATTCTAAAATTTTTTTCATCGGGAAAGGATTTATCTTTCAACAATATTTTTAAATAGTTTTTATAGATGTATTGAAAATTATTCAGAAATAATTCCTCATTCTATTTTTTGAGTAAAAATAATTTCATTGGCATCATCTTTATTTCCGGAATAATAGAACCGGAAACCTTTTATGTATTTACGGAGTGCAGAATTAACATCAGTTAGCAAAAAATTATTGATAGTAGCATATAAATTTTCGGAGTCTTCCCAATTATCATTCATTTCACTTCGACCGATTGATTGAGCAATTGCTTCGTTGCTTTCACGGGCAAGATAGTAATTGGTGATGTACTGGTCTTTTGCCTGCTGCAATTCATCAATAGTAAAACCGAGTTTGCGTGCTTTCTTAAGTTCGTCAATAATTGCCTGTATGGTTTTATCAGGAGTAATTGTCGTTAAAGTGAGCATGCAAAAATTCTGTCGGTAGCCTGCAATTCTTAACTGACAATCGGAAGTGAGATTTCTTTTTTCTTCAACTTCACTTTGTATTCTTGAGTTTAAAACTTCCAATGCAATTATGAGCGCAGTTTCGTCGATACTACCTGCATCGGGTGCAGCTGCAATACCGAGAATACGGTTTTGATTATTATCGCTGGCACTTACAAACTTAAAAGTAGATCCATTGAAATCGACACCGCCAAAGGCCGTTGATGAACCTGCGCCTGTTGGTATGCCTTTGAACCCGTTTCGGATTCGTTGACTGAGGTCTTCAATTGAAATATTTCCGCAAACAACAACTGTCATTCGTCGGCGCACCATAATTGTTGAATAATATTTTTTTACTTCATCAGCAGTTAGTTTGCCAATTGTACCAGGCGAACCTATTGGATTGCGGTCGTATTGCTTGCCAACAAATGAATAATTTAATGCAATATTTTCAAGAACATCAAATGCATTTTGTGATTGTGAATTGTTGGTGATATTATCTTTTGCAGTTTGAAAAATTTCGGTTGAAAACGATGGCCTAGCAATTAAATCTGTGAACAGTTGCCAGCAATCGTCAAATTGTTTCCGCAGACAATTCATACTTATAACTGAATAGTCATGTGTAAGTTTGAAATTGATGCTTATGCCAAGCTGCTCCATTTTAGTTTGCACTTGCTCGGGAGTCATATTTTTTGCGCCACCATTTAGCATCCAATTAATTGCCACAGCTTCGATGCCTTCTTTTGCAACTGTATAACCAGAAGTGCCTCCGCTTATGAATAATTGAACTGACACCATTTCGTTAGCAATGGGCTTGAGAATTGTGCGGATACTATCCGTTGAAAAATCTTTAACATTACTGCTTGTTGGTTTTATTTTAACCGGAGCAGTTATTGTTGTTGGTAGGGGCGTGTTTGAATTATGGGTTTCGGTATTTTGTATTATTGTTTTCTTAACTGAATCTTTTTGAGTTGAATTGGTTGTTAAGGGTTTTGTTGGAACAGTTGTTTTCTTTGTGGTATCCTTAGGTGCAGGAATTGTTGTTAATGGTTTAGTTTGTGATATAGTTTTCTTTATTGTGTCACTTGGGGCCTTGGTTACCGGAGGTTCTACAGAATTCGTGGCGATAGCATTGTTAACACCAAAATCGGCCATGCTAAGAATCTTGTTTGCGTTGCCAAAAGGTTGAATTCCTTTAAGTTTTTCAAGAGCAGTTGCATTGGTGACTAAATCGTCAGCATACACTCGTTCTAATAAAAAATGTTCTGGATATGAGGTGTTTTTTCGTATAATCTGATTAACTTTAATATAGGTTTTATTCTCAGTCAGGAAAGCTAATGAAACGGGAAATTTGTTTACAGGTTCTTTTTTGAAAGTTCCCTTCATTCCGAATATTGTTCCAAGGCTATCAGCATAATTGATTAAGAAAGATGAAGTATCACCAGCTACAATTAACTGAACAGTTATTTTTGCATCAGGCTTATTGTTTGTGACTTTTACACTACCGAATTGCACACCTGCAACATCAATAAGTTTATAATTGGAAACATAATTTGTTCCGACTGTCACGAAAACATGAGTGAAATTGAAATCGATTTTTACAAGTGTGTTGAAATTAGTTTTTACCCCTTTGAAAAGTGTTTGCGCATTAGAAGTGTCAGCTATAAATAAGCTCACAATCATTATGAAAAGTGAAAATGATATTAATGTTCGGAATATTTTTTTCATGGCATTATCAATTTAAACTGCACAGTGAGGTTGTTTCTTAACTGGTCTTCATTTTCACTATGGCGTATGTACAACGATATGGTCATTGCATCTAAAACAGCTTCGGGGGTTCCACTTGCTTCAAGGAATTTATAAACGGATAGAAAACGCGCTTTAGCTGTTTCTTTTTTTTCTGTTTCATCCTGGTTCGCAATTAATTCAATTTTTATATGAGGATTGATTTTTAGCAATTGAGAGAGACTGTTGATCATTTCTTTATTCTGAGGATCAAAAATCTGATCATCGCTTTTCGTAAATGTGATTTTATAATCGTTGAGATTTAAGGTTTGTGTAAGAATGGAGGGTGAATTGAAATTTATTTTCTGCGATGGTGAAATCAATAGCCCTGTTACAAAAGTTTTGTTTTGAAAATAAAGCTGGCAATAATTAATGACATTGTTCATTGATTTTAATTCGTCAATTGATAAATCAATATTCATCAATGGTAGTGCGTTTGTTTTAGCCCAATTCGCTGCCACAAAATGTGAGAGTTGCGTTGCTTTTTCAGTATTGAAAGCGTAGTTAGAATATAAAAGTTGTGAGGCCTGTTTTATCTGTTCTGTTGAATAACTGCTTAAACCTGACAAAGCATTAATTTCACTTCTTGCTTTATCATAACACTCACCAAATTTTTCAGGTTTAGGAGCAATTATAAAATCGAATGAAGAACCAAATTTCATTTTTCGGTAACGGGCTGTTACCTGATAAGCATAGCCACCTGTAACAAGGTTTTTATTTAATGAGGAAGAGGCTGCATTGACTAAGGCTTCTAATAATTCACCCGAACCAGCAGTGTATGGATTTTCGCGAAGGTCAGGAACAGGAAACGAAATAACCAGCAAAGGATTTTGAGCTAATGGGGTTTCAACTACAAATTGCGAGGAAAAATTAATGCTTGAATAGTCGGGTGTTAAATAAACATCTGTGGGTTGCTGGCTATTCCTAATTAAAGTATTAAATGCGGTTCCGGTTTTTTGAAATACTTCCTTGTAATTTATATCTCCGGATATAAGAATGCAAGAGTTATTTGGTGAATAGAATAACTTCTGGTAATCGGTTAATTTTTCAGGTGAGCTTGAAGATGCAATTTTAGAAGTAACGATCGCATCTTTTCTTTCTGATGCATTTGGAAATAGATACTTATTAAGTTGCTGATCAAATAAAAAGTAAGGATCGCTCTGAATCTGAGATTGATCTGATAAAACCGAATTTAACGCTGAATCAACTTCTTCAATTTGAAACAAAGGTTGCTTTAAACAACTCGCAAATATTTTTAAAGCGATTTCCAGATTTCGTTTCGAGCAGGTCAGATATACAGATGCGTGTTCATCGCTTTGAGTAATACCGGTTACTGCACCAATCTGTTTAAGTTTTTGATTTATTAATTCCTTAGTTGGAAAATCTTTGTTGCCTCCAAAAAATAGTTTAAGAAGAAGTGAAGAATATCCTTTAAGGTCTTTTGATTCATATATTATTCCATCTCTTACCACCCATTCGATAGTAACAAGGGGTACTGTAGAATTTTCAATAACAATACAATTAAGTCCGTTATCATATTTCTGAATAAAAAGATTTTCATCTGATTGAGAATGAGAATAGAACGGAAGTAAAACCAATAGCAGGAATATCCTGTAATTCATTCGTTGTTTTGTGTTTGCAACAAACCTAAACGAAAATAAGAGATTGTAAAAATCAGAAATACAAACGGAAATGTTCTTTGTCTCTGTCTTTTCTGAAAAAAAGAATTCCGACACGAAATAAATCGAGGCTCAGTGTTACAGAAGGTTGTTTTTTTATTTCGTTCCAAGCCTGTTTCATTTCGTGGCTCCAATAAATATCATCCAATATAACAATTGAATTTTCATGAAGGTATGGAAGGCAAGTGTTGAAATAGTCAAGTGTTGGTTTTAACTTGTGATTACCATCGATGTATAAAAAATCTACCTGCTTTATTTCATTGAGCGTGGGTATAAGTTTTTCCTCAAAGGTTCCCTGAATTAATTGAATGTTACTGCGATTAAGTTGAATGAATTTTTTTTTTGCCTCATTAGCAATTACTTTGCTTCCTTCAATGGAAAATACATTTCCCTTTTTATTGTATGCTGATAGATACAAAGTTGTTATGCCTAAAGATGTTCCGAGTTCTAATATGTTTAAGCACTTATAATACTCTATTATTCTAAAGAGTAATTGAGCATATTTTTTGGGAGCGGCAGAAGTCTTTGCAATGAAACCTATGCTTCGTTTGTTTTTCTTTTCAAGGTGAGAACCTGCACCAAAATCTTCAACTTCAATTATTGAATCATCCTTACACCATAAATCTCGGTAAAATTCAATTTCTTCATAACAATAATAATTGCGTTTGTCATTCAAAACTTCTTTGACAAAGTCATAAACAAAAGGAGAGTGAATATAATATTTCGACTTTCCACGCAACAGGTAGTTGATAAATTCTTTTGCCGAAAAAAGTTTATTCATTGAAATCAAATCAGAAATTGGTGTGCAAAATGGTGACAAAAGGATTTGAAATTAAAAATGTGCATGAAAATATTTTACTGTTGAAATAATTAACAAAAGTTTCTTTGAGGTATATATTTGCATCAAACAAACAATACTCATGAAAAAAATTACACTCTTTTTTTTACTTGCTTTTTCTTTAAACGGATTCAGTCAAACCAGATCAATAGTTTTTTTAGATCAGCAAATTGAAAATTTTGTTAGTCAAAACCAAAGTTCAGTTAATTCTCAACTGGAAAAATTTAAAAAGGACAGAACAGTTGAATCACAGTGGGTTTGCTACATTGATCAGGTAAATATAAATAATGGAGGTTCAATTAATGACGATGCATTGATGCACATTTTTCCGGATTCTACTATTATTTTAGGTGTTACAACAACAGGAGATATTGTTCATACCTGGAATCATGCTGGTGGAACAATGATTGATCCTACTTTTATGCCTGATGCCTGGCTTAATTATAATTCAAATTATGTATTGGATTCCATAGCTTTTCTTTATGCTTATACAAGACATACAGATAATACTGTGGTTGATACAATTCATATTGAATTAATAAAATCAATAGATAATCAACTATATACAATGACCAGTGGAGGTCAGGAAGAGTATCAGGATATTCTTTTTGATTCGATTAATCACAAAACAGTTTCATCAAATGTTATTACATCTTGGGATATTCCTTTAACTGAAGCTGATTCTTCATTGGAAGATGCCGGTGGATTAGTAGGAATAAAGACAATAGCAATTGCAACCCCATATTCAAATTTTACTCAAGGAGCGAGAATCGGGGCTATGTTTTCATTCAAACCAGGCTATTCATGGAATATTAGTGATTCTCTCGCTGGCAAAAATGCATTCTCACTTTTAACAAGTGAAGAAAATGGAGATAATACTGATGCGGTATGGCTTGGTGATCACAACTGTTCATATATTTTAACAGATGATGTTTATTACAGTACAGACACTTTGGGTTGGAATGGTTACTACTTACCAACCTGGACATGGACAACTCCATTTGATTGGGAACATCATTATGTGTTTTTTAAACTTACTGCTGATAATGTTGGTATTAACGAAACTTCAAATCTTGGAGGTTCTTTAAGTGTTTATCCAAATCCTGTAATTGAAAATGCCACTTTGAAATACATTACTAACCATAATTCTAATGTAAACTTTTATGTTTATGATGTTACTGGAGCAAAAGTGATGGGACTAAGGAATGGTATACAAAATTCAGGTAGCCATGAAATGAACATGAATCTTTCAGCCTTATCAAATGGTTTATATACAATTGAAATGGAAACATCTATAGGAAAATCTATTCAGAAGATTGTTGTAGTTCATTAATCAAATTCAATAAAATATACTTTAAACAGCTGGCATATTTGCCGGCTGTTTTCATTTTACAAACTTGTGACTTTGTAATTCAATTATTTTTATACTTTAGTCGCCACAAAAAATCCAAAACCAAAATAAAAAATGAAAAGATTTACCCAATTAACTTTAATTGCCGCAGTTATAGTTAGCTGCAATTTAGCAAATGCGCAGGTTCCTTACCTGAATTCTACTTCTGATTATGCAAACCAAATTGCACAATTGAAAGCCAATCATCCTAAGATTGACAACAGCCAAAGAGCAATTTTTTCAATGTATCTTGATTATGCTACTGCTGCCGGAGATAATTCTGGTGGATTGATGAATTTAAATAATCAATATTTGTCGACTGATACAGCACTTACTTATTGTGCTGTAGTTTTTGATCAAGTTGCAGGTTATACTGATCCTACAAATGCTACTGGTTCAATTGTATCATTTTCTGATATTGGATTACCAAGTGCTTACCCTTCAAATTTAGCAATCACAATTGACTCATTGTTTTTCATTGGTTCACATGAAAACAATTCAGGACAAATGGATTATATCAAGCCTATGATTGTTACGACTTCTGGAACTGGTGCTCCAACTTCAACCGTATTGTGGTCTTCAATTGATTCATCAAATTTTTCACTTTCATCAAATGGCAACTGGACCGGAACCGGAGCTGCAATTCAATTTGGTTACTCACCTGCATTTACAACAACTGCAGGACAAAAAATCGGAGTTGTAGTTGATTATTCTGATGCTTCTAAATTAGATTCTTTTGGTGTTATCGGAACAGGTGTTGATTTAGATGGAGATGATGCTGCAGATGCTGCAAGTACTTATGCAAATTCATACAGCAAATTTCTTTATGTTTCTGCAAATCTTTTAAAGAATGCAAATCTTGTATATACAGGAGGTGGTGCTTTCTTGTTACAAAACTGGAATGTATGGTTAAGAATTACAATGGATTATCCATTAGGTGTTTCTGATGCTGCAAATAACCTTTCAGTTAATTCTGTTTATCCTAACCCTGCAAATGCAAATGCAAACATTCATTTCTTCCTTGAAAATTCTTCAAATCTTGAAATTAATGTTGTTGATATTGCTGGAAAGCAAATTCAAGCTGTATACAATGGTTCAATGACTCAAGGTCATCATGATATGCAATTGAACACTTCTAATTTACCTTCTGGAATTTATTTCGTTAGCATGGTTGCTGCAAACGGAAGTCCGGTTGTATCAAAATTGGTTGTAAGCCACTAATTGATTTCTTTATATAATAAAAGCCGCTGTAAATTTATTACAGCGGCTTTTTAATTTTTAATTCAGTTTTAACTTATATTAGATGCGTTAAAAAATCAAAACAAATAATAAAATGAAAAATGTTACAAAATTAATCGCACTGATTATTGCACAATCAATTTTTGTTTTACTATTTCATTCGACTTAACTAATTGAAGAAGATAAATACCTGAAGCGAGATCAGATTCTATTAATTGATACCCTGTATAATTTGTAAAAGGCTTTTCAAAAACCAATTTGCCTGCTGTATCAAATATTTTAAAAATTGCTGGTTCTGAATTTTTATTACAAAATTTAAAATTTCCATCATTCGGGTTTGGGTAAATCACAAGTTCATTTTCTGAAAGAAAAGCTGCCGAATTTATTATTTCACCTAATTGTTCAAAAGCTCCAATATCAATACTACTTCCCATCATTCTGTAATTGCCAAGATAATCTTTAGCAGTATGCAACGAACCGGTTGAATCACCTGCATCAATACAATCTGAACCAACTTGTAAATTGAAATTTGAGTTTAAAGCAGAATCCGTGTAACTACAGTTAAGAGTAGGATTAATCATTAAAGGATCTGCTCCTACAACATTATCAGATGTATCTCCGGAAATTATTATACCGGTACTTCCTCCTAAATCAACATTTGAATTAAAATCAAATTCTGCCCAATTATTTTTATAGGTAATTAAATGCACATCAGAAAACCGAATATCATGAGTATCACCGGCAGGGTCGCTGCAATTACCGTAAAACAGATTGTTCTGCATATAGACTTCTGTATTTGTTCCCATACCATAAATACCAGGGCCACCAAAGTGCGCTCCATTATTGATGAAATGGTTATTCATAACTTTAACAATTGTATTATAAACATAAATTCCTCCACCGAAGAAAGGAGAATAGTTATTTGCAATAATATTATTTCGAATTTTATATCGGGTGCTATCCCAATTTGAACCATCGTTTTGCATTGCGTGAATTCCACCACCACCATCCACCAAGCCACAGTTTCCACTAGTATGATGGTTATTACATATAAGATTAGCGTCAATATCTATTATTCCGGCGAAGCCGGTTATTGGTGCTTCGTTCTCAGAAACATTATGATGGATTGAATTATGACGAAGTGTTGCATGAAATCCTGTAATACGAATTGCACTCATATCGTAAATACTTTTATTATCATTTACTTCATTGTATTCAAATAGCACATTGCTTTGTAACATCCAGATTGCAGCGCCCACTGAATTATTATAAAAATGACAATGGTGAATATTTATTGGTTCATAAGTCCCGGTCCCAAGGCGCAGTGCACAAACTCTGTTTAAGTTGTCGTGAATATCGCAATAACTCATTTCAAATGAGCCTCCTCCTTGGACCAAAATTGTTACACCTTCAGCCATATTGAAACTGCTTTGGTTATGAAAAAACTGACATGAATCAATTTTTAAAGTGCGATAGACAAACATAGCCTCAATTCCATTCCAATTTGCAGCAACGCCATGCTTAACATCTTTCACTATGCAATTAGAAAAAGCAGAAACATCATTCGTTCCCTGAAACTGATTAAAATGAATTCCATGCCATCCTCCGGCAGTAATTATATCATTGTACCATCCTGCTGTATCACTTGCCTCAAAAGTTATTGGAGCCATTTCTGTACCCTTTGAATACAAACTTCCAAAAATATCCATTTGATATGTTTGTTGAAATTTCACATGAACTCCAGGTTCTATTATTAATGTTTGATTTGCCGGAACAGTAACATTAACCATAACAATATATGGTGAACCAGCCAAAGTCCAGGTTCCGCTTTGACTTCCTGCGGTGATGTTAGTTTGAGCTATGGTTTCTTTATTGTTGAAACAAATTATATAAAGCAGAAAGAAAATAATTTGAATTTTCATGGAAAGTTTCATAGCGTTGTTTTTTATTTTGGTAAATGTAGCATTACCAAATATTTGAAGTCAGTTTAAAATTTCAGTTTTTAAGTAAAATCAAACGCTTTCAATTGAACTAATAATATTATTAGCTATTATATTTATTAGATAAAATTTTAAATAACTATCTCTAAAGAATATCTTCTAATATCCGGTCGATATTTTCAAAGGCATCTTCATCTTTAATTACATATTGCTCTGCTCCTTTTTGTATGGTTTGTAAAGCAATGCTATATTGATCTTGATTTGAAAGCATAACAACCGGCAATAGTTGATTTTTCTTTCTAATTAACTGAAGAATTTTCAAACCATTTTCTGCATCCTTATTTACACTATCTAAATTGTAATCAAGAATTACAAGATTGGGGTTTTCATCAAGATTATTTATGCATTCTTCACCGGTCATAAAGATGAAAACATTACGCCCCCCCTTTTTAGATAAATGCTCTTTTAACATTTCTCCAAAAAATTTATCATCATCAACTATGAAAATATTTTTTGCCATTTTTTTATAATTTAAGTTTAAAAGTAAATCTTAATTTTTTCTAAAATTAATGCATCTATTATTTGCTTAACCGATTTAAAGCAAAATTCAAATTCTTAATTACTTCATCAATTTCTGTTCTAGAGCATGTTCCAACAGACAAACGAAACCATGTTGAATCTGTTGAAGCACCAAAGGCTGAAAATGGAACCAAGGCAACTTTTGCTTCATCAATTAAATAATAAAGAATATCATTTGCATCATTAAGAACTTTTCCTGATTCTGTTTTCATACCAACCAAGTCAAATTTAACAGTAAGATAAATAGCTGCCTGAGGTGGGATTGCATCAATTGGAAATCCATTATTTTTTAAAGAGATAATACCATTGTAAAAATGTTCAAGTCTGTAATCCACTTCATTTTTAAAGTTCAAAAGGAACTCGTCAATTCGGGCTTCTTGTGTAAGATACCGGGCCGAAGCGACTTGTTCAGCCTTTGGAGCCCATGCTCCAACATGAGATAGAATGGCTTTCATTTTATCTATAATTACCTGTGGACCAAATGTCCATCCTACTCGAATTCCGGTAGCTGCAAATGCCTTTGAAAGCCCATCGACAAAAATTGTGTAGTTGCGCATTTCAGGTCTCAAAGAAACAGGGTTAACATGAACAGTATCACGGAATGTTAATGCCCAGTATATCTGATCGTATAAAAGATAAAGAGGCTTTTCATCCTGGCTTCTTCGGCTGTTTTCTTCCAATATCATATCACAGATTTCAGCAAGCATTTCAGCTGAAAAAGTTGTTCCGGTAGGATTTAAGGGCGAACAAAGTGCTATTAAAGTTGCGTCCGAGATATGTGGACGAATATCGTCAGCAGTGGGCATAAAATTATTTTCTGCGCTCGTTTCAACCATTACTCCCCTTGCCCTGGATAGATGTATATAATGATTATTATTCCAACTTGGTACAGGATAAATTACTTTATCACCTTCGTCCAATAAAGTAATATATGCTGCATATATAGCAGGTCTTGCTCCGCTCGTTATTAAAATTTCATCACTGGAATAATCAAGTTTCAGAAATCTGTTAAGAAAATCAGAAACTGCTTTTCTCAATTCTAAAATTCCATTAGCAGTTGGATAATTAGTGTGCCCTTCGCGCATTGCGCGAATAATTTCATCTGTTAATTCTTGAGGTATAGGAAAAATTTTAGGATCAAAATCCCCAATTGTATAATTGTTAATCTTTTCCCCCTTTTTAATGCGGTCATTAATTTCTCCTCCTAATTTTATTATCTCAGAACCTATAAGGTTCTCCGCCATTTCAGAAACAATCAGGTTTCTTTTTTCAGTTGTATGCAAAGTCATCATTCAAATGTCTTATTAAATTTTTTATCCTTAAAATTCCACGAACGAATTATTAAAGTCTCTTACTACTTTTTATTAAACCAATTTTCCATTTGTTTCAACTAAATCGTCTTCTTCTTTTAATCGCATTATTTGTCCTAATGCATCAGGCACTACATCGCTGCAAATAATAATAAAGGATCCTTTTTTTGCATTGCGAATTGCATAATCAATTGCCTCACTTTCTTTACGGAATACATCGGCAACTTTACCTGCATCAACCTGCGAAATCCCCTTTTTCATTAAGTCAATAATTTCTTCTTCAGAACGACCACGAAGATTTTTATCCTGTCGAATAATAATCTGATCAAACATTTTTGCTGCAGTTGTTCCAAGTGCAATAATGTCTTCATCCCTTCTATCACCAACCCCTGCAATTATTCCAACTTTTGGCTGTGCATCAACTTTCTCTAAAAACTTTGCTATTGCCTCAAAGCCTGCAGTATTATGTGCGTAATCAACCATTACAGTGAAGTTGCGGAACTGAAACATGTTCATGCGCCCGGGAGTTTGACCTGGAGACGGAATGAAAGTTTCTAAAGCCTGCTTAATATCTTCAATTTTAAACCCGCGAATGAATCCTGCAAGAACGGAAGGTAAAACATTCATTATGTTAAATACAGCCCTTCCGCCAAATGTGAGTGGAATATTACTTATTTTATCAACACGGATTTTCCATGTTCCCTTGCAAATTGTTACATAACCATTTTCTGCTATTGCAGCTAACCCTCCGTTTGCACAATGATCTTTTATACGAGGATTATTTTCATCCAAACTAAATAAAGCAACCTTGCAAACCAGATTTTCTCGCATTTTATAAACTAAATCATCATCAGCATTCAGAATTGCATAACCACTTGGTAAAACAGTTTCAGGCACCACACCTTTTACTCTGGCTAATTGCTCAAGTGTGTCAATTCCTTGTAATCCAAGATGATCGGCAGCTACATTAGTTACAATTGCAATATCGCAATTATGAAACCCTAAACCAGCCCTAAGAATACCGCCACGAGCACATTCAAGAACAGCAAAATCCACTGAGGGATCTTTTAAAACAAATTCTGATGAAACAGGACCGGTACAGTCCCCACGCATGAGCATTTGATTTTGAATATAAATCCCATCTGTTGTTGTGAATCCTACTTTATGACCCATTGATTTTACAATGTGTGCTGTTAAACGGGTAGTAGTTGTTTTTCCGTTTGTACCGGTTACTGCAATGATTGGAATGCGTGCTGAAGTTCCTGGCGGAAACAACATATCAATAACAGGTTCTGCAACATTTCGTGGAAGCCCTTCTGCCGGTGAAATGTGCATACGGAATCCGGGAGCTGCATTTACCTCCAATATTGCACCACCATTTTCAGAAACAGGCACACTTAAACTTGAAGCCATAATATCAATACCACAGATATCGAGTCCAATGATTCGGGCAATTCGCTCGCACATAAAAATATTATCCGGATGAACAAGGTCTGTTATATCAGTTGATGTTCCACCAGTACTTAGGTTTGCAGTTGGCTTCAGCCACAACTCAAAACTTTTTGGAAGAATTGAATCGAGTGAAAGATTTTTATCGCTAAGTATTTTAAGTGTATGATCATCTACTTTAATAGATGTCAATACTTTTTCGTGACCATAACCTCGGCGTGGATCGGTATTAACTTTATCAATTAATTGCTGAACAGTAGATTTACCATCGCCGGTTACAGCAGCTGGTTTACGAATTGCAGCAGCAACGAATTTGTAATTGACAACTAAAACCCGATGATCGAGTCCAGTAATAAATCTTTCTACAATAATCCCTCTGCCGTACTTTTTTGCCGCATGAAACCCAATCAATAATTCATCCCAGTTTTTTAAATCAGTTGACGCTCCTTTGCCATGATTTCCGTTCACTGGTTTTGTAACCAACGGATAACCATGTTTTTTCGCAGCCATTTCCAAATCTTCTTCGTCGTAACAAATTATTCCGCGAGGAACAGGAATCTCAGCAGCTTCCAATAAATTTTTTGTTTCTTCTTTATCACACGCAATTTCAACAGCAATGCTGCTTGTTGTACTTGCTACGGTTGCCTGAATTCTTTTTTGATTCATGGCATAACCTAACTGCACCAACGAATGACGATTCAAACGGATGAATGGAATTCCTCTCGCGATTGCTTCTTCCACTATGGAACCGGTGGATGGACCGAGTCGTTCGTCTTCACGAATTTCGCGAAGGGTTTGTATGTCGTTTGCTAAATCATATTCAGTTCCAGCTATTAATGCTGTGGCAATACTAACTGCCGCATTCGCAGTGTAAATGCCTGCTTTTTTTTCCATGTAAGCAAACACCACATTGTAAATTCCTTTGGTGCTTGTTTCCCGCGTACGACCAAATCCTACATCCATACCAGCCAAAGTTTGCAATTCAAGTGCAATGTGTTCAACCACATGTCCCATCCAGGTACCTTCTTCAACACGATGAAAAAAACCACCTGCATAACTCTCACTACAACGATGCTCCTGAAGGGAAGGCATTAATTTCTTTAATCGCTCAAGAAATCCATCAATTTTATTGGTTGGTTTTTCTTCTAATCCTTCTAAATCCAGTCGCATAACAATCAACTTGTGTCTCCGGATGCTCCAATAGTTGGGGCCATTCATTACTTTTATGTCAACGATTTTCATATACTCATTTTAGTATTAAAGCAACTTTATCTCAAACAAAAAAGAGAAAAGAAGATGATGAATTAAAGGATGTTAAAAATGATTATTTTTTTTGAATTGCAAGTGAACTGAATAAATATATTTTTGGCGCGCTTAACATTAGCATAACATCGGATGGAGAAACCAACAGGAAAGTTGATTGCAATTGGGGGGGCTGAGGATAAAGGAACCGATTTAGAAACTGGTGTGATTCACAGAAACAATTTAATTTTCTTTGAAAACGGTATTATCCGTCGAATTGTAAATGAAGTTGGAGGTTTCGATAAACGAATTGAAGTAATTACAACTGCGAGCAGTATACCTAAAGAAGTAGGACAAAATTACCTTGATGCATTTGGTAAACTGGGATGTTCAAACATTGGTCATATAAACATCAGAGACCGAAGTGATACTTTAAATCCTGAATTTATAGAGCGTATAAAAACTGCCAATGGAGTAATGTTTAGCGGAGGTAATCAACTACGCTTAACCTCAATTTTCGGAGGCACTGAAATATTTTCAATTATCCAGGATAGGTATAAAAATGATCAATTTGTGATTGCAGGAACCAGCGCCGGTGCCATGGCTATGAGTAACACAATGATTTATGAAGGCAGCAGCACCCGTGCTCATTTAAAAGGTGAGGTAAAGATCACTACTGGTCTGGCTTTTATGAAAGATGCAATTTTTGACTCCCATTTTGACAAACGAGGAAGGTTCGGTCGCTTAGCTCAAGCTGTAGGAGCAAATCCATCGTGCATTGGCATTGGATTAGGAGAAGATACGGGAATGTTAATTACCAACGGAAATGAAATGGAAGCAATAGGTAGCGGAATGGTTGTTATTGTTGATGGTCATAATATTAAGCAAAGCAATATTGCCGATATAGCTGAAGGAAGTCCGATAAGCATTGACAATCTCATTGTTCATTTTATGTCGAAGGGTGATAAATATAATTTAAACACAAGAAAAATGGATGCCGTTGTTCATGTTGCGGCCGAGGATTAACTAGTATTTTTTTGGTTGAAAAATCTTATTCTACCTTACTTTTTTTTCGATTTAATGATTATATAATTCAATACTGTTTGACCTATTTATACAATGATGAAAAAAATATTTTTATTATGGATATTCATAATGTCAGTCATTTCATCTTATGCCCAAAAAGGATATCTGGATTTTAGAACAATTAGCAAAGGCGAGGATTTCACATTTCCTGTTTTTCAATCAGCCTCTGATACAAGCGTAGCAGATAAAATAAATACTATTCTTCAACTTTTTGAATTACAGCTATTATACCAGAAGGATGAAGCAAATGTGTTTAGAGAATTTCAAATGACTTCCGATTCAATTGTGGAAGGAAATACAAGTTTAATTTTTAATATTATTGAAAATAACACTGAAGTTTTGTCTGTTTCTGTTTCACGAGAATGGTGTGGTGCAAGTTGTAATCACTGGACAGAATATTATAATTTCAATTCCGGTAACGGTGATTTAATCAGCTTTTACGATTTAATTGAAAAAGATAAAATCAATGTTGCCATGGCAGTTATAAACGGGAAAAGAACTTTCAATTTTCTCAGCCAGCTTTCCAATTTAAATTCTGAACATACGATTGACACTACTTCTGTTTTAAGTGAGATAAATAACAGTATTAAATACTTCTACATAAAAAACGATTCAGTTTTTATCAGCGATGAAGAATGCCTATCAAAATTTGAAAAAATATACTACGAACTTAATATGATTTCAGGTTTCAGCGCCGATGATTTAAAACCCTATTTAAATAATTATGGAAAAGCGGTTTTATCAAATTCTAAAGCATCCGTAACAAAATTCAATGGAAGTTATTTCCCGCAATTGTACCAAGGCACTACCAGTGACTCAGCTTTGTTTTATTTTACTTTTGATTTCTTTTATGACTTTAACGGCTCAGGTTTTATTGCCTTTAAAAAAAATGCGGTTGTCCATTTATTTGATGGCACATTGGAAAACGATCAATTTGATTTAACAGAACACGATAAAGATTATACCGATATTGGTTTTATAAAAGCTAATATAATAAAAGGTAAAATCATTGGTACTTATAAAAGTATTGATGGAAAATCAAATTACTCTTTCTTAGCAGAAAGAATGTAAGAATAATTTAAATATTGAAAAATTTATCTCTTATGGCTGAACAGGTAAGTATTTATTAATTTGAAATTAAATTAGAATTTTCATCATATTACATTTGAACCAATAATTCAATTTTTAATGTACCCAACCCTTTTTACATAATTTTTCGTGTATATCTATAAGAACAAAAATTTAAAATCAAAAACTTTCAATATGAAAAACAACACCCCTTTTTATCAAACAAAAAGCAACAATTGGATAAAAACACTTTTGTTATCCGTCATTTTGGTATCTTCAGGTTTAATCAGTAATGCACAACAACTGAATCTTTCTTTCAATCTGTTGCAGCAACCCTGTAATAACGACGGTATTTTGGAAGTTCAAACTTCTACGCTTACACCACCAATCACTCTTTATTATTATTTGGGTGGTATTTCTACTACCGTTATAATTAATACCACATCAGATACAATTTTCAATTATTCCGGGGGTTCTTTTTATGTAAATGGTACCGATGGATTTGGAGTATCTTGTTATGGTTATTTTATTGGTTCACCTCCGTTTACATATTTAGTAACTTCAACTGCAGCAATTTGTCCTGCTCTAGGAACAGCTGATGTGGCAATTACAGGTGGAACATCGCCTTATACTATTGAATGGACTGATAACAGCACAGGTGTAATTGTTGCAACCGGTACACCAGCAAATTTGCCTGCAGGTGTATATGATGTTTTAATTACTGATGCATCAGGTTGTGTTTTTGGTTCATATGCAAATAGCGATACAGCAGTATATATATATAATCAGTCTCCAATTGGATACAATGTAGCTTCAACAACTGCAAACTGCACAAATGGAACTGCTACAGTTGCCTCACTTAATGGTGGAGTATCCCCCTACTCATATATCTGGTCAAATGGTGCAAACAGTTCTTCAATTACGGGCTTAATGATGGGGCAGGTTTCAGTAACGGTCACTGATGCTCAAGGCTGTTTTCAAGTTGGATACGGATATGTACAGCAAGGAATTACTATTGGCACTAATCCTACATCAACTCCTGCTACTTGCTTACAAAATGATGGAAGCATTATTGCATTCGGAAGTGGTGGTTTGCCTCCTTATTCCTACTTATGGAATAATGGACAACAAACTCAAACTGTTACCGGTTTAACTGCAGGATATTATTATATTACAGTAACTGACGCAAATGGATGCGTTGGACAAGGTTACGCAAGTGTAGCTGCAAGTACTCCAATTACTGCTACCTATTCAAGTACACCAAGTTCATGTACCGCCACAACCGGTACTGCTACTGTATCTGCTATAGGCGGTACAACACCTTATACGATCAACTGGAATACATTTCCTGTTCAAACAGGAACAACTGCTACCAATTTAGCTCCCGGAAATTATGGTTTTAATATAACTGATGCTGTTGGATGTGTGCGCACTGGTAGTGTTGTTGTATCACCAATAAGTATAATTACTGCAAATGTTTCTACCGGAAATGCTACATGTCCGTTATCAAATGGCAGTGCAAGCATATTGGTTACATCAGGAGCTGCACCTTATTCTTATTCCTGGAATAATGGAGCAATTACTTCATCAATCAATAATGTACCTGCCGGTGGGTATAGCTGCGTTATCAGTGATAATTTAGGCTGTTCAATTACAAAGTATGCTTCCATTCAGATTTCAAGTCCGGTAAATGTTGGATTAGCAACAACAACTGCCAGTTGCATTTTCAGCAACGATGGAAATATTGTTGCTATTACCAATGGAGGAACTACTCCTTACACCTACTCTTGGAGCAACGGCGAAACAACCAATTTAGCTTCAGGTCTTACACCAGGATATTATAGTGTTTATGTTACAGATGCCAATGGTTGTAATGATCATGCATGGACAAATCTTGGTTATAATGCATCCAACAATAGTTGCTATTGTACTATCACAGGAAAAGTTTATGAAGATTTAAATGGTAATTGTGTTTGGGATGCAGGCGAAACTGGAATTCAAAATATCATGATTCATGCAACAGGATTAGGTTACACATTCACTGATGCAAACGGAATATATTCGTTCATTGCCCCATCAGGTACTTATACTTTGTCAGAATCAGTTCAGTATTTCTATCCATTAGCCGCTTGTCAAAGCAATGCCCAACCTGTAACTGTAATTGCTGCTTCAGGATGTGTTTCTACTGTAGATTTTGCCAATGTGATAAATCCTATTCATGATGTTCAGATTTCAACCACATTCTACACTCCTCCTATTCCAGGAAATACTTTTAATCAGACTGTAGTAGTTTCAAACAACGGAACTTTAACTGAATCAAATATTGATTTCGGATACACACATGATGGACAACTTTCATTTTCAGGTGCATTCCCCGGATTATTTACCCAACAAAATGCTGGCACTTTCCCCAACTGGTATAGTATTAATTCAGGTTTTCCAACCCTAACTACAGCCGCTGACCAGAATTTTACAGTGCAGTACAATGTAGCAACAAATATTCCTTTAGGAACCTCAATATTGTTTAAAGATTCGGTTGCTTACACTTCTCCAATGACAAATTGGTTAAATGATTATACTCCATGGAACAATGTAAATTATTATAACAACACTGTTGTTGGTTCATGGGATCCGAATTTTAAAGAAGTAAATCCACGCGGCACAGGTGCGCCAGGTTACATTACAACTAATGATTCTGTTTTGAATTACACCATACACTTTCAAAACACCGGAACTTATGCTGCACAAAAAGTGGTGTTGATTGATACATTGGATAGTAATCTGGATATAACTTCATTATTACCTTATTGGTCAAATCATAATTATGTAACTGAAGTGAATGAAAGTGGTGTTGTGAAATTCACCTTCAACAATATTAACTTACCTGATAGTGCAAGTAACCCACTTGGAAGTATTGGTATCATTATGTACTCCATACATCAGAAACCTAATCTGGCTAACGGAACAGAAATTAAAAACTCTGCTTCTATTTATTTTGATTACAACGCTCCGGTTAAAACCAATACCACCCTCAATACAATTGATAATGGTTCTGGGGTGAACGAAATATCAGAAGCGGAAATTTTTGATTTAACTGTTTATCCGAATCCAGCTACTCATTCAGTTTCGTTACTGATAAATTGCAGCGAAGCAAGCGGCAATGCAAAAGTTAAGTTCTATAACATTTTAGGAAGTGAAATGCTCGCACAAACAGTGAAGTTAACTGCCGGTAAAAATGTGTTGAGTGCTGATGTGAGTTCGCTTGCCGCCGGAATGTACTTTGTTGAAATTACTGAAGGCTCTAACAGCATAATGAAAAAACTTAGCGTAGTTAAATAAATTATTTTAATAAAACACCCAATGAGAGGTCGCCTATTGGCGGCCTCTTTTTGTTTTACAAAACAATAACAAAATTAAATCTCCGTTCGCACAACTTTTCCAATCACTTGTTTACATTTCGGTTTTATAAAATTATTTTACAATGCCTGTTACCACTGAAACAAAAGAAAAAATAATTGACTCGGTCAAAAAAATAATGAAGCAGTATGCGCCGCCATTAGTGGCGAAAAATAAAGACGGTGCTATTGACTGCGAGTGGATAGGAAATATAGAAGCCGCCTATGGTCACAAAAAAGAAATGGTTCCCGGTATGTACTTCGCCTCTACTGCCGTGCGTAAAGATTCAGTGGTGTTTTATTTTTTTCCAACTTATATGAATGTGAAAGAATTTTTAGCTGTTGCACCTAACACTTATAAATGTTTAAAAGGAAAAACATGTTTTCATTTTAAGAAACCTGAAGATGTGAATGAAAAGGAATTGAATGCGATGATGAAAAAAGGAATTGAATACTATAAAAAACAAGGATGGATTAAAACCTAAACGAGCACCATATAATTCAAATTAATACAATGTACAGAACTATTAAATCTCAGAATAAATTCAACTTGTAAAATTTTATAAAATGAATTCAGAACAATTAAAAAATCTGCAAGCTCCGCTTAAAGAAAAATATCGTGAGCAACCAGAATCTGCAACCATCACATTAAAAGCAGCAGGAAAAATCGGCGAAGGCATTTCGTGTAAAGTTGAAACCGGAAGAGCAATGGTTGAAGCTGGTTTGCATCCCGCCACAGGAGGCGATGGAATGCTCGCTTGCTCCGGTGATTTATTACTGGAGGCATTAGTTGCTTGTGCAGGAGTTACGCTCAGTGCAGTAGCAACAGCAATAGGTGTTGAAATAAAGGAAGGAACAGTTAATGCCGAAGGCGATTTGGATTTTCGAGGCACATTAGCTGTTTCAAAAGAAGCATCAGTTGGATTTAAATCTATCCGACTTTATTTTAATCTGAATACAGATGCTACAGAAGAACAAATACAATCTCTTGCAAAACTTACTGAACGATATTGCGTGGTTTATCAAACCCTGGCCAGGGGAATTTCAATGGTAAGCACTTTCAATAAAATTTAAATAGGCTAATTGCATTAATTGAAAATAGTTATGACAAAAAAAATCCCGATTCATTTTCATGAATCGGGATTTTAAATTTATCACTAATAAATTATTCGTGCTCGTTCGCAGTTTCGTCCTTCATTTCTTTAAATTCTTTAATCAATTCCGGTCTTTTAGTTTTATAAATTTCTAATTGCTCAGGTTTCAAAACGCTTTTTATTTGAGCATTGTAAGTCTGCATTGCCTGCTGAATCTGTGCTTTGCGTGTTTCAACATCAGTTACATTTTTTCTGATTTCGCGAACTTTTGTTAAAAGAGTAGTTGCTGCTACATTCACTCTGCCTGCTTGTGCTTCATCAAGTCCAATGTTCACTTTCATCCAATCTGTCACTTTCACACCCAATTCTTTTGGCGTTAGTTTAGTTTGGTCAACAGGGGTTGTTTGTTTAGTTGTAGTTGTTGGGGCAGTGGTAGAAGGTTTTGTCTCCTTTGTGGTTACCGGTGTTGTGGTAGAATTAATTGGTGTTGATCCTTTCTGCATGGTAGCATTCTGGTCAGTAGTAGTTGTTTGTTTCTCCTTGGTAGTTTGCGCATTTGCAGCAGAGAAAACCATCATTCCTGAAGAGAGAATAACAGCAAGTAAAATGTTCTTTTTCATGATTTAGTTTTTAGTTTATTTTTTATGGAAGGTGCTTTTACAAATTCAGGTCCAATTATTTGAATTCGCAATGCAAATTAACAAAAAGTATATTTTAATGTTTATAATTTTTATTTAAGGTTCTTACTCCACCACAACCAAAAAATAATTCTTCTTACCTTTTTGAAGCAACAAGTACTTATTATTTATCAGTTCCTGAACCCCTATTTTTTGTTCAGTTGATTCTATCACTGTTTTATTTACGCTGACTCCTTTCCCTGCCAATGTTCTTTTGGCTTCACCATTCGAAGGAAAAAATTGTGTTTGATCAACAAGCAAATTCATAATCCCGATTCCGTTTTCAACCAATGATTTTGAAATTGTTTTAGTTGGTACCCCTTCAAATATTTCAGTGAAATCACGATCGCTCAAAGTCTTCAATGAATCAGCTGTTGATTGTCCGAATAAAATATCAGAAGCTTTAATGGCTGAAAGCAAATCTTCTTTCGAATGAACGAAGGTGGTAATCTCCTCAGCTAATTTCTTTTGTAAAATCCGTTTATGAGGTTCGGCATTATGTAAAGTTTCTATCGCTTCAATTTCATCCTTACTTAATAAAGAAAATATTCTGATATAACGACCTGCATCAGCATCAGCGGCATTCAACCAGAACTGATAAAATTTATACGGAGAAGTTTTCTTCGCATCCAGCCATATGTTACCACTTTCTGTTTTCCCGAATTTTGTTCCATCAGCCTTTGTAACTAACGGACAAGTGAAAGCAAATGCTTCATTACCCGTAGCCATTCTCCGGATAAGTTCAGTTCCGGTGGTCATATTCCCCCACTGATCACTGCCACCCATTTGCAATTTGCAATTATAATGAGTGTACAACCAGTAGAAATCATAACCCTGTAAAATCTGATAAGAAAATTCAGTGTACGAAATTCCGGTTTCCATTCTTCCCTGAACAGAATCTTTCGCCAGCATGTAGTTAATGGATAAATGTTTTCCTACATCTCTTAGAAATTGTATGTAACCGAAATTTTTATACCAGTATATATTATTCAGAATTTCTGCTTGCGATGGTCCTGCCGAAAAATCAAGAAATTTTTCAAGCTGCACCCTCTGGCAGTTCAGATTGTGTTGAATAATTTCTTCACTCAGCAAATTCCGCTCTGCCGATTTACCCGATGGGTCACCTATCATTCCGGTCGCGCCACCAACCACAGCAATTGGTTTATGTCCACACAATTGAAAATGTTTGAGCAACATAATCGGAACCAGATTCCCAATTCCCAGTGAATCAGCTGTGGGGTCAAAGCCCGCATAACCTGCAATACATTCGTTGGTCAGCAATTCCTCAGCACCCGGCATAATGTCCTGCAACATTCCACGCCACCTTAATTCCTCAATAAAATTTTTTGTCGGTTTCATCAATTCGTTCAAAAATAGAAAAGGCGAAGAAAACATTTCTCCGCCTTTTCAAAATGTTTACTTATAGTTTTTAAACAGTGACCAATTTCTGTTTCAGATAAAAACCTGACTTCAGTTTTTCCGAAACTTCACTGAAACAATTCAAGGTTGCATCAATGTCAGCATCAGTATGAGTAGCAGTCGGAATCAATCGTAACATCATCACACCCTTCGGCACCACCGGATAAACAACCACAGACAAAAACACTCCGTAGTTCTCACGAATATCCATAATCATATTCGCCGCTTCATTCGGATTACCATTCAGGTAAACCGGCGTTACAGGCGAATTTGTTTTACCAATATCAAAACCACGATCACGCAAACCTTTCTGCAACTTCATAACATTACTCCACAACTTCGCTTTCAATTCAGGTTTCGAACGCAACAGTTCCAGTCTTTTCAAATTACCAATTACCAACGGCATCGGTAATGACTTCGCAAAAATTTGTGACCGCATATTGTATCGCAGATAATCTGCAACCTGCTCATCGCTGCTTATAAAAGCACCAATGCTCGCCATTGATTTTGCGAATGTGCTGAAATAAATATCTATCTGATCCTGCACACCCTGCTCCTCTCCGGTTCCGGCTCCTGTTTTTCCCATTGTTCCAAATCCATGTGCATCATCCACGAGCAAACGGAACGAATATTTCTGCTTCATGGCAACAATCTCCTTCAATATCCCCTGGTCACCACCCATTCCAAAAACACCTTCAGTTATAACCAATATAGCACCGCCTGTTTCAGCCACAGTATCGCTGGCGCGCTTCATTTGCTTATCAAAACTCTCAATGTCATTATGCCCGAAAACAAGGCGCTTACCAATGTGCAAACGCACACCATCAATAATGCATGCATGGCTTTCAGCATCATACACAATCACATCACGGCGGTCGACCAACGCATCAATTGCCGATACCATTCCCTGATAACCGTAGTTCAGTAAAACAGTATCCTGCTTACCTACAAACTCCGAAAGTTGCTTTTCCAGTTTCTCATGAATATCCGAATTACCACTCATCATTCGCGCACCCATCGGCAATGCCAATCCATACTGCTCGGCAGCATCTGCATCCGCCTTACGCACCTCCGGGTGATTGGCCAATCCCAGGTAATTATTTAAACTCCATATAATCCGCTCCTTCCCGCGAAAAATCATGCGGCTTCCAACTTCACCTTCCAGCTTCGGGAAAGTATAATATCCGTGTGCTACACTCGATAGTTTACCCAGCGGACCACGGTTCTGAAGTAATTTTTCAAATAAATCCATCGCTTTATCTCTTGTTTTAAATTTTTAAAGTGCTCAAATGTAAATAGAAAAATGCTTTCACTCAAAACACAGTTTATAATAATACTCACGGTCATTTTTTTAGATAAAAAGAATGATAAATCAGTTAAAAAACTTACACATCATTTATATAATCCTTCACAAGGTTCATTACATCAGTTATTTTCGCCCTCATTACTGAAATCAATAAATGGAACTCGGAAAAACATATTCCCCTGCTGAAGTTGAAACCAAGTGGTACAACCAATGGATTGAAAATAAATTGTTCGAATCAAAACCTGATGGTCGCCCGTCGTATACTATGGTCATTCCTCCACCCAATGTTACAGGGGTGTTGCACATGGGGCATCTGTTAAATAATTCAGTGCAGGATATTTTCATCCGCCGTGCACGCATGCAGGGGTTTAATGCAGTATGGGTTCCCGGAACCGACCATGCCTCAATTGCAACCGAAGCCAAAGTTGTAAATTACCTGAAAGAACAAGGCATTGATAAAAAGAAACTCACTCGCGAAGAGTTTTTGAAATATGCATGGGAATGGAAAGAAAAATATGGCGGCATCATACTAAAGCAACTGCGCAAAATGGGTTGTTCCTGCGATTGGAACCGCACCGCATTCACCATGGACCCAAATTATTATCAGGCGGTTATTCGCGTATTTATTGAATTGTACGAGAAAGGAAATATTTATCGCGGAGTGAAAATGATTAACTGGGATCCTAAGGCAAAAACTGCCTTGAGTGATGAAGAGGTTATTCATAAAGAAGTACGCAGTAAACTATATTATGTAAAATATAAACTCGAAGGCTCTGATGAATTTATAACAGTTGCTACAACCCGCCCTGAAACTATTTTAGGAGACACTGCCGTGTGTGTTCACCCAAATGACCCGCGATATGCGCACCTGAAAGGAAAGTTTTGCTTTGTTCCGCTCATCAATCGTCGTGTTCCCATTATTTATGATGATTATATTGATATCGAATTCGGCACAGGTGCATTAAAAGTAACTCCTGCACACGATTTGAATGATTACAATCTTGGGTTAAAACACAAACTCGAAGTAGTTGATGTACTGAATGACGATGGAACTATGAGCGCTGCTTCACAAATTTATATTGGTGAAGACCGTTTCGCAGTTCGAAAGAAAATTGCAATTGATTTAGAAGAAAAAGGGTTGCTCTCAAAAATTGAAGAGATAACAAACACAAATGGTTTCAGCGAAAGAACCGATGCAGTAATTGAACCTCGTCTGTCAATGCAATGGTGGTGCAACATGACCGACATGGCTAAACCTGCCCTGGAGAAAGTAATGAGTGATGAAATAAAATTTCATCCTGCAAAATTCAAGAACACCTATCGTCACTGGATGGAAAACATCAAAGACTGGTGTATCAGTCGTCAGTTGATGTGGGGCCATCGCATTCCGGCATGGTATGATTCGAAAGGAAATTTCGTAGTTGCTGAAAATGAAACTGAAGCAAGAAAAAAATTCAATGAAAAATTTCCTGACTTAGTTGAACAAAACTCAAACTTCCCGCTTACGCAGGATGAAGATGTATTAGATACCTGGTTTAGTAGTTGGTTATGGCCATTCGAAGTATTTAACTGGAATTCCGAACCCGACAATGCCGAAT
Source organism: Chitinophagaceae bacterium (assembly GCA_947469485.1). Taxonomy (GTDB): domain Bacteria; phylum Bacteroidota; class Bacteroidia; order Chitinophagales; family UBA10324; genus UBA10324. Next base: position 147,078 of record CANIPU010000004.1, on the reverse strand, counting down.
TAAAATACTACTATCCTACTAAAACTTTAGTGACAGCCCCTGAAATTATTTTCTTCTGGGTGGCACGAATGATTATGGCAGGATTGGAATTCAAAAAAGAAATTCCGTTTACCGATGTGTATTTCACCGGAATAGTTCGCGATAAACAAGGTCAGAAAATGAGTAAGTCATTGGGTAACTCACCCGACTTACTTGACCTCATTGATCAATATGGCGCTGATGCCTGTCGCTTCGGAATTTTAATCTGCTCACCTGCCGGTAATGATTTGTTGTATGATGAAAAATTAGTGGAGCAGGGAAGAAATTTCAATAACAAAATCTGGAATGCATTGCGGTTAATAATAGGGTGGGAAATTGTTGATGAAAAAACTTCTGTTAACGATTATGCAATAAATTGGTTTGAAAATAAATTGATTCAAACAACTGAAGAAATTGAAAATCATTTTAAAGATTTCAATCCAACAGGTGCTCTTAAATCATTATACATTTTAATATGGGATGATTTCTGCGCGTGGTATCTGGAAATGATAAAACCTGAATTCGGCAAACCAATTGACCGAAACACTTATGAAAAAACTATTTTCTTCTTTGAAGAATTAATAAAGTTGTTGCATCCTATACTGCCTTTTGTAACCGAAGAGATATATCAGAACTTGAAAGATAGAAAATCGGATGATTCAATTTGTATTGCATCATTTCCATCAATAAAAAAATTCGATACTGAAATTATTGAACAGGGAGATCGGGTAAAGGAAATTGTTGCACACATTCGCAATCAACGCAATCAGAATAATATTTCTCCGAAAGAAGCCCTTGAATTATTTGTAATGGGTACTTCGGCAAATGGTTTTACTGATTCCTCAAAACTGATTATCAAGCTAGCAAACCTGAAATCATTTGAACACACTTTAAATGAAATTGAAAGTTCAGTTTCATTTTTAGTAAAACAGGATAGATTCTTTTTGGTGCTGAATAAAAAAATAGATGTTGCCCAGGAAAAAATCAGGTTAGAAAAAGATTTGCAACATCAACAAGGATTTTTAAATTCAGTAATGGCAAAACTCAGCAATTCAAAATTTGTTGCCAATGCAAAAGCGGAAGTATTGGAAAAAGAAAACCAAAAGAAAGCAGATGCTGAAAGCAAAATAAAATCATTGGAAGAGCAGCTTTCAAAACTTAATTAAAATGAGGCCGATTCTCGTATTGTTTTTAATACTCTCATTGGCATTTAATTCAAATGCCCAACAGGTATTAATGCTTCAGAAAAAAAGTGCCCCAAGAAATTTTCTGGTTGTTCCAACACCAAAAGAGATAAAACTAAAATTATTGAATGGAAAGGTATTTAAAGGAACTTTAACTGCAATTGAAAAAAATGAATTTGTTCTTGATGGCAGTGCTTCATTTCCTTTTGATTCGGTTCAGTTCTTTTATTTCTACAACCCAAATACATACAAGTACCTTATTGGCACTTACACCGGAATATCTTTTTTCGGAAGTACACTCTTAACTTTAGCCATTGCGAGTAATGATAGAGCCATGCTGGAATTTGGAGAAATTGTTCCTGTTTTGTTTTTTATTGATGTACTGTATTTCACAACCTCTTATCTTACTTTAAACCTGAAAAGAAAAGTTGATTTACGAAACTGGAACAAAATTGTGGTTAATTCTCCTGAAGGAAACAACATGCGATTTCATCTGGAATAACTATTAACCAATGAGTATTATTTTTTTTTCAAAAAAAATTAACCTGTTATCAAAAATAATTTTACCTTAACCCTCCTAAATTCTTAATCAAACCAAAAAAACCTAATATGAATCGTTTAGAAGAAATCAGAACTTTTCTTGCAAATGCAGAAGAAGATTTTCGCAAGTTTTATGAAAAACAAAACAATGCTGCTGGTACCAGAGCCCGCAAACACATGCAGGAGTTAAAAAAACTTGCAAACACAATCAGAACTGAAATACAAACAATGAAAGAAGAAATTAAAAAAAAATAACCTTTTTTAAAAAAAATTTAAATCCTCTGTGGTTATTTCTACAGGGGATTTTTTTTAGTTGTTTTTTCATTGAAAACATTGTTCTTAATTTGAAACATGAAATACTTCAAACTAGTTTTAATCTTATTACACTTTCCAATATTTAATTCCACAGCTCAACATTTCATTCCAGGTCACTTTTTTTATCCGGCAATTGAAAATGGGAAATATGGATTTATAAACAGTACTGGTCAATGGGTTATAAAACCTCAATATGATTGGTGCGACTATTTCTATGACGGTAAAGCTATAGCAAAAGAAAAAGGGAAATACGGCTTCATTGATGTGAATGGTGAATGGATGGCAAAACCAATTTACGATACTGTTAAGCATTTTTCAGAAGGGTTTGCTGGAGTTGGAAGGTTAAGTAATGAAGAAAGAATGTATTGGGATATTATCGACACTGCTGGAAAATATTTAGAGATTAAGGTTTCAGCATTATCTAATATTTCAAATTTCTATAATGGAAGAGCTATTGGAACTGAAGACGGATTTTTAAGTTTTCATTTCTTCAATTCTAAAGGAGAATCAGCTTTTGAAATTAAAGACTTTTATTTAGATGAAAACAGAATTTCAGATTATTCAGAAGGATTACTTCATGTTTTTTTTGGTGAATACCGTTCTACTTTTATTGATACTGCAGGAAACAATTGGGGTAAAGGTGATTTTGAAAGCTGCGGGAATTTTAGTGATGGTTTATGCTGGTTCCAGGAATCAACTTTATTTGGCTATTTCAATTCTTTAGGTGAAATAATTATACCCGCGGAATATGATAGTACTGGTAATTTTTCGGAAGGAATCGCTTTGGTTAAGGTTAAAATGAAATACGAACCCAATGCCATGAAAATGATTGATGGTCTTGTTCAGTATATTGATAAAGAAGGAAAAAAGATTGTGCCTCCGATTTATACAAGTGGTACAGAATTTTCTGATGGATATGCAATGGTTAAATATAATGGCATGTATGGTTTTATTGACAAGGAAGGTAAAGTTGCCATTGATTATCAATATGAATCGGGTTTTAATTTTTTCAGAGGATTAGCCTATGTGAAAAAAGAAAATCACTGGGAATATATTAATACAAAAGGAAAGAGGGTTTTCTGAAAAACAACTTTAAATAAAAAAACCGCATAGATTAATCTATGCGGCTTTTTTAGTAACAAATGTTCTAATTATTTAATCACATTTAATTTATATCCGTCAACAGATTTGTTATTGCAAATCATCTTTACAAGATAGTTTCCGGAAGAAAATTCGTTAAGATTTAAAGTAACAACATGACCCCCGGCTTCAATAGCTCCTAGATCAATATTTTTAACTTCTTGTCCTAACATATTTACAATCTGTAATTGCACTTTAGATTGTTGTGCTACTTGCATTGCAACCATTACATTTTCAGTTGCTGGGTTCGGAGCAATTACATCGATACCTGAAAACTGATATTCACGAGGATTACTTACACCAACTGTTGCTGCGCAATTGCTTACATAAGAATCAAAACCTGTTGCAGATGGAGGGTAATTGATATCCCAGTATATATTTCCATTTGGGCAAACCAACGAATAAGTTGGCCATCCGGTAAAATTAAAATTTGATTGAAATGTTGTGGTTACAGAATTACCGCTTCCTCCACTACCGCTGGCACATGGGTTTGTTACACCATATTGCGTTTTATAAGCATCAACTTAAGCATCTGAATCTCCATTATCAATTCCCCAGATTTGAAGACTTCCGGTACCAGATCCATTGGCTGCATAAAACTGGTCAATAATTGGTGCATACTGAATGCAATAACCGCATGTTGTAAAAAAGAAATCAAGTAAAACAGTTTTTCCTTGATTTAAAGTAGTTGATAAAACCCGATTTAATCCATCGGTTGTTTTGATTGTAAAATCCGGACATTGAGTCTGAGCAGAGGCATTTAAAATCATAAAAGCGCCAGCAAAAACAAGTAGTAATTTTTTCATGGATAGTTTATTTTATGAACTAAAAATAATCCATTAAAAATTACAAACAAGAAATGTTTATGAAAAGAAGGCTTTTATTCAATTAAATATCTCCTTCCGTTTGAACCTGGAATTTGTAAAACATATATTCCTGCAGGTGTATCAGTATTTATATCGAAGTAAATTCCATTTAAATCAGAACAGGCAGGTTTTATATCATTTACAATTTGTCCAAGTGAATTAATCAGTTTTGCATCTGAAACTAAACCTTGGTTCTTCGAATTAGAAAAATAGTTGTTTTCAAAAATCACTCTTTCGTAATCATTTTGTAAAAATGAGTGGGTATCAAAAATTTCTGAAGAAGAAAATACTGATCCGGCAATGTCTTCTTTATTACAATATGCGCTAATTGATACTTCATATTCAGTATAAGGTAGCAGCTTATCTATTCTTATTGCATTCTTTTCAATGAAATAAGTAACCCATTCCATTGTTTTTTCCTCTCTGATTCTTATTTGATATTTTTCAGCATCCTGATCATCCCAATTTATTATAAGATAATCTATTCCACTTCGAACCATTGTAATTTCTTCAGGGGCTTTGCAGGAAGAAAATGTCACGAAATTATTTCCGTTTATATAGGCTGCTATTTCTTTTTTCGACTTATTTGTACATCTGACTTGCCATTCATATTCTGTATTAGAATTGAGATTATTTACACGCCTGTTTGTACTGGGTGCCAGAACTACAAATTCGTTCCAAACTGAAGAATTCATTTCTTTAATCCGAACATCGTATGAATAATCATTTATACTTCCAGTCCAGCTTAATTTAACTTGTGATTGGTTTATAACTTCAGCTTTAAGGTTAGCAGGCGTGTCAATAGCATTGCAAATGCTGATTTGCAATAGAATTTCGAAAAATGTTATTGTAAAAATATTTTTCATGTGATTTCCATTAAAAGGAAATCTCCATTACTAATTAATTCCAAAAAAGTTCACCTTTTTAAGAGAGATAGCGAAGCTGAGTAATTTGAACTCGATTCACTCATTTTTAATGTAAACATATTTATTGCAGCATCATCAGTTTCAAAGGGAATTGTATTTAGTCCTTCATGAAGTTCAACTTCTTCAAAAAGCAATACATCTTCCAAACCATTTTTTAATTCCATCAAAAGGTTCCAGTGTTTTGACGAAATTATTTCAAGACTTAACATTCCTTTTTGTGAATTAGGTGCTATATTGATTTTTAATTCCCTGAAATCACTTCTGATTTTTTTATCTGATGCATTCAAAACAATGTAGTCTAAATTGTTTTCCTGATTTGAAATATTCGTATCAGGATTTAATGTAAGAGAAGATGTCACTAAGGACTGTGCATTTATCGAAAAACTGAAAATGCAAAACGAAAATACAATGTAAAAAAAATTTTTCATGGCTCTCAAATTTTAATAAGTCATTCTGACCTACCGAAATTAGATTACCAAATAATTGATTGGTTCAAAAATCAGATGAAATCAATAAAAAATCTGTTTAAATGCTAATTTATATCGTTGACTATTCTTAAAAATTAAAAAATCTCTGGATTATTTGAATGCATTTATTCCAGTTACATCCATTCCAGTAATCAATAAATGAATATCATGGGTTCCCTCATAAGTAACAACTGATTCCAGATTCATCATATGCCTCATTATTGAATATTCTCCTGTGATACCCATACCTCCATGAATTTGTCTCGCTTCGCGGGAAATATTCAAGGCTATTTCAACACTATTTCTTTTCGCCATACTTATTTGGGCCGGAGTAGCACGATTTTCATTTTTCAATAATCCCAATCTCCAAACAAGAAGCTGCCCTTTTGTGATTTCGGTAATCATTTCAGCCAATTTTTTTTGAGTCAGTTGAAATCCACCAATAGGCTTTCCAAACTGAATTCTTTGTTTTGAATAACGCAAAGCTGAATCATAGCAATCCATTGCGGCACCCAAAGCCCCCCACGCAATCCCATATCTTGCACTACTCAAACAACTTAATGGTCCTTTTAATCCTTTAACATTCGGAAGAATATTTTCTTTAGGAACATTAACATTATCAAATACCAATTCACCAGTTGCAGATGCTCTTAATGACCATTTTCCGTGAGTTTCAGGTGTTGTAAATCCTGCCATCCCACGCTCTACAATTAATCCGCGAATATCTCCTTGCTCATCTTTCGCCCATACAACTGCAATATCAGCAAATGGTGAATTACTGATCCACATTTTTGCTCCATTTAAAATTACATGATCACCATGCGACTTAAAATTTGTAATCATGCTTGAAGGGTCTGATCCATGATCGGGCTCGGTTAAACCAAAACATCCCATCAATTCACCTTTTGCCAGCTTTGGTAAATATTTTTTCTTCTGCTCTTCGCTTCCATAAGCATAAATAGGATACATCACAAGTGAACCTTGTACTGAAGCAGTAGACCGAATTCCTGAATCACATCTTTCCAATTCCTGCATTATTATTCCATAAGAAATATAATCCAGACCAGCTCCACCATATTCTACAGGAATTGTAGGTCCGAAAGCACCAATTTCTCCGAGCCCCGGAATCAAATGCTTAGGAAATTCTGCCCTTTGAGCATAATCTTCAATAATTGGTGAACAATTTTCTTTGACCCAAGCTCTTGCAGTATCACGAATTAATTTATGCTCATCTGTTAAAAATTCATCTAGCAAATAATAATCAGGATGTTGGTATTGATCTTTATACATGTCTTTTTTTTATTGTGCGACAAAAATAGAATTGATTTTAGCATGTGATAATTTTAGTTGGTGAATTATGAAAAAAGTATTTTATAATTATTGAAAAAAATTCAATAATAAATTTTCTATTTGTGTTCACTAAAACGAAAAAATGCTAATAAGTCTTGAAGGGATGAAGTTTCATTCGCCAGTAGGGTTTTATGATGAAGAACAAATTATTGGCTCTGATATAATAATAGATCTTGAAGTGGAAATTAACCTTGCGATTCAAACAAATGATCAATTGACCAGAACTATAAATTATGAAACACTTTATGAAATGTGTAAAAAGACCGCTCAAAGACCTTTCAGATTAATTGAAACTTATTGTACTGAGATTATCAATTTAATTGTGCTTCAATTGCGTGTCAACAGAATAAAAATTAAAGTTTCTAAATTAAATCCTGCGTTGGGCGGCTTTGTAGATAAAGCTTCTGTTACTATGGAAAGAATTCTTTAGTTTAAGTTTAATTAGTCTTTTGCTTAAGCATTTCAATATATTCTGGATTTATATTGAATCCATTTCGTTGAGCAATCAAAGCGTCTTTTAAGGCTAGATCAAATTGATTTAAACTAAAATTAATATCTGCCCGAAGGGCATATAAATTTCCGGCATTCGGCGAAAACTGAATTGCTGAATTAGCATCATTAAGTGCTTCCTTAAGTTTATTAAGCTTCAGATAACTTCTGGCTCGATTTCCATAGCAATCATAATAAGATGGATTTATAAAAATCGCTTTTGAATAAGCCCCTATTGCACTATCAACCTGTCCTTTCATATCCATAAGATTACCTAGATTACCATAGGCATTTGCATTATTTGGTTCTGTTTTTAAAACCATTTTAAAATCGTGATATGCAGAATCATATTTCCCTGCAATGCTCATCGCAATTCCTCTGTTCATATAAGCGCCCGGATATTCAGGATTATATTTTATTGCCTTATTGCAATCATCAATTGCTAATTGAATTTTCCCTTGCACCCTGAAAATATCTGAGCGATTAATTAATGCTTCAGGATATTTTTCCTGCAGTCGAATGGCATCGTTGAACTGTACAAGCGCCTCATCCAAACGATTATTTTTTTGATAATAGCTTCCAAGATTGTTGTGTGCGGTTGGTGCGTAATCATATTTTTCAATAGTATCAATCCAAAGCGATTCGCTGTTCTTCCAGATTTGATTCCTGTTGTATGCCTGAATAGATTGTGCAATGATTAATGCAAAAACCGTTACACTACTCATTTTTTTCAGGAATGGAGATAACGCTTTTGCTTTTTGTATTTCATTCCAGCCAAAAGCAATCAGAAAAAATAAACCGAGATACGCAAGATAAGTGTAACGATCTGCCATGATAGCTGAACCAACAGGAAGTATTTGTAACAGCAATGCAATGTTGACCATAAAAACTCCTGCTCCGAAAATCACTGCGCGATTGTTTCTGAAATTATAAATTACAAACCAGGCAATCACTAAAAGAAAAACAGGTGAACTCCAAATCAGCCAACTGTATCCATTTCCCTTTAACGGGTAAGGATAAAAAGCTGAAAGTGGATAGGCAATGATTGATTTATAGATATAACTAAAAAGAGAAAAAGCAGCGAACAACATTTTTTCAGGGAAAGTATAGTAAGGTATATCTGCTATTGATTTACTAAGCGATTGCGCCTTTACTGCTAAAAGTCCGAAAGCAATTGAAAGCAACAAGAATGGAATTTTTTCAATTATCACTTTCCATTCCCACTTTCTGCTTTTCAAATAATCAATCAACAATAAAACTATTGGAAGTGTAACAGCTTGTCCTTTTGATAACAGAGAAAACACAAAGGCAAGAATGCAAACAGTGTAACTTAAAACTGATTTGCTTTTCGAATAAAATAAATAAGCAATCAGACTAATCAAGAAAAAACACACATACATTATATCCTTTCGTTCTGAAATCCATGCAACGGATTCTGTGTGTGCCGGATGAACGGCAAACAATGCGGCAACAATTGCAGCCACCCAAGCTGATTCCATCAGCAACAAAATGAAAAAGAAAACGAGTGCAGTGTTTAACAAATGAAACAGTAATGCTGAGCGGTGATATCCTCCTGCATTTTCTCCATACAATTTCCAGTCAATGGCAAGCGAAAGCATCGGAAGCGGATGGTAATTTCCCATCACTTGTGGTGTGGTGAAGAAATCTGAAAAAGTATTTGCGCTGAGGTTTTTTGTTAATTCATTTTCTAAAACATATCCTCTGTCGTCCCAGTTTGTCCAATCGTTTTTGAGTGAAGGGTAGTAAACAACAAAGGTGAGTAGCAGAATTCCGCCCAACAAAAACCATTTCAGGTTTTTGTTCGGAGATTTTACCGAAGATATCTTTTTTGTTGAAGAAGGTTTTAATACTTCTTTGTTCTTCTGCTGTTTCTTCATACGCTTACAGCACGAATATAAATTTCAATTGCGATAATTTTAATGCCACAAAAGTTATAGAGAGGAAACAGCAACTACCTCCTCAATACTTCTGGTTTCGAATTGCAGTTCGCTCAGTTTGCGATACAAGCCATTTTCAATCTGCATTAATTCGTCGTGCGTTCCTGCTTCGGAAATAATTCCTTTGTCGAGCACCAGAATCTTATCTGCATTGCGAATAGTGGAAAGGCGGTGAGCAATGATGAATGAAGTTCGGTTCTTCATCAGTTCTTCCAACGCTTCCTGCACTAATTTTTCTGATTCTGAATCCAGTGAACTTGTGGCTTCGTCTAAAATTAATATTGCAGGATTTTTTAAAACTGCCCTAGCGATTGCAATTCTTTGTCTTTGTCCACCGGAAAGTTTTATTCCCCGTTCACCAACAATGGTTTCGTATTTCTCAGGGAAAGATTCGATAAACGAATGCGCATTTGCTTTCTGCGCAGCAGCAATTATCTCTTCGGTTGTTGCATCAGGTTTTCCGTAAGCTATGTTTTCATGAATGGTCCCGCCAAACAGAATAACATCCTGCGGAACATACGCCATTTGCTTGCGCAACTGTGTTAATTGAAATGCAACGGCAGGTTTTCGGTCGAACGAAATTTGCCCTGCTGATGGTTGGTAGAACTGTAACAGTAATCCGGCAATGGTTGATTTGCCTGCGCCGCTTGGTCCCACAATCGCAATCTTCTGCCCTTGTTTAATGGTGAACGAAATATCTTTTAATACTTCAATTTCTTGTCGCGATGGATAACTGAACGCGAGATGACTGAACTCCACTTCACCAATAATTTTATTCTCCGGTGTAACAGTTGCATTTTTTGTATCAATCTGTTCAGGCACTTCCCATATTAACTCGCGCACGCGTTGAGTGGCACCAATTGTTTTTTGCAACTGACTATAAACTTCCGCAAAGCCAGCCATGGATCCGGCAACAAATGTGGTATATATAATGAATGAAATGAGCTGCCCGACAGTGAGTTCATGGCTTTGAATCAGAACAGAGCCATACCACATCACCAACACAATGGCACCGAACATCGAGACAATTAAAAATGAAGCAAACGCGCCTCTGTACTTAGCACTCTTCAATGCGATTGAAACCACTTTATCCAAAGTAGTTCTGTAACGGTTTGTTTCGTAGCCCTCGTTTGTAAATGCTTTCACATTTGTAATTCCCTGCAGTGTTTCTTCAACTATGGTTGCTGATTCTGCTAACTGATCCTGCGCCTTCTTCGATAATTTCCTTATCACTTTACCAAACAAAACTGCGGCAACAATCACCACAGGGAAAACAGATAGCATTACTAAAGCCAGCTTGGTTGATATGCTGAAGATGAGCGTCATGCCAATCAGCAACACCATTATTTGCCGGAGAAACTCTGCAAGCGTATTTGTAATTGTATCCTGAATCTGTGAAAGGTCTGACGACAATCGACTGGCTAATTCGCCCACTCTTCGATTAGAAAAGAAGCTCATAGGCAATGAAATAATGCGACCATAAGTTTCGCGCCGCATATCCGCCAATGTCATTTCACCCGTAAGGGCAAACAAATAAATCCGGCAGAAATAAAACACCAGTTGAAATGCTAAAACTCCCATGAGAAAGAGGGAGAGGTCATTTATATTGGCAAATGGTCCGGTTCCTTTTCCCTCGAGCAAAGCAGTATCAATCAGTTTACCTGTTGCAAACGGAAACGACATGGTTGCCAGATTGCTGAGGAAAAGAAAAATTAATCCGCCTATGAAGTAGCCACGGTATGGTTTTGCAAACCGAAGAAGGTCCATAGCTTCCTTTAGATTGCCGCGGTTGATTTTTGCTTTAGGTAATTCTTCTTCCGGTTTGCCGTTGCTGTTGAAATTAGGTCTTGCCAAAACAATTAATAATTAGAAGTAAAAAAAATGAGTTTGCGAAGATAGTCTGAACAAAGCAGACGACAGGAGCAGTTCAATATTTTCAACTCAAAGAAGAATTTTTTTGTTCATTGATTACTATCTGTTTGCAACACTTTTTATTTATGCTGTGTATTTAATTGTCTGATAACTATTAGTGTCAAATATATTTTAGCCAAATTCTAAAAACTACTGAATGAAATTTCCTGAACTTAAATATACCCGCCCTGACTTTGAACAATTCAAGCAAGCATTCACGCAAAGTGTAACAAAGTTTAAAACTGAAACGAACATTGCAGAACTGCAAAAACTGTTTGAGACAGTCTATATCATGCGCCGAACATTTGATACGGCCATGACCCTGGTTTCAATCCGCAACAGTGTGAACACAGCCGATGAGTTTTATGAAAAAGAACAAGAGTACATGGATGATATTGAACCCATGTACCGCGACCTGGTGATGCAGTTTTATAAAGCACTGATTGAATCACCGAAGCGTACAGAGTTGGAAAATATTTACGGCGCACAATTGTTTATGCTTGCTGAGTTAAGTGTCAAAACTTTTTCGCCAGCCATTATTGAAGACCTGCAAAAAGAAAATCAACTCTCTACTGAATATACCAAGTTGCTTGCTTCTGCTAAGATTGAATTTCAGGGAAGCACTTATAATCTTAGTGGTCTCGTTCCTTTCAAACAATCGGAAGATCGAAATGTGCGCAAAAAAGCACACGCTAAATCAGATAACTGGTTTGCCGAAAACCACCAGCGCCTCGATGAAATTTTTGATGAGTTGGTAAAACTTCGTCATGGCATGGCGCTCAAACTCGGTTATAAAAACTTTGTTGAATTAGGTTATGCTAGAATGCAGCGCGTTGATTACAATCAGCAAATGGTTTCTCTTTTCAGAGAAAGTGTGCGCAAATATTTAGTACCGCTCGCTACAGAACTCAAGAATCGCCAAAGCAAGCGCCTTGAACTTTCCGCTTTAAAATATTATGATGAAGGCATTGACTTCAAAACCGGCAATGCAAAACCTCATGGCGATCCAGATTGGATTGTGAATCATGCAACAACCATGTATGATGAGTTGTCGAAGGAAACCGGAGAGTTCTTTCACTTCATGCTTGACTCGCAGTTAATGGATCTGGTGAACAAGCCGAACAAAGCTGGCGGAGGTTATTGCACTTATCTATCCTCGTACAAAGCGCCATATATCTTCAGTAATTTCAATGGCACCTCGCACGATATTGATGTGCTTACGCATGAAGCGGGTCACGCTTTTCAGGCATACCGCAGCCGAAATCTTTCAGTGGATGAATATCTTTCACCAACACTTGAAGCTTGTGAAATTCACAGCATGAGCATGGAGTTCATGACCTGGCCGTGGATGAATAAATATTTTGAAGAGCAAACCGATAAGTACAAGTATGCACATCTCACTCATGCACTCATGTTCATTCCGTATGGCGTGGCGGTGGATGAGTTCCAGCATTTCATTTATGAAAATCCGACTGTTACACCAGCTGAACGCAACAAAGCATGGAGAAACATTGAGAAGAAATATTTACCGCTACGCGATTACGATGGCAATAATTATTTAGAAGACGGAGGTTTCTGGCAACGGCAAATGCACATTTACCGTTCTCCCTTCTACTACATTGATTACACGCTTGCGCAGATTTGTGCTTTCCAGTTCTGGAAAAAATCAAGAGAGAATCAGGCGAATGCCATGAAGGATTACATTACACTCTGCGATGCAGGAGGAAGCATGTCGTTTTTAAAATTAGTTGAACTGGCAAAAATCAAATCACCATTTGAAGAATCAACCATTCAAAGTGTAATTGCCGAGGCCGGTAATTGGCTGGCTACTGTTGATGATTTGAAATTGTAATTTAAAAATATGAAAATGCTGTTTAGGTTTGTGTCAAATCAAATTATTTTATGGCTAATCAACTACTCAAAGGAAAAAAAGGATTGATTTTCGGAGCTCTGGACGAAAGTTCTATTGCATGGAAAGTAGCGGAAGCTGCTGTGGCTGAAGGCGCAAGCATTACACTTACGAATGCGCCTATTGCTATGCGTATGGGAAAAATAAATGAACTTGCTGCAAAGTGTAATGCCGAAGTTGTTCCGGCTGATGCAACTTCTATTGATGATATTAATAATTTGCTGAAGCGTTGCATGGAAATTCATAATGGACCAATTGATTTTATTCTGCATTCTATTGGTATGAGTCCGAATGTGCGCAAGAAAAAATCCTACACTGATTTGAGTTATGAATTTTATCAGAAGACATTAGATATCTCCGCAGTCTCTCTTCATAAAGTATTGCAATGCGCTTACCAAATGAATGCATTAAATGAATGGGGTTCAGTGGTTGGCCTTACTTATATAGCTTCTCAACGCACTTTCCCGAGTTATGGCGATATGGCTGATGCAAAAGCAACGCTTGAAAGTATTGCGCGCAGTTTTGGCTATCACTATGGTGTAAAAAATAAAGTTCGTGTCAACACCATTTCTCAATCTCCAACCTGGACTACTGCTGGCAGTGGAGTTGAAGGATTTGATATATTCTTTAACTACGCAAATGATATTTCTCCTCTTGGAAATGCAAGCGCAGAAGATTGTGCAAAATATTGCCTCATGTTGTTCAGTGATTTTTCAAGAATGGTAACCATGCAGAACCTTTTTCACGATGGCGGATTTTCCAATACAGGTGTAAGCGAAAAGGTAATGGAAATGTTTGTGAAGAAATAAAATTACTGCGGAACAATAATGGTTTTATAACTCGGCGAGTAGCCGCCCCAAATCCCAAGGCCGCCAACAATGTTTGATTTTATCTCGAGCGGCGATGAAAATGGATTTCCCTGACTGCCCAAACTGAATTCGAGGGTGCGCCAGAAATCGAAATGCGCTTTATCAATGTTACACCACTTTAATGTTATTGTATCACCTTTATTGTATAAACCATACGAATCAAAATCAATGGAGTCGTTTCTGTTGTATCCTCTGTCGAGCGGGAATTTAAATGTGGTTCCGTTAATCAATACATCATCAAACACTGAATTGAGTCCGGGTTTAAAAGTTTCAGTATCAACTTTTGTAAAATATCGAACATACTGACCAAGTTGCGAAGGGTCGGTTAACTGACAATACATTCTTACTTTATCAGGGAAATCTGGCTTTTCATTGAAGACAACCCAAATGCTATCAAGTTGAATGGAAGGAAGAATAGATGTAACCGCATCAACTGTTTTTCCTTCTGCTTCAATGTGAAGCGAATAAGTTTTTCCTTCCTGCCCTATCATGTTCAAACTGAAGTAAACTGAAATCTGAACTCCGGCGGTATCCAATGTTATTTCCTGAAGAGTAACTGTATCAGTTCCGTCAGAAACTTTCACCACTGCATCATGTACGAAATATTTATTGATATCGGTAAGATTGAAAGTTGAATAGTAGGCAGAGTTTTTTGTAAGAATGACATAAGGAAAACTTCCTGTTTCAATAAAACCCTCGACAACCAATTTATCTGGTGGCTCCGGAACATCAATTGAAATATCCTTTTCGCAAGAAGAGTATAAAATTGAAAAAGCAATTAAAATTGCAAACGATTGTATGATTGATATATATGTTTTCATTGCTTTTAAAATTTAAAATTCCAGGTGACAGAAGGAATGACAGGGAATAAACTCACTTGTCTGGCCTGAATGGTTATGGTTGGATCAACTAAAAACTGTCCTTCGTACTTGTCATAAATAAAATATGGATTCTTACGGTTGTATAAATTATAGATACTGAAATTCCATCCATCCTGAATGAATTTTCTTTTCCGTCCTTCAAATGTTAATGAAATATCAGCTCGGTGGTAAGCCTTCATTCTGAATCCATTTATGGTTCCGTATTCAGTCACCACATTTCCTTCTATAAAATATTTCCCCTGAGGGGGCGTGAACGCAATTCCTGTTTGATAAACAAATGTTCCGGCTAAAGTCCATCGATCATTTAATTTATAAGAAGCCACAACGGATAAAACATTTCTTCTGTCGTAGCGGTATGGAAATGAAACCCCATCATTCAAATCAGGAAAATGACGATTGGTGTATGCGAGTGTGTACGAAATCCAACCTGTAAATCTTCCACGCGCTTTGTTAATATAAAATTCAATCCCTTTTGAATCGCCGGTTCCGAAGACAAAACTTTCTTCCAGATCTTCATTGGGAGTTGGCGTATATCCTTCTTTGAATTCAATCTGATTTTTTAAAGTCTTGTAATAAACTTCAACAGAAGTTTCCAATTTATCATCAAAGAAATTCCGGAAATACCCAACTGAATACTGATTGCCCATTTGTGGTTTCACCACCAAAGAACTTGGTACCCATATATCAGTCGGCAATGTTGTTCCATTGTTGCTGACCAAGTGAATGTATTGCTTGCTGAAATTGTAGCTCGCTTTGATTGATGAATGTTTATCTACGCTGACTTTTAAAATCAATCGCGGCTCAAAACCATAATATGTTTTGATGTGCTGACCTGCTGCATAAACAATGCTGTCACCAGGTAAACCTGTAAATCCGTACAATATTTTTTTATACGGACCTACCTGCTCAAACATCGAAACCCGAACTCCTGCATTCACTTCAATTTTGTCGCTGATAGTATATTTATCTTGTAAAAATAATCCGCTCTCGTGGCCATACTTTCTTTCAATGCGTGCCGGATTAAATTCCACATCGCCGCTCTTGGCTGTTACACTGCTCGGCAGAAAAATATGGTAAGTATAATTGACGCCGAATTTTATTTCATGTCGGATGTGGGGATAGTATGTGAAGTCAATCTTGGCATTTCTGTCTTTTATTCCACTGTACAAACGAATATCAAAATCGCTTTGCGAGGCATCGAGTTCAAAATGATAATCGTTGTAAATGGCATCCACATTCATAAATAATTTGTTGTTAAATAAATGATTCCAGCGAACAGTACCGGTTGCATTTCCCCATGGTATGGTCATGTTGATGTCTGCATTTTTAAAACTGAAAACATCGCGACCAAAATATCCACTCAGGAAAACACGGTCTTTATCAGAAAAAGTATAGTTCGCCTTTGCATTCAGGTCGTAGAAATAATATCCGCTACCAGAAAATTTTGATTTCTCAATAAAAGGTTTGAGCAAAACATCAATGTAAGTTCTTCTTCCTGAAATCATGAACGAAGATTTATTTTTTTTGATCGGCCCCTCTAAAGTCAGTCGTGAAGCAATCACACCAATTCCACCCGAAGCATGAAAGGTTTGGTTGTTTCCTTCCTTCATGTTTACATCGAGCACCGAAGAAATTCGTCCGCCATATTCTGCCGGCATTCCACCTTTGTATAAAGTGGTATTCAAAATTGCATCGGCGTTGAATACCGAGAAGAAACCAAACAGGTGCCCTGTATTATAAACCACAGCTTCATCCAGCAAAACTAAATTCTGATCAGGTCCGCCACCTCGAACATAAAATCCGCTCGTGCCTTCGGTTCCGCCCTGTACTCCCGGTAGCAACTGAATGGTTTTCATAATATCCACTTCACCAAAAATTGCAGGAAGCGATTTTATCTTATCCATTTGCAATTCATACTTTCCTACATCGGAGCTCTGCACATTCGCATCTTTCTTTTCTGTCTCAACAATAATTTCCTTTAAAGTATTTGACGAAGAAGGAAGGTTAACATTGATGCGCATATCCGCATTCAGTGTAACAGTTTTCGAAATTGTTTTAAATCCGACATACGAATAAATGAGTTCGTAATTTCCGGCAGGCAGAGAAATTGAATAAAATCCATATTCATTGGTATAGGTACCTTGTGAGTTGGTTTTTACAAAAACAGAAGCAGCAATTAAACTTTCACCTGAAACAGAATCTTTTACATAACCACTCAGTGTGAATTTGTTTTGAGCGAAAGAAGAATTGATAATTGTGTATTGACAATTTATAATTAAGAATAGCAACAGAATTTTTTTCATAAGCGCCGCAAATGTATGCGATGAAGATTAACCGCATTTAAACAACCGATAAAAATTATGTAGAAGTA
Organism: Chitinophagaceae bacterium; assembly: GCA_947469485.1. GTDB lineage: Bacteria > Bacteroidota > Bacteroidia > Chitinophagales > UBA10324 > UBA10324. The sequence goes on along the minus strand of CANIPU010000004.1, from coordinate 129,884 downwards.
ATTACCTTGATTTTGACTTAAACTTAATTAGCTCGTAAAGTTTAATTTGCATAAATCCTGATTTTTGGAAACTTACCTCCTGTTTTTGAAAATAATATTTGATTATGTTCGTTGAATAATAAAGAACAAAAAATTAAAATAATAACTAATGAAAAAACTGATTATTCTTTTCTCAATTCTATCTTTTCAAACCAATGCACAGGATGTAATAACTCCTGATACTATCAAGCAAATATCAATTGGCTTCAATTTGTTAAAATTAGCCGGGAATAATAGTTCATCTGTTCAGCAAGTAGGGTTTATAAGAAATCGCGTTCGAAATCATGCTTTTAGATTTTCTTTTTCCAGTAGTGCTTTTTATTCCGGAAATAATGCTTTACAAATAAATACCCCTCAAAAAATATCAATAAACGATTCATTAATTTCATTAACGAGCGAGTACATTTCGCAAACAAGCAGCGGAATTAGTTTAAGTTATGAAAAATTTCAATTAAGCAGCCCTGATAAAAGCATAGAACTCTTTTCAGGTTTAGGAATAAGTGGAGGTGCAACACATCATGATCAAGGAAGCAATACATTAGTTTACTTAAAAGACACACTTGGAAATTTTAATTTCAGTGATTCCCTCAGTTATTTTTCACCAGATTTTTTATTGAAAAACAGTTACAAGCAATATACAGTTGGATTGCTTCCATATGCAGGTGTCCTATTTATGCCGAATAAGGTTTTAAGTATTGATTTGCAAGTAAGTTTCCCTTTATCATATACCTGGAAAATTCCCGCAAGCTCTGATATCAAGAGATCTTTCGGTTTTAATACTGAAATGCTTTATAGCATTAACATGATTTTGAATTTTAACTTCAAGGAAAATTCAGACCCAATAGAATAGAAAGATGAATTCATTAATTGTCAAAAAAAAATCCGCCTTATTAAAAAGCGGATTTTTTTTGAATGATATCTAATTAAATTTTAGCAGAATTCTTCGTATACTTTTTTCAAATGAGTTGAAATAATTTCCGCTGTTCTTCCTTCGATGTGATGGCGCTCAATCATATGAACCAATTTTCCATCTTTAAATAAAGCAATTGCAGGAGATGAAGGTGGGTATGGCATTAAATGTTTACGCGCAACATCAACGGCTTCCTTATCAACTCCGGCAAAAACAGTTACTAGTTTTTCTGGTTTTTTTTCTCCTTTTAAAGAAGATAAGACTCCTGGGCGAGCACTTCCTGCCGCACAACCGCAAACTGAGTTCACAACCAGTAACATTGAACCCTTTGCATCTGAAATTGCTGATTCAGCCGCCTCAGCAGTCTTTAACTCTTCGAATCCGCTTGCAGTTAATTCTCTACTCATTGGTGCTGTTAATTCTTGTGGATACATTTTTTATTTTTATTTGAAGTTTTGATTTGAAATTAATGCAAAAGTAAAACCTTATGGCAGTTCTAATGTTATTGAATTACATAAAGTTCCAAAATCACTTTATAATACATACTAATTAAGCATAATAACTTGATACTTAAACACTATTATTTACATTTGCGCCTCCTTAATTTAAATACTAAAAATTTAAACATAAAATCATGATGACTAAGAGTGTAATTGACATTAAAATGCCTTACAAAGTAGCTGATATTTCTCTGGCTGATTGGGGTCGAAAAGAAATTAAACTGGCTGAAGCAGAAATGCCCGGATTAATGGCTATTCGTGAAGAATATAAAGGCAAAAAACCTTTAAAAGGAGCTAGAATTGCAGGTTGTCTTCATATGACAATACAAACAGCTGTTTTGATTGAAACATTGGTTGATTTAGGTGCTGAGGTTCGTTGGTCAAGTTGTAATATTTTCTCAACTCAAGATCATGCTGCTGCAGCTATTGCAGCCGCCGGAGTTCCTGTTTTTGCATGGAAAGGCCAAAATGAAGCTGATTTCAACTGGTGTATTGAACAAACACTATTCTTCGGAAGCTTTGACAAGCCATTAAATATGATTTTAGATGATGGTGGTGATTTGACAAACATGGTATTTGATGTTTACACTGAGCTTATTAATGGTATTAAAGGACTAAGTGAAGAAACAACAACCGGAGTTCATCGTCTGTATGAAAGAATGAAAAACGGAACACTTCATATGCCAGCAATTAATGTGAATGATAGTGTGACAAAATCAAAATTTGATAATAAATACGGTTGTCGCGAAAGTTTAGTTGATGCAATTCGACGCGCTACAGATGTAATGATGGCTGGTAAAGTTGCTGTTGTTGCAGGTTATGGCGATGTTGGAAAAGGATCGGCAGAGTCTCTTAGCGGATCAGGTGCACGCGTTATTGTAACAGAAATTGACCCGATCTGTGCATTGCAAGCCGCAATGGACGGATATGAAGTAAAAAAGATGGTTGATGCTGTTAAGGAAGCGGACATAGTTGTAACTGCAACAGGTTGTATGGGTGTAATAAATGAAACACACTTCCGTTCAATGAAAGATAAAGCTATTGTTTGTAACATTGGCCACTTTGATATTGAAATTGATATGGCTTGGTTGAACGAAAATTTCGGTAATACAAAAGATACCATTAAACCACAGGTTGACAAGTATTCAATTAATGGCAAAGATGTTATTGTACTTGCTGAAGGCCGATTGGTGAATCTTGGCTGTGCAATGGGGCATCCTTCATTTGTAATGAGTAATTCATTTACAAATCAGGTTCTAGCTCAATTGGAACTTTGGAACAACACTTCTAATTACGAAAACAAAGTATATACTTTACCTAAACATTTAGATGAAAAAGTTGCACAGTTGCACTTAGCAAAAATTGGTGTCGAATTAGATGTATTGTCTAATAATCAGTCAGAATATTTAGGTATCCCAAAAGAAGGTCCTTTTAAACCTGAGTATTACAGATATTAGAAAATTAACTTTGTAAATAAAAAAGCCATCGTTTTTTTAACTCGATGGCTTTTTTTATTTCATTCTTCCAATAATCATATAATGATTAAAGAAAAATTCCTGTTTCAATAATACTTCATTCACAATTTCAATATCTCTATTTATTAAATGAGATTTATATTCTTCTAAATCAAATTGATAAGGATGAAGAATATCTCCTGGAATTATTCTGAACAAACGCTTGAATATTGAGTAGTTATGTGCATCAATAGTTATAATAAAACTTCCACCCTGCTTTAAAGATTCTGCCAAATTGTTCATTGAAATTTCGTAGTCCTGTACATGGTTAATTGCGTTCATACAAAAAATAAAATCAAAACATTTTTCTCTTTTAAAATTCTCAATTGGAGTATGAATGAATTCAACGGTTTTGTAATTCAGTCTTTTGAAATGTTGTAATTGTATTTCATAATCATTTAGCAAAGGGTCAATAGCAGTAGTCTGTTGTTTTTCAAAAATCATAAAAATTCCTGCAGGCCCGCAACCTGCATCTAAAACCATACAATTATCCGGAACTGAAATTCTTCCTTTTTCCAATAAATCAAGCCAATATTTTTTCTTCCAGATAAGGTAGTCTTCAACTGTTTTATTTCGGAGGTAATTTTTCCACCAACGCTTTTCAAAATATTGAGCTAGTTTCCAACGCTGATTTGTTTTCATGATTTTTAACTTATATCTAAAACCAATTTTTATTTTATAAATAAGAAATAATTGAAAGGTTGTGAGTTTTTAAATGATTGACTTAGGTTTGCAAAAGTATATGAAACAAGATTTTAGAGCAGGCGAGAAAGTAACACTCATTCACATGAATGAAACTGCAATAGTTACACGAGTTGCAAACGGAATGATTTATGTAAATCTCGATGGGGATGAAATACCCGTTTATCCGGAGGATATTACACTAATTGCCAATGGTCCCAGACCAGCAGAGCGTAGAGAATTTCGCCCCCGTGAAGAGCAACGACCAAAAGAAAAAGTTCCGATTAGTCTATTGGTTTTAAAAGAAAGAGGGTTGCTTTTGATCATGGAACCTTTTATTGATCAGGAAAACAAGCCTGCCCTTCAGGTTTATATTCAAAATGGTTTTCAGTTTGCGGTACATTACAATATTATACTTGATTTTTCTGATGGTATAAATTTTTCTCATAGCGGACTATTAGCGCCAAAAACAAAAAAACAACTTTTTCCTTTTCAGGAAGACAAACTAAACGACAAGCCAAATATTTATCTAAGTGCCTGGCAACAAAAAGGCGATGAGAATGAAATTGAATTGCGTATAAGACCAAATGCTCACTTTAAAAAGAAAAGGAAATTTGAAACTTTTCCGGATGAAGTTTATGTGTATGAAATATTCAATGAGTGGCCCGGAAGAAAATCTGAAATAGAACGACATCATATTTCCAAAGAAGAACTTGAGGCTTTAATGAAAGCCAATAAAGTTTTAAACTACGACAATGCTGATTTAAAAACCGGAGGAATTGAAGAAATTGATTTACACGCATCTTCATTAGGTATCAACGAAAAGACTTTAGCTTCAGGTGAAATACTTGAAAAACAATTAAGTGCTTTTAAAAGAGTATTGGAGCGTGCCATTCAAAATAAGCGTGAGCGATTAGTTGTAATTCATGGCTATGGAAAAGGGAAATTGAAAAATGAAGTTTGCAATATTCTTGATTCAGATTATTCATTCCTTCCATATAGAAACGAATATCACCATCGCTATGGGCATGGTGCCACATTCATTGATCTTTGAAATAACTGCTGCAGGGAAGATTGTCGCCTTAATTAATTTTAGGGAGGAAAGTCCGGACAGCATAGCGCACCGCACCACCTAACGAGTGGAACTTCATTAAGTAATTAATGAAGGATAGCAAGTACCACAGAAAATAACTACCCACTGAAGTTTTTACTTCGGTAGGAAAAGATGAAAACGGGAGGTAAAAGCTCACGGTGATTGGTTGCAAAATCTTTCACGGGTAAACCTTGCGGGCTGAAAGGCCAAATAAATTCTGTTCAAGAGTTGCTCGCTCTTTCTTCAACGAAAGTTGAAAGCAGAACGGGTTGGCTGCTCGATTCCGGTTGCGAAACCGAAACCAGATAAATGACAATGCTTCTGATGCAAATCAGAATACAGAATCCGGCTTATGCACCTGCAGCAGTTATTTTTATTTTCCAGAATGATCTAGGAAAATTAAAGATCACTTACCTTAAGCTCATCTTTTAATCGAATTCCTCTTTCTGTTTGAATAATCGAACATGCTTCAATGTTCTTATCGTGTTCGAAATACAAAAGCCAGTTTTTCGCAATTGCCTCGTTCAAGAATTTTTCTTTTTCTATTAAAGTAATTAATGGTCGAACATCATAGGCCATAACATATGAAATTGGCAAGTGCCCTGCGGATGGTAGTAAGTCGGCGCAATAAACAATTGTTTTATCCTTATAAGTAATTTTGGGCAACATCATAGCTTCAGTATGACCAAATACAGTAATATTTGAAAAGCCCGTAAAAATTTCCTCTCCATCATCAAGCATTTTCAATTGACCGTTTTCTTTAATCGGTAAAATATTTTCTTTCAAAAAACTGGCCTTCTCCCTCGAATTAGGGTTTACAGCCCATTCCCAATGTTTTGAATGACTCCAATATGTTGCATTTGGAAATGCCGGTAAATATTTCCCATTATTGTCGATTTTAACAGCGCCACCACAATGATCAAAATGCAAATGTGTTAGAAATACATCTGTTATATCATCAGGCCGAAAACCGTTTTTTCTTAATGATTTATCCAAAGTATCATCGCCAAAAGGTTGGTAATAGCTGAAAAATTTTTCACTTTGTTTATTACCAAGTCCGCAATCAATTAATACCAATCGATTGCCTTCTTCTACCAATAAACACCTCATGGCCCAATCGCACAGATTATTATTATCAGAAGAATTAATTTTTTGCCAGATAGTTTTAGGAACTACCCCAAACATGGCACCACCATCAAGTTTAAAAAAACCAGTATCAATTGTATATAGTTTCATATATTAATTCTCTAGGATTTTAAATTTTCTTTTGCGAATACGACCTTTAAGAGCAACCATTTTAATTGCGGTAATAGCAGCTTCAACTCCTTTGTTACCAAATTTACCTCCTGCTCTATCTATTGCTTGCTGTTGTGATGCGGGTGTAAGCAGACCAAATATCACCGGAATAGTTCTTAATACATTTAGCTGTGTAATACCATTAGCAACAGCTTTTGCAATAAATTCAAAATGCCTTGTTTCCCCTTCTATTATGCAACCGATTGCAATTATTGCATCAAAATTTTTTGTTTTTACCAACTCGCTGCACGCAAAAGTCAACTCAAAACTTCCCGGAACATTAAAAACTTTTATACTTGATTCTTTAGCCCCATTTTGTACTAATGTTTTTATACAACCATCACAAAGGGGATTAGTTATTTCGCTGTTCCATTCAGAACGAACTATTGCAAACCGATAACCCTTTGCTGATGGAATTTCTTCTGGCTTATATGAAGAAAGTTTATTTAATTCTGACGACATTCTTAATTATTTCATTTTATGAATGCAAAGTAAATTGAAAGATTGAATGATTGAAAGTTTAACCATTGCACAATTAAAGATTAAATCATAAAACTATCTTCGCCGTCATGAATGATTTAAAAAACAAAGTCGTAATCATCACAGGAGCATCCTCCGGAATAGGCAAAGCTTGTGCAATAGAATTTGCGAGAGCTGAATGCAAGGTTGTTATAACAGGCAGAAATGCAAAAACACTTGCTGAATCTGCTTTGGAAATAAAAGCAATAACCAATGCTGAAGTGTTAGAGGTAGTATCGGATGTAAGTATTGAAGATGATTGCAGAAAAATCATAAACGAAACAATTTTAAGATTTGGAAAGATTGATGTATTAATAAATAATGCTGGTGTTTCGATGAGGGCCCTTTTTAACAATCTGGATTTGAAAGTAATAAAACAATTAATGGATATTAATTTTTGGGGCACTGTTTATTGTACGAAATATGCTTTACCTGAAATTCTTAAGAACAAAGGAAGCGTGGTCGGCATTTCATCTATTGCCGGTTATTTAGGTTTACCCGGAAGAACAGGTTATTCAGCTTCTAAGTTTGCTATGCATGGTTTTCTTGGCTCTTTGCGAAGTGAAAATTTAAAAACAGGATTGCATGTAATGATATGTTGCCCAGGTTATACTGAATCAAATATTCGAAAAACAGCTCTTAATCACAATGCACAAGCCCAGGGTGATACGCCATTAGATGAAAAAAAATTAATGAGTTCTGCCGAAGTTGCTCAAAACATTGTGAATGGTGTTAGAAAAAGAAAAAGGACTATAATACTTACAACTCAGGGAAAAATATCGGTTTTACTTGGCAAATTTTTTCCTGCATGGGTTGATAGAATGGCTTATAACACAATTTCAAAGGAGGCTGATTCACCTTTTAAGTAGCTTAATCATTTTTTCACAGAATAACCTTCATACCATGAAGTATCAGCAATTTGGATTCCTGTTTCATCATAGTATTTCCAAATACCATCATTCTTTCCATTTAAATAATTCCCTTCTTCTTTAATTTTTCCGTTCTTAAAATGATATTTATAAAAGCCATTTTCCATATTATCAGCAAATTCAACTTCCTGTTGTAATTCCCCTGTTTCATAAAAATACTTCCACATTCCCTGCATAACTTCTGACACATATTGCCCCTCTTCCTTTTTGTTTCCATTTTCAAAATATGAATGATATGCCCCATCAAAATTTCCATTCAAATAAGTCTCATGGTTCATTACTTTTCCATTCTTATAAAACAATTTTCGGTAGCCGTTTATTTCATTGTTTTTATAAATGCATTCTTCGCTAACTGTTCCTTCATCATAAAATCTCCTAAGTGTATCTGTCAATTGATTATGCAAGTAATTGCGGACTTCAATAATTTTTCCGGATTGATTATACAAAGAATAAATTCCATTTCTGATTTCAGGACTATCACTCAACACAGTATACTCTTCTTTTAATATTTTTCCTTCATGATCATAAAAAGACTTTACCTGCATTGTTTTTTGTTTACAGGAATAAAGAATCGATATTAGAAAAACCGCTGCAAGAATTTTTCTCATTTAGTTTTTTTGACAAATGTAAAATGAAAAATCAACGAGTTTATTGTGTTGGTTGTTCAAAAAAATTATCTGCCTAAATCTATTTGCTTCTTGCTTTCTTTGATGAAATTATTTTACTGTATGACCGAGCTTAAAGAACAAATTGAAAGCGCCTGGAATAACCGTGAACTGCTAAAAGACAAATCAACCATTCAGGCAATTGAAAATGCAATAAATCTTCTTGACAAAGGTGAGTTGCGCATTGCAGAAAAATCTAATGAAGTTTGGGTTGTTAATGAATGGCTAAAAAAAGCTGTTCTGCTTTATTTCCCAATAAGGCAAATGGAAACTTTCAATGCCGGACCTATAGAATTTTATGATAAGATTCCTTTGAAGAAGAACTATAAAGTTATTGGAGTAAGAGCTGTCCCGCATGCAATTGCAAGGCACGGAGCATTCTTAGCGAAAGGGGTTATACTAATGCCATCTTATGTAAACATTGGTGCATATGTAGATGAAGGAACAATGGTTGATACATGGGCCACAGTTGGTTCGTGCGCTCAAATCGGTAAAAATGTTCACCTGAGTGGAGGAGTTGGAATTGGTGGAGTACTGGAACCTGTTCAGGCATCTCCAGTTATAATTGAAGACAACTGTTTTGTTGGCTCTAGATGTATTGTTGTTGAGGGCGTGATGGTAGAACAAGGTGCAGTACTTGGTGCAAATGTGGTTCTAACTCAAAGCACACGAATAATTGATGTAAGTGGAAATTCGCCGATTGAATATAAAGGCAGAGTTCCATCTAACTCAGTAGTTATACCAGGCTCATTCACAAAAAAATTTCCTGCAGGTGATTACAATGTAAGTTGTGCGCTAATAATTGGAAAAAGAAAAGAGAGCACTGATAAAAAAACTTCACTCAATCAAACTTTGCGTGAGTTTGATGTAGCGGTATAAATTTCTGACTGATTTTTGCATTAATAAATTAATTTTCTGAATGAAAAAGTTTATAAATTTTGCTGCGATAATTTTCTGTTTATTTTTAATAACCCACTTTTCATATAGTCAGTCCTACCCTTCCATTCATCAATCAAGGCCTCGCATTTATATTGATTCAACACGATTTGCCTGGTTGCAAACAAATATTTCTTCCGGCGATTGTCAGGCAACTTACAATTCATTTCATAATGCGGTATACAGCAATTGGTATAATGATCCGCAACTTTATTTATTAGGCAACGATTCCACTTTATGGACTTGGGATTTCAGTTCGCAGTGGGCGGCTATGCAAGGTCAATTTGTACCATCACTTTTCAAAATCACCGGTGATGCTTCAGAACTTAAACGATGCAGATTTCTGATAACCCAAATTAACAACCGATACGACACACTTAACTTTTTAAATTACGATTGGTACACTAATGAAAATTTCATTCGTGGCCTTGCTGATTTTGGCGGACTGTTACTCGATTGGTGTTATGATTCATTGCCCGTACAAATGCGCCAACATCTTGCACAAAATCTATATAAGGTTGATCGCTACTTCATGAATACTTACATAACTTCAAACTCAGGTAATAGTTATGTATCAAGCCACAATGCATGGAATACCTTTTTTGCAAATCAATATTCGCTTGTTCTTTTTAATGCTGATGGTTTAACTGCATTACAACAAGACACAGTGTTACAGTGGTACCACATAACTTATGATAAATGGATGAATGGATTTAATCCCTGCTATTCACATTTTCGTGACGATGCTGGTGGATGGAATTGGGGAGCTGCCTATTCAATGTGGAGTCTGGTGGATCAATTTCAGTTGTTTGAAAATATGCGCATTGCTACAGGCAATGATTTTTACAGCGAATTATCCTGGGTAAAAAATTCAATTAATCAGTATTGGTATTTTATTCAACCCAATGGATGGACAATAAATCTCGGTGATGGTTTTACAAATGAACAAGGTGATCGTGTTGTTTACCGTCATGCGCAAATTTTTAATGACCCTCGCAGTTTGTGGCTCGCTCAATATTATTCGCTACCACAAAACATTACCTGGACCTGGCCAATTTACTTAAAGTTGATGTATAAAGATTTTAATATGCCTGCAGTTTCAAAACCTGATATCGCACATGACTGGTGGAGTAATAAAACCGGCTTATCGGTGAGCAGAACCGGGTGGGACAGTTCATCAGCACTGGTATGGTTCTTTAATTCACCGACAAAAAAAGCAGCGCATGAACATCGCGACAACAATTCATTTTGCATTTACAAAAATGCGCCGCAGATAATAAATTCAGGTTATTATTATTCATATGGCGATGCGCACTACATTAATTATTATATGAAAACAATTGCTCATAACAGCATTTGCGTTTATGATTCGAGTGAGCAATACACCAATTGGGGAGTGAATGTGAGCAATGATGGCGGTCAAAATGAATCGCCTACGCTGATGAACATTAATGATATTTCTTCGCCGCAATTCCAAAAAGGAAAATGGATTTTATGGGGAAGCGGAAACGATTACTGTTATAACATTGCTGATGCGCATCAGAGTTATGACTCCACAAAACTGGATCGATTTACTCGCCGCTTATTTTTTTACAAACCTAACAAAGTGGTTGTGCTTGACTTTGTTCATTTGAAAAATACAGCAACTAGTCAACGCGATTTAAAATGGATACTGCATTTTCAGAATGAACCCAGCATCAGTGGAAATTTAGTGAATACAACAGTTCCAAATCACATTGAATCGTTTGACGGCAAAGACATTTCACAAACAAACGGAAACGGAAATGTTGCAGTCAGAACTTTGCTTCCAATCAATAATATAACCACTCGAATCGGGGGAAATGGCTACGAATACTTTGTTGATGGAACAAATTACCCTGTTGCCGGACCAGTGGATACAATTCATACAACTCCTGGTAAATGGCGTATTGAAGTTGCTCCAACATTTACAACAGATTCAATAATATTTCTTCATACTATAAATATTGGTGACAATATAACACCATCATTAGCAGGCGGACTATTACACCAGAATGCTGTAAGTATTGCTGTAGATTGGGTTACTGAATTGTTTTATTTCAGTGCTAATGGGGATACCGGAGTTATTCATCATCTTGCAGAAAATATTCCTGCGCAAAGAGTTCTGAAAATTATAGCTGCGGATTTAAAACCACTTACTTCATTTGATATTTTATTCGATGGCAATGATGCAGTTTACGGAATAACTTCTGATAGTAATGGTATTTTAGAATACACATTTGATCTTACTACATTTCTTGGAAATCACTCGATTGAAATTGTATTGCATAGTGCATCAGCTAAGTTGTTAGAAAATAAAATTCAGCTGATTCATGTTTCTCCTAATCCTTCGCACGATTATTTATTCATTTCAATCTTTAGTAAGAAGGAAAAAATTCAAATACAGATTTCAGATGAAAAAGGAATTCAGATTTTACAAAAAACAATTTCTGATGATTTGAAAATTGATACTAAATTCCTTCCTACAGGAATTTACTTTATAAAAGCTGAAAATATTATGGGAACACAATTAATTCGATTTGTAAAATCATAATCATTAAAATATTTTTTTCCTTCATAAATGAGCAATATTCTTAAGCGAATTTTCAAACGCAACACACACAATTTTATTTTAAAAGGGCTTTCCGGATTCGGACGCTCAATGAACAGGATGTATGAAAATCGAAATCATGATCCATATAGTAATGGTGAATCAACAGTATTAAAAAAACTTAACACACTTTCACCTGCTACTATCATTGATGGTGGTTCAAATGTTGGTGATTATAGCGTGTTAGCTACCAGATTTTGTCCTGATGCAAAATTATTTGCATTTGAACCAGTTGTATCCACATTTAATTTATTAAAAAAAAATGTCCTTGCATATAAAAACATAACCCCGGTTAATGCTGGATTATACAGTGGGAATATTCAAAAAGAAATTAAAATTTATAATTCTCATACACATTCATCGCTTTACGAAATAAAAGGTGTTGATTATTCAGTTCAGAAAACTGAAATAATTGAATTAATGAAAGGTGATTTATACATGGAGCAAAATTCTATTTATAAAATCGACTTCTTGAAATTAGATATTGAAGGTGCAGAATTGGATGCATTGAAAGGATTTGAAAAAGCCCTAACAAATCGAACGATAAGAATGATTCAATTTGAATATGGATATATCAATATCACCTCAAAAAATCTTCTTGTCGATTATTACGATTACCTCAATAAATTCAATTTTATAATTGGAAAAATTTACCCTAAACATGTTGAATTTCGCAATTATAAATTCAAGCATGAGGATTTTATTGGCCCCAATTATATAGCAATTCACGAATCAGATAATTTGCTTAAGAATCTACTAAAGAACCGTTAGTATTTAATTAGTAATTCAGCAACCAAACACAATTAGAACGAGTAATTTTGTGTTAATTCTGCTTAATCAGAATTAAGTAATTGTGAGTTAATTTTGTACAAACAGAAATTTAAAATGATTTTTATCTCAATGAATAAAGCCATTAGATTTTTTATTGCCATTTTATTTTCGACTTTATTTTCTACACAATCATTTTCGCAGTCAATTACAACAGGAGTAATTATTGGAAGCCCGTTTTGTCAATGCGGAGTAATAAACATTCCTTTTACAAGTACTGGAATTTTTAATGCTCCTAATATTTATACTGCTGAATTATCAGATGCCACAGGAAGTTTTGCAGCACCAATTGCAATCGGTACATTCCCCAGCACTGCAAACATTGGGAATATCGCTGGAACAATTCCATGCAACACAATCGCCGGAACCAATTACAGAATAAGAGTTGTAAGCGATGACCCGATTACAATTGGTACTGATAACGGAATTGACCTGCAGATAGATTCAGTTGTAACTGCTTCAATAACTATTTCAGCTTCTCAAAATATTATTTGTGCCGGACAACAAGTCGATTTTACCGCAGTACCTGTTAATGGTGGATCAGCACCAGTTTTACAATGGCAAATTAATGGTGGAAATGTTGGAGGAAATAGCCTGACATTTAGCAGTACTACTTTAAACAATGGTGATATGGTTACTTGCACCTTAACATCAAATGCCAATTGTGTTAATGGCTCACCTGCTATTTCAAACAACGAAATAATTAATGTTACTTCAAGTGTGCCAGCTACAGTAAGCGTTTTTGCGAACATTACTACAATTTGCACGGGGGGACAAGTAGATTTTACTGCAACTCCAGGAAACGGTGGAGCAGCACCAACATATCAATGGCAAGTAAATGGAAGTAATTCCGGAACAAACAGTCCAAACTTTAGCACTACAACTTTAAACAATGGCGATGTTATTACTTGTATAATGACATCGAATTTAGCTTGTGCTACCGGTTCACCTGCAACTTCAAATGCAGTTGCAATTACAGTAAACCCAATTGCACCTGCTGATGTAAATATTTCTGCCAATACAACAGTTATTTGCTCAGGACAACAAGTTGACTTTACTGCAGTGCCCACGAATGGAGGATTAACTCCGTCTTATCAATGGCAAGTTAATGGAACCAATTCTGGTTCTAATAGTACCTTATTTAGTACAACGACTTTGAATAACGGAGATATAGTAACATGTATTATGACTTCAAGTAATTTGTGTTCAACAGGAAATCCGGCAACTTCAAATTCCATTGCAATAACTGTCTCTCCATCTGTAATTGTTTCCGATACAATAACTGCAAATACAACTGTAATCTGCGCAGGTGACCCGGTAACTTTTACTTCAGTTGCAACAAATGGCGGATCTGCACCTACCTATCAATGGCAGTTAAATAGTGTAAATACTGGAACTAACACACCAACTTTTACTTCATCAACTTTAAATAATGGAGATGTTGTAACATGTATTTTAACCTCAAACGCAAATTGTGCTACCGGATCTCCAGATGTGTCAAACTCAATTACAATTACTGTAACCACTGGATTAGTTGCATCAGTGACTATTAGCGCTAACAACACAACAATATGTTTTGGTGACCAAGTTGATTTTACCGCAACAGCAGTAAATGGAGGCGGGGCTCCAATCTTTCAATGGCAGATAAATGGAGTTAATGCCGGAACAAATTCTTCATCATTCAGCACAACAGCTTTGAACAATGGTGATATTGTAACTTGTATAGTTACTTCTGCTTTGAGTTGTGTAACAGGGTCTCCTTCAACATCAAATCAAATTGCAATGATTGTTACAACAGGTGCACCTGCTTCAGTTTTAATTTCAGCTTCAACCATTTCAATTTGTGCAGGTATGAATGTTGATTTTAGTGCAACACCAACTAATGGTGGTGCAGCACCCGCTTATCAATGGCAGGTAAATGGCGTAAATATTGGAACAAACTCTGCTTCTTATAGCACCACGACTTTAAATGATAATGATGTAGTTGTTTGTATTATGACATCAAACTCAAATTGCGTTTCAAATAATCCTGCTACATCAAATACAATAACTATTACTGTAACTCCACAAACCGTTGCCTCAATAACTATTGCAGCTGATAACGCTGTTATTTGTGAGGGTATGTCGGCAACTATCACTGCTACCGGAATAAATGGTGGGTCCTCTCCCATTTATGACTGGTTATTAAACGGAACTTCAACCGGATTAACCGGATCATCTTACACAAATATTTTTAGTGATGGAGATAATATCACCTGTGTAATGGTATCCACAGCTAACTGTGTTTCAGGAAGCCCTGCTACATCAAATACAGTTGTTATTTCTGTTCAGCCAAATTTGATCGTTACAATTAACCCTGATACTCTCACTACTTGTTGGACAACTCCTGTTTCATTAAATGCCAGTGGTGCAAATACTTACTCCTGGTCACCGGATTTACATTTAAGCTGCCTGGATTGTGCAAGCCCGCTTGCTGATCCTTCTGACACAACTGTTTATACTGTTGTAGGAACTTCAGGAAGTTGCACAGGTACTGCATCAGTTGTTGTAAATATTAAATGCCCTGATGTATTTGTTCCTTCTGCGTTTTCACCTAACGGGGACATATTCAATCCGGTATTTAAAGTATATGGATTACCAATGACTGATTTTACTTTAATGGTATTTGATCGCTGGGGACAAATGGTATTCCTTTCTCATGATCAAAATGAAGGATGGGATGGAACATTAAATGGAAAGCCATTCAGCACCGGAGTTTTCGTTTGGATGTTCAGGGGAAAAGATCGCGATGGAAGAAATGTTTCTGTCAATCGAACTAATTCAGGAGATGTAACTTTATTCAGATAATACTTTTTCAGAATTGCATCTTACTTTATTTTCCTTAAGTAAATCTTCCCGTTAAATTTGTCATTTATATTAAGTCGGCGTGGTGAAACTGGTAGACATACTGTGCTCAGAACGCAGCGCTCGCAAGGGCATGAGAGTTCGAATCTCTCCGCCGGCACTTTTATTTTCAATTAATAAGTTAACATCAGCGCAATTTATACTATTTGAATAATGAGAATTGGATTTGATGCAAAACGGGCTTTTTTAAATTATTCAGGATTAGGGAACTATAGCCGTAGTGTGATTGAATCGCTGGCGCAGTTTTATGCTGATGAAAATTATTTTTTGTTTGCTGCTGAAAACAAAAATGAATTATTCAAACAGGCTCTTGTTCGCAGGAATGTGGAGATGGTGAGTGGTGCTTCTTTTTCCAAAACATACTGGCGGAGCTATAGTCAGGTGAATGACTGGAAAAAATTAAACATAGATGTTTATCACGGACTGAGTAATGAACTGCCCTTTGGATTGAAGCGCTCAAAAGCAAAAACTATTGTTACAATTCACGATTTGATTTTCAGAAAACAACCGTTCAATTATAAATTTATTGATCGAAATATTTACGACATAAAAACTAAATATGCCTGTAACAGAGCTGATAAAATCATAAGCATTAGTAATCAGACAAAAAATGATATAGTTGATTATTATGGCATTAATGAAAAGAAGGTTGAAGTTATACATCCTTCTTTGCCTAACCATATTACCCGTATGATTTCAATGGACATTCAGGATATGGTTAAGCAAAAATATCAATTACCCCAAAAATTTATTTTATATACCGGCACAATCGAAAAGAGAAAGAATCTTTTGACTGTAATAAAGGCAATAAATAATTTAGGAGATAAAGCTCTGCCGCTAATTGCCGTTGGAAAAAAGACTTCTTATTTTGATGAAATAAAAGATTACTTAAAATCAACCGGCAAAAATGTTCAAGTGGCTTTTTTAACTGATGTAAACAACAATGAATTAAACATCATTTATTCATTGTCCAGTTTATTTATATATACTTCACTTTTCGAAGGTTTTGGCATTCCATTAATTGAAGCAAGCGCTCATGGAATTCCTTCTATAACCACCAAAAATTCATGCATGGAAGAAGCAGCAGGAAATGGTGCTCTTTATATTGATCCGTTGAATGTAGACGAGACTTCCGATGCGATTTCCAACTTGACCTATAATTCTCATTTACATAAACAATTATCTACACTTGCGATTGCTTATTCATCCAGGTTTAATTCAAGAATTCAGGCTGATCAATTAATGAAAACATATAGAGAATTGTAAAATAACGAAATAAAAAAGCCCTCTTCAAAATTGAAGAGGGCTTTAAAAATTATTTTCTCAAAACCTTATTGAACACCAAGAACTTCGATATCGAAAATCAAAACTGCATTTGGTCCAATGGTGCCACCGGCACCACGAGCACCATAACCAAGCGCTGAAGGAATTAATAAGGTTCCCTTTCCACCAACATTAAATAAAGCAATTCCCTCATCCCATCCGGCAATTACCTGATGTTGTCCAATTGTAAATTCAAAAGGAGTACGACCTGGATTTAAGGAAGAATCAAACATGGTTCCGTTTGTTAGTTTTCCGGTATAATTTACTGTTACCTTTTTACCCGATTCAACTTTTGCTCCATCTCCTTGCTTTTCAGTTACATAATATAAACCAGACGCAGTTTTTTGAGCGGTTAATCCTTTATCTTTAATGTATTGTTGAATGATCTGATCATCTATTCCAATTTGCCCGGCAGCTTCCTTTTGTTTACCAGCATCATAATCAGCTTGTGACATTGAGCTAATCATACGAACACCGAGTTTAACAATAGAACCTGGTTTAGCCCAGGCAGGTGTACCGGCCTGCCCTTTAAACATACTATCAGCAGGAATTAAAAACATTGCGCTATCGCCGGCTCCCATTAAGGCGAATCCTTCCATTGGATCTCCTTTGTACTGTGGAGCTGTAATCGGAAGTTCAGCTGGTTCACCTATCATTTTTGAAGAAAAAACTACTGAATCCTTTTCAGTAGTATAGGTTAAAAATATTTTAACCATGTAACCTAATTGTGATTTGGCTTTTTTCTTGTCTTCAATCATTTTATATCTTAAACCACCAGGAGTTGATTTAAAATCTTTATAATTCTGAGCATTAACAATTAATGGAAGCAAGCATACAAGAAGTGAGATGTATTTTTTCATTGTTTTATTTTGTGAATTGTTTTGTAAGAAAAAAATGTACCGAAATTTTTATTTAATATTAGTAACTTCTATTTGAAAAATTAAAACTGAATTTGCCGGTATACGGCCAGGATACTCATGATCGCCATAAGCCAAGTAAGAAGGAATTAGTAAAATTCCTTTGGAACCTTTATTAAAATATGTGAGTCCTTCATCCCAACCGGCAATTACCGCATGTGTTCCCAATTCAACTTTAAAAGGTTCACCACCGTTCTTTTCCGAGGCATCAAATACAGTTCCGTCTAATAATTTACCCGTGTACAACACTGAAATAGAATTTCCGGGTTTGGCATTACTTCCATTTCCATTTTTCTCAATAATGTAATAAAGCCCGCTGGCAGTTCTCTTTGCACTAAGATTATTTGCAGTCAAATATTCTTTTATTAAATCATCATCAACTTTTTTTTGAATCAGTGATTTTTCTTCCGCAATTTTTGAAAATGCATCCTTACTCATAACTGTATCAACCCTGATTCCGACATGAATAAAAGTTCCTTTGCCTGCAAAGGGAGGTCGCTTCGCATTGCCTTTGAAAATGCTGTCGGCAGGTAGTTTAAATAAAGCGGAATCTTTTGGGCCAAGCAATAAAAAAGCTTCATTCATATCACCAATGTTTTCTGCTTTTCCTACAGGAAAAACCGTAGATTTTTTTTCTGTTGTATAAGTAGTAAAAACAACCGAATCTTTATCGGTTTTATAAGTAATGTAAGCAATCATAAGTTCTCCTTCTTGAACTTTCTCTTTCGCATTATTTTCTACAATTTTATATTCCAAGCCAGATGGTAATTTTATATAACCTGCTGCTCCTCCAGAACCTATTGCGGTAATTAAAGCAATTAATAAAACTGCAAATACTAATATTCCTGTAAAAATGAAAAGTGACTTTTTTTTATTCATCTGTTTAATAAAAGTATTAAGAAAATGATTTATTGCATTTGAATTCCTCCTTGCTTATTCGGGGCTTCTGATACACCCAAAACCTCAATGTCAAATACCAACCAGCTGTTTGATGGGATATTCCCCTGACCTTGTTCACCATAACCCATAGCAGGAGGAATAATCAACTTACCTTTTCCGCCAACTTTAAATAATGGTATTCCCTGATCCCAACCTTTTATTACCTGACCACGACCTAGTACAAATTCAAATGGTTCACGGCCTGGTTTTAAAGAAGAATCAAATTCAGTTCCATTAAACAAAGTACCGCGATAGTTAACTTTTACATTTTTTCCATTTTCTGGTGTTGCACCTGTACCCGGATTTTCTACTATATAATACATGCCACTTGGTAATCTTTGAGCATTTAAATTGTTAGCTTTTATATAATTCAAAGCATCAGCTTCAGCCATAGCCAATTTCTGCGATTGAATTTCGGCCATTTTAGCATCATAATCTGCTTTAGGAAAAACATCTGTAATTTTGATATCAAGTTTTATTCTGTCTCCTGCTTTTAATGGTGAAGGTAACTGAACTCCTTTGAAAAAAGTTTCGGCAGGGATAAGACAAGAAGCACTGTCACCCTTGCCCATAAAAGTTAAAATCTCAATCGGGTCACCTTCTTCTTTTGGCGCAGCAACTTGCCCGATTTCTGCTGGACCAGCATTTTTTAATGAAAAAATAAGTGAGTCTTTTGTAGTTCTGATAGTTGAATAATATTGAACATAATCGCCAACTTTGGCTTTAGCTTGTTTGGCGTCAGTAATTATTTTATAATCCAGACCATTAGTAGATGTAGAATAACCTGAAACATTTTCATCACTATTGCAAGAAGCAAATGTTAATGAAAGAAGAATTGGTAAGCAAACAACAATAGATTTTGAAAAATTTGAAAAGTTCATATAAGATTTAAATTAAATTTTTGGGCGGCTAATATAGAAAGTAATTTCTCTTTGGTTTCAGCTACTGAAACTTCACTCTTCCCTCCTGATGCATTCTTATGTCCACCTCCCTGAAAATATTCTTTACACAACCAGTTTACATCAATATCTCCTTTACTTCTGAATGAAAGCTTTACCTGATCGGGTCGTTGAATAATAATTGCAGTCATCCAAACATCATTAATCATCATTGGATAATTGACTAACCCTTCAGTGTCTCCCGTGGATATGTGATACCTACGAATGTCTTCACCTTCGATTGAAAGAATAGCAGTATGATATTCGGGGAGAACAGTCATACACTTTGTCATGCAGAAACCAAAAAACCTCAACCTGTTTTCAGAAAAAGTTTCATAAATTTCATTATAAACTCTAGTATGGTCAACTCCTTTTTCTAAAAGTGAGGCAGTTATCTGATGTACACGGGGTGTGGTTCGTGGGATTCTGAATCTATCGGTATCTGTTAATAGTCCTGCATATAAGCAAGTTGCAATATTTTCATCAATCAAATCAGTCATTCCCAGCATTTCAATAAAGTCATAAACCAGTTCACATGTTGAAGACTTCTCAACATCCCATAATTCAAAGTCGGCAAATGAATCAGGTTCAAGGTGATGGTCAATTAGTATTTTAGGTGCAGTCGCCTTTCCTAATAAATCACCTAAAGAATTAATACGATATAATTTATTAAAGTCAAGGCAAAAAATTAGTTCAGCATTCCCTGCCCATTCTTTAGCTGAATCAGGTTGTTGCTCAAAATTCACAACTGTGTCATTTCCTGGTAACCATTGTAAAAAATTCGGATAATCAGTAGGAGAAATTACAATTGGTGTATGATTCAGTTTGCATAAAAAATGGTAAAGTGCCAATGAAGAACCAAGCGCGTCTCCATCTGGTTTTTGATGTGTGGTGATGACAATGTACCTGGGTGTTCTAAGAAGTTCTTTTAATTGATCAAATGTCATCGGTAAAATTTTAATTTTCAGAGGTCAAGGATAAAATATTTTTTGCTATAAAAGCGGTAATCGCAAACATGCGTATATTTTTGTGCCTCAAAAAAAATAAATAACAGACATGAACGGTAGCAGAACATTTACAATGATTAAACCAGACGCTGTAGAAAAAGGAGTAGGAGGAGCAATACTAAAACAAATTCAAGAATCGGGCTTCAAGATTATTGCTCTTAAACAAACAAAATTGAGCCTTGAACAGGCTCAGAAATTTTATTTTATTCATCGTGAACGACCATTCTATAATGATCTTTGTTCGTTCATGAGTTCAGGTCCAATTATCCCTGCTATCCTTGAAAAAGAAAATGCAGTAGAAGATTTCAGAAAACTAATTGGTGCCACGAACCCAGCTAATGCCGAAGCCGGAACTATTCGTAAAAATTATGCTGAAAGCATTGATAAAAATGCAATACACGGAAGCGATTCTGATGAAAACGCACAAATTGAAGGAAATTTTTTCTTTACGGAGGTTGAGAGATTTTAATTTTTTGAAAGTGAACACTTAACAAAAAAGCTGCCCGGTGAGGCAGCTTTTTTAATTTTAATTTTTAATTAAAATGCCATTAACAAAATTGAGGCTTGCGAATAGCGAATCAATAACAAACTTCACTATTTTTATTTCTTTCAAAACTCAACTTCTTATGCAAAAAATCAATTCATTCCTTTTCGTATTTCTATTAGCATTTACTTGTTCGGCGCAACTTCCTTTTACACAAACAACAGTTTTTTCAGGTTTAAATCAACCGGTTGCTTTTGCGATCGCACCAAATGACGGTCGATTTTTTGTAACTATTAAAGCTGGTCAGATTGTTGTTTACAGTTCAACAGGAACTTCCCTTGGAACTTTCTACAATTTAGCTGATTCTACCTATAATAATTTTGAAAGAGGATTGCTGGGAATCTGTTTTGACCCTGATTACAATACAAATCATTATGTATATGCTTATTACAATCATCGTTGGCCAAATACTTCGAATGGCAGCCAGTCTCTTCGAGTAATTCGTTTTACAGATAATTCAAATGTTGGAACTACACCAACAGTTATTCTAAATATTCCCGTTTCAAATTCAATTCCAGGAAACCATGTTGGTGGCAATATTCATTTTCGTCCTTCAGATGGGAAATTATATGTTTCAATTGGAGAATTAGCTACGCCATCAAATGCCCAATTAAAAACAAACCCTTTTGGAAAAATACTTCGCATAAATAAAGACGGAACCATACCAAATTCAAATCCCTATTATGATGATGGGGTTCCAACTACTTTAAATGATGATCGAATTTGGGAATATGGACATCGCAATCCATTTGATTTCACTTTCGGAGCAAACGATTCATTATACATTTCAGAAAACGGCGAGAATACTCAAGACGAAATGAATCTTGGACGAAAAGGCGGTAATTATGGCTGGCAGACTTGTGAAGGTAATTTACAATACGGAAATAGTAACCCCTGCAATGTTCCCGGACTAATAAATCCATTAACAGTGTGGACTTCACCTCTACAATCTGTAACCGGAATTATTTTTTACAGTGGCTGTATGTTTCCCGAATATAAAAATCATATTATCATTGGTAATAATGATCAAGGCCAAATCTTCGATCTTGTTCTTGGAAATGCACCTGCTTATACTTCCGTTTTAAGCAATACTTTAATTTCTGATTTAACTTCAAGCGGAGGATTAACCTCTATTATGCAAGGTGCCGATGGATCAATTTATGCAATGAATGGAGGCTATACATCTAACGGGGGCATCTTTAAACTTTCAAGAACAATAACTCCTGTAATTACAGCCGGTGGTCCAACTACTTTTTGTCAGCCTTCAAATGTTGTTCTTTCAGCAACGCCGACTGGTTATTCATATCAATGGTATAAAAACAATGTTGCAATTAGCGGCGCAACAAATATTTCATATACAGCTTCTCTTACCGGCACTTATAAAATTATGATTTGCAATAACAGCAGTAATGAAATAAATGTTGTTAGAAATTTACTTCCGCCTGCGACCGTTACCCCTGCTGACACGCAGTATTTTTGTTTGCCTGCAACTATTACCCTTAATGCTAACACAGGTACCGGATTAAGTTATCAATGGAAGAAAGGAAGCGCTTCAATTAGTGGTGCTACTACAAATTCCTATACTCCTACTGTATCAGGAAAATACAAAGTTGTTGTAACAAAATCAAATGGTTGTACCCGTAACTCAAATATTGTACAGGTTTACAAGATCAATTGCAGAGATGAAAATTATGATTTATCAGAAGATGATTTTTCGGTTTATCCGAATCCTTCAGCAAATGACTTTACAATTGATCTAATTTCATCTGAATTATTTAACTTGAAAATAATTGATTTACAAGGGAAAGTATTAATTAATCTTTCAGAAATAAATGGCTCAATTAGCTTTGGAGAAGAGTTGAATACAGGTATTTATCTGTTGGAAATAATTAATTCAAAGGGATCAAAATCAATTCAAAAAATAATTAAAACAGAATAATTTTTTTCCCAGTTTATAAAAACTTATGGGCGCCCTGACAAATCAGGGCGCTTTTTTTATTACCAAACTAAATAAGTGTTTCTTTGCCGCTCAATTTTTACAGACATGGCAGATATTATTTTAAATAAAGGAAAAGGTAACAGAAATCGAGAAGGGCACCCATGGGTTTATGATAATGAAATCGCAAGTATTAACGGATCGGTAAAACCCGGCGATATTGTATCAGTTATTGATTCAGGAAGGAATCTGATAGGTAAAGGATATTATAATCCGCAATCTAAACTTACAGTTAGATTATTAACAAATCTTGATGAAAAAATTGATGCGGAATTTTTTCATAAAAAAATTAAAAATTGCATTGATTTCAGGAAAAAATTTGGATACACTGAAAATTACAGAGTAGTATTTGGCGAGGGAGATTTTTTGCCGGGCTTAGTTCTGGATAAATTCGGAGAAATAATTGTATTGCAAACTCTTTCACTTGGAATGGATAAATGGAAGCTGGAAATTGTTGCGGCCGTCAATGACCTATTAAAACCAAAAGGAATTTATGAGCGAAACGATATTCCCGTTAGAAAACTTGAAGGACTTGAAGAACAAAAAGGTTTTTTAAGTAATCCTTTCGAAACAAATTTTGTAATAAATGAAGCTGGTGTAAAATTTAATATTGATGTTGTTGAAGGTCAAAAAACAGGTTTTTTTCTTGATCAAAAAGAAAACAAATTAGCGATGAAACAGATAGTGAAAGATGCTTCTGTTCTTGATTGTTTTTGCTATACGGGTTCATTTAGCTTACAGGCAGTTCACTTTGGAGCCCGACAGGTTACTAGTATTGATGTTTCTGAAGCTGCAATTGCACAAGCAGAGGCAAACGCAATACTAAACGGATTTGAAAATAATTGTGAGTTTAAGGCTGCAAATGCATTTGATGTTTTACCGCAGTGGGTCAGGGAGAAAAAATTATTTGATGTAGTAATACTTGATCCGCCGGCTTTTACTAAAAATCGATCGGGTACTGCTTCTGCTGCTCGAGGGTATAAAGAAGTGAATTTGCGAGCTATGCAATTAGTTCGGAGTGGTGGCTATTTATTAACCTTTTCATGCTCTCACTTTATGACCCCTGATTTATTTTTTGATGCCGTTTATTCAGCAGCTATTGATTCCGGAAAGAAAATCCGTCAGATAGAAATGTTAGCTCAAGCCAAGGACCATCCTGTAATCTGGCAAATTCCTGAAACAAACTATTTGAAAGGCTTTTTATTACAGGTAATTTAATTTTATTGCTGTCTGGCTTTTATTCTTTAACAATTAAAAAAGTTTGACGATAACTTCCGTTTTGCAGTAATGCATAATAGACACCATTTGGAAATAGTTTTGAATTCCATGAAAATGAAGTGCGTTTTTTTAGTATTTGATTTTCACAAATAACTTTGACAACCGTTCCTTTTGTATCTACAATTGTAATTGTTACAGGTTCGTTTTCTTTATATTTATACAAATCAAAATTAAAGATTCCATCTGAAGGGTTTGGTGAAACTCGCACTAAACAAGGCGTTTCAATGCCTGTATTATAGCCAACAATTGAATCCGGAGAAATAAAAATTTTATAAATAAAAGGGGAAGCAAAACTTGATGAAGGATCCGTTGTACTGATATTTGGTTCAGGGCTAATTATACCACCAACCATCCAACCTATTTGTGTTGGCTTAGAAATTTTATCTAATCGAAGAATCAACTTGTTCTCAAGATGTATACTATCTTCCTTCAAGATAATATACGCATTTGATCCTTCATAATTATTAAGCTTAAAGTTTTCAGTTGATTCAGTCATTATACCTGATCCATCTCGCGTAACTCTACTAATTGTTTTTACAAATGGAACTGCTGTGTCTGTTACCATTTGTCCGTTGGTTGAGTCTATATAATACATTGCCATGCCGCCAAAAAACCAGGAATGCATATTATTATTAAGGCTATCATATGCCGGCAGAACAGCACAATGGTAGTTAGCCAATTGCTGATTGAACCCTGTATTAATAATTCCTGTATCATTCTGCACATCCAATGTTGTAAAGAATGGTTGGTTTATTCCCTTCTGAAAAACCCCGCTAAAAGCTGTGTATCCAAAACTACCATCCGGAAATATTTGTGGAACCAAATTATAATCTCTTCGATGGTATAAAGTAGTATCAGAAGCAGCTCCGACAAATGTCACCTGGTTGTAATTTGAATAATGATTAACTGTAAATTTCCGAATCTGTTCTGTATAAGTCTGGGTATAGATTCCAGTAGCAGTTGCAGCATATGTTCCATCAAACCGATGTCCGAACACCAAATAAAATGACGAATTCATTTTTACCAGATGACCGCCAGTTACTGCCAATAACGAATCATTTGTTTGAAGAAATAATCCTTCTATTGATTGATTACTTTGAATTTTATTTATCAGTACTTCCACATTTACACTTGTTAAAGTCGGAAAAGTCACAAAGTCACCAATTGAATTTTTCCATCCATAACCTCCAGCTATATAAAGAATACTATCTTCTAAATAATATTCCATATTGCTTGAACAGATTGCTTCAAATATGGAATCAGGAAAAATAGTTGCTGTTGATTGCCAGGTTTGATTTAACAGCGGATCAACAACATAAATAATTTCATTTCTACCACTAGTTGGGAATGCAAATGGAGGTTGAAAGCCATGCAAGCCATTTGTGCGGCCACCAATGAATAACCATTTTCCATTATATGAAACACAAACTCCGCTGTGCAATGCAGGTGCACCTTGAATTGTGTCTTTTACTAAAGTTAAATGGTAACCGGTTTGTGCATTCATTATTTCTGTTAAAAGAATAAAACAGAAACTCAACAAAAAAAAACACCTCTGGTTTACTCTTAACACTTCAACTTATTTTTGAATAATGATTCTTTTCACTCCGGTTTCAGTGCTTGATTTCCACTGCACCATATAAGCTCCTTCAGCTAAATTTAACTTTACCGGAAAATTATTGCTTCCGATTTTTATTTCATTCTGGAATTGATTAATCACTCTTCCTGAAATATCCAAAACTGCAAATTGAATTTTCTCGTTCCTGAAACCATGAAGTTGAATATTAAAATCCCCTTTTGAAGGATTAGGTATAATAGCAAATGAAGTAAACGCAGGTAATTCATTTATTCCGCTTACGATTGAAGTAGTTACAGTATCAATAGCAGAACACCCGGCAGCATCAGTATAAGTATAGTAAATTTCATGTGCTCCAACTCCGGCTGCAGAGGGATCAAAAATGTTTCCCGTTACACCAGCACCGCTGAAAATCCCGCCTGCAGGGGTTCCTGTAAGAGTAATCGGTGCATCATTCTGAGTATAAGTTCCCAGTAACCCGCTTATAGTTGCAGTTACAACATGAACATTGACATAAACCGAATCTGAAACTCCAGTACATGCCCCTTGAGTCACTACCAATTGATAATAACCTGAACCTGAAACTGGTATTGTTGCAGAATTTGAATTAACGCTTACTCCATTATAAGTCCATGAATACTGAAACCCTGGAAATTCATAAGCATGTATAGTACCTCCTTCACAAGTGTTTAATGTATCTCCTAAATGATCAATAAATGCTACCGGATTACAAACAGAAGAGGTAACATTTAATCTGTAAACAGTAGAGTTGCCTTCACCACAAACATATACTCTGTTCCATTTATCCATTCCAAAAGATGCAATAATATTATTTGTAAAATCTATCAAAGTATCACAATCAAATAATGGTCCTCCATTTTGTGTCAATGACCAAATTTCTCCACTGCAATAATCTGCAAACAGATATTTTCCCCAAAGCGCAGAATTATTCGGACAACGATAAACAAATCCACCTGATATGGAACAACCTGGACTATGATGATATTCCCAAATTGGATAAGTAAAGTTTGTAATACCTGTACATTGTGATGTATTGTAATCATGGTTTGCTTCCTTACATCGCCATCCGTAATTTAAATTCCCTGTACTCCCATAAGGTTCAAAATTCACTTCTTCCCATGTATCCTGTCCAACATCAGCAATCCATAAATCACCAGTTGCTTTATCAAAATTAAATCGCCATGGGTTTCGTACACCGTAATTCCATATTTCAGGGCTACCATTAGTTGTATCAAGCGCGTATGGATTATCGGAAGGTATGTAATTTGAAGCGCTGTCATGCACATTTAAACGCAACATTTTTCCTAATAACAGATGTTTGTTTTGTGCACGGTTTCCTGGATCACCTCCACTACCTCCATCTCCCATACCTACATATAGCATTCCATCAGGTCCAAAACGCACACATCCTCCATTGTGATTACTGTAGGGTTGTGAAATAACTTTCAATATTAATTCAGTTGATGGGTCAGCAACATTGGAATCTGTGGCACTTACAGAAAATCTTGAAATTGTTGTATTGTGTGAGCTAGAATTATTTGTGTAATCAACATAAAAATATCCGTTGTTTTTATAGTCCGGATCAAATGCAAGCCCAAGTAATCCTTGTTCATTTCCACCATCGTAAACAATAGATTGAATATCCAGGAAAGGGGTTGGAAGTGCTACACCTGCTGTATCATAGACAAGAATTACTCCTGCCTGCCGAACAACAAAAACCCGGTCATCACCGCAATTCTGAACTTCAATTGGTCGTGTAATACCCGAAGCCCATGTAGTTAAACTTATTGTTGTTTGCGCTTGAACTTTTGTTGCAATCAAAAGCAGTAATACTGAAAGAACTTTCTTCATTTAATTTTTTTTTGGAAATCAAATGTAAGTTTTTAGTTGAAAGATAAAAGCCGTTCAGACTTGATACGATATAAACTATGGAAATTATTTTCTTAGTGAAGAATTGCTCTCTTTACAACTTCAAAAAGCATAGAAAGATGAATTGGTTTGGAAAGAAATTTAATTGCTCCTGCATCTAATGAACTCAATGCAAGGTATTCATCTGTTGAAGCGCTTAAAAAAATTATCGGAATGTTTTTAAATCTATCATCAGTTTTTAAAATTCTGCACATTTTTATACCACTTGCATTAGGCATCAAAATATCAGAAACAATAACATCAGGTCTGAAAGTTGAAACTTCATTTAATGCTTCATTTCCATCAGTAGCAGTATGTACTTCAAAACCTTGTTTCTTGAAATTATAGCTGAGCAAATCAAGAATATCCTGTTCATCATCAACCAAAAGTATTTTTCGCTCGTGCAACATTTGCTGTTTTATTTCGCAAATGTTCAATCATGAATATTACCAGAATATTTATTCTATATTAACTAATTGTTAAATATTTATTTTCCCTCTGAATAAATTCTTATTTATCAATAATCAAGCGTCGCGTTTCAGATCTTTCCTCATCCTTATAAATCAGCAAATAAATTCCTGAAACAATTTGATTTCCTAAATCAATTTGAACTGTTGCATTATTTGATTCATTAATCCATATTTTTTGACCTAATAAATTTGTTACTTCCAATGAAAAATTCAAAGAATGAGTATTTAGTACAACATTAAAAACACCTGAAGTTGGGTTTGGAAATACCTCCATTTGAAATATTCCTGCAGAATTCGATTCTTGCTTAATCAAAGGAGTAGTGAAATTTAATAGAGAACTATAAGCTGACGCAGCTCCGGTGCAAACTGCTTTAATTTTATATTCGTAAGTTATTGAAGGCATCAAGTTATTCAATGTAACTGTTGTAAGACTTGTTGAAACCTGAGACCATTGAGTTGTTCCGACTTTTTTATAAATTACCTGAAAACTATTTGATGAACACAAAGCTGTCCAGGAAACTATAACAGAAGTTGAATTGATAATTGAAACAGCACTATTAACAGGTGTAGTACAAACTTTTGTGGTAACTTGTTTTGTACTCCATCCTGCTGTTGCGCCATTTGCACAATAAGCTGAAACCTGAAATTGATATGTTGAAGATGCGCTTAACCCAGTAAAATCATAAAACAATGAAGTTCCAACATTTACAGAAGCCGACCAAACTGTAGTTCCTGTTTGTCTGAATCGCACCTTATAATAACTCATATTCAATACTGAACTCCAGTTTAATCTTGCGCTGCAAGAAGTAAGGTTATCAACTATTAAGTTCTGTGGTTTTTGCAAAGCCGATTGCCCGACTGTAAATGTATTAACAGAAGAACAACCATTATCGGTTATTGTAACAGTGTAAATTCCTGCATTAAGTCCTGTGATATCTTCTGTAGTTGCTCCAGTACTCCAGGCAAATGAATAAGAGCCTGTATTCATTCCAATATTTATTGACCCTGTTCCACTACACAAAGCATCAGTAATTTGGCTTGTGGAAATTGCAGGCACACCATTCACAACAACCGAAAAGAATAAACTCGCGACACAACCATTAACATCTGTTCCGGCTAATGTATAATTGGTAGTTATGGTTGGTGAAGCAACAACTGTTGAACCGGTTGTTGTATTTAATCCGGTACTTGGATACCAGCTATAATTTATAGAACCACTTGCATTTATTTGAATAGATGAACCTGCACAGATAGAAGGCTGTGATGGAGAAATACTTGGCGCTGCAACAGGAGGAAGAACTGTAACTACAACCTGAGCTGAACCTGTACAGCCCATATTATTTGTTACAACAACACTGTATGTGGTGGTTGCGGCCGTAAAACATATTGGGTTTGCGATTGCAGCATTTGATAAACCGATTGTCGGAGACCAAGAATAAGTAACTCCACCACTCGCATTTAATTGAGTGGCTGCATTCTGACAAATAGTTACATTATTTCCTGCACTAACTGTTATTGGGGGTAAAATATGTATTGAAACTGTATCATTTCCAGAGCATCCATTTAAATCAGTAATTGAAACAGTATAGGTAGTGTTTATTAGAACATTGGCAGTTGGATTATTAATTGTAGAATTATTTAACCCAATAGTTGGTGACCATGAATAAGTCAATCCTCCAGAAGCATTAAGTTGAACTGAATTTCCTTGACATACATTTTGACTTGGTCCGGCATTTACACTTGGTGCTGCGTAAACATTTACAACAACCTGGTCACTTGCTGTGCATCCTAAGGAAGAATTAACAGTTAAAGTATAAGTTGTTGTTTCATTTGGGGAAGCAGTTGGAGATAGAATAGTGTTATTATTTAATCCACTTGATGGAGACCATAAATAAGAACTGCCAGTTCCAGAACCGCTTAAAAAAGATGAAGCCCCCGGACAAATAAATACATCCGAACCTGCATTTGCAGTTGGTAGAGGATTCACTGTAATTTTCACAATTGAAGTATCAGAACAACCTGAAAGATTTGAAGCTGTTAATGTATAAGTTGTGTTGATAGTTGGTGAAGCAATTGGGTTTGCAATTGTTGCATTTGACAAACCAGTTGTAGGCGACCAGGAATAAGTGGCACCTCCGGTTCCATTCAATTGAACTCCTGAACCTTGACATACTGAAAGATTTGCTCCGGCATCAGCAAAATCTATGCTCACCGTTTGAATATTATAATAAGCACCAGTTCCACCCCCAAAACCCCAGTAAACCAAAGGATTGCCCCCAAAATAATTTGTTATAATATTACTAAAATATGTAAGTCTTAAGGTACCATCAAAATAAACTCTTAGTCTATTAAGCGACGGATTCCATTGTATTCTTCCTTTGTGACAAACACAATCTTCAACATTAGCCTGAGTTGCTGAAACTTGAACTGGTCCAGATTGGTTAACGGTTAAGTCGCCATTTTTAATTATAGCTATGTGGTCATAAGTTGGGTCAGGATACCCTTCAAATGTATTTGGATTTGTATCAAACTCTACAGCCAATGAAGGAGTAATTATTGAACTTCCAGTATAACCCATACCTGCACCTATCCCACCTAATGCTGATGCTCCAAAAGTTGAATTTTGTAAAATAAAAGCTATACCATCTGCACCCAAAGCATCAATACACCCCAAGTCGATGAAAAAGTTGATATCAAAAGCATTATTGAGGTCTAATTGAGTTGTTGAAAAAAAATTTCCTCCAACAAGCCCCGTAGAATCAGTTAACCGGAAAGTTCTAGGAGTTACCTGAACGCAGCTTCCGTTAGTTTGATATGTCTGAGCAAAAGTGAAGAACGAAAAAGCAAAAAGCAAAATCGAAGTACCAAAAATTATTTTCTTCATGTTATTATTTATTGGAGCGCTAAAATAATTCATTTCACTTTCAAATTGCATGTTGAAATAGGTTTAAAAACTGTTTAGCAGATATTGCCTGACTGGATAATTTTGCTCCTGTAATTTCACCCAATAACAAATGGAAGAATCACGCATACTTGACGAATCGCTATCTATCGAAAATGGATTCAGACTCGATCAGGGGTTTTGTTATTTTCAAAAAGATGGTTTAGATATCCGTAATAACCGATTTTCATTTTCAAACCGGCATAAAGCCGGATTCAGACAATGGTTTATCGGAGTAATTCTTCCTTCAGTATTGATAATTGGGTATGGAATTATGGCTTATAAAGGTTTTGTTCATAACAGAAGCATCACTTTAAATGTATTTATATGTTTTTGGTTGGTTTATGTTTTTTTTATTCGAATCGCAATGCGTCCATCAAAAATATTTATTCCTAAAAATGCTATTACAAGAATAAAACACATTTCAGCAATCCGTTTTTTTTCGAAAGGCTATTTTGTGATTCGATATTTGCAAAATGAAAAAGAAAAGAGAACCATATTAATTCTACCTGGAATATTGAATAATGATATTGAAGAAAAAGAAAGAGCTATAAGGTTACTAAAGGAAAACAACTATAATATAGAATGATTTCAGTCTTAGATTTTATAAGTGAATACAAAGTATTATTTCCAGAACTACTGAATTTTCAACCCTGGGAAATCACTAAAAATATTATTACGGTACTTGAAAAGAAAATTGCTGACCTCAATTCAGATTATAAGATCGAAAACGGAATAGCTATTCATAAGTCTGCAATCGTTGAACAAGGAGTTGTTTTAAAAGCACCGATAATTATTTCTGAAAATTGTTTTGTTGGAGCTAATGCATACCTGCGTTCAGGAGTTTATTTAGCTGAATCTGTTACAGTGGGTCCCAGATGTGAAATAAAATCAAGTTTCATTTTCCCGAACACAACAATTGCCCATTTGAATTTTATCGGCGACTGTATTATCGGCAATCATGTAAACTTCGAAGCCGGAGCACACACCGCCAATCATTTCAACGAAAGAACTGATAAACGAATTTCAGTTTAATACAATGGAAAAATATTGGAAACCAACTCCGAAAAATTCGGAGCATTGGTTGGCGATAATTCCAAGATTGGAGCAAACACTGTTTTATCACCCGGAACTATTCTTCCAAAAAATTCAATTGTGAAACGATTAGAGTTAGTGGAACAGATAAAAAATTGAAAGCCCCACTGCAAAGTAACATGAGGAATATCCACACAGGAACTTGAATACACTTTTCGTGTTGTATTGTTCGTTCAGATATTTTTACTGCGATGAATAAAATCAGAATCGGAATTTTTTTTGGCGGCAGCTCACGCGAGCGCGAAATATCATTTGCCGGTGGGAGAACAGTTTACGACAATCTTAATAAATCCATTTTCGAACCTGTTCCAATTTTTATTGACAGTTTTCACAATCTGATTCTGCTCGACTGGCAATACATTTATAAAGGAAGCATTCGCGATTTTTATCCTTCAGTCAATTTTATTCCAACTACCACACATCCCTTCCAAGTATATATTGAATCGTTAGGGAAATTGCCTCGCGAAAAACAAGATGAAATTATTTCAACAGTAGGAAAAAAAATTCTTCCGAACGAACTCAGTTCAATTATTGATTTTGCTTTTCTTGCACTGCACGGTTCGTATGGCGAGGACGGAAGTATACAAGGCATTCTTGATTTTTATCAGATACCATATTCCGGTTCCGGCATTCTTCCATCCGCTATTGGTATCAACAAAGCATTTCAGAAACGGATGATGAACGAAGGCGGTTTTGCTCCTACCCGCTTCAAAACTGTTACGCGGGACGAGTGGCTTAGTGTCGATAAAAATTCCCTAATCGAAAAAAGTGTTACAGCGGTTGGATTGCCCTTGGTTATTCGCCCTGCTAATCAGGGTTCTTCAATTGGTGTTTCCATCATTCACGAAAAAGATGTTGAAGCAATTACGAAAGCAATTGATAAAGCATTTTTCTTTTTCGAATGGAAATCTGCTGATTGGGAAAAGAAAAATGATGAAGAAAAAATCACTTTCTTAAATAACCTATGCGACATCAGGGAAAATGTCGGTTTGCCATTGCGCATTAATGGAAAAACATATTTTCATCCTGAAGAATTATTTCAGTTGTTTGAAAAATCTTCAGCGGAAAATATTTCACAATTAATTCTTGAAGCTTATGATGCTGAAATTGAAATTCTGATTGAAGAATTTATTGAAGGAAAAGAATTTTCGTGCATCGTGATTGTTGATGAAAAAAATAATCCTGTTGCTCTTCCGCCCACTGAAATTGTAAAAGGAAAAGAAGTTTTTGATTACCGCTCAAAATACCTCGCAGGGCTTTCTCGAAAAATCACACCGATACAAATTCCTGATGACCAAATTGAAGCCATTCGCCGGGAGTGCGAAAAACTTTTTAACTTTTTTGGGTTTCATGTTTATGCCCGTATTGATGGTTTCATTCGAACAGATGGAAAAATTATTCTCAACGATCCGAACACGACAAGCGGAATGTTGCCGTCTTCGTTCTTCTTTCATCAGGCAGCAGAGATTGGGTTAAATCCTTCGCAGTTTCTTTCGTTCATCATACACACCAGTGTGCGCGAGCGAATGCGCACCAATGTTCGCCCTGCTGTTTACGAACCACTCTTACAACGGCTTAATAATGGAATTGATAAACTACTGCAACACGCTGAAAACAAAATATGCATTGCAGTTATTCTCGGCGGGTACTCCACCGAACGACACATCAGCGTCGAGAGCGGAAGAAATATTTTTGAGAAGCTCGCCAGCTCCGATAAGTACCAGCCCATTCCTGTTTTTCTCACCGGCAGCAATGAGCAACACGAACTTTACCAGATTCCGATTAACCTTTTACTGAAAGATAATGCCGATGACATTCGCGAAAAGATAAAACACTTCGGCTTTCATCCTGTAATTGAAAAAATTAAAGAGCAGTGTAAAAACATTACACAAAAATTTTCTTCCAGCAACTATTTATTTGTTCCGAAAAAGCTTTCCTATTCTGAATTACCCAATGAAGTGGAAGGAGTTTTCATAGCACTTCATGGTCGTCCTGGCGAAGATGGTAGTGTCCAGCAGCACTTAGAAAAAGTTGGTTTGCCTTACAACGGCAGTGGAGTTTCTTCTTCGCAAATCACCATAAATAAATTTAACACCAACCAATTACTGTTACAGCATGGTTTTCATGAAGCGCAACAATCGTTGGTTTATAAAAAAGATTGGAGCGCGAGCGAAGAAAAATTTACTGATACTATTCTCGACAAACATAAATTACCAATCATCACCAAACCGGTGGATGATGGTTGCAGCAGTGCTGTAAAAAAGATAAAAACGCGTGACGAGTTAATCGCATTCAGTCGCCTCATGTTTCGTGAGCAGGAATTACTGAATTCAAACGAAGCTGCTACACTTCACCTAAAACCGAAAGAAGAGTTTCCGCGCAAAGAACAATTTTTAGTAGAAGATTTAATTGCTGCTAATGGGGCAAAACATTTTTTAGAAATCACTTGCGGAATGCTTACTCATCACAACGATGACGGAACAATTTCCTACGAAGTATTTGAACCAAGCGAAACACTCGCCACTGCTGATGTGCTTTCGCTCGAAGAAAAATTTTTAGCAGGCGAAGGACAAAACATTACTCCGGCACGATTCGGAAAATCAAAAGAAGAATACACAAAAATTGCAAAGCAGGTAAAAACAGATCTGGAAAAAGCAGCGCGACTTTTAAATGTGCAGGGCTACTGCCGTATTGATGCATTTGTGCGCATTGATGCAAATAACAATGCCGAAACGGTCGTAATTGAAGTGAATTCCCTTCCCGGTATGACCCCAGCCACCTGTATTTTTCACCAGGCAGCCATCAATCATTATAAGCCTTACGACTTTATCGATAAAATTTTAGAATTTAGCCGCCGAAATCAACATACTACTATTACTACATAATATGTGGCAATTTCTTAAAAGCAGAATTTTTCTTTATAACATACTTGGGGCCATCGCCATGTTCATAATCGTATTTTGGCTAGGTACATCGGCACTGAATTCTTACACCAAGCACGGTGAAACAGTTACTGTTCCGGATTTAACAGGAATGACTTTTGAAAAAGCCAAGCAAGTTTTGAGTGACCGGAATTTAGAAATTGCCATTGCTGATTCATCTTTCAATGATAAGAAACCGAAGCTCGCAGTTCTTGAACAAATCCCTGTTGCCAATTCAAAAGTGAAGGAAGGAAGAACTATTTACCTCACAGTAAATGCAATCATTCCACCACAAGTTAAAATGCCTGATCTTACTGATAATTCATTAAAGCAGGCTCAAATGATATTAGAAAACATTGGGTTAAGGGTTGGTCAGTTAATTTACAAACCAGACTTAGCCCAGAATGTGGTGCTTGACTGGATGGTAAGAGGCCGCCATATAAATGCAGGGAATAAAATAAAAAAAGGCTCAACCATTGATTTGATTTTAGGTGACGGATTAGGAAATACTGAAGTGGAAGTACCCGAACTGATTGGTCATACACTGCGCGAAGTGAAATTTATTTTGGATGCATCCTCTCTGAACCTGGGAGCGGTTATAGCTGACAATACTGTTCGAGGTGATTCCTTGAATGCTATTGTTTACAAGCAAACTCCTTCGATACTCGATACTGATAATAAATTAAATCTTGGAGAAGCGGTGGATGTATACATTACTCTGGATCAGTTTAAGCTGGACACCCCAGGCGATGAAGAAGAACCCAGGTAATTCAGTTGAACATCAATCGTGGATATTTCTTTTATTGAACAAACAATTTTTTAAACACATTTGAGTTTCATAGTTGTGTCAAATTGATACAATAAATAATATTCTGAATGCAAAAAATTTTATCGACTATTTTTATTTTGTTTTTTATCCTGATGCACAATACTTCATCAGCGCAGGAAATAATTTCTGAATTAAAATACAACAGTGCTTTACTTTTTGATAGCCATCATTCAAAACTAAGATCAACTGATACTTTAAGTCTGCCATTTATCGATGATTTTTCTTATTCACAGCTAGACCCGAATCACAAATATCCAGATCAGAATTTGTGGTTAGACAAGGATTGTTTTGTGAATACTACATACCCTGTTCTTCCGCCATCCATTGGAGTTGCAACCTTTGATGGATTGAATGAGTATGGAATACCTTATGATACAACAGGTGTGGTACAACAAGCCGAATCAGATACATTGACTTCGCTACCTATACACATGGAAACCCTTTCACCCGCTGACTCGGTTTATCTGAGTTTCTTTTATGAAAAAATGGGGGTAGGAGATTATCCTAATATTGGAGATATACTTTTATTAGAACTTAAAAAGAGTGATGGAAGCTGGAATGAAGTTTGGCAAATGGATGGAGATGCTTCTGCACCAACAATTATTAAGTTCAGGCAGTTAATGGTTCCGGTTACTGATAATTCTTACTTCTTTAATAATTTTCAATTCCGATTCAGAAACATTGCCACTACTTCCGGCAACAACGATCACTGGCATATAGATTATGTGAGACTATATGCAGGAAGAAGCATCGCTGATACACTTATTCAGGATGTTGCAGCTATTTACACCCCTGGAACTATATTAAAAAATTATGAGTTTATGCCATGGACACAATTCAGAAACAATCAACCTGAAGAAACACTATCAACTTTTCCGTTTACTATTTTAAATAATAATAATGTAACTATGAATACAGCAATTCAATATTTTGCTGATGAGATTTACAGCAGTTCCAATGTTTTTTCAAGTTCAACTTCCGCTTTAAATTTTAATGCCGGTACTTCTGTTGTTCAGGCGAATAGTACATTCCCGGTTGGGGCAGTTCCTCCTGGTGATAGCGCACTTTTAATTATTAAATGCAAAGCAACTGCAACACCTGATGATTTAAGGCAAAATGATTCAGCCTATCGTGTTCAACCCTTCTTTAATTATTATGCTCACGATGATGGAAGTGCTGAAAAAGCTTATGGACTTAACGCTGCCGGAGGAAAGATTGCTGTAAAATATAAAGTAAATATTCCGGATACCTTAAGGGCTGTTCAATTTCATTTTGCTCACATTGATGCTGATATCAGCGATAAACTTTTTTCAATTCTTATCTGGAAATCTTTGGTCCCAAATACTCAACTAATTTATGAGCAGGATTTTTTAAAACCTTCATACATTGATAGTATTAATGGTTTTGCAACTTATATTCTTGATACCCCAAAATTAATAACCGATACATTTTATGTTGGTATGTTGCAATCATTTCCTAACTTTTATAATGTTGGGCTCGACCGGAATACTGATTCACATCTGAATTCATATTACAATGTAACTGGTGTCTGGAGTCAATCATCTTATTCAGGTTCTTTAATGATCAGACCTGTAGTTGGAGCAGAACTTCCATTTACTTCAACAAAAAATATTTCATCTAACACCATTAAAGTCAATTGCTATCCTAATCCCGTTGAAAATATGCTTCATGTGAATGTTACCGGTATTAAGCATGCTGAACTAATTATCACAGACATTTCAGGCAGAACAATGCGAAAATCTGATGGTATTTATGAGGATATTTTTGTTGGAGACTTTTCTGCTGGTATGTATTTATTGACTGTAATTGACAAACAAAGCAAACAATCATTCACCACTCGATTTATAAAAAATTAATTGATGCCTGATATTACTGTAGAAGAATTAAAAGAGCGAAAAGACAAGAACGAAGATTTAATTGTGATTGATGTTCGCGAAGAATGGGAACACGATGAATTTAATATCGGCGGAAAATTAATTCCATTAGCTACATTGCCTGGATCTCTTTCGGAATACGCTGATAATAAGAATGGTGAAATAATAGTTCATTGCAAATCAGGTAAAAGAAGCGCAAATGCTCAGGCTTATATGATGCAACAAGGCTTCACAAATGTCAGGAATTTAGTTGGAGGAATTGAGGCCTGGAAAGCAAAGTATGGTTCATAGTCTATTCAACTCAGTTGAAAATTACTGACTCTAACACTTTATCGCCACTAATAATTTATGATGGTATATGTCATTTGTGTAATCGCAGTGTAAATTTTATTTTGAAACAGGATAGAAAAAAAATATTTTGTTTTACTCCTTTTCAAAGTTCGTTTGCTAGTAATTTATTGAAAGATAATTCGATTGATATTAATGCAATGGAAACGGTAATCTTATTTATTGACGGAAAGTTTTATACAAGATCTGATGCTGCATTAAAAATTGCATTATTGCTTGGAGGAAAATGGATTTTATTTTATCCGTTATACATTTTTCCGAAGTTTATACGAAACGGGTTTTATAATATCATAGCACGCAACCGCTATAAATGGTTTGGAAAAGTTGATTCTTGTCTAATTCCAAATCATGAAACACAGGAAAGATTTATTTTGTGAAAATTTTAAAACAATAAAAATGATTTGGTTTAAACCCGTTGATTTAAAAATGCTGAACGACTTTCATAAAAACACAATGCCCGATTATCTTGGAATTGAGTTTACTGAAATCGGAGATGATTATATAAAAGCCCGTATGCCTGTGAATGAAAAAACAATGCAGGCACAAGGTCGTTTACATGGTGGAGCAAATGTGGTACTTGCCGAATCGCTCGGAAGCATAGCAACAGTACTTAGTATCAATCCTGATGAACGAAAGTGTGTTGGACTGGAAATTAACGCCAATCACATTCGCGGAGCGTTTAAAGGATATGTTCATGGAATTACACGACCCGTTCATTTAGGCCGAACTACGCAGATCTGGGAAATAAAAATTTATGATGATGATGGAAAACTTTCGTGCATTAGTCGCATTACCAATATTATCCTTGATAATAAAAAATAAAAAAAGCTGACTGAAAAATTCAGTCAGCTTTTAATTTGTATACTTTTAAAAATTACACCTGTGTGCGAGCAATGTATTTTTCTATGTCACGGGCTTCTGTGCTCTTTGGATACTTGTCATTAATCTCCTGATACATTTTCAAAGCCTCTTCTTTCTTTCCGGTTTTTTCTAACAACATACCAGCCTTCTTTAAAAATATTGGAGTTGTGAGCTCATTTTCGTGATTATAAGCAGCTTTCTTATAGTTATCAATTGCTTTTTCCATCTCACCTTTTTCACTATAAGCATCTCCAAGGCAATTCAAAGCCATGCCTGAAACCAAAATATCTTTTCCGTTAAATGATTCAAGATACATAATTGCATCATCAAATTTTCCAAGTTTCAAAGAAATAACTCCGGCATAATAATGAGAAAGATTTGCTGCTTTAGTCCATTTATAATCTTCCATAATCTTCAAAAAACCAGGATAATTTTTATCGCCGTTTAATGCAAGATTCAATGAATCTTTCTCGAAATATTTCTGTGCTACAAACATTTGGTTTTGCGCTTCTTTTTCTTTTGGCTCAAGATACAATTTATTAAAACCCATGTATCCTGCAACTACTAAGAAAAGTCCACCCACAACTACTGTAAGCATTGTTTTGTTTTCGTTAATCCAATGCTCAAACTTTGAGTATGTTCCTCCAATGTCGAGTATTTGTTCTTGTTTTTTGTCAGTCATTTTATTGTTGTTATTTTTTTATCAGGATAGTATGAATGGATAATCAGTTTCAGAGTAGTTGTCGGTAAATAATTCTGCTGCATCAGGATATGCAGATTCTTCAGCAAATTTTACGCAAGCTTCAATCTCTGCTTGTATTTTATCATTGATTGAGTCAATTTCAACCTTTGTTGCAAATTTCTTTTCAAAAATCGTTGCAAGTGTTGTTTCTAACGGATCCTTTTGTTTGTATTCTTCAACTTCTTCCTTGCTACGATATTTTGCCGGATCACTCATTGAATGACCTTTATATCTGTAAGTCTGAATTTCAAGGAAAGTTGGACCATCACCTTTTCTTGCCCGATCAGCCGCTTCCGAAACAGCCTCATGAACATTTTCACATTTCATTCCATCCACTATTGCAGAAGGCATATTATATCCTAATCCCAATTGAGAAACATTTGCAACATTGCTTGATCGCTCAATCGATGTTCCCATAGCATAAAAATTATTCTCGCAAACAAAAATTACCGGTAACTTCCACATCATAGCGAGATTAAATGTTTCATGCAAAATTCCCTGCCGCGCTGCACCATCTCCGAAGAAACAGATGCAAACATTATCAGTTCCTTTGTATTTTTCTGCAAATGCAATCCCGGCACCTAATCCTATTTGCGCCCCAACAATTCCATGACCACCAAAGAAAAAATGTTCTTTACTGAAAAAGTGCATTGAACCGCCTTTACCTTTTGTACAACCTGTAACTTTCCCATACAACTCTGCCATGCAAGTATCCGCACTCATACCTTTTGCTAAAGCAAGACCATGGTCGCGATAAGCTGTAATCATTGGGTCTTCATTTCTCAAGGCTGAAATAGTACCAGCTGCAACGGCTTCCTGTCCAATATATAAATGACAAAATCCCCGGATTTTTTGCATTCCATACAATTGCCCCGCCTTTTCCTCGAAACGACGAACGCGAAGCATGATTTCATACCAATTTAAATATTCCTTTTTTCCGAATTTCGCTTTTGCCAAAGCCTGTTTTTTTTAGGAGCGGCAAACCTAATGGAAATCTGCTTAAAGACAAATAGGCAAAAAATTCAATTTTGAGAATAAATATTAATAAAAATCGATCAAAAAACTCGAATTTCCTTAAAAAGCTTATGGCTCAAATCAAAGTAAATGTGAATGCTGAATCAAATGCATATTTGCAATCCTCAATTTCACAGATTGCATCTATCTTATATTAAATTAACTAATTTCAGAAACTATAAAGAACAAGAT
Source organism: Chitinophagaceae bacterium (assembly GCA_947469485.1). GTDB lineage: Bacteria > Bacteroidota > Bacteroidia > Chitinophagales > UBA10324 > UBA10324. The sequence continues at coordinate 88,689 of CANIPU010000004.1, read as the reverse complement.
ATTTCATTTTGTGAAGGGCTGAATATTTTATCAGGACCTAATGGTGCCGGAAAAACAAATTTACTGGAGGCCGTAAATTATCTCTGCTTAACTAAAGGATACTTTCATACCGGAGATTTGGGAGCAGTAAATTTCAATGAAGATTTTTTTCGCTTGCAAGGAAATTTTATTTCTGAAAACAGAACAGAATCCATTTCACTTGCTTTTCAAAGTGGTACGCCAAAACTTCTGAAGCACGATGAAATTTTATACGAGAAATTAGCCGATCACATAGGAAAATTTCCATTAGTTGTTATTGCTCCTGACGATATTGTATTAATACTTGATGGAAGTGAAGAAAGAAGAAAATGGCTTGACAATACAATTTCACAGGTTAATCGACTTTATCTCGATGACTTAATGCAATACAATCGAGTGCTTATGCAGCGAAACGCACTTTTAAAACAATGGTATGCTGGCCAAAGTCGCGATGAAGATTTAATGAATGTAATTGACGAACAATTGGCAAATCTAGGTGCACAGATTTATGAGGAGAGGAAAGCTAGTTTAAAAATTTTAATTCCTTTATTGAATCAACATTATGCATTCATTTCAGATGCGCACGAAGCTGCACTGATGAAATACGACTCATTGCTGAATGAAAATGATTTCGCAAAAAGCCTTTTAGCCAACCGCGAAAAAGACATGATACTGCAACGAACAACTGCGGGTATCCATCGTGATGATTTAGATTTTCAGTTAAATGAAATGTCTATAAAAAAATTTGGAAGTCAGGGTCAAAAAAAATCTTTTCTCATTGCACTTAAACTCGCGCAGTTTGATTTCATTGCTAAAAAGAAAAATGAAACACCCCTTTTGCTGCTGGATGATATTTTTGATAAACTTGACCAACATCGTTCTGAAAAATTATTAACTGATGCAGCGAGTAAAAATCGTGGTCAGGTTTTTATAACCTGCACCGAATGGAAACAAAAAATCAAAACAGATAAGCAATTAAGGCATTTCAAAATTGAAAGTGGTTTCATAAAATAAAATTTAATGAAAAAACATAACGACCAACCTATTGGTGATATTCTTAAACAATTAATGACAGCGAATAAGTGGAATGACAAGGTAAATGAAATCCGTTTATTGCAATGTTGGGAGGAACTCTTAGGAAAGACTATTGCCCGATATACAAAAAGCATAAATCTCCGTAATAAAAAATTATATGTTGAAGTAAACTCTGCTCCTTTAAAAAACGAACTCATTTATTCCCGATTGCAAATGATTCAGCTCATTAACACCAGATTCGGGGAAGGAATTGTTGAAGAGATTATTATCAGATAAAAATATTTGAAAAGTATAATTTATTTTTTAGGTTTGACTAAATTTATAATTAGTCGCACCAATGATTCAAACTACTTCTGAAGAGAATTACCTTAAAACCATATTTCATCATACTGGCATTGGCAATCAATCTGTAACCACCAATGATATAGCAGCAACTTTAGGTACTAAAGCTGCCTCAGTAACTGAAATGCTTAAAAAACTTGCTGCTCAAAAACTTATTCGATATAAAAAATACAATGGAGTAACTCTTACAGATTCAGGCAAGCAGCAGGCATTGCTCATTATAAGAAAGCATCGTTTGTGGGAATATTTTCTGGTGGAAAAATTAAAATTCAGTTGGGATGAAATTCATGAAGTGGCTGAACAACTGGAACATATTCAATCTGATGCTTTGGTTGAACGACTTGATTCGTTTCTTGAAAATCCAAAATTTGACCCCCATGGCGACCCTATACCTGATAAAAAAGGAATAATAATAAACACTGATTCACAAAAACTGATAGATCTATCTGAAAAAAAAGAAGCCATTGTAAATCTTGTAAGCGACCAGCCTGAATTATTACGACACCTCAGTAAAATTGGAATATCACTCGGTTCTAAGTTGAAAGTACTTGAGAAAATTCCATTTGACAACAGTATGCTTTTACAGATAAATGGAAAATCCAAAGTGCAGGTTAGCGCTGATATTGCTAAAAATATAAGAGTTCAAATATGAAAAAAGAAAACACATCATCTAAATCACTGGAAGAAGTCCATTCAACAGTTGAAACAAAAGATAAAAACTGGTGGCGAACTTTATTTGCCTTTGCAGGTCCTGCATATATGGTTAGTGTTGGTTATATGGATCCTGGAAATTGGGCCACGGATATAGCAGCAGGAAGCGCATATGGATATAAATTAATTTGGGTACTCCTTATGTCAAATCTTATTGCATTGTTATTACAAAGTCATTGCGTAAGACTAGGAATTGTCAGGGGAAGAGATTTAGCTCAGGCTTCGAAAGAAATGTATCATTCAATAATTAATATTCCATTATATCTTCTTGCTGAAATTGCTATTGCAGCCTGCGATTTAGCTGAAGTACTCGGACTTGCAATAGGATTAAATCTGTTATTTCATATTCCATTACTAGGCGGGGTAACTATTGCTGTTTTTGATTGCCTCATTCTTTTAACATTAATGAATATTGGTATTCGAAAAATGGAAGTATTCATTATTGGAATGGTTGTAATAATGGGTGGAAGCTTTCTTATAGAATTATTGATGGCAAAACCTGATGTTGGAGATATTGCAGCAGGATTTATTCCTTCAATTCCTTATGGAACTGCGCTTTATTTAACCATTGGAATTATTGGGGCAACAGTAATGCCTCATAATTTATATCTCCATTCATCATTAGTTCAGACTCGAAAAATTGAACGGACGGTTTTAGGAATGCGAAAAGCTATAAAATTTAACATTATCGATTGTGCCATTGCGCTCAACCTTGCTTTATTTGTTAATGCAGCAATTTTAATTCTTGCTGCATCGGTTTTTTTTACTAGAGGAATGTTCGACATTGCAGATATTACTGATGCCCACAAGTTGCTTGAACCATTACTCGGTTCCTCGCTCGCTCCGATCTTGTTTGCTGTTGCTTTAATAGCAAGTGGACAAAGCAGTACCATTACCGGTACACTCGCAGGTCAAATAATTATGGAGGGTTATTTAAATCTTCGCATTACACCATGGTTGCGCCGTCTTATTACACGAATGCTTGCTGTTGTTCCAGCGTTCCTTGTATTATGGTTTTATGGGGAAGGTGCAACGGGAAGTTTATTAATTCTTTCGCAGGTTATTCTAAGTATGCAATTAGGTTTTGCTGTAATCCCGTTAATTCACTTTGTAAGTGATAAAGATAAAATGGGTGAATTTGCAATCGGCATTTGGCTGAAGTTAGCATCATGGGTTTCAGCTTTGGTAATAGTAACATTGAATGTCAAACTGGTATCTGAAGAGATTATTTCGTTAATGAATGAATATGACAATGCCTGGTGGATTTATGTTTTTGTTTTCCCGATTGCTGTAATAGCAGGCATCCTTTTACTTTATATCACATTTGGTCCATTTATTTTCAGAAGAAAGGAAAGGGAAAATAAAATTCACGACTTCAGTTTACCTGAATTAAAAAACAAAGAACAATTTAAAAGAATTGCTGTCACTCTCGATTTTTCAAAGCACGATAGTAATACTATCTCAAGAGCGCTCGCAGTAGGCGGGAAAGAGGGAATATATCATTTCATACACATTCTTGAATCGGCAGGGGCTTTATTAATCGGAAACCAAATTTCGGATAAAGAAGAGCAGGAAGATCTTGAACATTTAATACAAATAACTAAGGAATTAAACGACAAAGGTTTTAATGCCACATTTGAATTAGGCTACGGAAAAAGAAGCTACGCTATTGCCAAAAGTGTATTCGAATTTAATGCCGACCTACTTGTAATGGGTACTCATGGACACCGTGGAATCAAGGATATTATTTTCGGTGAAACCATTTCGAGGGTCCGACACCTTGTTAAAATCCCGGTTCTTGCTGTAAGTTGAATTGTGCTCAAAGAATTTCTTTTATCACCTTTGTCTTATTATGCGCAATCCATTTAAATCAGGAGATAAGAAAATATTCAGTCACATTGTAAAAGATGAAGACACTGTGAATTTTCCGAATGAGAAATTGCATGCTGTTTATTCTACTTATGCAATTACACGGGAAGTAGAATGGGTTTGCAGGTTGTTTGTATTAGAAATGAAAGATGAAGATGAAGAAGGCATCGGCACTATGGTTAATGTAATTCACCATTCGCCTGTTAAAGTTGGAGATGAAGTTTTATTTACTGGAATTATTAAGTCAATTGATAAGAACGAAATTATTTGCCAATTTGAAGCAACCTGCAATAACAGAATAATTGCCAGCGGAGAAACCGCACAAAAAATTTTGAAAAGAGAAAAACTGGAAAGAATATTTAACAGCATCTGATGAGTGAGGTAAAAATTAAAAACATTGTAATAAACAATAAGCGCGCTTTTTACGAATACGAAGTGATGGATAAATACATCGCCGGAATTATGTTAACCGGAACTGAAGTAAAAAGTGTACGGGAAGGAAAAGCAAACATGGGAGATGCTTTCTGCGCTTTTCAAAAAGATGATTTATGGGTTCGGCATTTAAATATTTCAGAGTACAGTAATGGCTCGCATTTTAATCATGAACCAATGCGGCCTCGAAAACTCTTACTAAAGAAAAAGGAACTTGAAAAATTAAAAGCCAAAGTAAAAGAAAGAGGCTTTACAATTATTCCTATCAATTTATTCTTTTCTGAAAGAGGGTTTGCCAAATTGGAAATAGGATTGGTTCGTGGAAAGAAAGTTCATGACAAAAGAGATTCTATAAAAAAGAAAGATTCAAAACGAGACCTTGACCGGGCATTAAAGGAGCGGTAAAAAAAAACAAAACCCCGATTCACATATGCAAATCGGGGTTTTTTAAAATATGTTTTTCTTAAATTTTATTGATTTCCGTTACTTCCTGTGCTGTCAGCATATGGGCATAATGTCCATTCCCATTTTGTAACAGTTCCGGTTAATTGGTCTGTAACAGATTGTCTGAACTTTAATTCTTTCTCTCTTACTTCTACCAATTCATAAGATTGACCGGTAACCTGGTCTACCCCATCAGTTAATTGAAGCAATTCTTTATTGCGATAGTCACCAACTCCTCCGGCTAAAGTCCAAAGACCTTTTGTCAGATAGGTCGTATCTTTCCAAACATATTCGCTTGAATCGGTACATTGTGGAGTATTTACATTCCAATCACGACTTACAGTCCATAAGAATGTGTTTCTGAATATATAAAGGCCATTATCATCAAATTCCATTATATAAGTCTTTTTTCTGGTGTAAGTCATTTTACCAAGACAACCGTAAGGAATTGAAGCAGTATCAAATTTTGAAATATTATCAATTAAGGAGTCAGCATCATTAATCCGATAAGAGCAAACCTGCCAAAGTCCGGTTACACGGTGCTTTCTTGAACGGAGAGAAAGAAGTGGATCTTCAGGTCCTTTCTTGCAACCGTAAAAAATTTCGCCGGCAGTAACAAGTGCCAAAACGATTAAAAGGATTTTCTTCATGTTATTTTTCTTTTTGAATTGTGGGCAAATATAATCGAAAACTTTATTTAGACACAAAACCTAAATAAATGGTTGCATAAGCTTTAAAACTTCTATTAAAATCAGTAAATTATTTTATTCAGCTTTGCCACTCAACATTGGAACAAACTTGAAATTATCGAAAATTTCCTCGTTCCATTTATCTTCCGATGCCCGGGTTATTCTTTTCATGCTTTGAACATTTTCACCTACAGGAATAACTAACCAGCCTCCTATCCTTAACTGCTTTAACAACTGTTCGGGTATGAAAGGAGCAGCAGCGGTAACAACAATTTTATCAAATGGAGCAAAAGTTGGTAACCCGGCAAAACCGTCGCCATAAAAACATTTAATGTTAGAGTATCCTAAATCGGCAAGCATTGGCTTTGTTTTCTCATATAATTTCTTTTGCCTTTCAATGGTAAATACTTTGGCGCCCATTTCAGAAAGCACCGAAGCCTGGTAACCTGAACCGGTTCCTACTTCCAGTATTTTTTCACCTTTTACTTTTTCGAGCAGTGAAGTTTGATATGCAACAGTATAGGGCTGAGAAATAGTTTGCCCCTCGCCTATTGGAAAGGCCTTATCCTCATAAGCCTTTTCTAAAAAAACAGAATCAAAAAAATATAAATGCCTGGGTACACGGTTAATTGCTTCTAACACATTTTTATTAGTAATTCCTCTTTTCGAAATTGACTCTATTAATTTTATTCTCATCCCTTTGTGGAGATAAGTATCCATTTTTTCTCTGTTAATCATTTTTATATGGTAAACCAGTAAGTAAATTTTAAAACCAAGGTTCGATTTTTATTATCCAATGTATTTGTATCATAATTATCTCCGTACACCAGATAAAAATCACTTAATGGTTTAAAGCGCCATTGAAAGCGACAATTGACATTAAAGTTTTCAATCTGAGTATTGTATTGAAGAAATGTGGTGAAAAACAAGTTGTGAGTGAAAGTTAATTCGATTTTCGGACCAATCAAAAACAAATTGAAATCCTGGAATGGTGATGGCAAATCAACCTGGTTATAATTAAGTGTTAAAGAAACATTTGCATAAGGTTGAAAACGATAAGTAAATGAGGAATTAAAAGTCAGCTTGTTTCCGGAATAAAATGAACCGTACTGCCCATATAAATTGCAATTAAATACTTTCCGTAGGTTTGAATTAAACTTCAATGCAACGCTTTGATAATTATATTTTCCGGGAAGAAAGTAAAGTGTGTCCTTCGGATTCAATGAGGTTGCATATTGCAAATCCAAATCGGTGTTATCTAAATCCACTTCGAACAAAGCACTATTCTGAAAGTTAGTTTGCAAAACTATTTCCTGATACAATTCAGTTGGCTTGTACTCTTCATTAAAGTAATCGCTGCTATATAGCTGAACTGAAAAATTATTCACACTTTTTTTCAAGCTTCCTGTAGGGAAGAATCGCCTTGTAATAACCGGTTCCAATCTCCAGTATGAATTTCTGATTACTTTTTTAGTTGCAGCATCATAATTATTTATTCGTGGAACAAATCCAACATCGGCAATAAAATTTTTTCCTACATACTCATGATTATAAGTAAAAGTCCACTTGGTAATGTTGTATTGCCAGAAAGCTGCATGAGAATAAGCCCTGAAACCGCTTACTGTGTTGTTCGAATACATGAAAAAAGCAAAGCCCACCAGTTTATTGTTAGCAGATGCAAGGTTGTATTGTAAGCCACCTATTCTGTTGTAATCTTTTTTCTCAAGTTCAAAGTGATTGAATGCCTGACGGTTCACTCCTATTACTGCAATATTCGAACGGGAAAAAATTTTTCGTTGATAAGCAAGTACTGAATAATTCTGACCGCTAATGGCATTACCACCAATAGAATCATCAGCAGTTTGAATACTCAGCACACCAATTCTGTTGTTGGGAGTTAGTTTGCCGCTTAACCGAACACCTCCCTGAATAGGTACTACATTCCCACTGCTTAATCCAATATTCCGGGAGAAGAAAGGCCTGATTTGCCGAAATCCGAACTGACCAAATAAATCACTGTTTTCAATAAAAAAATTTCTCTTTTCAGGATAAAATAAATTGAATCGTGTAAGATTTGTTTGCTGTGCATCCACTTCCACCTGACTGAAATCAGGGTTTATAGTCAGATCTAAATTCAGCGAACTGCTCACTCCAACTTTTGCATCAAGCCCTGCGTTCGGAGTTGTTTTTATTTCGTTTCCATCAGCAGCGGTTGTGTTGAATGAACTGATGCCATAAGGAATAATTGAAATATTTGTTCCTGCCTTAGCCAGAGGTTTGTCCCAGATCAATGTGCCGGTAAATGCAAGTGAACTCGGGTTAAAAGTTCTCGGAACCGGAACCCATGACGAAAGTTCATTGCGCTTTAAATCGTTTCGTATAAAATTAATGAACCACTTATCGGAATTGGGTTTAAAGCGGAGGCTGTTAAAAGGAATGGCAATTTCGCACACCCATTTACCTTCTTCCACCTTTGTTTCCGAAACCCATTTCACATTCCAGTCGGTACTAACACCAAACCCGCCTCCGTTATCAATGCTGCCTTCGCGTTGAACATTGTATGGGTTTACACCGAAATTAAATCCATTGCTTTTATCTAAAAACGGATCGAGTACCACTGCAAAAGCATCGGTAACAGGAAAAGAAAAATCGCGCCGCAATGATTGAATAACATAATTACCTTTTAACTCATCATAGCATACTGCGCTTACATAAAAGAAATTATCATCGTAAGTAACGCGGCACTCGGTATGGCTTTTTGAAAAAGAAGTATCGTAAGGAAGAATGGCGAAAAAACTTTTAGCCACATCGGCCAGTTGCCAATCCACTTCATCAATAATACCGTCAACTTTTATTGGTGCAGTTACATGATGAATGTGAATTACATATTTCTCCTGAATAGTTTGAGCTGTTACTGAAACAGAAATAAATAACGACAGAAATAAAAATAAGCGTGGCATTGAGGCAAACATACATTTATGCTAAAGAGCCATTAAGTATTCTGTTAACAAATAATTGTTGAACTATTCAAAAACAGAAACAAACTCAGGATTCTTTCCTTTTCACAAACCAGTTTAACTTCTTTGAAAAAGGCAAAACATGAATTTACAAATTGTATGAATAAGAAAGATTTGATCGAAATCGAAACCTGTTGGAATTTGAATGGCTGAAAATTCACTTCCATTTTAATGATTTGAAGTATTAATTCCATAGAAAGTTTAGCTACCGAAGCAAATCCATGCATCTGATTGCTTCCAAGTAAGTCAAACATGTTCATACAATGCTTCCGATGACCTCCGTGGATGTCAATGATGTGCATCTGACACATCCACTTGCTTCCGTGGTGGCCACGGAAGTAAGTGGATACATCATATTACCTCCGTGGCAGCCACGGAGGCGATTCGATACATCAAATTGCTTTGGTGGCAAAATTTTGAGGATTTTTATAAATCCAAAAATTAATATCGTGGTGCATTTAGTTATTAACCGATTTGGTATAATAATTAAAAGCATATGCCTTCAACGATAAAAAACCTTAACTGTGAAGGTTAATAAAAACACAGAAAATTTTCTTAAAAACTGTATTCGTTCAGTTTACAATAGATATTATGCCTCCACCCCCACAAACTCAAACCTCTTCCCGCTGAACAAACCTTTATCGCTCAGTTTCAAATCAGGTATCACGAGCAATGCCATGAATGAAAGAGTCATGTATGGCGCATGCAATTTTGCACCAAGTTGTTTGGCGAATGCATCAATGGAAGAATAATTTTCAGCCACATCATATGAATCAGCATTGGTCATGATGCCTGCAACAGGTAGTGGTAAAAATTTATCACTTTTTCGATCAGTAGCAGATAAACCACCTTTTGATTTTATAATGAGATTAACTGCTCGGCAAATAGATTCATCATCCACTCCTACACAAATAATATTGTGCGAATCGTGACCCACACAACTGGCTATTGCTCCTTGTTTTAATCCGAAATTTTTTATGAATGCTACTGCCGGAGGCGCATCATTATAACGATTAATAACTGTGAGTTTTAAAATATCTTGTTCCGCATCGCTCACTAAAAATCCATTTTCAATTTTTGCAGGCAACATCAATTCATTTGTAATCAACTGCCCTTCGAGTGCTTCTATCACTCTTATATTTTTATTTCCGTTTGATTTCAGTTTAAAATCCTCCGGTTGCTTTTCAGTGCAATTAAAATTGTTAATGATTTTTTCCGGAACTGAATCAATAAATGATTTTCCATTTTCAGCAACTAGCTTTCCCTGAATAAAAGTCTGATGCACTTTAAAGTTTTTCAGATCATCCACCACAATAAAATCAGCGCTGTCTCCTTCCCGCAACAATCCATGATCAAGATGGTAATGTGTGTGTGCATTTAAACAAGCCGCTCGCAATACATCAAATAAATCAAATCCTTTCTTCACTGCACGACTCACCAATTCGCTAATGTGACTCACCACTAAATCATTCGGATGTTTATCATCAGAACAAAACATAATGAGTTCCGGAAATTCGTTCAGCAAAGGAATCAGCGCATCAAAATTTTTCGCAGCACTTCCTTCGCGAATCAGAATTTTCATTCCGTGTTCTGCTTTGAATTTTCCTTCTTCATAAGTAAAGCATTCGTGGTCGGTGCTGATTCCTGAACTGATATATTTCAGTGCTTGTTCACCTGTTAACCCCGGCGCATGACCATCAACAGGTTTGTTTAGTTTGTGTGCTGCCGCAATTTTCTTTTTCACTTCTTCATCATCAAACAAAACGCCCGGCCAGTTCATCATTTCGGAGAGATACTTTATTTCGTTGCGCTGTAACAGATGCGCCACTGCGTTAGAATCAATAGTTGCACCCGCAGTTTCGAAATTGGTTGCAGGCACACATGATGGCGCTCCGAAGTTGAACCAGAACGGAACTTTGTTTCCGTTTTCAATCATGTACTCCACTCCTTCCACTCCCATCACATTGGCAATCTCATGAGGGTCGCTCACAGTTGCAACTGATCCATGAACAACTGCAAGTCGTGCGAACTCCGATGGAATGAGCATACTGCTTTCAATATGAATATGCGCATCAATAAATCCGGGGAGTATAAATTTCTCACCAGCAATATCAACCTTTATAATGGAAACAATTTTATTGTTGTCAATTATTATTTCAGCAGGAAATATTTCCCGATTATGTATATCAACTAATTGCCCCGATATTTTCATTCTTTTACTATTTCCACACAAAGGAAAGAAAACTGAAGAATGGAATTTATTTTCTTCCGAAAATAAATTCAGAATGGATTAGCAAAGTCAGTATTGCTTGTAAAGGAAGTATCTGTAAGTGTTTTCAAAAAAGCAATTAGACTTTGCTTTTGATAATCAGATAAATTCAATCCAATTAAATGCCCTGGCTTCGACATAATGGGATCTAATGTCGCAGTCATTACAGTTGGAGCATTGTAAAAATCAATTACCTCTTCCAAAGAATTAAACCGACCATCGTGCATATAAGGTCCGGTGAGTTCAATGTTGCGAAGAGTTGGTGTTTTAAATTTTCCTTTGTCCATAGGATTTCCTGTTACAGCATATCTTCCTTCATTTTCATAAGTAAAAACAGTATCTAATCCTGTGTTGTGAAAATTCTGGTCAGTAAACAACATTACCCCATGGCAATGGAAACAATCAGCTGCTTCTGAATAAAAAAGATTAAAGCCATTCATTTCTTGCTGCGTAAGCGACACTTCTTCGCGCATGAATTTATCGAATTTTGAATTTCCGCTAACAAGAGTTCTTATGAATTGCGCCAATGCATATGCAACCTGTTGCGAAGTAATTTGTTTGGTGCCGAAGGCTTTAAAGAAATAATACTGAAAATCTGCATTGCTGATTAAATATGAAACATTCGTTTCAAAAAATTCTTCCACTTCAAATTTCATTGCATCTTCCAGCGTCCCACTCACCCCACCATTCCATAAAAAATAAGAACTGTAACCAATATTGATATGTGGCATAATATTTCCGGGTTTGCTGAATGCATTTTCCTGAAGATGACACGAACTGCAAGAACGAGATTGGTCCTTGTCAATGATGTTATCATAGTAAAGCATTCGCCCAAGTCTGATCCCTTCTATTGTCAGAGGATTGGCTGAGCTGAATTGCATGTATGGAAAATCATAAGGATTTACAAAGTGATAAGCTGTTGGATTATAAACAGCGGTATCCAGCTTAGTTATTGGTTTATCAGTTTTCTTTTTACAAGCATTATTCCCAACCATAAAAACCGGAACTATCAAAAGAAAATAAAAAACCTTTTTCATAATTAGTTTATTGAAAAAACATCACTTCCATTTTTTGCAATCTTTCTCATTGCAGCAGAGTCACCCATTATAGATTCACCGTCGGTTTCAAAATCATAAATGACTGGATTGCGAAACCATTCATTGATATTCATTATCATTTGAAAATCTTTCGTTGGAATTTTATTATTTATTTGAAAGTTCTTATTCATTGTTATCGGAATTGAAAATCCATTTTCACCTATGTGCATGGCATAGCCTTTTTCTACACCTCCAACAGAATATCTCCCTTCCAGTTTAATGAAGTGATAGCCACCACCCATCATTTCGGGCCAGAACATACCCTGAAAATCGTTTGTTGCTGGTAGTACATTATGAATATTGTTTTCAGGCTTTATTCCTATTAAAAATGAAAAACCATTGTAAAACCCAACCGGAATTCCATGAATGGAAATTAAATTTTTGCTGGTGTCCTGTGAATCCAGAAAATAAAAACCAGAATCCTTCCAAACTCCCGAGGAATTATAGAATTTAAAATCAGAAACGATATATTGTATTTTCCAGACAGAAAACGGATACCCGTTTGGTGTGGTATAAATCATCGCCATTTCTTCGAGGGGCATATTATCAATTTCGTAATCAATTTTAATATTAATATTTCCGGTTTTAACTTTTAAGACATGAGGCTTTATACTTCCTTTCTCACAAGATTGAAAAAAGGAAAAAGATATTAGACAAATTATAAAACACCTTAGCATGATTATTAAATTCTCGAAATGCCCTTTGTTTTATCAAAGTAAAAACCTGAAGAACAATATCTGAATGACTTATATCACATTTAAACAACTCCAAAAAAGAGTCGTTGCAAAATGATTTAAATTGTAGACAGGCTATAATTCAAAATTGAATATTCAACGAGAGAAACTTTTAATAACACAATTGCGTATCATAAATTCGTTTTAATAAAACTTTTGATGAAATCAAAAATTACACTTCTTTTTTCAATTGTGTTTTTAAGCTATGGAGCTTTTGCAACCTCGCATTTGATTCAATTCGGAGGTTCAATTGGCATGGCATACAGCCCGAGTGTGGTACTTGCCAATGTTGGTGATACCGTAATCTGGGGCGGTGATTTCGGTTTTCACCCCTTGGAATCAACATCTGTTCCATCCGGCGCCAATACTTTTAATGTTACCAGTGGCACTTCTTTTATTTATATTTTATCAGTTGCAGGTGATTACAATTTTCGTTGTTCGGTACACTTATTTACCGGCCAGGTAAAAGCCAGCACAGGTTCAACAGGAACTCTAAATAAGACTGCACAAAGCGAAATATTAATTTATCCTACAGCAGTTCATAATTTTTTGAAAATAAGTTTACCATCATCTGGAAAATCGCTTATAGCTGATGTAAAAAACATAGTTGGACAAACTGTTTTACAAATCGATCTTTCAGAAGGAAGTATTAACACACTGGACTTTTCAGGTCTTTACAATGGGATATATTTTGTAGCAATCCGAAATGATATGGATGTAGTGAAAGTTGTGAGAGTTGTGAAAGAATAATTTTAATTAAGACTGGTAAATGAAAAATGCCCTTCAATATTTGAAGGGCATTTTTATTTCGATCAACTAACAAAAACAACTTTACACCTGAGCCATTCTTATAATGTTTAATGCGCCGCCGGCTTTAAACCATTCTATTTGTTGCGCATTGTATGTGTGATTAACAGTTATTTCTTCCTTGCTTCCATCAATATGATTCAATACAAGAGTTAACGGTACACCGGGAGTAAAAGATTTCAAACCAACAATATCAATGTTATCGTCTTCTTTAATTTTATTATAGTCATCAGGATTTGAAAAAGTTAAACCCAGCATTCCTTGCTTCTTTAAATTGGTTTCGTGAATGCGGGCAAATGATTTAACCAGCACCGCACGAACACCCAGGAATCTTGGTTCCATAGCAGCATGTTCGCGTGAACTTCCTTCGCCATAATTTTCATCACCAACAACAATACTTCCTATACCGGCAGCTTTATAAGCACGCTGAACTTTTGGAACTTCATCATAAATTCCTGTCAACTGATTTTTAACTGCATTTGTTTTTTCATTGAAGAAATTCAAAGCACCAATCAGCATGTTGTTTGAAATATTATCAAGATGACCGCGATACTTTAACCAAGGACCTGCCATTGATATATGATCGGTAGTACATTTTCCTTTTGCTTTAATTAACAGTTTCAGATTATGAAGATCAGTTCCTTCCCATGCATTAAATGCATCAAGCAATTGTAAACGATCAGAATTGACATCAACTTTTACAACTACAGAACTTCCATCTTTAGCGGGAGCCTGATATCCTGCATCTTCAACTGCAAAACCTTTAAGAGGCATTTCAATTCCTTTCGGTTCAGCCAGTTTTATTTTTTCACCTTTACTGTTAGTCAAATAATCAGTTAGTGGATTAAAAGTTAAATCACCAGCAATTGCAAGAGCAGTTACTATTTCTGGCGATGCTACGAATGCGTGTGTATTTGGATTTCCGTCATTTCTTTTCGCAAAATTTCTATTGAATGAAGTGATGATGGAATTTTTCTTTGTCGGATCTGAAGTATGCCGCGCCCACTGACCAATACATGGTCCGCAAGCATTAGCTAACACAACTCCTCCCATTTTTCCGAATGTATCAAGGTAACCATCGCGCTCAATAGTGAATCGAACCAATTCAGAACCCGGTGTAATTGTAAATTCAGATTTTGCATTCAAACCCATTTCGACTGCCTGATTTGCAACTGAAGCGCTTCTTGAAATATCTTCATAAGAAGAGTTTGTGCAACTTCCAATTAATCCAACTTCCAATTGGGCTGGCCAATTATTTTCTTTTACCGCTGCTGCAAATTTCGAAATTGGAAATGCTAAATCAGGAGTGAAAGGTCCATTAATATGTGGTTCCAGCTCACTTAAATTAATTTCAATAACCTGATCAAAATATTTTTCTGGAGAATTATATACATCAGCATCTCCTGTTAAATGAACGGCAATATTATCGGCCATTTGAGCAATCATTGCTCGCCCTGTACCATTTAGGTAGTCCGCCATTTTTTTATCATATCCAAATACAGAAGTGGTAGCTCCGATCTCAGCACCCATATTACAAATAGTACCTTTCCCAGTGCATGAAATGCTTTCAGCACCCTCGCCAAAATATTCAACTATTGCTCCGGTGCCACCTTTAACGGTCAATATTCCGGCAACTTTTAAAATCACATCTTTCGCTGAAGTCCAACCGCTTAGTTTACCAGTTAGTTTTACTCCAATCAATTTTGGAAATTTTAATTCCCAAGCTAAACCCGCCATTACATCACAAGCATCAGCACCACCAACTCCAATTGCTACCATTCCCAATCCTCCGGCATTAACAGTATGAGAATCAGTTCCAATCATTAATCCACCCGGAAAAGCATAGTTTTCTAATACAACCTGATGAATAATACCTGCTCCAGGTTTCCAGAAACCAATTCCGTATTTATCAGAAACAGATGCAAGAAAATCATACACTTCTTTGTTTTGCGATTTTGCTTTTGCCAGATCCTCAGTTGCGCCGGTTTCAGCTTGAATTAAGTGATCGCAATGCACTGTAGATGGAACAGCAACTGTTGGACGACCAGCTTGCATAAATTGAAGCAATGCCATTTGAGCAGTAGCATCCTGCATGGCAACCCTATCCGGAGCAAAATCAACATACGATTTACCACGCTGCTGAACCTGTGTTGCCAACCCCTCCCATAAATGGGCATAAAGTATTTTTTCTGTTAAAGTCAGCGGTTTTCCAACCAATTTGCGGGCTGCTTCTACTCTTGAAGGAAACTGTTCGTATACCTTCTTTATCATTTCAATATCAAATGCCATGGAATTTTATTTATTTCGAGTGCGAAATTAAAAAAATTCAATTGAATATAGGGTTGAATTTAAATAGGGTTGGTTGTAAAAAAAATATTTGCAGTATTTATAATTTTCAAAAACAAATTGAAAAAGAATCAGAATTTAAACAGGAAATTAATACTAGAATAAAAAGAGTAGAACTTTTTCCACTCTTAATTCAATTACCGAATTACAAATTTTTTCGAGGTTACCTCTTCTGAATTTTCAATGAATAATAAATATCCCCCTTTGGCGAACATTGAAACATCAACTGCTTTTTCATTCTGTCCTGAGGTCATTAATATTTCCTCATTAAGCATCAACTGCCCAATTGAATTATAAATTTTCAATCGCCCGGCTTCCAAATTACCATTTATGAAAACAATATTTATATTTTCAGAAGCAGGGTTAGGAAACAATTCAATTTTATTATCTGTAAAATCTTCACTACGACAAGTGATGCTTACAGCAAGCGATTTTATGGTGCTATTTGCACAAGAATTGGATGCATAAACAGAAACATTCCCCGCGTTGGAACCGAAATTTATTATAATTGAATTTGTACCCTGACCGGAGACAATTGTTGAACCTTGCGGAACATTCCAGGCATAATTTGTTGCTCCACTTATTGGGGTGATTGAATAAGGAACAGATAACTCATTGGCACATACCGAGGATAAACCTGTTATTGCACCAGGAGTTTCTGGTTTAGCGAAACAATTAAGCGTTTTTACTGTCCCTGATCCACATGTATTTGAAGCAAATACTGAAATAGCTCCTGAAATGAAATTTGTTGGATATGATACTGTAATTGAAACTGTATTTTGGCCACTAAGTAAAATTACTCCAGATGGAACAGTCCATGTATAACTTGTTGCACCGGTTATTGGTGCAATTGAATATATCTGAGTTCCTGCATTACACACATTAAATGAAAGTCCGGAAATAGTTGCTGCGGCAGGAGGGACTGAGTAAATTGAAGTCGTTTTTGGATTACTTGTACCACAGCCATTTCCTGCTGTTACAGATAAAGTTCCATTAGAAAACAATGCAGAATAATTAACTGTTATTGAATTTGTTCCCTGACCACTTATTATAGTTGAATTCGAAGGAGGAGTCCATGTGTAAGTATTAGCGCCAGACACAGGAGTTACAATATAAACTACACCAGATGTTCCGGGGCAAACTCCTATTGTATTTCCAGTGATTGTTCCGGGAGTTGAAGGTTTACTTTTCAATGCTTTAGATTTATTCGGGCTATTTCCAAAACAATTAATTGCTTTCACTGATAGGTTTCCTGAATTCCAACCAGATGAAAAGGAAACTGTAATAGATGTTGTTCCTTGTCCAGATAAAATTGATGAATTTGAAGGCTGCGTCCATAAATAAGAGGTAGAGTTTGCAACAGGAGCAATTGAAAATACTGCAGTTGAATTTGCACAATTTGTTGATGAACCCGAAATAGTACCAGGGGTTGCAGGTGCTGTTGTGGCAACAGAATAGGAATAAACAACAGGATTACTCGTACTACATATTCCATTTGCTATTACTGAAATACCCGATGAACTTGCGGTTGAAGAAAAATTTACTGTTACAGAATTTGTACCCTGACCTGTTGAAATTGTAGCACCAGCTGAAGCCGACCAAGTATAAGATGAAGCACCAACAACCGGTATTACTGAAAAAACAACTCCTGTTTGATTTCTACAAACAACAGCCGAACCATTATTAAATATTGGATTTGATATTGACGGGCAAAACTTTATAACCGTTCCCTCATAGCCTGATAATCCGGAACTAGAACTATATCCAGCGGAAATAATATTTCCTCCGGCATCCACTATAATAGCCTTTGAAGCATCCTCATTATTTCCACTTCCATTATATTCATTGTGCCAAATAACATTTCCTGTATCATCATATTTTACTGTAGTAAAATCATCTCCACCTGTTACAGAAAAAGTTTCTCCCGTCACATAAATATTTCCAATTTGATCAGAAGCAATAGCATTTCCCCTATCGAATAATGAACCTGCACCATTCCATCTGTTCAACCATGTTTGTGCTCCTGTGCCAGTGTTAATTTTCACTGTTACAATATCAGCGCTGTCAGCACCAACAGATCCTGAGCTTCTTCCTGTTAAAAATACTCCGTTATTATTTACAGTAACACCATATGCCCTGTCAACGGCATTTGCAATTCCGTTATATGTGTATATCCATTGTTGTACTCCATTATTATTATACTTTACCAATACATAGTCATCACTGTTTGCAGCAGTTAGCGTATTACCAGCCAAATAAGAATTTCCACTTGCATCAACAAATAAGTCTCTTGGTTGATCTGTTAATCCAGAAATCCCGGCATATGTAGAAAGCCAAAGTTGGGTAAGAGAGCCATTATATTTTATTGTTACGATATCTTCATTGGTTCCATTCCAAACTCTCCCGGTTACCCATAAAGATGAAGCACCAACATTAAATACTTTTATTGGCCTATCAGCTCCGTTTGCTGCTCCGTTATATCTAACTAAAGCAGATTGATTTCCAGTTGCAGAAAGTTTAATGGTAACATAATCAAAATTTGAAACATAATTTGAACTGTCTCTGTCACTGTAGCCAGTCACATAACTGATGCCATTTGGTAATGCAACAATTGAAACGGCCACATCACTTTCGTTTGCATAATTATAACGATAGGTCCATTGCTGCACACCAAGTGTATCATATTTAATTACAATATAATCGTTGCCAGTTCCGTTTCCGTTACTGCTTCCACAAACAAAAACATTTCCAAGTGTATCTATTGCAATGGATTTTCCTTCGTCGTCATCCATAGCAAAGTCATACGATTTCAACCATTTTAGTACCCCTGCAGTATTGAATTTGGCACAAAACAAGTCGCGCCTCATTTCAGGATTTACTACATAACCCGTAATATAAATATTTTTTTTAGAATCAGTAATAATTGCATTTACCTTATCACTGAAATCTCCTTTTAAGTTAAGAAATTTCGTCCAAACGGTGGCTCCTGTAACAGAAAGGTATTTAATTATGGTGGCATCCTTTTGCGTAATTAAATTCTGTGAAACACCTGCCACTACAATTTCCCCTGTGGTTGAATTATAGTACATATCTGAAACTTGATCATCACTTTTTGTTGCAGTTCCATTTAAGTAATTTACCCATTGCTGTACACCAGAAGTATTGTATTTAATGGTTAAGAAATTATTTGCCACCACTGTATCAAGTGTATTTACATTACTGCGTCCGCTTACATAAACATTTCCTGAAGCATCTACTTCAAGTTTCGATATATTTTCTTCTTTTAATGCGGCATTACCTAAAAGCTTAGCCCATTGCTGCACTCCGGACGAATTATACTTGATAGTTAAAGCATCATAATTTGCAACAGTTGTTGAAGCATTTATATCCGATTGACCCCCAACATAAACATTTCCAGAAGCATCAACTTTTACTGTATTACCGTAATCGTTTTCTACATTAGTATAAAACTGTGTCCATTGCGGTACACCAAATGAATTATATTTTATTGTTACTACATCGTAGTCATTTGCATTCTGAGATCTTCCCGTTACATAAATATTTCCTGAAGCATCAAGAAAAACATCATCACCTCTATCATTGCCCAAACCACGGTTATAAATCTGCTGCCATGAAACTGCACCTGTTGAAGAATACTTTATTGTAAGAACATCATCATTTGTTGCGTTAAAAGTTCTTCCGGTAATTATACATCCTCCGGAATTATCTCCTGTTATTGCTATTCCCCGATCAGCATCGCCACCGCTTCCATTAAATCTCGACACCCACTGCTGAACACCATTCGTGTTATACTTTATTGTTATTGCATCGTTATTTGTGGCTGAACTTGAATCAGCATCACTTTTTCCTGTTATAAAAACATCACCTCCGGAATTAACAAACATATCGATTGGTTCATCATCTTGGTTATATGGACTGTAATTATAAAAAGTTGTCCATAATAAAGATCCTGAATTTGTATATTTCTGAATTATGATATCATTATTTTTTATTGAGCCGCCATCTGCAATTCCGCTTAAATAAATATTATTTGCTGCATCAAGGCCAATAAATAATGCTTTATCACTTCCATTTACTAATGCATTATTGAATTGCCTGGTCCATACTGTATCACCAGTAGAATTGAGTTTTGCAATCAAAATATCTTTATCCTTATTTACATTGTATGTATATCCCACAGCGTATATATTTCCACTCCCATCTTCAGTTATTGAATAATACCTATCACTGTTATCTCCACTTGCTCCTAAAACATTAACCCAAGCAGGAGTTACCTGAGATTGAACATTATAAAATTTAATTATAAAAAGACAGAAAAGCAGAAAACTCTTTTTCATTCAAAAATATTTTAAGTAACAATCTTCGAATGTATTTGATGAATTAAAATCATAAAACACATTGTTGCTGAATGAGTTTTTTCCACATCTCAACCCGATAGTAAAATTTTTATTAGAATGAAAATCCGTTATAACCTCTGAGTAAGAATTGCTTATATCTAATTTCTGGTTCAACTATAAATATTGCTCATTCAGATATTTAATTATTTAATGGTAACAATGATTTTTACATTTGGCAACAATAAATTAACATACATGAATATAAAGTCATTAATTTTTGTTTGCTTTTTGTCGCTTGTTATTCGAAATATTTCAACTGCTCAAACTTTCACTCCAATTATTTTTACTGAAATAAATTATAATTCAGATTCTACTATGAATCCGGGAAACTGGATAGAATTATACAACAAGACTTCATCACCTGTAAACATTGGTGGTTGGTATCTTAAAACTTTTAATAATACACAATACCCTATACCATCAGGTACAATTGTTAGTGCGAATGGCTATTTGGTTATAGCGCAAGACCTTTCGAAATTCAACCCGTTTTATACATCAGTTACAAATGTTATAGGATCTTCTCTTCTCGATTTTGCAAACAACGGTGATAGCATTCAGATTTATGATGGCACAAATACTTTAATAACTTATGTTGCTTATAAAGATTCGCTTTCGTGGCCAGTAGGTGCTGATAAATGGGGAAGAACATTAGAACTTCAGGACTATAATGGAAATCAAAATGATGGAGGCAACTGGTTTGATGGCTGTATGTTCGGTTCACCAGGAGTGGCATATACCCCCTGTAACCCTGATATTGTATTTAGTGAAATCAATTACAATAGTTCATTATTAAAAGATGCCGGTGATTGGGTTGAATTGCACAACACAACTGGAACTGGAGTAAGTCTAAATGGTTATTCTTTAAAGGACAGTAAGGATTCGAATATATTTTTCTTTCCTGCCGGAATCACCCTTCCTGCAAATGGTTACCGCGAAGTTGTTCAGGATGTAACAAAATTTATCACACGCCATCCGAATGTTACAAATTTTAATGGTCCATTTCCTTTTGGATTTAGAAGCAAAGGGGAAGCTATTAGATTATTCGGACCTGATGGAAAATTGAAGTTTTCGGTGCTTTACGACAACAAATTACCTTGGCCTGAAACTCCGGATAGCGGGGGCTATACTCTTGAATTACTTGACGAACATGGCAAGATGAATGATGCGGCGAATTGGTTTGCAGGTTGCCCTGAAGGATCACCGGGATGGCCATATGCCCCCGGATGCAATGCCGGCGTGAATTATCTGAACAATTCTGATTTCAATTTTATTCTTCTATCAAATCTTGTTACAACTGAAGTTATTGTAAATGTTAGTGGATTAAATAATTCAATAAACTCTACCCTTTCAATGATTGATATTTATGGTAGAAAAATAAATGAAGCACCGATTTATAATGGAACTACTTATTTAAATACCAATAATCTTCCGGCAGGATTTTATTTACTGAATTTAACTGAAGGACCAAATTCAAAAACTTTGAAATTTGTTACAGAAAAATAAAATGGATTTTTTATGAAAATTTATAAAATTACTTTCAGCATTCTGATTTCCTTATTTAGCATTATTGCTTTCAGTTCTTGCACTAAACAAGAAGGTCAAGGGGGAACTTCAACTATAAAAGGAAAAATATTTGTGGCGGAATACAATGTATTTACTCCAGTTGATTCTTTTTATTCCGGTAAAGTGAGTGTTTATATTATTTATGGCGACAATGAATATTTTGGTGATAAAATAGAAAGCAGTTATGACGGAACATTTGAATTTCCGTATTTGAAAAAAGGAAAGTATACTTTATTTACCTATTCTGATTGCTTGCTTGGCGCAGATTGTGATGGTGGAAAAAAAGTGATTAAGAAAGAAGTAGAAATTACAGAAAACAAACAAACTATAGATGCAGGCGACCTGCGCATTGAAGTGATACAGTAAATATGCTCAGTCAGAATATTAAAGATAAGATTATGGATTCGCTAAACGCGATGAAACCGATTTCTCTTTCTGAAATGGAGGATGTTGAGTTATTAAACCGGTTTGATACAAAGTACATGATTCACATTGATCGGTTAATTGAAATCCTTGCTTTAATAAAAAACGATTATCGGATTCTTGAGGTAAAAGGTGTACGATTGAACCGATATAACAATTTATATTTTGATACACCTGATTATAAATTTTACCTGACTCATCATAATAAAAAGGCCAACCGATTAAAAATAAGATGTCGTTCTTATGTTGATAGCAATGTTTCTTTTTTTGAGGTAAAAAAGAAGAACAATAAAGACAAAACTGAAAAGTCAAGAATCAGTACCGAAGGTATTTCAGAGAATATAAACGATCAGCAGCAACAACTTATTAAACAAATTGCTCCAGATTTAAATCCTAAATTATTGTTTCCAATACAACGAAATGATTTTTACAGAATGACGCTGGTAAATATTCAAACAATGGAGCGAGCGACCATTGATATTGACCTCGCATTTTACAGAAACGGAAGTACACACAAACTTGAATTGCCTAACCTTGTAATTGTTGAAGTAAAGCAAGATGTACATTCAGGTATTTCTCCTATACGCAGAAAACTTAAAGAAGAAAAGATTTATGCTACTTCAATCAGTAAATATATCTTGGGCGAATTGTTGTTAAATAAAGAATTGAAAAGAAATAATTTTAAATCTAAACTACTCACTCTAAATAAAATTGAACATGCATTGGTTGCTTAACGCCGTTTTCGACTTAAAAGACTATAAAATATTTGATGCCGCTGATTTTTTTGATCTAGCTATCAGGTATGGTTTTAATTTTCTTGTCACATTTATAATTGTTCGCTTAATATATTATCCTCTATATCGAAACAAAGATTACCTGTTTACATACTTCATTTTTAACAGTATCATTTTTATGGTGCTTTATGTAATGAATAATGTAAAAATGGAATTTGGGGTTTCGTTTGGACTTTTTGCTGTTTTCTCTATTCTCCGTTATCGAACAGAAGATATTCCAATTAAAGAAATGGTTTACCTGTTCCTCATAATTGCGGTAGCATTAGTTAATTCAATGAGTACAAAAAAAGTTTCTATTGCTGAAATACTTCTGGTCAATACAGTAATTGTCACATTGATATTTTCAATGGAACATTTGTGGCTAATGCGTGCTGAGAATTATAAAGTGATTCTTTACGAGAAGATTGAAAACATAAAACCGGAAAACTACGAAACACTTTTAAAAGACCTTAGAGAACGCACAGGTTTAAACATTCATCGTGCTGAAATAAAAAACATTGATTTTCAAAATGACACAACTCGCTTAACAGTATATTATCATGTGGATCCTAAAGATCGTTAAGTTTTTCAGCAAAAGGAATTGTTGTCAATGATAAATTTCAATTGTCGTTGCATTTTACTTCTAATTTTTTGCCTGTTTTTTTTTATTCCCGCTAAAACATTCGCTCAGGAAAATACCGGTAGTGGTGTATGGCTTGGTTTAGATTTAAAATATAAATTTTCAAAAAAAATTGATTTAAATTTTTGCCCGCAATGGCGTTCGGTTTTATCACCACCTCAATTTGGTTCACTGCTTTTAGAAGCCGGATTAGATTATAGTGTTGCTAAAAATTTAACTGCATCTGCCTTTTACCGATATGATATAAAACCTGATGCTGTACAACACAGGGTTTATTTAGATCTTTCAGGTCAGCATAAATTCAATAAAAAAATATCTGCCGAATTGCGTTTAAGAATACAAAGACAATTCGGATTGAATAAAATACCCGACAATTATTTACGACCTAAATTATCAATCAAGTATAAACTCAGCAAAAAGATATCCCCTTTCATTTCAGGCGAACTTTTTTATCATCTTTATTATAAGGGAAATGAATTTGATAATTTCCGATTTCAGGCTGGTATAAACTGGGATTTAAAACACAACCTAAGTTTAAAAACTTATTATCTGCTCGATTCTGAATTCAATGTATACGCTTCAGGAAGGCAACATATTGCCGGAATTACTTTAGGCAAAGAGTGGTAATTAATTATTTAACCGATTAGTTCTTTAGCTTTTTCAATTTGAATTTCTTCACCCATTATAATTATCATTTGTCCGGCCTCAAGAAGATGATTTGGCCCTGGATTTAATATAAAATGATGATTAGAATTTTTAATTCCAAGAATTGATGCTCCTGTTTTTTCCCAAAGTTTTAATTCACTTAACATAAAATTTTTATCGCATCGTATTTCTTTAATCACAAAATGCCCTTTCTCTTCCATCTGCATCCAATCTAAAAATTCTTTTACATCAGGATTTAAAACCAGGTTTGCCATATGCACTCCACCAAGTTTGTCCGGCATAATAACATTACTTGCTCCGGCGTGCTTTAATTTTCTAACTGAAGTATCATTAGTAGCTCTGCTAATGATTAAGAGGCTTTTATTTAATTCCTTGGCTGAGAGTACCACAAACACATTTGATGCATCTTCAGGTAATGTTGTAATTAACGCTTTAGCATTCTTTACTCCGGCTTCTAACAATACTTCCTCACGAGTTGCATCAGCAAATAGTTGAAAGGGGATTTCCATTCCTGCTTCTTCAAATTGCTTAACATCCTTTTCAATTACTACAAACTGAACATGATTACGCAAAAGCATTTGTGCAGCAGCTCTTCCATTTCGGCCAAAGCCACAAATGATTACATGATTTTTTAATTCTTCTATCTGCTTTTTCATTTTATAGAGTTGATAATCTTTTCTGAATTCACCATCGAATAAATATCCCGACACTACTGATACCAAGTAAGCAATAACTGTAAAGTTAGCTGCAATTAAAAAAATTGTAAAAATTCTGCCTGCATCACTTAAAGGTTTTACTTCCATGAAACCAATTGTGCTTACAGTAATTATGGTCATGTAAACAGCTTCGAGCCAACTATAACTTTCAATAATTCTAAATCCGAATGAGCCGATTAAAATGACAATCATCATTCCAAGAAACGGGCGATATAAATTTCTGAGTGGATTTTTCAATGGAACTATTTCGAAGGAAAAATAACTTAATTACACATTTTCATTCAATGATTTTACTCATAACTAAAAATCAAGACTTCGTAAATTATTAATCAAATACTAAAAGATTACCACCCTTGTGCCAACACATCAGCAATGTGCATCACCTTCAGATTGTAATTATTTTTTTTGATGTAGCCGTCAATGTGCATGAGGCAAGAAATATCGGTGCTTACTATATATTCTGCACCGGTAGCTAAGGCATTTTCAACTTTCTGGTCAGCCATTGCAGCGCTGATGTCGGCATATTTTACAGCGAAAGTTCCACCAAATCCGCAACAGGTTTCGCAATCTTTCATTTCACGAATCTCCAAACCTTTTACATTCTCTAATAATGTGCGTGGTGGAGTTTTGATTTTACATTCGCGCAAAGCACCGCATGCATCGTGATAAGTTATTGCATGATTGAATTCAGCTCCGATGTTTTTTACTTTCAATATATCAACTAAAAATTCCGTGAACTCAAAAGTGTTTTTCTGTAATTGTTTGCAATCGTTATGAAGAGCACTATTATCAAATAACTCAGAATAAAAATTACGAACGAATCCAACACAACTTCCGCTGGGCCCAACCACATAATTGTAATCGGTAAAATCGTGAATAAACTTCTCTCCCACTGCCCGAGCTTCGCTCCAGAAACCAGCATTAAACGCAGGTTGTCCGCAACAGGTTTGGTTAGGGTTATAAGAAACTTCGCAATTCAGTTTCTCAAGCACTTTTACCATGTTGAATGCAGTTTGCGGAAACAACTGATCAACAAAACACGGAATAAATAAATTTACTTTGGTTGCCATAAGCGCGCGCTAAATTAACAGCGATAAGTAATTGTTATGAATGAGTTTTCAATTCTTTTTTCACGCGCAACAATCCGAACAGACCTATCAGGAAAAATACAGAGAATGCCAGCAATGAATTAAGCATGCTTCCGGTGATTTCGTAAATGAGCCCATAAGTGATGGTGCCAATTACAATTGCCAGTTTCTCAGACACATCATAAAAACTGAAAAATGATGCATGGTCTTCAGTTTCAGGAAGCAACTTGGAATAGGTCGATCGCGAAAGTGATTGCGTTCCGCCCATAACCATTCCTACGCAAAATGCAACGAGATAAAAGAAATTTGATTTTGTTGTTTCATCAGTCGCTAAATACTTGAACGCAACAAATGAGAGCAAACAAATTCCTACCCAAATTATAATTGCAATTCGCAATGCTTGAATATTTCCATACCGTTTTGATAATCCTGAAAATAAATAGGCTCCGGCAATGGCAACTAACTGTATTATAAGAACAGTGAGAATTAATTGTGTGGTTTCCAAATGCAATTCATCGGTCCCGAAAAGTGTAGCGATGTACATGACTGTTTGCAAGGCCATGCTGTAAAAGAAAAAAGCGAATAGAAAATACCTCAACCGTTTTAGCTGCTGCAATTGATGCCATACTTTTTTCAATTCATTGTATCCACCCCAGATTGAATTGTATGTTTTTTCTTTCTTGATTAAATGTGTATTGTAGCCCTTTTGAAAATTCCGTAATGCTGAAAAAGTTATTTGCGCGAACAGCGCCCACCAGATTCCTACGGTGAGAAATGATAATTGTGCAGGCAAAGCACCTTTTTCCAAACCAAATAGTGCGGGGTTCATTATCATCAGCAGATTTACAATCAACAACAAAACACTTCCGATGTAACCGAGTGAAAAACCCAGTGCGCTTACTTTATCCTGTTCATGCACTTCAGCTATTTCAGGAAGAAACGCATTGTAAAAAACAAGGCTTCCGCAAAAACCAATGGCTGCCAGTGAGAATGGAATAATTCCTAAATAAATATTACTTCCATCATAAAAATAAAGTGCACCGCAACTGATGGCGCCGATGTAACAAAACCATTGCATGAAATATAATTTGTTACGCTTGTAATCGGCAATGGACGAAAGTATGGGAGAAATAAATGCAATGACCAAGAACGCAAACGACAATGAATAAGAATATAATGCCGAGCGCATGTATACTCTTCCGAATGCATGAACCTCCATTGGAGTAACACTATCATAATAAATCGGAAACACTGCTGATGTGATAACGAGCGAGTAAACCGAGTTCGACCAATCATACATGGCCCAGCTGCGAATTAATTTTTTATCGCCTTGCCGTAAATATTTTTTATCATAAATATCATCCAGTACTTCATTCTGCATTGTTGGAAATATTTTAGTGGTGAGAAAGGTAAAAACATTTGACAACCATCATTGTTCTGTTAACAATATGATTTCAACAAAACCAAATCTTACATGTCTCACCATTAATTTTGTAAAGCTGAAATTGAACTATGTACATCATTAAAATAAAAGGCAAAGTAAAAATTCCTGACTATGTTCAAATTCGCGATGATAAATTCACTTTGCTTGCATATTTCCGTGCTGACCGACCTGAAAATGCCTTGCAAAAATGTGGATTGGGCGAAAACGAAGAAAAAATAAAAAAGGTTATTGACGAATTGACTTACGGTAAAATTTTAAAACTTGAACTTTGATGAGCATACCGATTATTGAGTTAAATAATGCTGTTATATACCAGGATGAAGCGCTAGTATTAAGTGATGTTAACCTTACAATTAATGCCCACGAATTTGTATATCTGGTTGGAAAAACAGGAAGCGGAAAAAGCTCTTTATTGAAAGTTCTGTATGGTGATTTAGATATTGCCGGTGGTACCGGAGTGGTATGCGGATACGATTTACAAAAATTAGAGGCAAAAGAAATTCCATTCCTTCGCCGGAAGCTCGGAATTGTTTTTCAGGATTTTCAATTACTGACAGACAGAAGTGTTAATGAAAATTTATTATTTGTACTGCGTGCAACCGGTTGGACTGATAAAACAAAAATGCATGAGCGTGTAACAGAAGTTTTGGGTATGGTTGGCCTGAGTACAAAAGATTTTAAAATGCCTCACGAACTTTCCGGTGGTGAACAACAAAGGGTGGTTATTGCACGAGCACTACTGAATCATCCGGAATTGATTTTAGCGGATGAACCAACAGGGAATTTAGACTCTGGAACATCTGAAGATATTATTCAACTATTGCAAAAAATATGTCGCGAAGCCGGAACTGCAGTGCTTGTAGCATCGCATGATTTAATGGTGATTGGAAAATTTCCATCGAGAACTTTGCTATGTGAAGGCGGGCGAATTATTCAGCAGGAGAATCAAGCAACTGTACCAGCTTAACTGCATTGTTTTTGTTGCTGAAATTTTCTTCAAGAATACTAATCCTTCTTACCGATTCTTCTTGTGTAAAATCATTTTCCATCAGAAGATGAATAGTCTCAACCATTTCTTCAGATTTTTCTTTTACAATACATAAGCCTTCCAAACCACTTTCTTCTACCATTGCTTTATTCACCAATACATATCTGCCCCGGAACAAAGCATTCAATAATTTCAATTTGGTTCCGGTTTGCTGGAAGGTAGGCAAAACATTAACCTGTGCATTTGCAAGCAGCTCGTTAAGCTTTGCTTCAGTTGGATTTTCAATTAATTGTATATGAGAATGTGGTTCAACTAATTTTTTTATTGTTGGAGATGGGTTAGCTCCTGCAATAATGCATTGGTAATTTACCTTACTGAAAACTTTACTTATTAACCATGCAGATGCCTGAATATTTTCACTCACCGAAAGATTTCCGTGGTACAATAAAAAATTTCCTCTTCCTGATTTATTGATACAAACTTCATTTGGGTGAAATGCAGGAAGAAAAGTTACTTGTTTATATCTTGAAGAAAGTGTTTTAAAATCAATTGATGAAATGGGAAGAATGTGATTCGCTTTACGCAAAATCTTTTCGAAAAATTTAAGCTTAACAGATTCTGTATAAAAATAAAACCGCCTCAACATATTCTGCTCTGATTGACCAAGGCCTCTGTAATAATCAGCTTCAATATTGTGCATTCGAACCAATTTGTTTCTATGTTCCAGCGATGGAGAATCCAAATGATAACAGGTATGCAATCCCTCAAAAAGAATTGGTGCATTCACTTCTTCAAGGTTTTTTAATAAGGATTTTGCCCTGCGAGTTTTAACTATATAAGGTTTAAAGCTGCTAAAATCTCTAAAACTATGTTCACGGTGATAATAGTTCACACTTTCACATAACACATTCAATTGCTCAGCTGCAGGGCGCCCATATTCATAGCAATGCAAATGAACTTTTATTCCTATTTCTTTAAGTGCTTTGATTTTATAATACACATCAATCACTCCACCATAGTCGGGTGGATACGGAACATTGAAGGAGATAATGTGGAGTTTCTGATTCAATAATTTAATTCTGATTAAAGTTAAAAAAGCTTTTTGTGTTTCATGTTAAAGTTTCTCAACGCGAATTAAAGTTTGCCGATGAAAACATTATGCTGGGGTTTACAGAATTATTTAAACTCATCATAAACTTCAAGCAATCTTTCCTTCTCAGTATCCCAATCCCATTCTTGTCTAGCGAGCAAACAATTTTGATGAAGACGATTATATAGTTCTTTGTCTTTGAGCAGACGATTCAAGGCAGATGAGATTGTTTCAATTTTCAAATCATCGAGCAACACACTCACTTCAAATTCCGAATTCAATTTTTTGTATTCAGGAAAATTCATATTCAGAGAGGGAATTCCGGCCTCAGTGTAATCGAAAAACTTATTGGCGAGCGAATGATAATAATTCTTGCTGCGTGCTTCGAGGAGATTGATTCCGATTGAAAAATTTCTGGTGAGCTGTCGCAATTTATTTGGCTCAATGAATCCGGAGAACTCAATTTTATTTTCAAGATGCAAATTCTTCACAAGCATTCTCAATTGTGCTGACAAATCTCCTTCTCCAATCAGTGTAAGTTTTGCTTCAACCATTTTCATTGCTTCAACCAATTGTTCTAATCCCCTACCCTCGTTCAATGCTCCTTGATAAATGATTGATGCGTGATTTGCATTTTCTTCATTGCGTCGCGGAACAGAAAATCCCTTATCCGGAACATTTCTGACTACAGTGAATTTTTTTTCATATTTCTGAAAAAAATATTCTTTCAATCCATCTGAAACACAAATCCCCTTAGTGATTCTTCTCACTGAAAAACTTTCCACTCTTAGCCAGAATTTCTGAATAGATTTTCTCCTTTCAACTTCAGGAGTTTCTGCAAATAATTCATGAGCATCAAACACGCAAGGTTTACCCTTCAGTTTTGAAACAAGAATGCAGGGAACAATTGTATCGAGGTCAATTCCGCAAACAATCGCAAAGGGATGAAACAGTAAAAAGAAAAACAATCGCAGGTTGTACTCGATATAAAACAATTTCCCTGTCTCAAAAAAGAGTTTCATTCTCCTTTGCTGATATTCCCCTCCTAATGACAGGGGTTTGGAGTTTTTCTTTTCTCTGCCAATAAGTAGCACATCAAATCCTTCAATTTCCAACTCAGTACAAACGCGGGACATGCGCTGATCATAAGTCAAATCATTAGTAACTGTAAAAATTATTTTCTTATTCATTTCCACTGCAATTGGTGGCTTTCGTTTTCTGTAATCATATTCTGGTCGATGAGCCAGCGCAAAGTATGCAACAATTTTTCTTCAGTAACTCCATGAACAGTTTGTACAAGTTGATTGTATTCCAGTTGATTTTTGGTTAACGAACTTTTCAGTTGTTCAATTATGTGTTCAAATTCAATGTCACTTACTTCCAGTTTATTTCTGCGCAGGCACACATCACAAATTCCGCAGCGACTGGTTTCTTCTTCATCAAAATAATTCAGTAATGTTTCATTTCTGCAATGAGCATGATCTTTTAAATAATGTAACATTGCCTGAATGCGCTTATGATAATTTTCTTTTCGTTTTGAAAGCAATTCGGTATTGAATTGCAACATATCAACCCTTAATCTTTGCTGAAGAAAAAAAAGTTGCGGGTTTTCATTTCGCTCTTCATATTGCAACAAATTATTTTGCTGGAATATTCTAAGCTGTTTAATAATTTCAATATATGTGGTACTTAAAGATTTTGCTAATTCTTCTTCTCGAACTTGAGTAAAATAATCAAAAACACCACCATAAGTACGCATAATAGCCTTTAATAGAGCTTCGTGCTCCGGATGCATTACTTCGTATCTATAGAGCGATTCTTTATCAACCGTCATCATAAGTCTTGAAGGCAAGTAAACTGATTCTGAAAAAGACAA
Organism: Chitinophagaceae bacterium; assembly: GCA_947469485.1. Classification (GTDB taxonomy): domain Bacteria; phylum Bacteroidota; class Bacteroidia; order Chitinophagales; family UBA10324; genus UBA10324. The sequence goes on along the minus strand of CANIPU010000004.1, from coordinate 57,194 downwards.
ATATCCTTCTTGCTCTAAAAGTTTAAGTGAATGCAATGTTCGAATTGCATTAAATTGATAGGTCTTTAAAAAAACATTTAAATCAAAATTATAACTCTCACCTTGTCCGGCTCCATCAGCCACTTTGCAAAAATTTCCAACTGCATTATAAATTGATTTTACCTCATCCAAATCAGGAAATTGGTCACCTTCTCTTTTATTTAACTCTGATATATCTGAGTTATTGTAAATGATAACAGCAAAAGATTTTTTTTCGTCTCTACCTGCTCTTCCTGCTTCCTGAAAATAACTTTCCAGATTATCGGGTGCATCCCAATGTACAACTAACCGAACATCAGGTTTATCAATCCCCATTCCGAAAGCATTGGTACAAACAATAACCCGCAATTTATTTTGAATCCAATCTTCCTGCTTTTTTGATCTATCACCGTATGAAAGACCAGCATGATACTCGGTTGCACTAACATTGTTTTGCTGAAGAAACAAGGCGATCTCCTTTGTTCTTCTACGATTTCTTACATAAACTATTGCTGTTCCTTTTACCTTATCAAGCATTTTCAGCAACCGACCAAATTTATCTTCTTCATATAAAACAGAATAAGATAAATTCTTTCGTTCGAAACTTCGCCTTACAATATGTTGCTGTTTGAATTGCAACTTTTGCATAATATCAGTACAAACAACTTTAGTTGCTGAAGCAGTTAACGCCAAAACCGGAATATCATTTAATTGATCCCGTATTTCAGCTATTCGTAGGTACGGAGGGCGAAAATCATATCCCCACTGTGAAATACAGTGTGCCTCATCAACAGCCAACAAATTAATTTTCATTTTCGGAAGGCGAGTTCTGAATATATCTGTAGTTAACCTTTCGGGTGATATGTATAGAAATTTATAATGACCCTCTACACATTTTTCTAAGATCAAATCAACTTCCCGATAACTCATACCTGAATGAATAGCAACCGCCGGAATTTTCCGTGACCGAAGATTACCAACCTGATCTTTCATTAAAGCAATAAGCGGAGAAACAACAAGACACATTCCGTTTAAATACAATGCCGGAATCTGAAAACATATTGATTTACCCCCGCCGGTTGGCATCAGTGCGAGAGTATCCTGCTGATTTAATACCGAAAGAATTACTTCTTCCTGAAAAGGTCGGAACTGCTCGTAGCCCCAATACCTCTTAAGAAGCTCTTGTAATTCGCTTGACTTTATTTCGGCATTCATGATTGCCTAAAAATAACTTATTACTGTGAACGATAATCAGTGAAAGGATATCGGCATATTAAATAATGCGAGTGTCTGATTTAATGATTCAGGTAATCACAGAATAATTAAGGTATAATTATTTTCCCTCCTGCAATTTCCACTAATTCAATCTGAAAAATTAAATCGCGACCGGCGAGTGGATGATTGGCATCAAGCACTATTACTTCTTCTTCAATTCCCACAACAATTACCGGAACAGGATTTCCTTGCTGGTCTTGCATCTGCAAACTCATTCCCAATTCTGGAGTGAAATCAGCGGGGAAATTTGCCTTTGGAAATTTTAAAATCATTTCGTCATGCGCTTCTCCATAAGCCTCGATCATTGGAATTTCCACCTTTTTTGATTGACCAACTTCCATATCAATCAATGCATTGTCAAAGCCGGCAATAACCTGACCTTCGCCAACTTTAAATTCGAGTGGAGCGCGACCTTCTGAAGAGTCAAAAATTTCGCCGCTTGCTAATGTGCCGTGATAGTGAACTTTCACTGTGTCGCCGTTTTGTACTTTTCTCATTTTAAATATTTAATTGCGCAAAATAAAATGAAATATTATTTGGAGAACAATATTTATAGAATATTCCTAACAGCTTCGGTTTTTAACAAAATTTCTTCCAGTTCTGATTGAGGGTTTGAATCAATAGTAATTGCTCCGCCGGCAGAAAATGATAAATATTTGTTTTCAGCATCATAAAGAATACTTCGTATCACCACATTAAAATCAAAATCGTTTTCAGGAGTAATATATCCGACAGCACCAGAAAATAATCCTCGTTTTGAATTTTCAAGTTCATCAATTAATTGCATCGCTCTGATCTTAGGTGCACCGGTCATACTTCCCATAGGGAAGGCATTCTTTAAAGCATCAGAAATTGCAATTTCATTTCTCAAATCACCACAAACGGTTGAAACCATTTGATGAACCTTAGGATAAGTATATATGCCAAACAACTCCTCAACAATAACACTTCCCGCAACACAACTTCGAGATAAATCATTCCGAACCAAATCAACTATCATAACATTTTCGGTCCGGTCCTTTTCACTATTCAACAATTTGCTTCGAAGTTGAATGTCCATTTGCTCATCCTCACTCCTTCTGATCGTTCCCTTTATTGGCTGAGAAATAATTTTTGTTGCATCTTTTTTAAGAAATCGCTCAGGACTAGCACATAATAAATATTTGCTATGTAGTTTGTAAAATACTGAGTATGGCGCGAGAGAAGTTTCATTTAATTTAAAATATAATTGCAGTGGATCACATTTATAATTTTCACAATAAAATTCACGGCATAAGTTTAATTCATACACATCACCTTCAGTGATATACTCTTTAATTTTTTCAACTTTCATTAAATAATCTTCATCAGGCATTGTAGTTTTAATTTCGGGAAATAATGAAGTATGCTTTTCTGAAATTGAAACACTATTTATTTCATAAAAAATTTCTGTCACATTTTTATGTGATGAAATTATTTCAGCTTCACTGCCGGTTATACGAATTAATGTTTCAGGATTAAAAAAATGTGTTAAAGGAAATTTTAATTGCTCTTCATTCTTTGATTGCAAATCTTCAATTTCATTTTTTATGTCGTAACAAAGAAACCCGAATTTCCATTCATTCCTTTTGTTAAAAAAATCATGAATAGCCGAAAAACAATTATTTGATTCTGAAATTTCATCTTTTGCACCAACAGCCAATAGAAATTCATTGGACTGAAACAGTTGATTTTTGTTTAGGTTATTATCAAGCGCTGCAACTATAGAATATTGTTGAGCCCAAAGCAAAGATCTTTGCTTAAAAGATTTTATATCAGGAATAAAAAAAACGGCAACTCCTTTATTTTCAGAATTGCCGTTTAAATTTTTCATTAAAATATTTATATATGACGACTAGTAATCATCGTCATCGTCATCATCGTCATTATCCAATTTTGTAAAATCATCATCAAGATCAAAATCTTCTTCTAACTCTAGATTAGATTCATCTAAATCTTCATCATCGTCTTGTTTCTTTTTGTTTACTGGTTTCGGTGACTTTCCGGAACTCTTTTTTCCGGCTGCAACAGATGGTTTAGCGGCTTTCTTCGGCGCAGCGCTTTTGGCGGAAGTTTTGCCTGATGATTTGGTAGAAGGTTTTTTCATGTGTGTTGATGAATGTGCTGTAAATTTTGAAAGTGTTTTTGAATGTTCAAAATTTTTTTTGAATTATTTTTTTAGCGGGCAAGTTTATTGTCTAAAACAACCAATTGTTCTCTTCCGGGGCCAGTTGACAATAATGCTACTTTCACTCCTGATTTCTGTTCAACATAGGCAATATATTTTTTTAATCCACCTGAAATTTCTTCTGCCTTCTTTATACTGTCAATTTCCTTTCCCCAGCCTTTCATCGAATCATAAACCGGTAAAATTTCTTCCCTGCATAAATCGTAGGGGATTCCTTCATTTGTTTTTCCATTAATATTATAACTATCGCATACTTTTATTTCGTCGAAAACTTTCAGCACATCTGCCTTAGTAATAATCAAATGTGTTACACCATTAAGCATTATCACATATCGAAGAGCGGGCATATCCATCCATCCGCAACGGCGCGGACGGCCGGTTGTGGAACCAAATTCATTTCCTTCCTTGCGCATTAACTCACCATCGGCATCAAGCAACTCAGTAGGAAATGGTCCGCTTCCAACACGCGTACAGTATGCTTTTGTAATTCCAAAGACATTGCGGATGTGGTTTGGAGAAATTCCTAACCCTGTGCAGGCACCTGCAGTAAGTGTGTTTGATGAAGTGACGAATGGATAAGTTCCAAAATCAATATCGAGCATAGAACCCTGGGCTCCTTCTGCCAGAACATTTTTATTCTGCTTTAATAAATCGTTGATAAAATATTCTCCATCAACTAACTTGAAAGATTTGATGCATTCAATTCCTTCAAAAAAATCATTTTCCATTGATGGAATATCATGCTGGTAATCGTATTGCTTCAATAGTTGGTAATGTTTTTCGAGCAGCTGTTTATACTTTTCTTTGAAATTCAGACTTTCAATGTCACCAACACGCAATCCATTTCGACCTGTTTTATCCATGTAGGCAGGACCAATTCCTTTTAAGGTCGAACCGATTTTTGAAATTCCTTTATGCGCCTCAGATGCAGCATCGAGTGCCCGATGAGATGGAAGAATAAGATGTGCTTTTCTAGAAATATAAAGTGTTTTATGAGCATCAACTCCCACAGCTTTTAGTCCTTCGATTTCCTTTTGAAAAGTAACAGGATCAATTACCACTCCGTTTCCTATCAGGTTTTGGCAACCTGCGTTAAATATTCCTGATGGAATAGTATGAAGCACAAATTTCTTTCCATCAATATTTAAAGTATGACCTGCATTTGGTCCTCCCTGAAATCGCGCAACTAAATCATAGTTGGGAGCGAGATAATCAACGACCTTTCCTTTTCCTTCATCTCCCCATTGTAACCCGAGTAAAACATCAACTGGCATTCAACTATTTTTATTTAATGATTATTTGAGTCGCTGAAATTGATGTTGAACAATGAGAAATCAAAACAATAGTTACAAACAATAATTTTATTATAAGTTGATGGACTTGTTTCAATTAATAATATCAGTTGGATTTAATAAAAAGATTTCTTTTTTTTTCACATCGCTCACATAACCCATAAAGAATTAATGTATGATTGTCAATTTTAAATTTTAACAATTCGCCCATTTTTGTGGTAATCTGATGAATACGCGGATCGCAAAACTCAACAACTTTATGACACTCTTTACAAATGATATGATCATGTTGTTTATATCCAAATGATTTTTCATAAAGCGCCTGATTGTTATCAAATTGGTGCTTCTTAACCAATTGACAACTCAACAATAAATCCAATGTATTATAAACTGTTGCTCGGCTGATATGGTGATCTTTTTTATTTAAATCCAGAAATAATTTCTCAGCATCAAAATGATCATTTCTTCGATAAATTTCCTCAAGAATAGTATAGCGCTCAGGAGTTTTTCGTTGCTTTTTATCTTCAAGGTATTGAGTAAAAAACTCTTTTACCTGCTTCAATAATTCGTTCTGTTTCATAATACTTTTGATAATTATACAATTATTTATACTTCAGGATTTTCTTCAAATCGGGTTACAGTTAATATTCCTTCAAGGTCTTTCATATTATTCATTAAATCCTGTAATTGTTGAGTGTCTTTAACAAACACTTTTATTATACCTTCAAATAAACCATCTTTTGTTTCAATCGTAATTGACTGCATGTTGATTTTTGCTTCACCTGAAATAACATTTGTTATTTTATACATAACTCCTACATCATCTATCCCGGTAATTTTTAATCCTGTTAAAAAAGTTATCTGGTGTTGTTTGGTCCATTTAGTTCGCACAATTTTATATCCATACTTTGATATTGAATTTATCGCTTTCGGGCAATTTGGGCGGTGTATTTCCACCTCGCCATTTTTGCCGATAAATCCGAACACATCATCACCAGGAATTGGCTTACAACATTCTGCCAAATTATAATCGACAGTTTCAGAACTTTCACCAAAAACAAATAAATTGGCATTGTGCTGCAATTTATTTTTTATAGCTAGTTCAACATCTACACTGCTTTTCTTTTCTTTATTTCTTAATTCAATCTCATCGCCTTGTTTTACAAAATTCTGAATCTCACTTATGTGAAAATTTCCGACACCAATGCTGTAATACAAATCATTAAGATTTGTGAGTTTATAAAAACCTAAAAGCTTATTAAGATTCGGATTATTAAAATTCACCTTGTATTCTCTGAAAATATTTTCAAGAGCTTTTTTTCCAATAGAAATAATCCGACGGCGCTCTTCTCTAAAAATATCTTTAAGCTTTGACTTTGCTTTTGCAGTAACAACATTACTCATCCAGTCTTCAGATGGCTTCATTTTTTTTGAAGTCAAAATTTCAACTTGATCTCCATTATTTAAGCGATGAGAAATTGGGACAATTTTTTGATTCAATTTAGCCCCAATACATCTGTATCCAACATCTGAGTGAATTTCAAAAGCAAAATCAAGTATCGTTGAGTTTTTAGGTAATACTTTCATATCTCCTTTAGGAGTGAATACATAAATTTCATCTGCAAAAAGGTTTAACTTAAAATCGTCAATAAAATCAAGAGTATTTGTATCCGGATTTTCTAATAATTCACGAATGCTTCTTAGCCAATCATCTACTGCTGATTCTCCGGTTTGTTTTTCTTTTTCCTTCTCTTTGTATTTCCAATGTGCCGCATACCCCCTTTCAGCTATTTCATCCATTCGCCTTGTTCTAATCTGAACCTCCACCCATTTCCCTTTGGGCCCCATTACAGTTGTGTGCAATGCTTCATACCCATTTGCTTTTGGAGTTGAAATCCAGTCTCGCAAACGATCAGGGTTGGGGTGATAAAAATCTGTAACAACAGAATATACTCGCCAACAATCGGCCTTTTCATTTTCAATTTCAGAATCTATAATAATTCTTATTGCAAACTTATCGTATACCTCATCAAAAGGAACTCCTTGCTCTTTCATCTTCCTCCAAATTGAAGAAATAGATTTTGGTCTGCCGAAAATTTCAAATTTTTTAATATCGTGTGCCGGTATTTCTTCTTTAACAGGTTTTATAAATTCATTTATGTACTTATCCCTTTCTTTTTTTGAATCAGCTAGCTTTATTGTTATTTGCTTATATATTTTAGGTTCAGAATATTTAAGGGAAAGATCTTCTAACTCAGTTTTAATAGCATACAACCCAAGACGATGTGCGAGAGGTACATATAAATAAACTGTTTCGGATGCAATTTTTAATTGCTTGTTGCGCGGCATTGAATCCATAGTGCGCATGTTGTGCAAACGATCAGCAAGCTTGATTAAAATAACACGAACATCCTTTGCGAGCGTAAGCAAAATCTTTCTGATATTTTCTGCTTGCACAAAACCATGCTGATCAAAAATCACTGCAATTTTTGTGAGCCCATCAATTATTTCTTTTACCTTTTTTCCGAACTCGCGTTCTATATCTTCCAATGTAATTTCGGTATCTTCAACCACATCGTGCAACAATGCGCATATCACACCAACAGGGCCGAGGCCAATTTCTTTTGCAACAATTTGAGCAACAGCAAGCGGATGCAGAATATATGGCTCACCACTTCTCCTTCTCATTTCTTTGTGAGCTTCAAGAGCCATTTCAAAAGCAAGGCGAATTTGTTTATGGTCACCTTTTTGCATCTGAGGCTTTAACGCCAATAATAAGTTCCGATATTGTTTTAAAACTTCTTTCCTTTCAAGATTTGTAATTGAATCAGAGGCCTCCTTCTTTATAGATTCAATATTATTTACCAATGAAATATTTTTTTCACTTACAAACAGTTCCTTCTTGTTTTCTTTCAATTCACCCATAAGTTGTTCAATTTACAACAACAATTTTTTGTTGCCATATTTTATTTGAAGAATGAACCGTTAATATGTAAACACCTGCTGCTGTATTTTTTAATGAAACAACATTGTTCGTTAATCCGGAAAATTGCCCCTCCAGAATTTTTCTCCCCATTAAATCGTGCACTTCATAATGATATTTATCAGAATCCGGTAATTGAACATTTACATTTCCATAATAAGATTGCACTGGATTTGGAAACACTTTAATTGAATTTATTTGCGATTGTATTTCCTTAACTTTAACAAGATTTAAAGGTGAATCTAACACCAATACATAAGACGAATATGGGTTCAATGAATATGAACCTGTTACAATATTTCCATCCAAATCACGAAAAATGGAATCAGCACCAAGTGGCACCGAAACAATGTTTGGCGAATAATTCATTATTAAAACTGACATACGCGTCGAATCATGCTTAAAGACACTAACTGGAAACAAATGAATATTATCAAAATAAACCAGGGAATCACTTTTAGACAGCTCGAAATTTAAAGCAAGCGGCGAATCATATTGAGAACTGGAAAAAATATTGTTATAGTCAACTCGGCTTGACTTATTTGGAAAAAATTTATCAAATCCAACTGGATTATATGGTGGGTGTTGTTGCTTAATGTCGGAATGGAGTATACCTTCAATTAATCCTGAAGATGAAAATGACACTTGATAAAATTGATCAGTTTGCAAAGCAAAATCATTTGAAACAATTTTTGCCCACGGATTTGGAATCGTATCTGTTATTTTAAATTTAACACAACCTCCGTCCATCATTGTTAAATTATCAAGCAATAACATATTATTATTTACCGGTTCAGCGTTCCAACCATCAAAATTGTTTGAGAAATTTCCGTTCTCAACCAAATCAAGACCTGTAGTGTCTGTAACATAATAATTCTGCCAATCAACTTTTGAAACATGGCTGTTTGAATCCTGCGAAGTAATTAGTCTCCAATCTGCAAGCGGAAAAGCTCTATCTCTGATGATAGTATCAAAATCTGTTTGCTGATATATTGGAAAATAATCATATGGATTACAGTAATAATTACTATCGCCTTTAATCGGAAAAAAGTTATAGTTTTTTCCTGCAAATTGAATAACCTTTTGTTTGTCGCTTAACGAATAAAAAATATTTTTTTGCAGTTTTATTTGATAAGTTGAATTTGTTGTGTTTCCGTCATTTATGAAAACTTGTCCTTTCTGATTATTATATAATACATTGTCTATAAAAAAATGATTGTGATTATTTGGTCCGATATATATGCCATAAGAATCTGAATTTATTATGGTGTTATGTATTACAGAATCATAACGAATATTATCAGCAAAATAAATTCCGAAAGATGTTTTTGTAGAAAGAGTTGTTCCGTCAATATTTCCATTCGTGTTTAAAATAAAATTCTTTGATATATAGTTATAATTAGATTCCATGTTGTAAAAAATCATTGCACCACCTCCATTTAGTTTTAACATACAATGGTTTAGGAAATTATTTTCAATTCTATTATACTTATTAAACAAGGTAATACCCCCATAACCACAACTATCAATAATATTATTAATGATTGTATCATAAATAGCTCCATATAAATAAAGGCCAATGCCTTGACTTGTATTTTCCAGTCCAAAACCTTCCTGCAACCCAATTCTTGAAATTACATTATTCTCAATTCTACAATGAAAAAAAAATTCAGAGAACACACCATCTCCGCTACAATCTTCTATTTTATTATTAATTAATTGACAATATAAAGTTGTTTGCTTAAAAGCTATCGCTCTTTCTTTACATTTCTTGAAATGATTATTTTGAATTTTTATTCCAGTAGCTAACCCTTGAAAATGGATAGCGTCTTTTGCTTGACCATTAAATTCAATACCCTCAATAACTAAATTACTAGCATCAATTCCTGCATAAAAACCATAATCTAAAATCGATGCCTCAACCAAAGCAATATTTATACTTATTCCTGATGGAGGAATAATATTTACAGAATTATTCAAAGTATCACAATACCATTCGTTAATAGTATCGAGTTCTGCAAATTTATTGTAAAAAAAGAAACCAGAAAATTGAGGAATTAAGTATTGCGTAGGCTGAGATAATATGGCTGCACCTTGTAAAAAAGTATCAACTAAGCTCATTTCATATTTGATTCCGCTTGATCTGATCGCAACTGTAGAATTATCCCAATATCCGTTTTGTTGATTTAATAAGTTATTATAAACAATATTATTAACCCCCAAACTCAAAGTCGAAATAAACCCTTTGTTTGGATATCTGGCTGGCTGCATCCATTTTCCATTCAACCATATACTCCTCACAAAACTGGTATCCTGAACAGAAAAAATATTTCCAATTTGTGAAAATCCTGTTAATTTTTTAAATCCTGTAATTACAGGTAATGAACCTGTTCCAAACTTTCCAAAATAAATAGGCAAGCTGAAACTTCCTGAGTTAGAAATAATAATGGTTCCATAAAAAGTATCATCACATTTTAATAAAACTGAGTCGCCAGGAAAAAGAGTAATAGAATTTAATTTATCCAGGCTCAGCCATGCTGAATCAGGATATAGCCCTGAATAATTATCATCCCCTGAACTTGATGAAAGATAATAGGTTGAAGCATCAGAGTTATGAGTTAGTCCCAGAAGAGTTATAAGAAAAGCAAAAAACCTTTTTTTCATTCGGCTTGAAATGTACGATGAACATTGTGTCAACTATGTAAAAATATCAACGAATACAATGTGAATCAATTAAATTTTCAATTCCGCCATCACCAAATACAACATATACTTTCACAAACATTATAAGTTAAATTAACTTTCAGAATGGCAACAATTGCAGAACCCGGCAAAGAAATGAATGAAGAAAAAGTTTCTTCATTAAAAAAACTACTTGAAGCCGGCCGTATGTTGCAACAGGCAGGGAATCATCATCATCCGTTTAATGAAAAATTAGATTGGATTGATACTCTAATTCAAACTGAAGAATTAGAACGAAGAAGATTTGCAGAATACCTTAATGATGAATTGGGTTCAATGCTTTCAGGAATTAAATTAAAGTTTTCAGCTTTCGAAAAAGATGCATCCAGTTTATCGCCTGAATCAAAAGAATCATTTAACTCAGGAGTAAATTTATTGGATGAAGCAATTGAACAGATCAGAAATCTTGCCCACCATGAAATGCCCATGAATATGGATTTTGGTTTAACCAATGCAATAAATAATCTCGTCAATAGAATTAACGATTCAGCACTATTGGCAATTAAGATTCATATCATTAATTCAGAAATAAGTTTACCAATAGCATTAGAAACTACTGCTTATCGTATTTTACAGGAACTACTTAAAAATATAATGTATCATTCCAAAGCTGTTAACTCTAGTATTTTTATTTATCAGCATGGTTCAAAGTTGCTTATTGAAATTTCTGATGATGGAATCGGGTTCAATTATCAAAAAGAATTGCATAACCCCCGGGGTTTGGGGTTGAAAAAAATATTTCAACGCGTACAAATGTTAGGAGGAAAAATAGATGTTCTTTCAACTCAAAAGGTTGGAACAAAATTCAGCATTGAACTTCCTTTAAAATAACTTCAGAAATACTATTCACAAACCTGGGTTAGCAATAACTAACTAACCATTATATTCTTAACACAATCACTATATATTTTTGAATCTCAAATTCAATAAAGAATTAATATGGATCAGATAAAAATTTTTGTTGCAGATGATCATCAACTTTTTATTGAAGGTATTAAGGCATTAACCCGTGATAGTCAGGAAGTAAAATTAATTGGTGAAGCAGAAAACGGTGAAGACTTATTAGCCCAATTAAAAACGAATCAACCAAATGTCATATTAATGGATATTAATATGCCAAAAATTAATGGCATCGAAGCCACAAAAAAAATCCGACAGTTGTACCCTGAAATTAAAATTCTTGCATTAACAATGTTTGACGATACACTTTATGTATCGGAGATGATTAAAGCCGGAGCTTCTGGGTATTTATTAAAAAATGCCGGTAAGTCAGAACTAATTACTGCAATTACCACAGTTTATAAAGGAGAGAGATATGTAAGCAGCGAAGTTTCTCTTAAGATGATTGACAAAATGAATAACAACGATCAATCATCAGCTGAAAACAAGATGCCCCCAGTTCGTAAATCAGAAGTTACAAAAAAGGAACTTGAAATATTAAAACTAATAGCACAGGAATTAACAAATGCTGAAATTGCATCAAAGTTGAACAATAGTCCAATGACAATAATTACTCACAGAAAAAACCTGTTGAGAAAACTTGGTGTTAAAAATACAGCCGGACTTATAAAATATGCAATGGAAAATGGTATGTTAAATGATGATTATCAAATAGGTAAACATTAAACCAATATTTTTTTGACCTTATTTTACCTGGCTATTTATTTTTCTTTTATTAAATCACAATAGAAATATTCCGGAAATTTATATTTCTGTGTAACCTAAATTGAATTTGTTTGTAGAAGACCTCAAACACACAAGGAAATTCGTTTCAAACCGAAAATCTTTCTAAGATTTAACCGCCTTCTTCCACGCTCACATTAGGTTTGGTGTTTTACCTACTGGGAGATTTGAGGGCGGTTTTTTTATTTCTGCAATAACTTGCAATATTTTTCTTAAATCGGTTTTTCCATCTGCATTCTGTATTACATTTGCACCCTTAAATTCAAATGCGGGTATGGCGAAATTGGCAGACGCGCCAGACTTAGGATCTGGTGCCGCGAGGCATGTGGGTTCGACCCCCTCTACCCGCACTTTGTTTTTAGTTATTTGATTGCCAGAATATTTAATCGAACTATTTTAAAATCACCGATTTATATAATTAATTACTCCTCCTAATTCAATAATTTCTTAAACAAACATTACACAAATAATAATCTTCCAGAATGAACATTACAAAAGAAAGTTTAAATGACCTGCATGTACAAGTTAATATCAATATTGCTCCAGATGATTATTTGCCAAAAGTTGAAGAGGCAATTAAAATTTATAGTAAGAAGTTGAATATGCCTGGATTTAGAAAAGGGCATGTTCCTCTTGGAATGGCAAAAAAAATGGTTGGAAACGAAATGCTCGCCGAAGAATTGAATAAATTAATTGGTGAAACCCTGGATAATTATATAAAAGAGGAAAAACTTAACATTCTTGGTCAACCATTGCCCGTTGAAGATGAAAAAAAACAACAAATAAATATTCAATCTCCAACTTCATATGATTTTCGATTTGAATTAGGATTGGTAAGTGATTTTGAATTGTCCGACCTATCAGCAAAAGAATTTTTGAATTACGAAGTTAAGCCAAATGATAAAACAGTTCTTGATGAAGTTGAAAAACTTAAAGTCCGCTACGGAACAACAGAGGAAACTGATACAATTGTTAATGATTCTGTACTTTCAATTATTTTCAAAGAGTTAAATTCTGACTCAAGCGAAAAGGCAACGGGAATTGAAAAAACTCGTAGAATCTCTATTGAGTCCTTCCGTAATGAGGAGATTAAAAATCAAATAAAGACATTAAAAAAAGGTGAATCCCTTGTGATTGATCTTTTTAAAGCCTATGACAACCAGGAAGAATTAATTATTCATAACATACTTGACATTTCACATGATCAGGCACATGATATGAGTCATACATTTAAGGTTACAATTGATGGAATATTTGAAGTAAAAAAGACTGAACTTAATCAGGATTTATATAATCGTTTATTTGGCGAGGGTATTGTAAATAATGAAGTTGAGTTGCATGAAAAAATTAAAGAAGAATTATCAAAATCCTATACAGATGCTTCGCATCAAAAATTGCTAAACGAAATTTCTACCTACCTGATTGATAGCACTAAAATAAGTTTTCCTGAGAACTTCTTAAAGAAATGGATACTCTCCTATAATGAAAAACCAGTTACTCCTGAACAGGTTGAAAATGAATTTGGCCAATTTACACGACAGTTAAAATGGGACCTAATAACAGAGCGCGTTTCTAAAGAAAAGGGAATAAAAATTGAAGAAGCTGAATTGAAATCATTTGCAATGCAGCGCTTGCGTGAACATTATTTTGCCGGGCAGGTAAATGAAATGGTTGAACAATATCTTTCGCAGATGGCCGACAAAATGATGACTGATGAAAAATCACGCCGAAACTATTTTAACATGTTGATGGAGGAAAAGTTATTTGCTGAATTAAAGAAAAAGGCAAATATTCAACCGCGTGAAATTTCTTATGATGAATTCATACATTTGGAAGGACAGCATAATCATCATCACCATTAAAAAATTAATCTACCAATGAATTACGGAAAAGAGTTTAGAAACTATGCAATAAAACACAAAGGAATAGGTGCTGTAACGGTTGATTCTGTTATGAAACACCAGATCACAAATCTTACTCCTTATATTATTGAAGAACGACCAATGAATGTAGCATCAATGGATGTGTTCTCAAGATTAATGATGGATCGAATTATTTTTATGGGTGAAGGCATTAATGATTATGTAGCTAATGTCATACAGGCTCAATTATTATTTCTTGAATCCGCAGATGCAAAAAGAGATATACAGATATATATTAATAGTCCAGGTGGTTCAGTTTATGCCGGCTTAGGAATTTATGACACCATTCAATACATTCAACCAGATGTCGCTACAATATGTACCGGTATTGCCGCTTCAATGGCTGCTGTTTTGTTATGTGCAGGTCATAAAGGAAAAAGAACTGCTTTACCTCACTCAAGAGTAATGATTCACCAACCGATGGGCGGAGCTGAAGGTCAAGCAAGTGATATAGAAATTACAGCTCGGGAGATATTAAAGTTGAAAAAGGAGTTATATGAAATCATTGCTCTTCATTCGAATCAGCAATTTAAAAAAGTAGAGAAAGACAGTGACCGTGATTATTGGATGCTTGCTCAGGAAGCAAAAGAATACGGTATGATTGATGAAGTTTTGATTAAGAAAACGCCAAGTTTAGGATGAAAAAATCAACTCAGCACTGCTCATTCTGCGGGAAGGGAAAAGAAGAAACACTAGTACTTATTTCAGGTATAGATGCTTTCATTTGCGACACCTGTATAACTCAGGCTAAGCAAATCATTGAAGAAGAAAATTTTTCGAAGAAGAAAAAATTCATCACCGCTCCTCCTAAATTTTCAGTTCCAAAAGAAATAAAAAATTTTCTGGATGAATATGTCATTGGACAGGATGAAGCGAAGAAAGTAATTTCAGTAGCTGTTTATAATCACTATAAAAGATTAAATCAAACAGCCAAGGATGATGTGGAGATTGAAAAATCCAACATCATTATGGTTGGTGAAACTGGTACCGGGAAAACTTTATTAGCAAAAACAATTGCACGATTTTTAAATGTTCCGTTCGCAATTGTTGATGCCACAGTTTTTACTGAGGCAGGTTATGTGGGTGAGGATGTGGAAAGTATTTTAACAAGATTGTTGCAAGCTTGTGATTATGATATTGCGGCGGCCGAAAAAGGTATTATTTACATCGACGAAATTGATAAAATTGCCCGTAAGGGTGATAACCCGTCAATTACAAGAGATGTAAGCGGTGAAGGTGTTCAACAAGGGCTTTTAAAACTTTTGGAAGGAACAGAAGTATTAGTTCCACCTCAAGGAGGTCGTAAGCATCCGGAACAAAAAATGGTGAACATTAATACTCAGAACATTTTGTTCATATGTGGCGGAGCTTTTGAAGGATTGGACAGGGTAATTGCACGAAGAATGCAAACTCAGGTGATTGGTTTCAAAGCCTTGAAGAATCAGGAGAAGGTTGATAAAGAAAACCTTTTACAATATGTAAATCCACAGGATATAAAACATTTCGGATTAATTCCTGAATTGGTTGGTCGATTACCAATTGTAACTTTTCTGGACTCATTAGACCGAACTTCTTTAAAAAGAATTTTACTGGAACCAAAAAATGCTCTAGTAAAACAATATTACAGACTTTTTGAAATTGAAGGAGTAGCGTTGACTTTTGAAGAGGGAGCAATTGAATATATAATTGACAAGGCTGTTGAATATAAATTAGGTGCAAGAGGACTTCGCTCAATATGTGAAGCAATAATGACCGATATTATGTTTGAAATTCCATCACAGAAAAATGTTAAATCATTTATTGTGACAAGGGAAATAGCTGAAGAAAAATTAGGCAAATCAAAATTCAAACATAAATTAAAGGTTGCCTGATTAGCAGACAATCATATTCTATTTACAATACTTGAGGAGATAAGCAATTGCTTCCTTGTGACTGTATTTCGATGCTTCTTTCCAATCCCTGCAGGCAAGGTTATGCTCCTGCATATTGTTGTAAACTACACCTCTGTTGAACCAGGCATCTGCATCATCTGGTTTTATTTGTATTGCTTTTGAAAAATCATTTATCGCTTCTTTATTCATGTTCATATCTGCGTATAAAGAACCTCGATTAATATAAGCTTCTTCCCATTCAGGTTTTAGTTCAATAACTTTATTGTAATCGGCAATAGATTCATTTGGTCGCCCTAATCTTTTATATGTATTTGCTCGATTAAAATACCCTTTCTCACTTTCAGGTTTTATAGTCAAATACCATGTAAAATCCTTTAATGCAGAGTCATATTTTCCTAATTCATAAAAAATATTTGCTCTTTTCATTATGGCAAGTGTATAATATGGGTCAATTCTGGTAACCTTATCTAAATCATCAATGGCTCTATTCAGCTCATTAATATTTTTCCAACACATTGCTCTATTGTAATATCCGTTTTCATCTTCCGGTTTATAAGTCAAATAAATATTAAAATCGTCAACAGCTTTATCAAAATCCATTGTAAGATAAAATGCACTGCCTCTTTTAAAATAAACAATTGCAAAATCAGGTTTTTGTTTAATAGCTATGGTGAAATCAGCTATGGCACCAGAATAATCTTTTGAATTGAATTTCTGTTTTCCTGATTCAAAATAATCTTCTGCAGATGGTCCTCTCAAAGAAAAAGCAGTAAGCAATGCGCTTATTATTCCCAAGGCTAATATGTTTAAAGCAATCTTCACTTGGCGTTTTATTTAATTCGCATTACGGGTTGAATTTCTATTTGTTGCAATTGGCAAAATATTAAATTAAGAAAAACTGTATTAAACATTTAAATAAAAAAGCCGGAAACAAAGTTCCCGGCTTTACTATACTATTTTATTATTGGCAGATTATTCTATAATAAAGTTTTTGCTTACAGACCTGTTTATTGATGACAATTTAATTAAATACATGCCTTTAGATACTGTTTCATCCAAACTAAATTTAATAACATCAATATTCTCTGTTACTTCAATTTTTTCAGAATAAATTAATTGGCCGAGGGTATTAAATATTTCAACATTTAAATTATCCTCCTCCCAATCAGAACTATTAAATGAAATATTGAATGTTCCTTCGTTAGGATTCGGTTGGATTGAAAAATCAAATATTGCTTCATTCTGATCTATACTTTCTACTCTGCAACCAGTAACAGTTTTTGCTCCCGAAAGTTTTTGACATCCGTTTGTATTTGTTACAACAACCCTATAACTACCAGCAGTTGTGGCCGTATATGTTTGATTAGTAGCACCGGCTATTACCAAGCCATTTATTTTCCATTGATATAAATATCCGGTTCCTGCATTGGCTTGTAGAACAACGCTACCAGATGCACAAATATTCAATGAGCCCAAAGCTGTAATAGTTGCGCTAGGAAGTGTATTAAATACAACTGTAGTTGATGATGATTGCTTGCTGCATCCGGCAGAATTTGTTACAACTACTCTGTACAATCCAGAAAGTGTAGGAGCATAAGAAATGTTTGAAGCACCGGAAATTGGAACACCGCTTTTTTTCCATTGGTAAGTTAATCCACTTCCAATATTTGCATTTAAAATTAAAGAACTGCCTTTACAAAGTGTTGTAGCACCGCTTGGGGTAATTGTGGAAGCTGGTGTGATAGAATTTACAACATTTATTATTGAACTATTTCCGGTACAATTGTTTGCGTCAGTAACAACAACAGAATAATTTCCAGCTGATGAAACTGATATACTCTGAGTAGTAGATCCGTTACTCCATAAATATGAATTGAATCCTGATGTTGTTGAAAGATTTGCAGGAGTTGTATTACAAATTGCTGCAACACCAGAAATAGTTGGAGAAGGAATTGTATTGACCGTTACAGTTGCTGCTACTCTATTACTGCTACAGGTGGTCGGAAGAGTTTGTACCTCCCAATTGTAATAATAATAATAGTATGCACTTCCGGCAGATGACCCTGTAATGCTTAATAGCCCTGATAGACTATAAGGATAAACCACACCAGCACTATTTCTATATAAATTCGGTGTTCCGTTTCCATAACCGAGCCTATAATTACCTGGTGATAAATTAAAGTTTAAAGTAACAGTACTTTCTCCATTTGGAATATTTGCGGTTACACTCTGTAATGGACTACCATTTTGATCTCTCAAAACAATTTTTCTGCTACCTGCACCAGTTGCATAAACTTTTACTGATTTTAAAATACAAGATGAATAAACAGTAAATGTTTCATATCTGGTTGAGTCTGTATGATTTGCTCCGGCTCCAATAGTATTGCTATAAGGTTGATTGTAACTTGAAACTCCGGTTGTACTGATATCGTTCTGCGCATAATAAGTTGCAGATGCTTGAACATTATTCAAATTCAAATTATTACCTGTTGCTATTGAAGCGCCTCCGCTTGCTGAATTATACCAGGAAATATTTCCATTACCTGTTGCGCTAAGTACTGCATTTCCAGTACCACACAAAGTGTCGTTCGTTATAACAGGAGTTGATGGATTGGTAAAACTTATATTAACCGGACTAGATGTAACTATTCCGCAAGGATAATTTATCGTGCAAGTGTAATTTCCAGATTGGGTAACTTTTATACTTCGAGCAGAAGAACCATTACTCCAAGAATAAGAAAAAGCTGCCTGATCAGCAGTTAAAATAACAGTGTCGCCAAAACAATAAGTAGTAGCATTAGTATTTGAAGTTTTTGTAATTGTACATACAGGATTACCTGGAGCATCTTGTTGATTTAATGTCCACGGCATAGCCAAAACATTATTGGTTTCATCTTCCTCTAGGAAATAATTATATGGGTCAATCTGCGCAACTATATAATATTGTCCATTACAAGTACCAGGTGGAATCTGAATATACATTCCATCAAGATATTGATAATAAACATCAGCCCAACCAACTGTAATTCCTTGTTGATTTGGAGTACAATTATACCCTCCTCCTCCTAATCCGAAATTCTGAAAATCAGCATTGTGAAGTATTGGCCCATTACCATTTCTGCAATCACCATATGTATCACAATCCCCATAATCCAGAAGACAAAAACCTAATTTTGATCCAGTGCCAACTATTGGCCAAAGCAAAGGATTTGTTACACCCGGTATTTGTAATCGTAATGTATAAATTCCCCAATCATCGTAATGCATATGTCCATGAGTTGGATGATAAGTCATAGTACCGGCAAGATGTTGCCAACTGGTCATAGTAGACCCGTTTTTATGATAAATATTTTGGTTTACAACTGTTTTAGGAGCAGAACCATCATTACATGTAGTTGGTGCACTTCCCTGATAAGTTGAATCAGGACAAACGAATGTTGTAGTTGTTAATGTACTTAATGGACCATGCCCAATGTTTGGAGTTTCTACTGAAATTCTAAGTTGTCCAGGATTGGTTCCACTTGTTTGTGAATATTCAATTACACCATTATTTCCTGAAACTGAAAGAGTATGTTCTCCCACAGTAATATCAGGAAGCAAATCACAATTGTTTGTTCCATCCTTACAATAACATCCGGAAGCATTTGTTGTAGTACAAGGTTGTGCATTTGAAATCTGTTTGAGCAAAAGAATGCTGAACAGCAGAAAGATTCTTTTTAGCATAAAATGGTTTTGGTTTATTGGTCAAGCAATATAACCGTCTGGCTTAAAATATCAAAGCCCAATTAAACAAACGGTAAAATATTTTGAAAAGGTTAAAAAATAAAAAAGCCATTCTGATATTTACAGAATGGCTTGAGAAATTCCTTTTTTACCTTTTACCAGGCACCTCCATAACCAGGTATTGGATCAATATCAAAATCTTCATCTTTTTTAGTTCCATCATCATTTGCTTGAGGAACATTCCTGCTTCTCATTTTAATTAAAGCTTCAAGTGTTAAAAGATTCTGCTTTGCTTCCTGCAAGTCATGCTGAGTATTTTCCTCCTCTGTGCCTACTAAATGTTTTTTATTTTCAGTCATGATTTATTTTTTTATTATTTCAAATCTATATTTTATAAATAATCAATCAATATTATTGAACCATTGCTTTTAAACATTTGAGTGTGTTCAAAAATAAAATTATAGTCAATCATCTAATCAAACTCACATCACCTTTTAACAGAATCTCACTTCCATTATTCAATATTAGTTTGGCGTAGTATACATACACCCCTGTATTCAACTTTTTATTATTAAATGTTCCATCCCAACCAATTTCCTTTTCATTAGAATAAAATACTTTTTCTCCCCAACGATCAAATACCGCTAATTCTGATTTTTTTATTCCACTTCCAAAAATTTTAAACACATCATTAATTTCATCATCGTTTGGAGTAAACGCATTTGGAATAAAATATAAAATATTTGGCATTACTATCCATTGTCCCAAGACCAAAGTATCACTGCAACCTTGGTTATTTGTTGCAATAAGCTCTACAAAATAGCGGCCGGTATCATTGTATTGATGATATCCAGAAATGAAAGACGCGCTTGTTCCATCTCCAAAATTCCATTGAAAGGAATTAGCGTTAAGTGATTGATTTAAAAAAAGAATAGTTGCATTTTTTAATTCAATTGAATCTCCATAAGTTGGTGTTCCGGTAAATAAGGCTACTGGAGGTGAATCCACAATAATTATGGAAGGCATATTTAAAACTGTAGTGCATCCGAATGAAGAAACAACAGACAGAGATACATCATAATTTCCAGGAAAAAATGTATGAATTGGGGTCTGTGAAGTATCTGAACTGCCATCTCCGAAATTCCAAAGCACACTATTAATTTCAGTTGAATTATTAATAAAACTCACAACAACTGAATCACAATACAAAATTGATTGCGGTGTAAAGTTTACAACAGGGTCAGGATTTACGACAATAGACCGTGTATCTGGTGCAATTGTACAATTTGCAATTGATCCGCTTAAAATAATATCATATATTCCAGCTGTTAAATATTTAACAGTCCAAGGTCCTGCTCCACTTCCATTAGTTAAAACACCTGGTAGTGAATTAAGGCTATATACTGCTCCACCAATAGCAGGTGAAGTCAAGGTAATAATTGTTTCTTCTCCTTCGCAAATAGAAGCAGGTGAAACAGAAAAAGTCAACGCGGCAGCCGGGACAACAACAACTGCAATAGTTGAAACTGAAGAATTACATCCATTTAAAGAAGCAAATACATTGTAATTACCCGAATGAATTGGTAGAGAATTAGTAATAATAGGATTTTGGGTGTTGCTGGTCCAACCATTTGGGCCATCCCAATAAAAAGTTGCTCCCACAACACTTGTTGCTGTTAAAAGAATATCACCTCCTTCGCAAACAGGGCTATTGCTTCCCGAAACAGGAGAAGATGGAGCCTGGTTTATAATAACATTTAAGTTTGTTGCACTACTGGTACACCCACTAACTGTAATGGTTGCTGAATAATTTCCGGCAGATAAAATTGATGCCGCAGTTATTGTCGGATTCTGAAAATTACTACTCCACCCGTTTGGACCATTCCAATTAATTGTTGCCCCGGCTACCAAATTCGAGGTTAAATTCAAATCAACTCCTTCACAAATCGGACTATTACTTCCAAGTACAGGTGCTGCAGGAATTGGGTTAACCACCACATTAGTATTGGAAACCGGACTTGTGCAACCATTTATTGAAATGGATAAAGAATAATTGCCCGCTCCAGCTAAAGTTATATTTGTAATGGTTGGGTTTTGCAGATTACTTGACCATCCTCCCGGGCCACTCCAATTGTAAGTTGCACCAGCCACAAATCCGGTGGTTAGATTTAAAGAGGTGCCTTCGCATAAAGGAGAATTAGAATTAATAACAGGAGCGGTTGAACTGAAAACATTTACCTGTATTGAATCGGTATCAACACATCCGTTTAAATTTACATCAACCCAGTACACGCCTGTTACTGTTACATTGAAAGTACTGCCTGATGAATTATCTTGCCATAAATAAGTAGTACCAGCAGTTGCAGTATTTAACATTAAAGATTGTCCGGCACAAATTGTTGTGTCATTTCCAAGATTAATAGCAGGAATCGGGTTTACAGTAATATTTACACTATCAGCTGCAGAACAACCATTCACGGTTACTTTGCACCAATACAAACCTGTTACAATTGCACTGACTGTTGCATTTATTGAATTATCCTGCCACAAATAAGTTGCCCCATTTGTAGTTGCGTCCAATAAAACTGATGAACCTGAACAAAAAACTGTATCATTTCCCAAATTAAAAACCGGAGGATTTGAAACATGAACAGTAACAGTTATTGTATCTGATGTATTCCAAACTACATATGATGTTGTTGCATTAGGTGTAACAGTTAGAAAACTATCTGTACTGATAATTACACTTTGGTTTGATGCATCAGCCCATTGATAAGGACCTCCGCCTGTTGCAGTTAATGTTGTGGATTCACCCGCACATAACATTGTATCTCCGCTAACTAACAGCGACTGATTTGTTGGTATTACAAAAGCTTCGTCCATGTAGTAATAAGCCCATTGTAATCCACTTGCATTTACTGTAACTACCTGAGTACTTGCATCATTAAAAAAATTACCTATTGTAATGAATTGCTCACCTCCAATGGCAGTATAGGTTCCGGAAATCAAAGTCCATCCCGCCATATCTGAAATCACATTACCTGCTCCGTTATCTATCTGGGCAGTATAGGTATTCATTGCAGAATAATTTCCACTCCAGGTTGGAGCTGCGACAGACAAATAAGCACCGAAGTGATCTGTTGCATATTTAAAATTATCAGAAAGGCTTACAGAAAAACCTACCGAATAAGTTTGACCTGCCATTAATGGTTGCGTAAGTTGGGCAGTTAAATATTCACGCACTTCAATACCGCCACCATAATGGGTAATCATTCCATAATATCCATCAGAAGAAACCGGAATCTGGTAACCGTAAAAATTTGTGGGAACTCCCTGTGCTCCTGCGCCGCCAACAAAACAGGCATTCATGTAATCGGGTGTGCCTGTTTGCCCCACGGGTGTGGTCCATGGAGGAGTAACGATCTGACTGGAGGTGGAAGGGCAAACAGAATAAACATCAAATCCATTATTTGGAGCAAGATTTTGTCCAAATAAAAGAATCGGATTCAATAACAGAATCAGAAAATAAAATCGCTTTAAAATCATGAAACAAAGTTAACAAAAACCTGAGTCTGTTTCAGAAATTATTTGGGGAGTATTACCCATTCATTAATCTGCGTTATTCCGTTTAGGTAAACACCTGTTTCAACCTCGGAGCCATCCACGAATCTTTTACCTGTTGCTGCCACTTGTTTTGCATTTCATGAAGTGAAGTGACCGTGTTGTTATAATAAATGGTGGTTGGTTGAATTTCACCGGACGAAATTTTTTCATCGAGCTGCGGAAGAAATACCTCTTTTAAAATGCCATTCTGCTCAAACAAAAGAATAGTGCGATCGAGCAATGAAATGGAAAAATGATTTTCAATTGAGCGTATAAATTTTACTGACGAATCTATACTGCATCCGCCAACTGCATTCTGTGATTCATCGGCGAGCAAAACGATAAAACGATTGCGTAACACAGCGCCGGTTGCTTTTACTTCCGCTTTATGCGATGTCCATTCTTTTGAAAATGCTTTTACGGCATTGTCAATTTCATTTACTTCCGCAGCATTGAGTTCACGATTGCTTTGATAAATCCATGCTTTGGAAGCAGGGTGAAAACCTTCAGCGAAATTCCAATTAACCATGTTTAATTATTTCGTTGACAAATGTATAATAGGTAAGTATGATTTCTAAAAATTTATTAGAACAAAAAAAATAAAGAATTAAAACAATTCTTAAATATCAGAACTTTTTTAAAATACATAAGTAACAGTATATTGATAAAAGTGTAAACACCATAAAATGTTTCTGTATTCGAAACTACTATTATTAATAAACCGGATAAATACCTATCCGTTTTTTGCAATACTTCTCTTCTTATTATTAAGAAGTGCGAGTGGTTTTGCAATAAACAATAATCCGGGATTTGAAAATGCGCTTACAGGTTGGAGCACTTCCGGATCAGGATGGACAGCAACAACTTCCTCTTCTAAATTAAGAACAGGTACCTATGCTGCAAGGCTTACTACCGCAGGTATTACTTTAAAAAAATTATACAATACTTCAACAACTGTTTCTGTAAATGACAACATCAGCAAGTTTGTGACTTTTGATATTTATGTAAAATCCAATTTGCTAAGTTCAAAAATAAAACTTGGTTTTTATGATGTGACCGGTGCCATTGAAACTGTAGATGCCGGCTACCAAAGCGCTGACACTGCTGCCTTCACAAAAATTTCGTATACCATAGTTGGGCAGGTGGGTCATACTTACTATCCGGTTATTTATGCTTCAAACAATGTGGCAGGTTCAATATCCATTTATTTTGATGATGCTGTTATAAGCCTTTCCACTTATCCGGGCATTGATAACTCGGTTCCTTCAGCTCCAACCACATTAGTGGCAAATTGCACAGGAACATCAATACAATTGACATTTGCGCAAGGAAGCGATTATGAAAGCGGAACGGATGGTATAATGATTTTACGGAAATCGGGAATTCTAACAGATACACCCTCTGTTTCCAATCAGGTATATTATTCATCTTCAAATTCAAGCGATGGTCCAACAAGTATTTCAACCTGGAAAGTAATTTATAACGATTCACTAATATCTTCATTTACCGATGACCCGGGAGCAAATGGAAAATTCACCTACCTGGTTTTTATGCGTGATGAAGCAATGAATTATTCTTTAAGCGAAACTACCGGACGGATTTTTATTTTTAATAATCCTACCACAAATTACACTTTCACAAGCAATGCCATTACTGATGGAATATATCACCCTTCAGGCTGTACTATTTTCATTAAGCAAGGAGTGACTTTGCAAGTTAAAAATGGAGCCGACATTCACATCTACGGAAGTTTGAATGATAGTGGCGCTTTTCTGAATAATCTTGGAGGAACTGTTACTTTCGAAAACGGAAGCAACTATAAATATTGCCGAGATGGAAACACAATTATTCCGATTGTAAATGCAACCTGGGAATCAAATTCAAACTGCATTATTTCAGGAGTTACTAATACTGAACCAACAGGAACAGGACAAACTTTTGGAAACTTTCAATGGACATGTTCTAACCAAGCAACTGATGTAGATCTTGATGCTTCATTTGCCGCAAACGGCACATTCACTATTAGTCAAACATCAAGTAAAACACTTTGGTTAAATGGTGATACCTATTTAAAAGGTGATTTAATTAGAACCGCCGGAAATTTAAATTACAGGAGTAATTCAAATGTGCATTTTGAAGGAACATCATTACAGAATATCAGTTACACCACTACATTTCATAAATTATCAATTAACAACAGTACTGGAGTCAAGATTTCAAAAACTATCACAGTTGATTCTACTTTTTACTTAACCGATGGACTTTTTAATCTAAATGGCTTTTCGCTGAAAATAGCTATCGGGGCTACTGTTTCAAGAGCAACAGGAGATTTATCGGGCAACCCGAATTTTCTTGGAATTTACAATCTTATTTATACAGCTCCAGTTACGACAAACTATGAATTAACAAGTGCTCAAACGAAACTGAACAACCTAACCATAAATTGCAACGGAACAATTACATTAGGGAAAAATGCAAATGTGAATGGTATTCTGAATTTAATTGACGGAATTATATCAACCGGAATTTATGAAGTGCGAACATTTAATTCAGCATCATCAACAATCATTGGTTACACTTCAACCTCATATATAAATGGAATTCTTAACAGATCGATTTCAGCAAGTGGTATTTATGATTTCCCGGTGGGAACTTCTTCGGAATATGAATTAATTAGTCTTCATTTAAACAGTATTTCAGGTTTTTCTTCGGTAAGAGGTTTTTTTAACCAGATAAGTCCCGGAATTGTTCCAACAGGCCTAACAGTAAATTCAACACCAATAATTGATTTACTTAACTATGGATATTGGACACTTACACCCAATGCAGCACTCGTTAGTGGTAGTTATGATGTAGTATGTAATATGCATGGTCAATCTAACGGACCTTCAAATGCAAATGATTATTGCATACTGAAAAGAGAAGATAATACAATGCCTTGGCAATCATTAGGGGTTCACACCAACAATACACAATCAATTTCAAATGGCACAGTTACCGCTGAAAGAACAGTGCTAAACTCATTCTCTGATTATGGAATTGGTTTTGGCGGAGTTTCGTTGCCTGTTGAATTGAGTTTTTTTAAAGCAGAAAAAACTTCAGATAATAAAGTAAACCTTGTATGGCGAACAGAATCAGAAACTAATTGCGATTCATTCATGGTACAAAGAAGTGAGGATGGAAAAAATTTTAATTCGATTGCTTCATTAAAAGGCAATGGAACAACTCAGGAAAATCACAACTATTTTATTACTGATACTGAGCCTGCAATCGGAGAAAATTACTATCGTTTGATGCAGAAAAATTATAATGGTTCTTATAGCTTATCTGAAATATACAGAGTAAATATTAACTCATTACAAATTGGATTCTATCCGAATCCGGTAATAAACGAAATGAACATAAAGCTTCCTACTTCAGGGAAAACAGAAATTACAATTTATAATACATCAGGAATAAAAATTTCTTCACAATCAATTTTTGCAATTGCGAATTCTGTTAAAATAAACTTATCAAATATTTCATCGGGAGAATATTTCATTACTATAAAACAATGTGCAAACACGAAAACATTCCAATTTATTAAGGAATAGTTATTAATAACTGAACTAAATATAAATCAAAGTTGATTCGCCTCCGCTATCAACTCAGCAATATCCTTCACCTTAATATTCTCTTCCTGATTTTTTTGTTTGATGCCATCGTCAAGCATAGTCATGCAAAACGGACAACCGACTGCAACAATGCTTGCACCTGTTTCCATAATCTGTTCGGTGCGCTCTACACTCACACGCTTGTTGCCAGGGCTTTCTTCTTTAAATACCTGCGCTCCGCCACCCCCACAACACAATCCGTTGGTCTTACATTTTTTCATTTCGCGCAAATCGGCTTTGAACGATTCAATCAATTGCCGCGGAGCTTCATACACTTCATTGGCACGACCGAGATAACAACTGTCATGAAAGGTGATTGCTTTTCCTTTCAGTGGATTGTCTTCCTTCATCACTAATTTTCCTTCTGCAATTAATGTTTGTAAAAAAGAAGAGTGGTGTAACACTTCATAATTTCCCCCAAGTGCAGGATATTCATTTTTCAATGTGTTAAAACAATGCGGACAAGCAGTCACAATTTTTTTCACGCCATAATTATTCAGCGTGGTAATATTTTGCATGGCCTGCATCTGCGCCAGAAACTCATTGCCCGAACGCTTTGCGGGATCGCCGGTGCAAGTTTCTTCCAAACCAAGAACAGCAAATTTTATTTTCGTGTCGTTCAGAATTTTGGCGAACGAACGAATCACACCCTTGTATCTGTCATCAAAACTTCCGGCACAGCCAATCCAGAAAAGAATTTCTGCCTCCTCTCCTTTAGCCACCACATCAGAAAGCATTGGAATATCTAAACCTTCAGCCCATAACATTCTATCGCTTGGTGAAAATTTCCATGGCGCTCCGTTGTTTTCAATATTACTCATCATACCAGTGAGTTCGGCCGGCGCCTTCGATTCTTCCATGAATAAGTTGCGTCGCAAATCAATGATGATGCTGAGCGGATCAATCAGCACCGGACATTCTTCCACACAAGCATTGCAACTGGTACATGCCCACAATTCTTCTTCAGTGATATAATTTCCCAGCAATGATTTTCCGTCAGTGAAATCAATACCATGTTTGTCAATGTTTCTTCCAACTTCTTCCAGCCGATCTCGTGTGTCCATCATTATCTTTCTTGGAGAAAGCAACTTGCCAGTGATGTTTGCCGGACAGGCTGAAGTACATCTGCCACACTCAGTACAGGAATATGCATCCATTAACTGCTTCCACGATAAATCTGTTACATCCTTCGCACCGAATTTTCCTGGATTCATATCAGGTGTAACTGATGCATTCGGATCAAGCATCAGCTTCACTTCATTAGTAACTGAAGCAAGTGAAGTGAATTCTCCCTTTGCCGTGAGCTTAGCATACCACACATTCGGGAAAGCTAAAAGAATATGAAAGTGCTTTGACCAGATTATATAATTCAGGAAAAAGAAAACTCCAACTATGTGGCCCCACCAGCATGTACGCTCAAGGATAAATAAAGTCTCATCAGAAAATCCATTTAAGAAAGGAATTATAAACTGACTGACAGGAAATAATCCAGCTTTGAAATAATGTTCGCTTCCTCTTGACTGTAAAATACTATCCGCAGCATTCATCTTCAGAAATAAACTCATCAGAATAATCTCTGTGAAAAGAATAATAGTGGCATCGGTGCGTGGCCACTTGGTCATTTCCTTGTTCCAGAAGCGTGGAATACGGGCGACATATCTTCTGCACAAAAAAACAACGCAACCAACTAAAACTAAAAATGCTAGCACTTCAAATCCAGCAATTATAAAATTGTAAAAATTAATTGGAACTAAATGAGCCAAAACACGATGTGTTCCAAACAAACCATCGGTTACAATTTCTAACAGCTCTACATTTATGATAATGAAACCTGCATATAAAACAAAATGAAGAAGTGCAGGAAGTGGCCGTTTGAACATTTTCTTTTGCCCGAAAGCAACGAGTATCATTTGCTTCCATCTCTCACCTTTTCGGTCGTTGATTTTTAAATCTCGCCCCAGATTGATATTGCGAATGACTTTGCGGATATTGAAGACGAACATTGCCACTGCGGCAATGAATAAGATTGAAAAAATCAGTTGTGCAACCATCCAGAAATTTTTTACTGTGCGAAACTAAAAGGAGATTGGAATTCGAGTAATGTAAAATTCAAACAATTTCATAATTATTTTTTATCGCATTAAACAATTTTAAAATAATCAAATAGTCAATTTGTATTAATTCTGTTCGAAACTAATGAGGTATAGTCAGTAAGTAAGGCTAATTTTATTTCACAAAATTTTTCTATCAAATGGCAAAAAAAATTCTATTGTTTTCGGGTTTCTTTTTATTGATTTCAATTTTCAGTATTGCTCAGGAAAAAGCAACTATCAATCTTGCACTACGCAATTATGTAAATGAAAACCCAAACAGTGTTGAACAATTGCAATTGCTTGTTCAGGGAAATGAGAATATAATTCATGCAGCCGTAAAAAATCTTGCAGGGAATTTCAAATATTCTGTGAAAGATATTTCTGCAGTAACATTGTCAGTAAATAAAATATTTCAACTTTCTGAAATTTCAGGAATTAAAAGAATTGAAGGAAGGCATGGTATAGGCAATACACTCGATGACCAGACAGATATTCATGCCGACATTACCCCAGTAAAACAAGGCCAAGCACCTTTACCTCAGGCATATGATGGAACAGGAATAATTATTGGAATTATTGATACTGAAATAGACATCACACATCCGGATTTTAAAGATGCAAGTGGAAACACGAGAATAAAATATTTATGGTCACAGCTGGATACTATGGGTGGAACAACTCCTATGCCCTATAATTACGGACAAGAATGGAATGCATCTGCAATAGATGCAGGATGCTCTTACTTACCAACAACTACAGATTTTGGTCATGGCACCGTAGTAACCGGAGCAGCCTGTGGTGACCCTTCTAACATTATTTATCAAGGTGTTGCTCCCAAAGCTGATATAATTTTTGTTGCTGCTGATTTGGGCCCCGATTTCCTAAACAATACGGTTGATGCGGTCAATTATATTTATTCAAAAGCTGCCTTGCTTGGAAAACCTTGTGTGATAAATGCCAGTGTTGGAACTTACAGCGGTTCACATGACGGATTGGATTTACCTGCCTTAACTCTTGATAATTTAATTTCTGCTGACAGTGCGAGATCATTTGTTGCGGCGGCCGGTAATGCAGGAGATAAATTATTGCACCTTCAATATCCCATCGAAGCTGATTCTGCATACAGCTGGTTTAAATACGAACCTTCTATTGGAAAAGTGTTTTATGAATTATGGGCTTATAAGAGCCAGTTTGATAGTGTTCATTTTGCTTTAGGTGCAGATTTAACAAGTCCTTATACTTACCTGGGAAGAACTAAATATTATAATATACTTACTGACTTTAATTTCTCAGGAGGATTTGCGCAGCTTGATGATACTTTAAAAACCTGGAATGGAACTGTAATTGGAACTGTGACTATTCAAGCCGAAATTCTTGACACAACCTATCATTTGGGAATTACTATTAACACTTTGAACACAACTTATGTTTATCGGCTAAGCACTAAGGGTAGCGGTCAATTTGATATCTGGAGTAATCCATTATTTACTGGCACAAGTAATATTGTGAAGCCATTAAATCTTCCTCCTGTAAGCACATTTCCTGATGTTGCCCGTTATCGTGGCCCTAATCAAACTCAAACAATTGTCAGCAGTTTTCAATGCAGTGATAAGGTCATAACAGTTGCAAATTTCACCAACAGAAATTCATGGATTGATGTAACAGGAAGTACTTATTCCTCGACTGACACGGTAGGTGAAAGAGCAATCACAAGCAGTATCGGAATTACCAGAGACGGAAGAATGAAACCCGACATTACTGCACCAGGCAATAATACTTTCGGCGCAATATTACTTTCGCTTCAAGCCACTTTTATTTCTGCCAACGGATGGAAAGTCAGTCAGGACAGTTTGCATTTAATTGATGGTGGAACAAGTATGGCAGCACCTGTTGTTGCCGGAATTATTGCGCTTTATATGCAGCGATATCCAACGCTTGATTGGAAAGAAATTAAAGATGCATTACTTGCTTCTGCAATTACCGACAGTTTTACAACTACTAATG
The DNA here is from genome assembly GCA_947469485.1 of Chitinophagaceae bacterium. GTDB lineage: Bacteria > Bacteroidota > Bacteroidia > Chitinophagales > UBA10324 > UBA10324. The sequence continues at coordinate 26,105 of CANIPU010000004.1, read as the reverse complement.
TTCCAAATCCGAAATGGGGTTACGGAAAAGTAGATGCATTTAATTTTTTAAATACTTTGGTTGTTTATGGTTGCACAGATTCAACAGCACTTAATTATAATCCGCTTGCTACAGATGACGATGGAAGTTGTATTTATGATGGAGTACCTACTATTGAAAACGAAAGTGGATTTAGTGTGTATCCAAACCCAACTAACGATATTATTCATTTAGAATGGTTCAAAGTTGAACAAAAAAAATATTCAATTGAGGTAGTTAATACGACAGGAAAAATAATGAATCATTTCTCTGCTGAAAAAATTTCCTCCTTCAATCTGAATTGCGCTACTTACTCTTCAGGAGTTTATTATTGCTTGCTTAAAGAAGGAAAAACTATATTGGCAGTCAGAAAGTTTGTGAAATTATAAATGGATAAAAACAGAACATTACTGCTCTCTGCTTCAGACATAAAGAAAAAGATTGAGCGAATCAGTTATGAAATACTTGAAAACTGTGATGAGCACGACGGAATTATTCTGGCAGGTATAAAGGAAAGCGGATACAAACTCGCAGAAAAGTTATCAAAGCAATTAAAGAAATTTTCGAGTATTACAGTTATGTTATGCTCAATTTCATTGGATAAAGCAAAGCCAACTGCCAATAATATAGCCTGCAGCATTCCTACTGAAGAGTTCAGAAATAAAACGGTAATTATTGTAGATGATGTGGCACATACCGGTCGTACATTATTTTATGCAATGAAACCTTTAATGGATGTTGAGCCAAAACAAGTACAGGTGATGGTTCTCATTGACCGTAAGCATAAACAATTTCCAATAGTTGCTGATTATGTCGGGTTATTACTATCAACGAATATGCAGGAACATATTACAGTTGAATTCGGTGAAGAAGAAGCTGTTTATGTAAGTTGAATATACTGTAGCATGAATATTGAAACAGTGCGTGAATATTGTCTTTCTAAATTAAATGTTGAAGAGACTCTTCCATTCGGACCCGATGTTATTGTATTTAAAGTTTCCGGAAAAATGTTTTTACTGCTTCCGTTAAACACAGATCTATTACAATTCAATGTAAAGTGTGATCCGGATTTAGCCATTGAATTAAGAGAACGATATAGCTGTGTTCAACCAGGTTATCATATGAACAAACAACATTGGAATACTGTGGTAGTTGACAGCACTGTTTCTTCCAAGATATTGAAAGAATGGATTGACGATTCATACAATCTGATTGTCTCAAGCTTACCTAAGAAAAAGAAAAATTAAATATCTATCGAATTTAATTTTTTGTGAATTCAAACTTATTAATTTTCTCAACCAATTTTTCAAATGAAAGGTGTTCAGTATTCATTTGAATATGAGCCTGAGTATAAAATGGTTCACGCTCCATCATCTTTTGGTTAATGAAATTTACCAAGTCATCACCTTCGAGTGTTTTTAATAAAGGCCTTTGTTTTTTTGATTCAGCAACCCTCTTTAACACTGTCTCGGTTGAAACTTTTAACCAAATCACAATTCCATTATCAGTCATCCAATTCATATTGTGATGAAAACAAGGAGTTCCTCCACCACAGCTTACTATCAGATTTTCATTGGAATCAATAGACTTCAATACTTCACTTTCAATTTTTCGGAAGTACTGCTCTCCTTTTTCATTGAAAATCTGAACTACAGTTTTCTTCTCCCGTTCCTCTATAATTCTATCCAGATCAATAAATTTTTTATTCATCAGTTTTGCGAGGCGCTTGCCTTCGCGGGTTTTTCCCGCAGTCATAAAACCAATAATGAATACCAGACTCATATAGAATTTAATTCAATTTCAAGCATCATTTTCGGGCAATTCTTGGATCGAAAACACCATATAGTATATCAACCAGAATATTTATTGCGACAAAAACTGATGCTGCAAATAAAACAGAACCCATTAGCACCGGAAAATCATTTTTGTTTAATGCTTCAACAGTGAGTTTACCAATTCCATTCCATCCAAAAATCATTTCAATAAAAAATGCACCTGCAAGCATTTCTGCAAACCATCCTGAAACTGCAGTGAGTACAGGATTAAGAGCATTTCGCAATGCATGCTTGAATACCACTTTTGTATAACCTAATCCTTTGGCTCTTGCAGTACGCACATAGTCTTGCGAAAGAACATCAAGCATACTGCTTCGGGTAAGTTGAGTGATTATAGCAACAGGTCTTAAGCCTAATGTAATTGCGGGTAAAACCAGATTGCCCCACATTAAATGAGTTTCTCCCAATATATCGGGCATAAAAAAAGAACCGGTCATACTTAATCCTGTGAAGGAGGATAACACAAATGCAAAAAACCATTGAAATAAAATGGCAGAAAAAAATGACGGAACTGAAATTCCTAAAACAGAAACAAATAATACAGAACTATCCAACCAGGTTTGATGCGCAACTGAGGCAACAGTTCCGAGAAATATTCCAATAATAATGGCAAATATGATTGCAGCGAATGCCAGTACAATTGTATTCGGTAATGCGTTGGCAATTATTGCAGTAACTGATTTTTGCGTTTGATATGATTTACGCAGGTAAGGAAATTTAAATACCAATGTTCTCTCGCCAAAATGCAGTAATGAAGTGTAATTGTATTTTTCCTTATTCTGTTCTGAATGATAATGCACCGATAAAGGTGAAATATCATTTAAGTATAAAAGAAACTGAACAGGTTTAGGTTTATCTAAACCCAACTCTTTATTCACTGCCTCTAACGAACCAAGGTCGGTTCGCTGCCCCATAGTAAGCATTGCAGGATCGCCTGGTAAAGCCATGAATAAAAAAAACACAGCACATACTACTCCCAGCAATACTAAAAAGCCATAAGCGATTTTGCGTAATATGAATTGATACATTTTTAATTTTTAGATGCTAATCAGTTGCCCGCATAGCATTGAAAAGAAATATTTTCTGAGCGAAAATCCGAACAACTTTTTTTGAGTTGAAAATATTTTATCAACGGGAACTTAAGATTTGCGACTACTTACAGCTTTTAACTAGTATGGATAAATATTTTGGTATCGATTATTTTTTGATTTGGACGCAGTTTATTTTTTTATGGTTATTGAGTTTCGTGACCAGACAGTCGTGTAGTTGACAAACTAAACCAGTAATTTTCTTTATGAATAAATCAATTGTATCTTCACAACTAAAATAAAATTTAATGAAAAAAATAATTTCAGTTCTGTTTGTTGTTATAGTTATGGCTTCAATTCTTTCATGCAAGAAAGCCGGAACAGGAGGCAACTCAACATTAGTAGTTTATCTTAAACATCATTCGCTTGTTATTCCAAATCATATCGGATCGCCTGACACCGTATTTTTAAAGTTTAATGCCAAAGATCTTCCTGGTACAACTGCTGCTGATTTTGATACATACTTTGTGGGAGAAGATGGCGAAGACCATGTGCATTGTGAAGAATTGAAACCCGGTAATTATTATTTATATGGAGCTGGGTTTGATACGACTATTTCACAACGGGTCACGGGCGGTATACCTATTACCATTAAGCATAGTGATAAGGATAGTGAAATAGATATTGATTTGCCGGTGACTGAATAGTTTTAAAATTGCAGGGTTTGAGATAACAATAAAGAGAAAATAAATCAATTAACACCATGAATAAATATTTTTTTTTAGGCATCCTATTACTGTTCTCAGTATTTATTTCAAATACATCTTGTAAAAAGAAAAAAGATGATCCTATTGTTACGGCAGAACCAAAGCTGATTTTTAAATTTAAATTTGACAGTACACAGCAGCGATTGAATAATATAGGGCAACCTGCAACAATTCCTTCAGGACATGCCGCACAATCTCCAATATTCAATGGTATGAGCGCTCATTATATAGAACTGGCCCCTTCTGCTTTTACGGCACTAGGCACCGGAGATATTCTTTACCATGCAGTAGAAACCACCGCCGGTGGAAGCACAGCTATAGATTTTGACAGTTCAACAATTGCCACAGACGGTGAACAATTTTTTTCTATCCCTTTAAAAAATGTAACTCCCGGTTCGTATGAGTACATCCGTATTTCGCTCGCTTATCAGAATTACGATGTTAAAGTTCGTTATACAAGTATTGATTTTACAGGCACAATTGCTTCGTTTATTGGTTTCAACACTTATATCAGAACTTATAAACCAAAGGCAATTAATGTGACCCTTAACACTAATAAACTTCAAGGTTATTGGGCTTTTGAAGCTTTCGGAATTGTCACGGAAGGTCAGGCACCAGCAGGGGCTACCACCGTTCCTAATCCTATTTTCGCATCGTCGCCAATTCCCTCCGGGTCGTGTGTTGTAACAGGGCCTTTTGATGGTGCACCATTACAAATTACGGGAATTGAAACCAAGGATATTATTGTGACGGTTTCACTTTCAACTAATAAAAGCTTTGAATGGATTGACAATGGTGATGGAATTTATGAACCGGACAACGGGACTGATGTGGTTGTAGATATGGGAGTGCGTGGACTTATTCCATTTATTCAGTATTAAACAATTGAATTTGTTTTATTGAACTGATAGAATTGTTAATTATTAGTGAAGAAAATATAATGTGTGGGTGTGACTCAAAATTCTATTCAGCCTTTCTGCCTTTTGTCAGTTGAACAAATAACTGAATCAGTCCCCAGCCAACAATTGATTTTATAACAGCGCCAGGTAAAACCGGAATTATTATACTCATATAGTCAGGTGCGAAAAACGAAATCCAAATAGTTCCGATAAAAAGAATGATACCATGCCCCATAAACCAAAGCACTAAATTGCCAATAGGTTTTTGAAACCAGGGCTTTTCAATAAGCCATCCTGTGATTACTGCTGCAACAAGAAAACTTATTATAAAACCACCGGTAGCACCGGTTACTACTTCTACTCCTGATTTATAACCCGCGAAAACCGGCAACCCAACGGCTCCTGCAATAATGTATATAAGAACAGCGCTTCTTGCTACTTGCCCGCCAAAACACATTGCCACCAATATAACCGCAAATGATTGCAAGGTGATTGGCACCTCGTTTTGAATATTGAATTTAACCGGACAAACAATGCACAGAAATACTACTGAGAGCAATATTTTAATAAGGGAATCAAAAAAATCCTGCTTTGTAAACCAAATGAACTTATTGAACATTTTTTATCCGCAAGTCCGGGTTGACTGCAATAGTTACTTCGAAAAGAATTTTTTATTTAACTTTTCATATGAAGGAACCGAATGGTAGTGCCACATACCCATTACTGTTGAACCTTTCATTAACATAACCCCTGGATTGCTGCGAATCATGGTACGCAATACAGTTTGGTCAGCATAGTAAAATGGAAATGCAGCATTTATTTCGTGACGGAACGGATCCATAATTGCATAATCAGTTGAGGTTAATCCAACTGATTTTATACCGTGCTTTTCACATTCGTCAGTCAGCTTAACAATTGCCTCAAATGAACTTTTGCTCGCCTTGGTTAAATCGTAACTGATAATCCACAAACGGTAATTAGGGTCATCCAGAACTTCGGCAGTAATATCAGGGCTGTCTTCGCTCCATATTTTAAAGTCAGTGATTTTAGGTTTATCACCTTCAACAATCACTTTATTATCCTGCTTCACAAATTCATGATTTGCCATCCAAACCGAATCAGAATACGGTAATTCTTTCATTGAATAACCTTGCTCGGCGCCGGTAGTTTTATCTTTATAAACAAGAGTTAAAACTGTACTGTCGCGCTTGGCTCCTGGTGCCAGGGTCATTTGTTCGCGCAAATTGTTTCCGATTTTATAGGCACGAAAATCCACAACAGGTAAATAAGCATAACAGTAAACAGTAAAGAGTGTTGGTATAAGCACAGCCATGGCCACATGAAACTTGCTCCACTTTAAATTGAAAACAGGATTAATTTGTTTGCGGTAAATAAAAATTACAAGAATGAAAACAAGCAACACCACATCCTTCATAAACGATTGAAAAGGTGTGAGTTTAAGTGCATCGCCAAAGCAACCACAATCACTTACAGCTCCGGTAATGGCGCTGTAACCAGTTAAGAAAGTAAAGAACACAATCAATAACAAAAGCAGCCATGCAGTAAATTCCATAAATTCACCTAACAACAGCATGACTCCCAAAGCAATTTCAAGCACACAAATTCCCATTGCCATATAAACTGTAAGTGGAATAAGAAACGGCATGTGAAACAATTCAAAATACTCATCAAGCTTGTAGGAGAAGCCGATCGGGTCGTTAGCTTTTATAAAACCCGAAAGAATAAATAAACAACCCACAAAAATTCTGGAAAATGTAACTGCTGCTTTCATATCTGTATATAATTTGTTAGGAACTGCGATTAAACAAAAACTGAACCTGATTTCAAAACTTATTTTTCTTTTGCCTCTGCAATTTTAATAAGTGCAAACACCGCATAGTTAATAGTGTCGTACAAATTGGCATCAATTCCTTCACTCATAATGGTTTTGCCAAGGTTATCTTCAATTTGCCTGATGCGTTTTATGCGCATAAGAATCAAATCGGTAAAAGAAGAAATCCGCATATCGCGCCACGCTTCGCCGTAATCGTGGTTTTTGTCGAGCATTAAATTTTTGGCTGCTTCAGCTTTTTTATTGAATAACTCAAGCGCAGCTTCAACACTTATTTCCTTTCCGCTATCGTCATTCAACTCCAGTTGTATCAGAGCAATTACACTGTAATTTACTATTCCAACAAATTCGCTGTCCATGGCCTCATTCACCTTCATGTTTCCTTTCAGGTCAACCGTGCGAATTCGGCTCGCCTTAATAAAAATCTGGTCTGTTATTGATGGCAGGCGCATTACCCTCCAGCTCGTTCCGTAGTCGGTTGTTTTGGCAACAAATACTTTTCGGCAATGATCTATTACCTCGTTATATTGGTTAATTGTTATTTCTGACAAGTTATTCTGATTTTTGCGGTGTATTTATGGGCGCAAATTAAAAGATTAAATGTGAAGCGAACACTCAATTGCAACGGAAAATTATTTGTTATTGAACAACCCATTGTTATGGGAATTCTCAACACCACCCCCGATTCGTTTTTCGATGGCGGAAAGTATTTGACCGAAACTGAAATCCTTTCGCAGGCCGGAAAAATGATTTCCGAAGGCGCGTCAATTATTGACATTGGCGGTCAAAGCACCCGCCCCAAAGCCGAACTAATTTCAGTGGATGAAGAATTAAAAAGAGTGATACCCGTTATTGAACTCGTTCATGCAAAATTTCCTGACACTATAATTTCCATCGACACATTTCGTTCTCATGTAGTGAAAAAAGCAGTGAATGCCGGAGCTTCAATGGTAAACGATGTATCGGGCGGAACCATGGATACTGAAATGTTCGCCACTGTTGGCTCAATGCATGTTCCATACATACTCATGCACATGCAGGGCACACCTCAAACCATGCAGCAAAATCCGGTTTACGAAAATGTGGTAAATGAAGTAAAACAGTTTTTCCTCCGTTCACTTCAGTTGCTCAAAGCCGCCGGAGTTAACGATGTTATACTCGATGTTGGTTTCGGATTCGGCAAAAACCTCGAACACAATTATTCGCTGCTCAAACATTTAGCCGATTTCAGCATTTTCGATTTACCCATACTTGCAGGCATGTCGCGCAAGTCAATGATAAACCGCGTGTTGAAAACAACACCCGAACAAGCGTTGAACGGAACTGCCGTTTTAAATACCATTGCACTCATTAATGGGGCTTCAATATTGCGCGTTCACGATGTAAAAGAAGCCACACAAGCCATTGAACTCTTTAAACAATACCATGCTGCTCGTTAAATTGTTCGGTCACAAATTCGATTATTCAGTTGCCGATACCGTTGATTTAATACTGGTTCTTCTACTCATCTACTGGTTTTACAAACGCATTCGCGGCACCCTTGGCATCAATATGTTTTTAGGCATGCTCGTTATCTATGGTGCCTACCGCATGGTTCGGTTTTTTAAGCTCGAGGTGCTAACCGATTTGCTGGGCCACTTCGTAAGCGCCGGAGTCATAGTCATCATCATTGTTTTTCAACCCGAAATCCGCAAATTTTTGCTGAGCCTCGGAAATGTTAATGTGCTCGACCGCTATAAAATATTCCGCAAACTTCCGTTCAATCAAAAGCAACGCACGCGCCAGCAGGAAACACTCATTAAAGAAATTAACCGCGCTGTCGAAAATCTATCGGCTACCAAAACCGGTGCGCTCATGGTTTTCACCGACCACTTCCGCCTGCAAGACCTGCCAAATCCAGGAGTGCAGTTGCAATCGCACATTTCCGAAAAACTGCTCGAAAGTATTTTTAACAAAAACAGCCCCCTGCACGATGGGGCAGTAATCATTGCCAACCACCGTATTATTTATGCCGGTAGTGTGCTGCCTGTTTCCGAGAGTATCGAACTGCCCGAACGCATTGGTTTGCGGCATCGCTCCGCCGTGGGCATTACCGAAAACTCCGATGCCATATCTTTAGTCGTATCAGAAGAAAGCGGAAACATAAGTTTTGCGTACGATGGTAAACTGAAACAAAATATATCGAAAGAAGAAACCCTGAAACTCATTACCAATTTAATTATCGGGAAAGGAGTAACAGTATAATTCGGGCGTGCCACCATTTTTTACCTTATGTCATTCCGACGAAGGAGGAATCTCACCTTATAACCCTGTCATTCCATCGAAGGAGGAATCTCATCTTATAACCCTTGTCATTCCATCGAAGGAGGAATCTCACCTTATAACCCTCACACGCAATAACAAAAATGCTGTCAGGCTGCTGCGGGCTGCGCTCCAGTGCGGAGTTTATCCCGAAGTATTGAGGGGCACTAAACCCTTCGCATCCTTCACGCAAGCAACACTAAACAAGTAAGTGATTCATCCTTACCGTTGTTAGTCGCCTTACCAATAACTAAAGCTTAGCAACTCCCAATCAGTAAATAGCTGTAATGCCTTTATTATTAAATCGTCGTAGGAAACAACTTCTCAAATCTCCCTCTGTGTATCGAGCAACATTGCCTTATGTGATGCTGGACACCGAGGTCGCAGAGCTTTCACCTCTGTGCCCCCCCTGCTTAGCCCACAGCTTGCGGAGACACGGAGGGAGGCGGAGTTTAGCCACAATCTGATATACTGAAATCAGCAATTCTGATAAACAGTAATCTATCTCACTTTTAATTCTATTAAAGGGATAGATTATATGGATTTGGCAGATTCAATAGAATATATAGATTTGCATTATTAAATAATCAATCAATGAAATCGCTCTCCATTTGTTTTTTTGCCATTTTATTTTCCGCCTCTATGCAACTGACAAATATTTGTCTGGCTCAAACTGTTAAAACTGATTCAACATATTTTCTCACTCTGAAAAGCAAAATGCAATTGAATGGCTACTCTCAAATCCGGGGTCAATTTTTATTCGATACAACCAAAGCAACGAGTTTTGATTTGCGTCGTATTCGTTTAAATCTTCAAGGAAACATTACTCCAAAGATTCTTTATCGTTTGCAATTGGATTTTGCAGGGTCTCCTAAAATTGTTGATGGATATTTTCAATATACTTATAAGCCTTTCCTGAAAATAACTGTCGGTCAGTACAAAATTCCATTTTCACTGGAGAATATCACTTCTTCTTCATTAATGTATTCAATCAATCGCTCTCAAGTAGTGGAAGGTTTAGTTGCAAGAGGAAAAGATCCTATCGGCAATCAAAATGGTCGTGACATAGGTTTGCAGGTGAGTGGTCAATTTTTACAGAACAAGCGCTCTGTGTTTGAATATGCGGTTGAATTGGTAAATGGTAATGGAATCAACACACTTGATAATGACAGAGGAAAGGATGTAGTTGGTCGATTGATTGTTTCTCCCTTAAAAAATTTATGGTTTGGTGGAAGTTTTTACAAAGGCAGAATAATAAAAGATGATCATTTAAACCCTGAGCGCAATCGCGCGGGTGGAGAATTAAGTTACACAGCTAAGTTTTTTGCTTTCAGCGCTGAGTATATCGCCGGAATAGATAACACCACACATAAGGAAGGTTACTATGGTCAGTTGACTTTATTTCCTATGAAACATAAGTACGAGGGTTTGATAAAATATGATTATTACGATTCGAATATCCGTACACCCAAAACCAGTTCGCTATCATACATCATCGGATTCAACTGGCTGCCAAATTCAAAAGTGAAATTGCAATTGCATTATGATTACAGAGTTGACACTGACAAGTTCGATACAGTAAATGATGCCATTATTGCAATGGTTCAAATTTCATATTAATAATCAGACAAACAAAAAAACACCATGAAATACCTGAACTTAAAAAATGTTGGTTGGCTCATTCTTGTGTTGAAAATTTCGTTGGTAGTTTTTTTGGGTTTACAGGTAATGCAAAATCCTGAATCATTTAGTCAATTCAGTTTCGACAGCACCTTTTCCTTTTTTGTGATTGCCGGTTTTATTGCACAAATGATTGATGGTGCATTGGGAATGGCATATGGTGTCAGTTGCTCTTCGCTACTCATGGGATTTGGTGTGCCTCCAAAAGTTGCATCTGCAAGCATTCATACTTCCGAAGTTTTCACAACTGGAGTTTCAGGGTTGTCACACATATTTATGAAAAATGTAGATAAGCATTTATTTATCCGTTTAGTTATTCCCGGAGTTATTGGCTCGGCAACAGGAGCCTACCTGCTTTCTGATATCTTGGATGGTAAAATTTTTAAACCATATATATCCGGCTATTTATTAATTCTGGGAATATTTATTCTGGTAAAAAGTTTCAGAAAGGTTCAACCTTTTAACGGAATAAAATATGTGAGTGTGCTTGGATTAACTGGTGGTTTTTTCGACGCAATTGGTGGTGGTGGATGGGGTCCAATTGTTACATCAAACATTATTAATCAAGGTAAGCACCCAAAAGAAACAATCGGAACTGTTAATACTGCTGAGTTCTTTATCACATATGTAAGTACCGGAATTTTTTTATTCTTCGTTGGTATTGACAGTTGGAAAGTAGTACTCGGATTATTAGCTGGGGGAGTTATAGCTGCTCCAATTGGAGCAATGTTGGTAAGCCGTATTAAACCAAAAACAATTATGTTTCTTGTTGGATTGGTGATCATCATCACCTCATGTTACAATATATATAAATCGATTTAAATGATGAACATCATGAAAAATAAAAGCAGTTTTTGGCATTCACTGTTTGAAATTATTAATAAAAAACTCAAGCCATCTGAAAAAGTGATTAACCATCGTATTTTAGAAAAGGAAATTTATGGCTTGGCAGCCGCAGCCTTTCTATTATTTATCTTCTTCTTAATTTATTATTTCTCAAATGTAAATTCTATATAATGAAGGAATTACTCACACATCCATGGCCCTGGTATATAAGTGGTCCGCTTATCGGATTAACTGCACCAGCTCTTTTGGTTTTAGGAAATAAGCAGTTCGGCATTTCATCTACACTAAAAGATTTTTGTGCAATGTGTGTTCCATCTCTTTCAAAACCACTTAATGCAAACCTGAAAGAGAATGCGTGGAATTTATTTTTTGTTGCCGGAATATTTATTGGTAGTGTCATCAACTATTTCTGGTTTCAAAATCCGGAGCCGGTAAAAATTTCTGAAAATACAATTTCAGACTTGCATAAAATGGGCCTAACAAATCTGAATGGTTTGGTACCTTCAGAAATTTTTAACTGGAATAACCTGTTACACTTTCAGGGAATTTTATTTATTGTCATTGGTGGATTTTTAGTTGGCTTCGGAACACGATATGGAGGTGGTTGTACTTCCGGTCATGGAATACTCGGACTTGCTACACTCAACTTTGGATCATTGCTCGCAGTAATTGGATTTTTTATTGGCGGTTTAACCATGGTGCATTTAATTTTTCCATTAATCTATAATAATCTCAGATGAAAAATATTCGGTTTTTACTCCTTGGAATTTTCTTCGGGTTTGTGCTTACAAAGTCAGAAGCCATTTCGTGGTTTCGTATTCAGGAAATGTTTCGCTTTCAATCCATTCACATGTTTGGTTTGTTAGGCACAGCAATTCCAACTGCTATGCTTGCACTTTACCTGATTAAAAAATTTCAGATTCACACAGTTGAAGGAGAAAATATTTCTGTTCCGAAAAAAAAGTTTTTCAAGTACCGTTACATTCTTGGTGGAACCATTTTTGGTTTTGGTTGGGCATTGGCTGGTGCTTGTCCCGGCCCCATTTATGCATTAATCGGAAATGGGAACCTGGTTTTTATAGTTGTGCTTCTCAGTGCTATGCTGGGGGTACTGTTTCACACATTGGTGAAAGACAAATTACCACAGTAAAAAAATAAATTTCAATAGATGACTTCAATAGCAATTATTGGTGGCGGATTCAGTGGACTCATGAGCACAGTTCATATTTTTAAAAATGCAAAGACACCTGTTCATTTACATATCATCAATTCAGGAAATGAATTTCCAAGAGGGGTTGCTTACTCTACAATCTGCGATTGGCATGTGCTGAATGTGCGTGCGTTTAATATGTCTGCGTTTCCTGATGAGCCAAATCATTTTATCAATTGGCTGAAACACCATCCGAAATACATCAATGCTAATGAAGATGAACTCATCATCAGTTTTATTCCTCGAAAAATTTACGGGGAATATCTTATTTCTATTTGGGAAAAACTTCAGCAAGAAATAAAATCGTCTGCAAACAGTAATGTAACAGTTCATCATTCTTCAGCAGTTGCTGCAGAATTCAGGAATGGCAAAACGGAAATATCTTTAGATAACAATGAGAAAATAATTGCTGATAAAATAATTCTTGCAACAGGTCATTCTGTACCAACACAACCCGATTTTATTTCTGATTCAGTTGCAACAAGCAAATTCTATTTCGGAAACCCCTGGAGTAAATGGGAAAACAATTTTACTGAATACGAGGGCGATGCATTCATCATTGGCAGTGGATTAACTATGGTGGATACTGTTCTTTCATTACTCAATAAAAAATTTAAAGGGAAAATTTATTTCAACTCGAGACATGGATTGCTTCCTCTTTCACATCAACACTTTATCAAGAGTGAGTTTCTCTCTCTTAACGACTTGCCTTCTCCACGCTTGCTCGATACTATCAAAATATTCCGCAAGTGGGTTAAACTTTTTAAATCGGAAGGTAAACCTGAGTTTCTTGCAGCAGATAAATTTCGTGCTATTACACAACAAATATGGAGAGGGTGGACCTTGCATGAGAAAAAATATTTTCTCCGCTTCCTGAAAACTCCGTGGAATGTGGCGCGACATAGAATTGCTGATGAAGTTTTTCAAACATTAGATAATGCAATGAAGGAAGGAAAACTGATTTATGTTCCCGGAAAAATTACAAGTGTAACAGAAAATGAAAATGGTATAGCTGTTCAGGTTTCGAAAAACAAAAACAATATTCAGATATTCAGAACCACACATTTATTCAATTGTACCGGACCAAAGGATAGTTATAAGAATTCGACAAACCCTTTCATCCGCTCTCTGATAAATTCAGGAGTTGCAATGCACGATGATTTAGATATGGGATTGAAAGTAGCAGACAATTATGCTGTAAAAAATTCTAAAGGAGAAACTTCTGATTCTATTTTTACAACCGGAGTGGTGATTAAAGGAAGTTATTGGGAATCGTTCGCTGTTCCTGATTTGCGAAAGCAAGTAAAGGCCGTTTCAGAGAATTTGGTAATGAGCCTTTCTAATTAAAATGATAATTTGCCTGTGTTTTACGAGATAGAAGTTATTGTCTTATTTATGAATGTGGCGGAATAAACAGCCCCGTTGCCTTCGGCTTGCAGCCTAGTGCAAATAAATAATTCGGTTTGCAACCTGAAGCATTCCGCTCTTGTTGGTGTTCAACATTTTCATCTTCAACAAATATATACAACCCACGCCCTTCCGCTCTTGTTGGTGTTCAACATTTTCATCTTCAACAAATATATACAACCCACGCCCTTGCATGGTGTTTTCACCAGCAAGCTTTTTCACAAACAAACTAAAGTTCACCTAAGTTACTTCATAGCCTCACATCTGAATAACCCATCATAATAATCAGCGCAATCTGCGTTCTGTCCAAAAACAAAAAGCCCCGAAGAAAAATCTTCAGGGCTTTACATAAACTCAAATCAATAATGCGGTTTTAAAAGCAACTTATAAAACAGAATTGCTCAATACTTTTTCTTCTTCTCCTTAGCTGCCTTGGTTTGATATTCAGCTAAAACAAATTGCAGCCATTCATATATCTGTTCTTCTTTTTCAGTGTACTGGTCGGCCTTTATAAAAAACTCCTTAATAGCGCTCCGCTCCTGCTCGGTTATTTTTTTGTCCTTCAGTTTTTCTTTGTTCAGGTATTTTACCTGAGCCAGCTTAAACAAATTGGCTTTAGTGCTTTTCCATCCGTTGCACGATTTCTCCTCGTCCAGCGAAATAAATAGTCCGTCTTTTTCCTTGCGCGCCACTTCGGCAATAAGCTGATTGCAGATTTTTACAATCTTTTTTTCCAGCGCCGATAAATATTTTTCTGATTCTTCCATGCTTAAAACAAAACTACATGCTCTGCATCATTTTAAATTATCAGCAGCAAAATATTTTTCACTATAAGTTATTCACCCTTCACTGAAAAAATTTATCCTGCCACATAAAAGGCAAGTTTCAGCGCAATGTTATCGCGCCAGTCGGGCATGGTATAATATCCCCAGCGGTAATATGCGCCTATGCCCATGCCTAAGCGAAGCGCGCCGAATAATTTTTTGCTTACAATGTTATTCAATATCAAACCCGATTCGGTATAAGGCTTTTCAGCATTCAGAAGATTAATGTTGTAATGCAGTTCAGGGTGCACCAGTTTTCCGATTCCCACACTGTTTGATAATAAAACCTTGGGGCGGAATTTTCCGGTTTTAAAAATCAGCGAACCGAAATCCTGCTCCCAGAAAACAGCCGCATACTGGTCATAAATAAATTCATTGGCACGCATGGTTTGAAAATTACTGAATGAATACAGGCCATACTTCGTGTAATTTCCCTTGCAGCTATACAACTCTGAAAACGGAAGTGTTGAAGTTGCGTAACCGGCAAAGCCCTGCAGGTAAGCATGACCAAACCGCTTTGTTGGAAAATCGAACTTTAATTTCAAATCAAATTTCCAGTAATCATTTTGCCCGTAGTAAACTTTAATTCCCTTGGTAATATTAAACCACACCACCGGCCACGGATTATAAACCGGAACTTTCTGCCCGAATGTTTCAACCGTTTTTTCATTGTAGGCATACCGGCCTGTAAATTTTATTCCTGAAAAAACAAACGGCGATGCTGATAGTTCCTGTGTATTTTCATTCAGGTAATTATAATTAAATGCCGGATTTTTTTGCGCTTCAAATGCAGTGATTTTATAATTCAGAAAACGAAAACTTCTTCCGGTAACTGAAACTTCATAACGGTCGGTAAAATCAAACCGGTCAATTAATGTATTACGGACTTTTTGTGTGTTGCCCGAAGTATTGTCTTTATAAAAAGTTACTCCCCCAGCTTCTTCATATTCATGCGAGTATTTAAACAACAATGCATAATCATACTTTTTATTCAGATTGAATTTCAGATTGCCTCCGTACTTCCATGTTTTATCTGCAAGTCCGTATCCTGCATAGCCACCAATTTTAAACAACCGCGATGTGCGGTCATTGGTTGTTAACCCCAGTCCTATCCGGTAATTTTCTTTCACATTAATTTTTACAATGTTCACCAGGTCAATGCTTATAAATCCAATAGGCAATTCATTTCCAAGAATTCCATTAACAATATTCAGCTTAGCATCAAGATGCCGCCTTCTGCCCAGGCTATCCATATCATGATAAGTACTTATTTCTTTTTCTGTAAGCGAATCGGCTCGAACTGTATTCCAGTACTCTGCATCTTTGTTTCCTGCCAGTGGATCTATTTGCTGTGAGATTCCATCAAATACTTTTTGTGAAATTTCAGGATTGATTTTAATACTGTCGATATACGATCGCCCCTGCATAAAAACTTTTAAGCCGGGCTTCATAAAATTATTGTAATGTATATCGGTATTGTACCGGACAGGAAACCAATGAATGGAATCGGGCTTTGCGTAATCCTGTTCTACTTTAACAATCATTGCCATTCCGAGCGTATCAAAAGGCTCAGCAGTTACATGCTGAATTGCATATCCGTTTGAATTGATAAACAACATTCCTTTCATCGACATAAAATTTTTTCCTCTCTTAGGTCTGAAGCTTATGTGATAAATGGTATCGTTTCCCTGAAAGGTTGTGTCTTCAATTGCCAGAAAATAAAAATTAGGGCTTGCTGAACTTACCGGATTCAGGTAATCAATATCAACCAGCGTGATGTAGTTCGAGTAAAATGAAAATGGTTGTAACTGCGATGATGCCAGTGTGAATGAAGGATCTTTTAATCCGCTCACTTTAGTTGCAACCACATATTCCTGCTTCAATCCGGGCGCTTTGAATTTCGTTTCAATCATCGACTCCATAATCATCAGGTAATTTCCTTTGAGGTATTCAAACATTTGCCGCGAAGTATCATTCTTTCTGTCCTTTACCAGCTTTGCATTGTCAGCATCGGCTGTAAAAACATACTTGTTATAAATATTGAATGAATAGGAATTTAACTTTTCAGGATTGTTTTCATCAGCGTGCTTTACAGCTTCTAAGATGATTCTGTGAGCTGGATTCTCACCAGCAAAAACAGTTACATCCTGCAATTGCTGCTCTTCGGTTTGAATCAGAATATTTAATTGTGTTTGTTTTCCGGTTGAAGTGAAATCAAGTTCTTTCACTTTGTATCCTACATAACTGATGGTTAAATGAACTGAAGGTTCCTTGGTTATGAATGAAAATTTTCCATCCATATCAGTTCGTGTTCC
Source organism: Chitinophagaceae bacterium (assembly GCA_947469485.1). Taxonomy (GTDB): domain Bacteria; phylum Bacteroidota; class Bacteroidia; order Chitinophagales; family UBA10324; genus UBA10324. Next base: position 9,123 of record CANIPU010000004.1, on the reverse strand, counting down.
GATGGTACTGGAGTGATTAATTACAACTGTTACGAATGGAAGCACCTCGTAATTTGCTGAGTCCATGACCTTTCCGGTCCATGCATATTGAGCGGTAGCATTAAAACATGAAACTAGAATTGAACAAAATAGAAAAGCTGAATTCAGGTATACCCTGCTCAGATTTTTGTTCCGGTACCTAAAATTTTCAAACAGCAAATGCTCAGAATTTATTCTTCCACATCATTGATTCAAGCGGCTTGATGGTTCGCTTATTGTATTTAGCATTCGACTTTTTGTTATATAAATTTTTCACATCGCCTTCAACCATAAAATAAATTAACTGGCCAATTGGCATTCCTGCATAAATGCGCACAGGTTGTGAAACCGAAATTTCCAGTGTCCAGGTATTGCAATAACCTACATCTCCCTTGCCTGCAGTTGCATGAATATCTATCCCCAATCTGCCCACACTTGATTTTCCTTCAAGGAACGGAACATGCTTGTGTGTTTCGGTATATTCTTCGGTAACTCCCAGATACAAGGTTCCAGTTTGCAGAACAAAACCATCTTTAGGAATGGTGAACTCTTCAATTTTGTTATGCTGCTTAGCATCTAAAACACGGTCGTTATAAGTTGCAAGGTATTTTCCAAGGTGAACATCGTAACTGTTTGAACCAAGGCAGTCGAGACGGAATGGTTCAATTAAAATATCTCCTTTGTCAATTGATTCGAGAATTGCTTTATCGCTTAAGATCATTTTTATAATTCAACTTTTAAAGTTCAAAGTAAGTTTTTCAATTATTTATTTTCCATGCAATGATACTTCGGTCATCGCTAACAGAAACCAAAATATTTTTCCTGCCCAGCCAAACCAGTTTATTCACGCTGTTTTTATGACCCCCAATTTTTTCGAAGTCAAGCACTTTTATTAATTCAAGGCTTTCGCAATTCCAGATTTTCACATGTTTATCCCGACCGGCAGTAGCAAAATAGTTTCCATTTAATAATACAATGTCGTTAATGGTAAAAAGATGTGCAGGCAACTTATTCAGTTCACAATAATTGTTTAATACATCCCAGGCATAAAGCATTGCATCTCGGCCTCCGCTGAAAAGTTGTTCGCCATCATACGAATAACACAGTGAGAAAACTGAATTGGTATGCGCATCAACTTTAACTAATACCTCGTAACTTTCTGTGGAGATTATAAAAAAACTATTGCTGCTTGACGCAACTGCCATTTCTTTTTTATTGGGATGGAAGGCAATTTTTCTCAGCCCTTCAGATGAAACCTGAAGTTTATAAATAAAAGACGCGTTTGCTGCATCCCATATTGAAATACTTCCGTCTTTTGATGCGATATAAATTCTGCCATCAGTGTTTAACTGTATATCAAATACAGAAGCTGTATGGTTTATAAAATGATGAATTTCTTTTTTTGAATCTAAATCTAAAACATGAACTGCACCTGACATGGTTCCAATCCATAATTGATTAAGGGGTTCAAAAAGAAAAAGTGAAAAAATTTGTCCTGAAACTCTGGCAACCGCTGTGACAGATTCATAATCATCAATATTCCATTTCAAAACAACACCTTCACTTCCACCTGTGTAAACAGCATCATTTTTATCATGGATTACAGAATAAACACTTCCGGAATGCGCCGCTACCTGAAATATTTTTTCAATCTGTACCATGTAATTTTTAAAGGCGGCAAATATAAAAGCGATAACGAAGGTAGAATGATTAGTTTATAAATTTCCGGGCCATGGCTTTCAAGTAAGATTTCACAAAGCAAAAAACCTCTTTTTCCAAAATAAAAAAGGCAGATACCACATAGTCTGTAGTAATCTGCCTTTCTGCTATTTTAAAAACTATTGGGCACCTGAATTATTTATTCAGTGCCAATGCGGTTTATTTTTTGTTATTGTTCTCGGCAATATAAACGCGGTAATATTTTTTCAATACTACTACCGATGCTTTAGTACCTCTGTATGTAAAACCTCCGGCAATTTCTTTAGCATCTTTAACATTTGCATAACCCTGATTAGTATAAACCAAAATCTTTTTCCCCTTACTGGTTTCAGTCAGAATCCGGAAATTGTAATGAGGATTTTTGTTTCTACGATAGATTTCTGCAACAACTTTCATTGGAGTTTTCATGTGGTAATTTTATTTAAGGTTTAAAATTGGATTTAAATTTAACAAAGAGTTTAAAATCAAAGAGAATTATTTTTTGTTACAACAATAATTTCCTCTCAATTCATCCGCTGCCTGATTGCCTCATATAACATCATACCTGCTGCAACCGACACATTGTAGCTGTCAATTGCTCCCGGCATTGGTAATTTAACAATGTGTGTAGAGAAGCGTAAAATATTCTTTGCCGCACCTTCATCTTCCGAACCCATGATTATTGCGGTGGGTAATTTCATATCAATCTGAAATGGATATTCTTTTCCTGTTGCATCGGCAACTATGGTTTGAATTCCATAACCCATCATTTCCTTCACTGCTTTTACTAAATCACTTTCGCGCGACACATGAATTTTCTGTAATGCTCCTGCACTGGATTTTACTGCTTCAGCAGTAAATGAAGCAAAGCCCTGTGAAGGAATAATCAACGCATGAACGCCAACAGCATAAGCTGTTCGGGCAATGGCTCCAACATTCCGAACATCTGTAATACTATCGCAAACCATTAGCAATGGTGTTTCGCCTTGTTCGAATGTATGAGCAACAATATCTCTCCAATCAACAAAGTCGATAGGAGAAACCTTAGCTGCAATACCCTGATGAACTCCATGCGTAATTCGGTCAAGCATTTCCAACGGAACACTTGCTACAGGAATATTTCTGATTTTTGCTGTATCAACAATTTTTTTAAACGCATCAGTACGAAACCCCTTTTGAATAAATATTTTTTCAATACTCCGGTTCGCGCTTATAGCTTCTTCAACCGGGTGAATACCGTATATAAGTGATTGCTGATTTTTCATTTTACACTAATTTAAGTTTTTCAATCAGCCAATCCATGTCGCCATGCATAACCTTGTCGGTTCCAGCTATCGAAGTAATTTTGATTGCGAAGTAAGGAATAAGATTTTATACCAAACGGATTTTCTGTTTCTACAAACTTATAGCGAACCGAGCTTCGGTTACCCCGGGAATGATAACCCCACCATTCAGCATCTTCATCATAATACACTTCGTCTGGCGGACCGAAAATTATATAAACCAAGCCCCTGTCTGTCTGCCAACCTTCCTGATATGAAGTAAAAAACTCGTTGGCAAATTGCACCCGATTATAATAGCGACGAATCATATCCTTTGCATGTTCAGTGCTGCCACCCTTATCAATCCAGAATGAATCAACCCGATCTTTTATGTTTTTCTCTGTAAAATATTCGTACTCTTCATTTTTTGAAATGTATCGAAGCGGCTTCGCCATCTGAATGGGTTCAGTTATGAATGGATACGACTCATGCGCACACAGCAAACTATAAATCAAATCAGGATGAGTAGTAGAATGAAAAACATACAAGCCCGCTTTACTAAAACGAAATGTATCACTATCAGTAAACACAAATACTGTATCAACACGCTCCGGAAATTTGACTGGAACGAAATTGAAGAAAGTTGGAGTTGCAAGTTGAAACTGATAATTGTAATACCATACACGAAAAGTATCTGCACCAAAAGAATTGTTCATTTTCAAAACCTGATTTCCATTTACATATGAAGAAATATACTTTTCATTAGTTGTTACTCTCACAGGATATAAAAACCCTGGTGAGTTTGAATTTTTATTAATCCTGAAAAAAGTTTCGAAATGTTTGAGTGAAGAATTCTCATTTACATATAAATACATAAATGATGAAGAATTCATTTTTATTTTAATTGGAATTTCAAGGTGATAATATCCTTGTGCAGTATTACAATTTATTTGAGTTTGCAAACTATCAAAAGCTGTAAGACTGCTTAGATTTTCGAATAAAAGATATTTGATTGAAAAATGAACTGTATCATATTGAAATCCATTTTGTGCAATTGGAATTTCCAACACAAGAACTGAGGAGTCGTTTTTTGAATGAATGACCGCTGAATGAACAAATAAAAATGACTGAACCGGTTTATAACGGTCAGAATAATTTACCCTGCCTAAATCCTTATAAGGTTTGCATGCGAAAATGCATGCAACAAATAACATAAATAATAAAACCGCAGTGCTATAAAATAATTTCGCCCTCATTGAATGAATGAAGGCGAAAGTAAAATACTTTATCAAGTGATTATTATTCTTCAGTATCGTCAGAATCGTTTTTATAATAATATTTATATTCTTCAAACACCGGATCAATTTGCTTTTTCAACTCATCCATTTTAAATGTTTCGGCCATCTGTTGCAATTGAGCAATAACATAAACCGCTTCATTAATGTCTCGCTGATAATAACTCATATTATCCTGGCCGCATGATTTGTAATACCTAAGGTTTTTAAAATAAACCTGAAATAATTTTTCGCCAATAATTTTTCCTTTATCGGGGCTGCCAGCTTTGCAATATGCCTGAGCAATTGGCAACATTAGCAATGAATAGGGAACATTTTTCTCCGGCAATACTTTCAGGCAATAATCGAGTACTTCAATTGCTTTTGCAGTATCTCCCTCTCCTATCAACTGAGTTGATAACCGGGCAAAGTTGCTTCGCAGATTGCTTACCATTCTTAAAATATTTTCGTCGAGGTAAACATCATATTTATCAACTCCTCCCCACTGAAATTTGTGCATGACATTATCATACATAATATCAGAACGAACTACTCCCGGCAATCCATCACTACCTGATTTTTTTAATGGAACGAGGCGGTATATTAACCCATACTGCTGCATGTAATCAGCCAATCCTAGATAGTTATCACTACTTGATGAAATGGCAAAACAAACCGGTCGAGTCCAATTGGTTGATTGAATGATATCAAGTACCATTAAGTCTGGTTTCATTAAAGACGACTTATTAAGTTTCCATTCCAATCTGCCTGGTATCCTTGCAGAATCTTTGGCTTCAACAATTCCATTTGCCAAAATATATTGTTTATCAATTGGGATATAAAGATTTTTTGTTGGGATATAGTTATCCAATTCGTTATAAATCATGGTCTTTTTCTTTGGGTCAGTGCTTACCATAAAATCAATAACATCTTTGGCATTATAGAATTCATTTTGATTAATAGCTGGATTTTGACTGAACCTTGTAATATCATGATTTGAGCCGCGAACCGCTGATGACGGAACAGTAAGTGGAATCGCATCACTTTCATTTATTTTCCTTCTCAGATTTTCGATATACCAGTCAACTCCCAATAAGCTTAGATTGACAATTCGTACATCAGGTCGGCATCCTTCAACTTCCTGTGCGTACCACAATGGATAAGTATCATTATCACCCTGTGTAAACAGAATGGCATTTTTCGGACAACTTTCAAGATAGTTAATTCCAAAATCACGAGCTGTATAACGGTTACTTCTGTTGTGATCATCCCAGCCTTGTGCACCCATAATAGCAGGAGCTGTTACACAAATAACAAGACCGCCAAGTGCGGCAATCTGTGGATTCACTTTTTTCTTCAACCATTCATAAACTGCCATTACCCCAATTCCAATCCAGAAACAATAAGCATAAAACGAACCTGCATATGCATAATCACGCTCACGAGGCTGTAATGGTGTTTGATTCAGATAAAGCACAATGGCTAAACCGGTAAAAAAGAATAACAACATTACTACCGCTGCATCATGTTTATCTTTTTTGAAATGGTAGAACATACCTATCAAACCAATAATAAGTGGAATGAGAAAAAATCTATTGCGTGCTTTGTTATTTGCTAAATAATCAGGCAGATTTTCCTGCGGGCCAAGAAATGCACTGTCGATAAATGAAATTCCGGTAAGAAAATTTCCATGTTGCTTGTCGTTAGTTAATCCCTGAATATCATTTTGACGGCCTGCAAAATTCCAAAGAAAGTATCTCCAATACATGTAACTCACCTGGTATGATAAAAAGAAACCGATGTTATGAGCAAATGTTGGTTTCTCATCTTTGCCGAGATTTAACCATTCGCGATAAAACCGAACATGCCCGGGATCATCATTATCAAATATTCTGGGGAAAAGCATTTTATCCTCTGAAGCATATTTAACTATTGGCTTACGACCTAACTCTTCATAATTTTTTTCTCCTTTAAAATATTTCATATCACCATTGTCCCAATCAATATCATTTGGGCGGGCTGTAAAATTCTGACCATATACAAGAGGTCTATCTCCATATTGTTCGCGGTTTAAATAAGAAACCAGATTAACAAAATTTGAAGGGTTGCTCATGTTAATGGTTGGGTTAGCATTAGCACGAATCAAAACCATTGAATAAGATGAATAACCGATGATGATCACAATCACTGTCATGATTGAAGTATGCAACCACGGCAATGCTTTTTGTACAGAATATCTATAAGCGAATACCAGTATTGCTCCAATGATTATAAACCAAACAATGATTCCGGTATTGAATGGTAGACCTAATGAATTAACAAAGAAAATATCAAAACTTGCTCCGATATTGGGAATACTCGGAATGATTCCGAACTGAATAAAAGCAAGGATTCCACAAGAAATTAAAAATGTTTTTATGATTCCCCAGGTTGTAACTTCATTGGCCTTACGGAAATAAACCACAAATACCAAAGCAGGTATGGTCAATAAATTCAGTAAGTGAACACCGATTGAAAGTCCCATCATGTAACCGATAAAAACAATCCAACGGTCAGCATATTTTTCATCTGCTACATGATCCCACTTAAATATAGCCCAGGAAACAAGTGATGTAAAAAATGCAGAGAAAGCATAAACTTCACCTTCAACTGCACTGAACCAGTTTGAATCAGTGAAAGTACATGCCATAGCTCCTACAAACCCTGCCCCTATTACTGCAATAATCTGATCGGTGGTCATATCGGTTTCTTTGGCAGAGGTCATTTTTCTTGCCATAGCAGTAATGGTCCAGAATAAAAACAATGAGGTAAAAGCACCCATTAAATTATTCATCACATTCACACAAAATGCAACATGATCAGGTCCGCTTGCGAACATGGTGAACAAACGGGCGAGCATTAGAAAGAATGGTGCTCCGGGAGAGTGTGCTACCTGTAATTTTAAAGCACAACCAATAAATTCACCGCAATCCCAAAAGCTACCTGTTGGTTCACAGGTTAAAAAATAAACGAGGAATGAAAGTATAAACACTATCCAACCGACAGCGTTGTTAATCTTATTGTATGAAGTCATAATTGCTTATTTGAAAAAGCGAACAAACATAAAAAGAAAGTAAGTTATTGTGCAAAAGGAAATGAAAATGGTTTTGAATAGTTTTTATTGGATAATTGTTTGACTGAACTAATAAATCAATTATGGAATAATATTGCGCTTCGCACCAAAATCCTGTGTAGCATAAACACGCTCCCATTGATTTAGTCTTTTTATAGAAATACCACACCCGAGTTCTTTATAAGAGGTATTCAAAATATTTACCCGATGCCCTTCAGAATTCATCCATAATTCAACTAAACTTAGTGCAACTTCAAGGTATGTATATCCGGCATCGTATTCTGAGTATGCTATGTTTTCAGCACATCCGTTAAAACTTGCTCCGAAAAATTTCATCCGCTGATAAAATGCTTTCATTTTCTTTTCAAATTGATTTGTATGAGAAAAGAAATTGTATTTGACCATTGCACCAGAATGATAAGTAGCTGCATTGTTTAAGTCTTCGGCATATTTAAAAACAGGCTTACTATACTTTACTCTCTGTTCGTTGGTACATTGAAAAACTGCTGCCTCAAGCAACTGAATGTTTAAATTATTCCAGTCTATCAATTGATTAACTTCAGTGAGCTGATAAAAATTTTTGTAATCAACCTGATAATAATTTACAGGTTTAACAGCATTGAATAAACATGCAAAAAAGCTGATGAATGCGAGCATCATGGTATTGAGTTTATTGAATAACGAAATTGATTTAAAATTATTTCAATCAGAATAAACTCATTTGTCCGGGTCGTTTGAACGCATTCAGATTAATTTCAAACCGATCTTTCCCTGGCATATATTTTCTCTTTGAAGCGGTAAATAATTGTTTGATGCTTTCGGCTATTTTCCCTTCTCCCTTCATTCGAGTATTTATTCGTGAATCATTTAAACTGCCGCCGTGCAACGATTCAATTTGATGCAATACTTTTTCGGCGCTATCAGGAAAATATTCATTAATCCACTTAGTAAAAATTTCACCGATGGCTCCATTCAATCTTACAATCTGGTAACCTGCATCCTTTGCTCCAGCATTAGCCGCCGCTTTCATAATCTCCGGGATCTCGTGGCTGTTGATACCAGGAATTACAGGCGCAATCATTACTCCACATGGAATATTATTTTTCGAAAGTGTTTCTAAAACATTTAGTCTTCTGCTAGCAGATGCTGTTCTCGGTTCTAATTTTCTTCTTAAATCATCGTTGAGTGAAGTTATGCTAATAAAAACCTGAATCAGATTGTCAGCTGCTAATTCTTTAAGTAAATCCAAATCTCGCAGAATGAGTTGATTTTTTGTAATTATCCCTACCGGATGACGATATCGGTTCAACACTTCGAGAATGCTGCGAGTGATTTTAAATTTCTTTTCTGCAGGCTGATAGCAATCAGTGTTTCCACTGAGTGAAATTGGTTTTACCTCCCATGCTTTTTTATTCAAAGCTTCTTCAAGCAACTTTGGTGCATCTGGCTTTGCAATAATTTTTCGTTCAAAATCCAGTCCTGCACTGAAGCCCCAATATTGGTGTGTGTTGCGTGCATAACAATAAATACACCCGTGCTCACAACCTTGATATGGGTTTAAAGAATACTCAATCGGAATATCCGCACTCAGAACTTTGTTCACCACCTTCTTCGGAAATTCGAGGAGGTATTCAGTCTTTTCATCCACTAAAAATTCCTCATCTAAACCTTCTATGTGATCGGAGGCATACAATTGTTTGTTGTAGGGATTATTGGTATTGACGGTAGCTCCTCTGCCCTTCATCTAATAGATATGAAT
>CANIPU010000003.1 GCA_947469485.1 Chitinophagaceae bacterium | reverse complement strand
TCCAAGTGGCAAAGCAGATGTAGATGAGAAGGTTGATATCAGCGGCCTGAAAGTGTATGTCAATCACACCGAAGAGTGGGCTCAGATTTTCAACGAGAGCTGGAGGCAGATGAAATATTTTTTCTATGCACCCAACATGCACGGTGTTGACTGGGATGCCATCAAAACAAAGTATGAAGTGCTGGTGCCGTATGTGAAGCACCGCGCCGACCTCACTTACATCATTGGCGAAATGATTGGCGAACTCACCACCGGGCACTCCTATGTAGGCGGTGGCGACATGCCGAAACCCGAACGCATAAAAATGGGATTGCTTGGCGCAGGTTATGTGCGCGATGCAAGCGGCTACTTTAAAATCACAAACATTCTGCAGGGCGCAAACTGGAGCAATGCATTGCGCTCGCCGCTCACCGAAGTCGGTGTCAATATCAAAGCCGGCGAATTCATTATCGCCATCAACGGACAACCCACCAACAAAGTCACGGACATCAATCAACTGTTAGTAGGCACTGCCGACAAGCAAACCGAACTCACCATCAATTCCACCGCGAGCACCACCGGCAGCCGAAAAGTTTTAGTGGTTCCCATTGCCGACGAAAAACAATTGCGCTACTACAATTGGGTCGAGCACAACATTCATTATGTTGATTCTGTCAGCAACGGAAAAATCGGTTACCTCCACATTCCCAACATGGGAGTTGATGGGCTTAACGAATTCATCAAGCACTACTATCCGCAAATCACACGCAAGGCACTAATTGTCGACGACCGCGGAAACGGCGGTGGCTTTGTGTCGCCGCTTATTGCCGACCGCCTCAGCGAGCAGTTGGTTTACTTCAGCATGGTGCGGAATGTAACAGTGGGCACCACCAACCCCGAAGTTTTTTATGGTCCCAAAGTTTGCCTCGTCAACGAATACTCGGCGAGCGATGGCGATATATTTCCTTATCGTTTCCGCTCTTTGAAGCTGGGAAAAATTATTGGCAAGCGCACATGGGGTGGCATTGTCGGCATCCGTGGCTCGCTTCCGTTTGTTGATGGCGGCTTCATGGACCGCCCCGAATTCACCAGCTACACAGCCGATGGTTTCGCCATTGAAGGTTATGGAGTTGACCCCGATGTGGTGGTAGATAACGACCCTGCAAAAGAATATGCCGGCATTGATGAGCAGTTAGATGTTGCCATAAAAGAATTACTCGACCAACTGAAAACACAGGAAAAAAACATTCCACCCGTTCCACCATTTCCGGATAAGAGTAAGTAGTTTTTTGATTTGAAAATTTGGTAATGGAAGAAGAAGCAAGAAGGAATATTTATCGCCATTTTGATTCTGATGGATTTAGATTTATAACGAAGCATGTTGCTTTGGAAATAAAAGTTGATGCTGAATTTGACTCTGAGGAGGATGATAATTATTATGGCGGAACCGAATCTGACTTCTTCTCAATAAGAAAGAATTTTGATATAGTTTCTCCATTGGTACATGCTTTAAAAATGACCAATGAAGAAACGGAAGAAGTCATTTGTGATTATGTAAAGGATACAACAGGAGTTAGAATTAATTCAATTGAACAACTCTTAAAAATGACCAACATTAATGGTCTGCCATTTTTTTTGACCGTTAATGAAGGTGATATTGAAAAGCAATTTTTAACTCTTGCTTTTCCTATTATAAATGGCAGAATAATTATCAGAAAGTTTTATGGAATTGAATCTTTAGGAAATATTAAAGAGATAAATGGAGACTTAGGAATTGATGATTGTAAACTGAAATCAATAGGCTCTCTAAAAATTATCAGAGGAGATTTTTGGTTTTATCCTGATAGTTTTGATTCAAGCATTGTTGATTTATCGCCACTTGAATTTGTTGGTGGAAATTTAAATGCGAAGAGTAAAACTCTGAAAAGCTTGGGGAGTTTAAAACATGTTGGAAGAACACTTAATCTGAGAAATACATTGATTGAAAACTTAGGCGAATTGAAATTTGTAGGTGGGAATTTGTTTTTGCCTCTTAGCTTGAAGAATAAAGTTGACCTTTCAAAAATTGAAGTAAGAGGTAAAGTGAAATATTTTAAATGAAAATTAAGAGACTAAATCATGTGTACATTTCTAACAATATCTTTTCTTATTAAACTTCTAAATCTCATTGGTCTTTCTTCAGATGGCTATGGTGTTTATAAATTATTTTTCCTTTCACCTAAGCAATTATCAACTATTGATAAAAACGAGCTGCTTGCAGTTATTCCCCCACCAAATGAAAATGAATTTCTAATAAAGAAAATGACGGAAATGATTTCAGAAATAAATAAGCAAAATATAGTATTAGAAAAGAAAGCAAAATCTGCTTTCAAGTTTATTTTAGTTGGTTTCGTTCTTCAAGTATTATCAATTCTTTTATCAATTATTTATTGTAGCTAATTTTCTCTGCGCCTTTGCTTCTCGGTAGCAAATATTTTTATCAGCAGTCAATAAATACAATTGCGGTTTTTGATTTAATGGGGAAGCAAGTTCAAAGTCTCAAGTTCAAAGTTCCAAGCACAGCAACCCAACTTGATATTCATTCCCTTTCTCCCGGAGTTTATTTTATAAAACTTCAACTGCACGATGGAAGTTTAGAGGTACAGCGGTTTGTGAAGGAGTGAAAAAACTCTTATTACTCCTAATGTATTACTCCTATTACTCCCAGTTAAATGTATTTTGTTCAACATATAAATACATTCTTCCACAAACTATTTACAAACAGCCATAGTATTTTTACATTCTTTCATAATCATTTTACATTCTTACAACAACACAATCAGTTTTTACATAGTTATTTCACAAACTCAAATAATTAAAACACATACTTCAATAGTATTTTTACATTATTTCATAGTATTTATTAAAACTTACATAATATTTCTTCATTTTTACAATAATATTATCAAAACAACAAATAACTAAATGCTTACTTACAACTTCAAACAGATATTCAAAGCCCGCGGCATCCGCAATCCCGCCACCATGCTCGTTAAAAACGGTATCACATATAATATAGCCAACCGCATCGCCGCCGGTTCAGTAGATAAAATATCCCTTCGCATCATGGAAAAAGTTTGTCGCGTCCTCAACTGCACACCAAACGACATCTACAACTTCACTCCAGATAACGAAGCCGACAAATCTGAACATAACGCACTCATGGCACTTTCAAAAAATGATTCACGCGCCACAGCAGTACAGGAATTATTACAAACCCTCCCCATCGAAAAACTCTCCGCCCTCGCCGACCTCCTTAATCAAAAAAAATAATGAATTCATTTCAAAATCTTGATACTTGTGTCTTGATACCTGATACTAAAAAATGAATCACCTCGCTCACTTAATGCTTGCACGCAACAGCGATGAACTGATGCTCGGTGGCTTTATTGCTGATGCAGTAAAAGGAAAAAAATATCTCGACTACGAAAAAGAAATCAGCAAAGGAATTCTGTTACACCGCTTCATTGATAATTTCACTGATACACACACTGAAGTTTCGGAACTGAAAAAATTACTGCGACCACAATTCGGGTTATTGTCAGGTGTGGTGATTGACATGATTTACGATCACATACTTGCAAAACACTGGAACGAATTCAGTACTGATTCATTGGAAACATTTTGTAATCGTGCTTATCTCGTTTTTGAAAAATATGTTTCCATTATGCCTGAGCGAAATCAGCAAATGCTCACCTACATGCGCAAAGAAAACTGGTTGCTCAACTATGCACATATTGAAGGAATGACCAGATCATTCAATGGCATGTCGCGCAGAATCAGAAAAGGAGAATTATTAATTCATGCGCCACAATTCATTCTCGATAATGAAATAGTTCTTAAAGAAAGTTTCTTTCGCTTTTATCCCGAGTTGATGAAGGCATGTGAGGAAGAAAAAATAAGATTGAATCATTAACCACCGAGTAGAACGGAGTTTATCTCGGAGTATTCACAGAGTTTTTTCTGTGTTACTCTTAGTTGTATTTACTCAGTGAAACTCTGTGGTTAAATATTTTCATCTCCCGGTTCGTAATAAATCATCTGCAATAAAGTTTGTCCTACTGCTTTCATGGTTGCGCGATCAATCAAATCCATTTTATCTGATTGCGCATGCCAGTGCGGAGCGAAACCTGTTTTTGTTTCAGCACTAAGATTTATGATGTCAATTGTTGGAGTTCCGTTAATTGTATTCACATAATAATGATCATCAGTAATTGCTCCGGCGCTTTCATTCACAAAATAATTTCCGAAGCCAAGCGATTGTGCATGATTCCAGAATTCATTCACCACACTGGGTGCATACTTCATACTGAATCCTTCTTTCGGAAACCTTGCATTCACCGCACCAACCATGTCCAATAAAATTCCATAGAAAGCACGATAGTTTTTGGTGTGTGGGTTTTTAGCCCAGTATTGTGTGCCCAATGCATACTGATCAGTTTCATCCCACTTGGTTTCAAATTCAGGAGGACCATAATCTTCCACATCGCACAACAGAATATCCACCCCGACATTTGGTTTTTGTTTTTGAAATTGTTTGGCGCACTCAATTAAAATTCCAACACCACTGCCACCATCATCAGCCCCATCATATTGTTTCTTTGGTTCATTCGCATCACGATCGCTCCAGGGGCGTGTGTCCCAGTGCGCTAGTAACAGAATTCTTTTTTTTGCTTTCGGGTTTATACTGCCAATAAGATTGATCATTGGCTTTTCGCTTCCATCATAAACTTTCACATTCGCTTTCTGCACATATACCGTATCGCAATAGAGATTCAGCATTTTTTCCAAATAAGCCGCGCATTTTTGTTGAGATTTTGTTCCGGGAATCCGCGGACCAAATTTTACCTGATCATTACAATACTTATAAGATGAGTCGGCATTAAAATCAGGAACAGAAACTGTTACAACCGGTTTTGGTTTAATGGTATCAACTATAACATGATTCGGATTATTACACGAAGAGCATGAAGAAAACTGTGAAGCAAAACTTCCAATAAAAACAATCGCAATAAATGTTCTGATTACTATTTTCATTAATTGTATTTATAAAAAAGCCACTTTACAACCTCGCGTAAAGAATTCTTTTTCCCGTACATTAAAATTCCTGTGCGATAGATTTTGGCCGCCATCCACACAATTAAAAGAAATCCAACTATGAGTGAAATCATAGAGGCAATTACCTGCCAAATGGGTGGTTCAAATCCTATTCGTCCAGCCATTACTATAGGACTGGTGAGCGGGAATATGGACGCAAACACTGCAAGTGTGCTGTGTGGTTCATTCGGTACATTCATCATAATAAAAAACGAAATGATAACCGGAATGGTGATGATTAAATTTAAAGATGTATCCGGTTCATCACCTGTTGCTGCACCCACTGCGGCGAACAACGAAGCATAAATAAAATATCCTCCCAAAAAATAAAACAGAAAAATAAATACCATCCACGGAATGTTTATGGTCGAAATACTTTCCTGAACTTTACCATAAGCATCCCAACCACCCATTTGTTGCTGCATTTGTGCGCCACCCATAGGCATCATCTGCTGTGCCTGTTGCATCTCCTGAATCTGGTTCGAATACATGGAGCCTAAAACAAAAAATATTCCTCCGATTAAAATTATCCAGAGTATAAATTGTGTTAAACCAACAAGTGCAATTCCAATAATTTTTCCCATCATCATTTCAAATGGCTTAACACTCGAAATAATTACTTCGGCAATCCTGTTGTTTTTTTCTTCGAGCACTCCGCGCATTACCATACCACCATAAATAAACATGACGATGTAAATGATTGTACCCATGATAAATCCAATACCACTTGCCAATCCGGTGTTTCCTTCTTTTTCACCTTTTTCACTTACAACAATTGTGTTAAGCGATACACTTTTACTTAACTGATCAACCAATGCAGGAGATATATCAATTTTTTCAAGCTTATCTGTTCTGATAATATCAGTAAGCATATCTTCAATACTTGACTGAGGCCCGAGCCCCAATTGTTCATCAGAAAAATATTCTATTCCTTCGGGTGTGTACATATTAAAATCTGCAGGCACATGCAGTATTCCTGAATACCCCTTTTCCTGAAATTGCTTTTTCAATTCTTCAAATTTTATATCGCTGTAAGAAAATTCAAGGTGATCTTTATTCTCCATTTTGTTTTTAAAGATTCCTGTTTCATCAGCTATAATAATTTTTTTTGTTTGGTTTGAAACAGATGAAAGAAACAACTGAACAAGAAAAATAGATGCAAAACCAATTGGAGTTAATATGGTTGTGATAATGAATAATCTTTTGCGAACCCTTGTGAGATATTCTCGTTTTATAATGATTAGTATTTTATTCATGTGTTGTGGTTGTTACTTGTTGAATAAATATTTCGTTGAGTGAAGGAAGAATTTCATTGAAGCTGATAACATTGCAATCCTGATTAATTAAACTGCGTAACAGATCTTTTGGCTGTGCATCGTCAGCAACTTTTATAATCATTTCATGATCATTAGTTGATTGAACTTTAAAACGAAAATCGCTCATGGTAGGCGCTGCACCTTCAAACTTTACTGAATAATTATGCTGACGAAAACGATGGCGGACCTCATCAACTTTTCCATCCAGAATTATTTTTCCTTTGTTGTATAACACAATACTCTCACATATTTCTTCGACCTGCTCCATTCTGTGAGTAGAAAATATAATAGTAGCCCCTTCATCACGAAGTCGCATAATTTCATTCTTAATTAAATCAGCATTCACAGGATCAAGCCCGCTGAATGGTTCGTCGAGAATTATGAGTTTAGGTTCATGAACCACAGTACTTACAAACTGAATTTTTTGTCCCATTCCTTTTGAAAGTTCTTCAACTTTTTTATTCCACCAGTCTTTGATATTGAGCCTATCCATCCATTCAAAAACTTTTTTCTTCGCATCTTTTGCAGAAAGACCTTTGAGTTGTGCGAGGTATACTAACTGCTCCCATACTTTCATTTTTTTATACAAGCCGCGCTCTTCTGGCATGTATCCCATTTGCGCAGTGTGATTTCGCTGGAGCATTTCATTGCCAAATAATACTTGTCCGCTATCGGGCATAATAATGCTGGTAATCATTCTGATGGTTGTGGTTTTGCCTGAGCCATTTGGGCCCAGCATACCGAAAATGCTTTTGGCCGGAACCACAAAAGAAACATCATCAACCGCTGCGGTTTTCAGATAAACTTTCCGGATATTTTTTAATTCAACAATATTTGACATAAAGAATTTTACAAAATGAGGAAGCGAATGTAATAATTCATAATAGGTCAGTATGTAGGGCTATGCTATTGAAAAGTTCGGTTTTTAACAAAGTTCTTAACAATTTTGTAGTTTTAATCCCCAAATAATTTTTAGCAAGGTTGAAGTGCCTGATAATTGCAATTTTATTTCTTGGTATATCCGTTTGTGCATTTGCACAAATAGCAGTTCCATTGCAGCAAAAGATTAATAATCTCTATACAATTTCACCGGAAGTTAAAACTTCTAATTCTGAAATTGAGAAATACTCAAATGAAAGATCTCATCCTGAATATGGTGTATTACCCTATAATGCCGGTTGTAATGAGTGTTTTGAAATTATTGAAAAGAGAAAAGAAGATGAGAGATATTTTTTGAAAAACAATACAAACGGATCGGAGTTCGCAATTCAAAAGTCATTTGCTCCAATGCATTATAAAAATGCTGAAGGGCAGTGGTTAACAATAGACCCTCGTTTAAAAAGATTGAGCGATAAGGTTTTTAGTGCTCAACAACAACCTTTCCCTGTAGAAATAAATTTAGAAAAAGGATTTACATCACTTATTGCTGACCAAAAGATATTTTTTAATCAGAATATCAGAATGTTTGAAATGGGTGCCGGAGAAATTATAAATGAACAAATCCCTGATGAAAATGCTTTTTTTACTGCTGGTGACGATGGTGTTGAGCAACGAAATTTTTTTCCAGGAGTTTATCGCCAGTTAATAGTTGACCGTGCTAGAATTGAAACTAATTATATTGTTCAAACTAAACCTGTATTTTCTGATAATTCAAAATGGCTGGTTTTTGAAGACAACTTTAGTTTACCATTAAATTATTCGTTGCATTATTCTTCAGAAGGATATTTTTCAAAAGATGGAATTTGGATTGGCGAACTATTGATTTTGAATGAAGAAAACAAAGAGGTTTTTAAAATTTTAAAACCTGATTTGTTTGATAACAATTTTGATCCTGATAATCATAAGTGCGCTTCAGAATATATTGGATTTAAAATTGAAAAGAATGAAGAGCGTTGGTTGATGCAATTGCTCGTGTCTACGAGTTGGTTAACCAGCAATGAGCGGATTTACCCTGTAACCATTGATCCTACAGTTACTGTATCAGGAAGCTATCTGCCTGTTGTATATGAAGGAAGTGGTTATGGAAACGGAACATGGTTAAATACTTCATGCAGCTATCCGATTAACATTCTTTTTCCCGGTAATGCAGCTGCAACCAATGCCGGATTCAGTGCTCGTTACTCCACTGCAAATGCCTGCAGCAATTGTTATTTAACCTATGGGGGAATGAATATTGTTGGTCCTTGCGGAATTTCACAGGAGGCACCAGGTGTTCCATGGACTTGCCAGGGAGCAATGTTTCCGGGTACCTGTACAGGATCAAGTATTGCAATTCCTCAAATAATTGATTGTTTAACTCCTTCCTGTAATCCAACACCAGTTCAAATTTCATTGCAATTAATGAGAACTGTATGCCCAACAGCCGGATCTTGCGATAACACTTGCATTCGATTGGACCCGACTTTTTATAGTGTAACACTCTCCGGAATTACTATTCAAGCGGCTATTTCCTCTTCTGTTTCAGGTTTCAATCTTTGTTCAGGAACAACCGTTACTTATAATTCAAATCCGCAATATGGTGTTCCTCCGTATACTTATTTATGGAACCCGGGGGGCAATACGACTTCTTCTATTTCTGTTGCACCTACTGTAAATACCACATACACTTTAATAGTTACTGATGCATGCGGAAGTACATATCAAGCACTTCGGCTGGTTAATATCTTGCCTTCATCAACAGCCACTTTTACAACCACCACGCCAATTTGTATTTCACAAACAGCTTCGTTTAATTATACAGGAAATGGAATAGCGACTACTACTTACCTATGGAATTTTAATGATCCGGGTTCTGGTGCAAGCAATACTTCTACCATGCAAAACCCGACACATTTATTTTCTGCCCCTGGTTTTTATAATGTATCGCTCGTTGCTACTTTGGGTGGATGTGTCTCTCAACCATACATTCAAACTGTTTTTGCCAGTCCTCAACCAAACTCCTTGTTCACCGTTTCGCCTCCTCTGTGTATCGGACAACCAATAACTATTACCTATAGCGGCAATGCATCTGTTAATGCAACATATAATTGGAATTTTGGATCCGGAATTATTATTAGTGGCACAGGACAAGGTCCATATCAGGTTCAATGGAATTCGGCAGGTAATTTTCCAGTATCATTAAGTGTTTCAATTGGAAGCTGCACTTCTTCAGTTACAAATCAGTCGATTCTGATCAATAATCCCCCAACTGCTACAATAAATGTAACTACTCCGGTTTGTGAGGGGCAAAATTCGATTATTACATATTCCGGAAATGGTGGTGGAACAGCTTCTTATAATTGGGATTTTGATGGCGGAACGATTACAAGCGGTTCAGGAAATGGTCCTTTTCAGATAACCTGGCCATTAGCCGGAACATATACTGTTCAACTTACAGTTACAAAAAATGGGTGTTCAACGGTAGCAACACCCGAAGATGTTTTAGTAAATCCAATTCCTACATCTTCATTTACAATTAATCCATCTTCCGTATGTGTGGGAAATCCCTGCACAATAACTTATAACGGAAGTGCAGCAGCTTTAGCTACATACAATTGGATTTTTTCTGGTGGTACTATAATAAGCGGAAGCGGACAGGGACCATACCAGATTTCATGGAATTCTCAGGGGTTAAAAAGTGTTAAACTCACGGTAACTGAAAACGGATGTGCTTCCACTCAAACTACAAATCTTATTTCGGTATCTCCAGCAATTACATCATCATTTTCTGTAACGACACCTGTTTGTCAATTAGAAAACTCAACGGTTAATTATACAGGAAACGGAAACAGCGGGTCAACTTACAATTGGAGTTTCGGTGGTGGCTTGGTAGCAAGCGGAAATGGTCAGGGGCCATATCAGGTAAATTGGAATTCTTCGGGAAATAAAACAGTATCGCTTACAGTTATTCAAAACGGATGCACATCGGTTACAACAAATAATACGGTTGTTGTTAAGTTTCCACCCACTTCAGGGTTTATTGTTGGAACTGCATGTGTCGGAGCTAATACAACAATAAGCTATACAGGAGTAGCAGGTTCTGCTGCATTATACGATTGGAACTTTGGAAGCGGAACAATTGTAAGCGGCAGCGGCGAAGGGCCTTATGAAATTTTGTGGAATACCCCCGGCACCTACCCTGTATCATTAACAGTTACCCTGAATGGCTGTATTTCTCAAACAACAACACAACAGGTTACAGTACTTCAATCCCCTTCATCATCTTTCACCATTGTGAGCCCGGCTTGCGCAGGTGGCGGAACTACTGTTACTTATACAGGGAATGCAAATGTAAATGCTCCTTATAACTGGTACTTTGGTGGAGGAAGTATAATAAGCGGAGGCGGTCAGGGGCCATGGATTATTAGCTATCCAAATCCGGGCAGTTATACAGTTACATTATCTGTTCAGGATTTTGGCTGCACTTCTTTATTGACCTCTCAAACTGTAATTGTAAACCCTATTCCTGTTGCAAATTTTAATTTAGCTGCATCAATTTGTGAAGGAACAAATACACCGATTTTATATACTGGGTTATCTGCTCCGAATGCAACCTATAATTGGAATTTTGGTGGCGGCATAGTCTCAAGCGGTGTTGGTCAAGGACCCTATCAGGTTTATTGGAATACACCCGGAGTAAAAACGGTAACTCTAACTGTTACTGATGGCGGATGCACTTCTCCGGTAGAGTCGCATACTATAAATGTTATTGATGCGCCTATATCTGATTTCAATACCACAACCCCAATATGCGCTGATAAGAACTCAACAATTACTTTCACGGGAAGTGCAAGCACCAATGCAATTTATAATTGGGATTTTGGTGTAGCTTCTGTTTTAAGTGGTTCCGGATCTGGCCCATATCTTCTTTCCTTTCCTGCTCCTGGCTTTTATCTTGTTGTTCTGACAATAACAGATTTTGGCTGTACTTCAACAAGTACTCAAAACATAAGTGTTAATGAAGTTCAATCTTCCAGTTTTATTGTTTCTCCTGTTATTGCTTGTGTTAATTCACCATTGAATGTTCAATATACAGGAAGCGCAAACAATTCAGCCTTTTATAACTGGAATTTTAATGGTGGAGTCATTTCAAGTGGAAATGGCCAAGGACCTTATAATATTTTATTCTCTGATACTGGTGATTATACCATTTCGTTAGCTGTCACACAAGGATTGTGTACCAGTGATACTCAAACAATTTCTTTTTTTGTAAATCCGGTTCCGATTCCGGATTTTATTGGCGCGCCTACATTTGCCTGCGATCAGTTACAGACCTTTTATTTAAACAGCAGTATAGGTGCAACTAATTACAACTGGAATTTCGGCGACAATAGTTCTGACACCGTTGCAAATCCAATTCATAATTATTCTGTTGGTTTGTATAATGTTTCTCTAACCGCTTACAATCAATTTGGCTGTTCTGCTCAACTAACATTTCCAAACTATATAAATGTTCAGCCAACACCCGAAGTTCAATTTACTTCTGATCCTGCTGCAGGGTTAGAATTGGCGCTGGATGAAAATGAATTTGTATTTGAAAATCTAACACAGTATGGCACCTCTTATCAATGGACTTTTGGTGATGGGGACAGTAGCGGAATCATGAATCCAAATCATATTTATGGTGATACCGGAAAATTCTTTGTCACTTTAATTGCATACAACGATGTTGGCTGTAGTGATTCGGTTTCTCAGGGGCCATATGTTATTGTTCCGGGCGCATTTATTTTTATTCCAAATGCTTTTACTCCAAACGATGATGGCAAAAATGATGTTTTCAGAATTTTTGGCCGTACAATTAAGGAAACATCTATTCAAATATTTAATAGATGGGGAGAAATGGTATATGATGGCGATGGGTACAGCCAAGGATGGGACGGAACTTATAAAGGTCAAAAGCTTAATACCGGAGTGTTTGTATATCGTGCGTTCATTACTAAAAACAGTGGCCGCACTGTAACTCTTCAGGGAGATTTAACCTTGATAAGGTAAATATTTTACCTGATTAATGTAACATCACCTTTCAGTATATATTTTTTGCCACTTAGCATTTTAATTTTTGCGACATATACATATACATCAGTTGATGATTTCATTCCATGATAAGTTCCGTCCCATCCATCAGAAAGATCATTGGTGTAAAAAACCATTTCTCCCCAACGGTCATATACCCGAAAATCAACTGTGGAAATTGCTGAACCATATATTTTAAATATTTCATTAGAACCATCATTGTTCGGAGTAAATGCAGAGGGTACCCATGGTTTCGGTTCGCCATTAATTAAAATCAAAGGGCTTTGAGCCGTGTCTTTACAACCATTATCCGCTATAGCTGTAAGTACTACATAAAACTCTCCCGACTCTGTATAGCTATGCGATGTATTGAACGAAGTATCCGAAGTATTGTCACCAAAATCCCAATCATAAATCACAGCTCCATTTGAAGTATTTAAGAAGTTAAAAAGATTATCACTAAAGGTCATATTACCTGGAGCTGGTGGATCCATATTAAAAAAAGCAGTTGGACTTGGCAAAACCGAAACAGCAGAAATCTGGATTGAAGTGTCGCTACAACCGCTGGCATTTGAAGTTATCATTAACACATCATAGGTTCCTGCGGAATAGGAATGCTGTGTTGAATTACCTGCTCCGTTTGTTCCATCACCAAAATTCCAAACTGAGCTCACTCCGTTACTACTTGTGTTTTGAAATGAAACAGTTAAGGGCTCACAACCCGACGAAGGAGTTACATTAAATGATGCAGCAGGTGTTGGGTCAAATGTTAATGTTGCATTTGCGCTGGAAAAACAACCATTTGCATCAGTTCCTGTAACAGTATATACAGTTGTTGCATTGAGTGAAGCAACAACATTTGCTCCGTTAACTGTATTCAAACCTGTTGGTGGCGCCCATGAATAAGATAATGCCCCATTGGCTGTAAGGGCAACAGTTTGTCCTGTACAAAAAGGAAATACTGATGGATTTACCGTTACAATCGGTATCGGAAATACATTCACCACAGCCGTTGCTGTATTTATACAACCATTAATATCAGTCCCTGAAACAGTATATGTCGTTGTAACTACTGGGGAAGCTGTTGGATTTGAGACATTATTTGCACTCAATCCGCTATTTGGCCCCCATAAATAAGTGGAGGCACCGGATGCTGAAATTATTCCTGACTGCCCAGAGCAAATATTTACTCCTGTTGTATTTATACTTGGTAAAGGATTAACTGTTATTATAACTGTGGAGGTGCCACTACACCCACTAACATCAATTCCTGTTACAGTGTAAGTAGTTGTTGTAGCAGGTTGAGAGGTAACACTGGCACTAAGAGAAGAATTTAATCCTGTTGATGGTGACCATGTATATGAAAGTCCTCCTGTCGCTGTAATAATTGTATTGCTTCCACTGCAAATTGAATTAGAAACAGCAGAGGCTGTAATGTTTGCACCTGAAGTTACAATTGTTTGCTGGGTCGAAGTGTTGCTGCAACCATTTGCATCAGTATAACTATAAGTTATTGTATATGGCCCACCAACACCTGCAAGCAACGGATTAAAACTGTTTCCTGAAATTCCGGTTCCTGAAAAGGTTCCGCCTGCTGGGCTTCCAACTAAATTATTTGTTAAAGCCGAAATACAATTTACTGCATTTAAACCATTGAATGAAACTACCGGAATCGGATTTACTGTTACAACAACTTGGGCTGTACTATTGCAGTTTTGCGAAGAAGTTCCGGTTACAACATATGTAGTTGTTGTGCCTGGAGTAGCAATAGGATTTGGAATTGAATTATTGTTTAAACCAGTTGGCGGATTCCATGCGTATGAGCTTGCTCCATTAGCTGTTAATTGAACATTTCCACCAGAGCAAATAGAAGCAGGTGATGGATTAATATTTATTACAGGCAACGGATTTACAGTTATAACTGTTGATATTGATGAAGAACAACCATTTGCGGAAGTTCCAGTGACTGTATATGTAGTAGTACTGGTTGGAGAAGCGCTTACCGAAGAAGTGGTTGAATTTGATAAGCCAACAGACGGTGACCATGTATAAGAACTTGCACCATTTGCAGAAATATTTATTGATGCCCCTTCACAAATCGAGGAATTGACAGGTATGATATTTAAAACCGGAAGTTGAAGCACACTCACTACAACCGTTGCCTGATCTGAACAACCAACACCAGATGTCCCGATAACAGTATATGTTGTATTCGCAATCGGAGAAGCTGTTACAGATACACCGGTTGAATTACTTAAAGTTGCAGATGGAGACCACACATAACTTATGGCACCATTCGCATTTAAAACTACATTTTGGCCAATACAAATAGACGAAGAAACCGGATTAATTGAAACCGTTGGGAAAGGATTAACAGTAACTACAACCGTATTGGTATTACTACATCCATTGGCATTTGTTCCAATAACTGTATAAGTAGTTGTAGCAATTGGAGATGCAGTAACAGCAGCTGTATTTGTTCCGCTCAATCCAAGAGCGGGTGACCAGGTATAATTTGTAGCACCGCTTGCTGTAAGCAATATGTTTTGTCCTGAACATATAGCTACAGGGCTGGGATTGATTACAACAGTTGAACCTAAGGTAATTGAAACATTTATCGCAGTTATTGAAGAAATGCAATTTCCTTGTGTAACCTGAAGTGTAACAGTTTGAGTACCAGTTGTGTTCCAGGAAACCTGATAAGGTCCTTGTCCGGTACCAGATATTACTGTTCCTGAACCAAAATCCCAAGTAAAAATGGCGCCGGGACATGATGCTCCGGTGTAAGTAATTGTTGCGGTTTGTCCGCTACAAACTGAAGCAGGATTAACAGAAAATGACGATGTGGGAATCGGAACAACTGTTATCTGAGTAGTAGATGTTGCACCAATGCAACCTGCGGCGGTTGGAGTAATCGTATAGGTAACTGTTGCAGAAGGACAAACAGCATTTACAAGTGTTGCTGAAATATTTCCATTACCGGAAGTTCCGTTCGAACCGTTCCATGAATAAGTTGTACCGGTTACACATGAAGTAAGCGTAACATTCATTGGAGTATTTGAACAAACTGTTTGTGAAGCCGGTGTTGCAATAGCATCCGGAACAGGTTTTACTGTTACCGTTTTGTTTGTTAATCCTGAAACAACAGTACCACATGCATCAGTAATAACAGGAGGTGGAACATTCAAAATATTTGTAGCGCCACATGTTGTCGGACACCCTGGAATAATCAAATTAATATTTCCTGTTCCACTGCTCGTACAGGGGTTTCCTCCGGAATTATAGCTTCCGAAGTTTACTGAACCTGCAGCCCATGGATGTGTCATTGTATAAGGCGCCACGCCTGAATTTGCAGTTGCAGTTATTGTAAGGTTACAACTATTTGCACAAACGGAAGTCGGATTTACTGACCACAATGCATTTGAGGACTCCAATGTTTTTCCAACAACATGCGCACTGAATGGATATAATGTTGTTGGGTTGTAATAAATATAAGTTGAGTTACATCCACTTCCTCCAAAATCACGGAGTAGGTGCATAACCAGAGCGATATTTTGCGCCGCACATGATGGAGCAAAACAACAAGACAGCGTCTGCTTCATATCCTGGTTTAACAGCGAGGCGGTACCAGATGCATTACCTGCCGGCGGAGCTACGGTCCAATAGAAAGAAGGATTCTGCGGATCTCTTCCACAAGTTGTTGTAAAATACATGTATCCATCTGACATCCAGCTTCCTGTTCCCGGATTAGCATAATAGCTAGCGGTTACAAAAAAATTAGTGATAGTCAAATTTGCTGGTATAGAAACATTTATTGTTGAAGATGAAGCGGCCGGAAACCAGCAAGAAGGAATCAAACCTCCAGACCAGGTAACCGTTGGCCCAGTTACAATCGGATCTATTGTTACCGGATATATTCGCTGTGGGTTTCCCAACCATTCTGAAGGAACTATTATTTCAAGTTGATATTTATTATTTATTTGTGACAAGCGATAGGTTCCAGGCATGAAAGAATTTTCGCGGGAAGACTCTGTTGTATTGGAGTCATAAAACACAGGAGTTCTGAATCTTGCCTTTTCATTTTGCATATTATCATAAACCACCAATTCTCCCATCCATCCTCTATCATGTTCTTCCCCTTTAGAAAGATCTTTTTTTATTGTGAACCCTTCAGGCAAAACAATCTCTTCTGAAATAATAAAATCGCTATTACCAATTACAACATTTTTGTTTTGAATGATATAATCAGATTCGATTTCGTTTTTTCTGAAAACAATTTTTTTATCAACTCCTGCAATTGCAGAATGGATATACATGCCATTGTCGCCTACTGTAAAATCATTGACTGAAATTTGAATTCCATTAATTTTTGAATTGATATTAAATTTTAATTTAGAATTTTCATTCACAGATATTTCAGTACTTCCATCAGAATTAAGAAATGCCGGATTCTGCTGGTGAATTGCTGCCCAACCATTTTGCTCAGCTTTTAATCGAGGGTCAATGGCTCTCCACCATCCATCTTTAAAATAATTTATTTCATCAGCGGCATAATCAAAAATTGAATCCCCGTTTAAGGAGATATAGGTTCGTGTAGTTGCTGTTCTTTTTTGAATTAACTCATACCAACTTAAGCTATCATTAAAACAAATTCCAAAATCAGGGTTTGATTGAAATGGTTTCGGAGTTATTTGTTTGATAAGATCAACAGACTCATATTTTTTTAGTGAATGAAATTGTTCAAGATTGTATTGAACAGGCTTCAAAATATTCTGAGCAGACAACAAAAAAATATTGTTGAATGAAATAATCAGGATAAATAAACTTTTTTTACTGCACCACATTATGATAAGGTGGCGGAAAGATAGTATTACTCTACTGAAAATACGGATTCAATATAAAAAAGGCTTACTCATTCAATTTATGTTTGAAATAGAGATAAAGAACAAAATCAAAAAATAATTCTTCTTATCGAAAAAGAGTAACATCCCCCTTTAATATATATTTTTTACCGCTAAGCATTTTGATTTTTGCTACATAGACATAAACATCCGTTGATGAAAAATGATTATGGAAATTTCCATCCCACCCTAAAGTTGCATCATTTGTTTGAAAAACCATTTCGCCCCATCGGTCATAAACACGAAAATCTATTGTTGCGATAGCAATTCCATAAATTTTAAAATAATCATTGGTGCCGTCGTTATTCGGAGTAAATGCTGAAGGAATCCAGGGTTTTGGCTCACCTTCAATAACAATCAAAGAGCTCTGAGCTGTATCTGTACACCCATTTGATCCTATTGCAGTTAATATAACATAATAACTTCCGGTCTCAGTAAATCTATGCGTTGAATTAAATGAAGTGTCAGAAGTATTATCTCCAAAATTCCAGATGTAATTAGTTGCGTTTGCAGAAGAATTTATAAAATTAAAAAGATTATCTGTATAAGGCAGATTTCCGGGTGCAGGTGGATCCATATTAAAGAACGCGGTTGGACTTGGGAGAACAGTTACTGCTGAACTTTGAATTAAAGTATCAGAACAACCGCTGGTATTATAGGCAATCATTATTACATCAAAAACTCCAGCATTGTAAACATGTTGTGTAGAATTGCCTGCTCCATTTGTTCCATCACCAAAATGCCAAATAGCATTTATTCCGTTATTACTTGTATTCTGAAATGAAACAAGTAATGGTTCACATCCCTCTTCAGGTGTTAATGTAAAGGAAGCTATTGGAATTGGATCAAGTGTAAGGGTTGCTGTTGCTGTTGCAAAACATCCGTTTGCATCGGTTCCGGTTACAGTATATATAGTAGTTGTTGCGGGGCTTGCTGTAACAATAGCATTGTTAACCGTATTTAATCCTTGTGAAGGCGACCATATATATGATGAAGCCCCTCCTGCAGATAACATTAAGCTAGCGCCCGGACAAAATAATGATGTAGCAGGATTTATAGTTACAACAGGCAACGAAAAAACTGTTACTACTGCCGTTGCGCTATTAACACATCCATTAAAATCAGTTCCTAAAACCGTATATGTAGAAGTTACAACCGGTGAAGCAACCGGGTTTGATATATTGATTGCACTTAAAGCACTATTTGGTCCCCACTGATATGTTAATGCACCTGTTGCTGAAATTATTCCTGATTGTCCGGAACAAATATTTATCCCAGTTGCAATCACATTAGGTAGCGTATTTACAGAAATATCAATTGTAGCGGTTCCGCTGCAACCATTTATATCAATTCCTGTCACAGAATAAGTAATTGTTGCAGTTGGTTGTGCAGTAACACTTGCGCTTAATGTTGAATTCAATCCGGTTGAAGGTGACCAGGAATAAGTTTGCCCGCCAGAAGCGGTAATAATTGTATTGCTTCCAGCACATATTGAATTACTAACCGCGGATACTGAAATGTTAGCCCCTGCAATAACTGTAGTTTGTTGAGTAGATGTATTGCTGCAACCATTAGCATCAGTATAACTATAGGTAATTGTGTAAGGACCACCAATTCCGGCTTGTAATGGATCAAATGAATTTCCAACAATACCCTGACCTAAAAATACCCCTCCTGCAGGGTTGCCCAGTAAATTATTAACCGAGGCATTAATACAATTAATCGAGGTTAAACCATTAAAAGAAACCGCTGGCAGCTGATTAACAGTAACTACAACCTGAGCGGTGCTAATGCAATTCTGGATTGATGTTCCTGTAACTACATAAGTTATAGTCGATAATGGTGAAGCAATTGGATTAGAAATGGAATTGTTATTTAATGAAGTGGGTGGATTCCAGGAATAAGTATTTGCCCCGCTTGCTGTTAATTGAACATTTCCAATTCCACAAATTGATGGGGCTGAAGGGTTAACAGCAATTATCGGAAGAGAATTTACAGTGATTATTGTTGTATCAAAACCATCACACCCTGCTGCATTTGTTCCTGTTAAAACATAGGTTGTTGTTATAGTTGGAATTGCAACAACAGAACTACCGGTTGATGAATTCAATCCAATTGAAGGCGCCCAAGAATAAGTATTAGCACCAATACCGGTTATAATTACACTATCCCCCTCGCAAATTACCGAACTAGCGGGGAAGCTATTTACAGTACTTAAGGCATTTACTGAAACAACCGTTGTTGTTGTACCATTACAACCATTCGTTGTCCCTGTTACAGTATATGTTGTACTAACCACAGGCGAAGCAGTAACATTTGCACCCGTGGTAGATGTTAAATTATAATTTGGTGCCCAGGTATATGTAGTTGCTCCGCTTGCTGTGAGGGCGACAGTTTGTCCCGCACAAATTGAAGAAGGATTTGGATTAACCGTTATAACAGGACCAGGTGTAATTATAACCTGGTGAATAATTGTATCTGAACAACTTCCGTTACTCGTAATTAATTGAACATTATAGGTGCCAGCTGCTATATATAAGTGTGAAGGATTTTGCAAAGAAGAAATTCCACCATCATCAAAGTCCCAGCTATAGGTAACTCCCGTTCCGGTTGAGGAAGTATTGGTAAATTGAACCGATTGTCCAAGACAAACAGTGGTATTTGTAAAGTTTGCAATTATTCCAATTTGTGCTGTGCCACCAAAAGACAAAGTAAAACCACTTGTTGAACCAACGGTGTATCTGTTTATCAATAAGGCATAAGTTTGTCCGGCTATCAGGTTTACTGTTCCATTACAACCTGCACCATTTGCACAGCCAATTCCTGTTGTTCCGTTACCCGCAGGAACCGAATAATTACAGGAAATAATATTTCCTAAATTACAGGTTCCAGCAGCTGACCCTGTAATGTTATAAAGAGCAAAATCAAAATCGGCATAAGGATTAGGTAAACAACTGAAAGCAAAAGTGCCGCTTTGAGTACATGTAAATGAATACCAATGAGACGCGTTATCAGTATGACCAA
Source organism: Chitinophagaceae bacterium (assembly GCA_947469485.1). Taxonomy (GTDB): domain Bacteria; phylum Bacteroidota; class Bacteroidia; order Chitinophagales; family UBA10324; genus UBA10324. The sequence continues at coordinate 203,518 of CANIPU010000003.1, read as the reverse complement.
ACCAACATCCTGGTGATTCTGCAATGCTGCCCTGGCTGTAGCCACCGCCCAGAACAGAAAATGAATTCTCATTACATAAAAACAATGCTGTTGGACAATCGCTGTTTTGCCCAAACAACAATGCATTGTAGTTAAAAATTAAAGCAATTATTAATAGGCCTTTTTTAATCAATGGGGAATAAATTACCGGGCGGAAAATTAACCCAATTGTAATTAATACCGAAATTCAATTAGTATATTTCATACTCATTCAGTAACCGGTGAAATAGTACACATAACCGGATAATGATCAGATAAGTCTTCGCCAATTACTTTAAATCCGGAAGTATTCCATCGTTGATCGACTAACAAATAATCAATTCTGAAAATCGGAAGCCAGTAATCATAAGTATAACCAATTCCCCAGCTGTTTTCTAAAAAGGCATCATTTAAATTTCCTTTAATAGTGTTATATGAAAATGATGAGGGGTTATCATTAAAATCTCCACAAACAAAAACAGGATAAGGTGATGATCGAATATGCTTTGCAATGGCCTGAACCTGCGCCCCTCTTGTTACATATGTTTTTTTCATTTTACTGAAAATAGATTTGCCTGCTTCAAGATTTAAAGCGCTATCGTTCTTCATATCAATGGTTTCATAATCTTTATAGCTCAGATGAAAGCTTTGCAAGTGAACATTATAAACCCTAACTATTCCAGATGGGGTTTCCAAGTCAGTATAAACGCAGGCTTTTGTTTCTTTTCCATTAATACTAACCCCTCCTTTCCCTATAATTGGATACCTGCTAAAGGTACATAATCCCCAATGCTCATATTTTTCAACGGTGTTTGTGATTTTAAAATAATGTTCAGGCAGCTTCAATAACTTCGAAATATCTTTTTCATTAGTCCACCCTAAATCTTTGTCGCTACTATAAAATTCCTGAAAGCAAAGGATGTCAGGCTGTGCATCAACAAGCATTTTAAAAATATTGCTTTTAGTTTCATTGTTGTGTTCCCAGTTGTATAAATCAAAATTCCGGACATTAAATGTCATTAGCTTAAAGCTGTTGCTTTCAATATTCTTTTCTTCTGTTTTTGAAAAATGAATGCCAAATACATGAAAAAAAACAGGACTTGAAATCAGAATCGCAATAAAAGGTATGAATGAATACTTGATTCTTATAATTACCCAAAATATCAAAACACTAAAATTCAAAATAACGATAGGAATATAAGCTAACCCAAAGAAAGCTATAATCCAGGCTTTGCCTGGTGGAAAATAACTAGCACTAACACTTATAATAAGCGATAGTGCAATGAATACTGTCACAATAGCCATTGACCGTCTAAAAAAAGTTAGAAGCTTTTTCAATATTAATTTCTGCTTTCTTTAAATAATATTTCTTTTTCCTCTGCGCTCAAACTTTCATACCCCGACTTACTTATCTTATCCAATATTGAATCAATTTTTTTTTGTTTATCAATATCTTTTTTTCTTTCATGTGATCTTGAGCTTGTGTTGGAGTATGTCACTTTCATTTTTTTTCTTCCTGAAAAAACAGAAATTATTGAGTCTGCAATGTTATTAAACCAAAGCGACCAGTCGTTTCCCTTTCTGTAAAATGATATATAAAGATAACCGAATAAGGCGCCCCCTAAATGTGCAATGTGTCCGCCGGGGTTTCCATCAAAGCTTATGCTTATAATATCAATGCCAACAAAAATTGCCGCCAGCCATTTTAATCTGATTGGCCAAATGAAAATGATTATTGAATAATCGGGCAAAAGAACCGCGGCGGCAAGAATAATAGCCATGATTCCTGCAGATGCTCCTATGCATGAACTCTGGTCGACCACATTGCTGAAATAGGGAAAGATATTGTAAAACAAAATATATAACGCTCCGCCAAACCAACTTCCCATCATGTACACCGGGAAAATTTTTTTATTCCCCAAATATTCTGTGAGAATGCTTCCAATCCAAAACAACCACAACATATTAAACACTAAATGAAATAACTCGAAATGAGTAAATCCATAAGTTATCAAAGTCCATGGATGAGTTAACAGATTTGATAATCCTGAGGGAAGCGCAAGAATAAAATATGGATATGAAATAAGACTTTGAATATTAAAATCACTTGCAATTAAAAATGCGATAAGGTCTGTTACACGCAACACTAAAAACAAAACTATATTGATAACAATTAAACGACTCACCATTTTTCCCGTTGGAGAAAAAGTGTTTTTGATTTCGCGGATTAAAAAATTTTCTGCCATCAGAAAAAATCCTTTCTGGTTTTGTTCCAGTACTTAATCATGATGAAACCAAACAACATTCCTCCGAGGTGAGCAAAATGCGCAACTCCTTCTTGTGTACCACTAACTCCGGCATACAATTCAAATGCCCCGTAAAATATCACAAAGTATTTTGCTTTTATTGGAATCGGCGGAAACATCAGGTACAAATATGTATTCGGAAACAACATGCCGAATGCAAGCAACACCCCGAATACAGCACCCGATGCGCCCACTACCGGAATATTAGCCTCCATCGAAGTGAGTTTTTGAGCAAGAATTTTTGCTTGTAAAATCATTGCTGAATCTGAAGGGTTTTGAGACCATGTATTCAATAAAGTATTTGCCTGATTTATATAATCTGAATCATATAATAAACCTCGATGACCTTCCAGCAGCATTTTAAAATTGTCGATTGTAACAGATTCAAAAAACAAATTTATTTCTCCTTGTACTAAATGAATTTGATAGGCAGTAAAAGCCATATGAGTTATTGCGCCGCCAAGTCCGCATATCAGGTAAAATATCAGAAACCGTTTTGGCCCCCAAACATTTTCCAGGATTGAACCAAACATCCATAAGGCAAACATGTTACTGAAAATATGCATGAGGCTTCCATGCATGAACATGTGAGATATTATTTGATGTGGCTTGAAATATTCAGAAGTGAAAAAAAATAATCCCAGGTAATTTGCTAAATCAATACTGAAAGTATTCTGCAATACCATAGTAGCCAGATACATAAGCCCATTAATGATCAGAAGATTTTTCACAACCATCGGAAATCGATCAAAAGAGGACGGTCTTAAATCGCTCATGTAATTTTTTTAAGAATAAATTTTTGCGAAATATAATTAAGCAAGCTTCTCAAACTGTTTTTCAATATCCCGCAAATGGAAAGTAACGAAAGTTGGCTTGCCTTCAGCAGTATGCGATGGAGTTTCGCAACCGAATAATTCATCCAGCAGATTTTTCATTTCGCGCTCGGTGAGTCTTGTTCCGTTCTTTATAGCGGCTTGTTTTGCTAATTGTAATGCAACTTCTTCGCGCTTGTTAAGTTTAGGCGATTGCATACTCTGCTTGTATCCTTCTATTAATTCTTCCAGCAATTTCGATGGGTCTTTATCTTTTATGTCAGATGGTGTTCCGTGAATAACCAAATCAGTATTGCCGAATTCCTGCACATCAAAACCAAGTGCGCGTATCTCCGGAATAATTTCTTTCGCAATTTCAAAATCAGGAATACTCAAATGCAATGTTTGTGGAAATAATTGTTGCTGAGCCGCAGGAACATTTGAATTCAGCTGCTGTAAATATTTTTCATACAATACCCGTTCGTGTGCCGAATGTTGGTCAACTAAAATGAATCCCGATTTGATTGCAGAGAGAATGTACTTGTCCTGCAAGTGAACCAGCACCTGAGTTTTTTCTTCCTGGGTGGTGAGTAATGGTTGGTCTTCAGGAGTAGTTTCCCATCGGCTTGGAATGGTAAATGTTCCGGTTGAAAATTCTGTATCAGGCACAATAGCTACATCTTCTCCCTTGCGAGAATCGGAATACAAATCTTTCCAGTTGTTTTGATTTGATAATGTTCGTGCATCAATTTGTTTGTACGGCGAATAATCAGGGTTCAGTTTCGGATTTGGTTCATCTACCATTTCTTTATTCGGTCTTGAGAAACTGGTGTTTTGATTGAAACGGTTTTCGTCGTTAAAATCCAGCGAAGGCGAAACAGAATATTTTCCCAATGCGCGTTTCACTGCTGATAAAATGAAAGTGTAAATGATTCGCTCATCTTCAAATTTTATTTCCTGCTTGGTAGGATGAACATTTATATCAATGCGCGCCGGGTCAATTTCTAAAAATAAAACATAAAATGCAAACGATTCGCGTGGCAGTAATTCATAAAACGCACTTGTCACTGCATGATTCAGGTATGCACTTTTAATAAAACGGTTGTTAACGAAAAAAAATTGTTCGCCTCTTGTCTTTTTCGCAGCCTCGGGTTTACCAATGAAGCCGATGATATTTGTAACAGTGGTTTGCTCTTCCACAGGCACCAATCGCTCGTTGTAATTATGCCCGAACAAACCCACAATGCGCTGACGAAGATTGCCTGCATTCAGGTGATACACTTCCACACCATTGTGATGCAACTGAAAATTTATTTCGGGATGCGCGAGTGCAATGCGTGTGAATTCGTCAATGATGTGTTTGGTTTCAACCGGGTTGCTTTTTAAAAAATTGCGGCGCGCCGGCACATTGTAAAACAGATTTTTAACCGAGAGCGAAGTGCCTTCACCGCAACTCACTGTTTCCTGTTTCAATACTTCGCTGCCTTCAATCAGCAATTCGGTTCCCACTGCTTCGCCGCGTAATCTGGTTTTCAGTTCCACTTGTGCAATGGCGGCAATACTTGCGAGTGCTTCGCCACGAAAACCCATGGTACGGATTTGAAACAAGTCGTCAATATTTTTTATTTTGGAAGTAGCGTGGCGCTCAAAACTCATGCGTGCATCGGTGTCACTCATTCCTTTTCCATTGTCAATTACCTGAATCAGACTCTTGCCAGCATCGCGGATGATGAGTTTTATTTCGGTGGCATCGGCATCAATACTGTTCTCCATCATTTCCTTCACGGCGCTTGCGGGGCGCTGTATCACCTCACCGGCGGCAATCTGGTTGGCAATGGAATCGGGTAAAAGCGAAATGATATCTGACATAAAATTTTTAAAAACTGTTTCGGTGTTTCTCAAAAACAGTGTGCGAATTTAGTTGATAGTAATTGCTGCGCTCAACGAAAATGAAAGTGCGCGGGGTTTTGAACAATGCATTCACAATTGAAGCTGAAGTTTAAATTAGTGGCGTGAAAAAAATTCTGCTGCTTTTATTTTTATTCAATTTTGAAATATGCAACGCACAGCAATGGTTTCCATTGCAGGGTGGATTGAGTGGAAATGATGCGCAGAACAATAAAGTTTCTTCGATGTGCGCCGATACAATTAACCATGTTTTATATGTTGGTGGTTACTTCAATCAATGTCATACAGATACAGGAATTGTAGGAGTTAATAATTTGGCGAGATGGGATGGAAATAACTGGTCTTCCATTTCACTTTATAATGATACAGTTCTTATAGGAGTGGGTTATGGGAAGGTTATTACATCAATGGTTTTTCATAATAACGAAGTCTATTTAACTGTATCAAATGATGGTGGTTCAATTTATGGAGTTTTTAGGTTTGATGTCAATACTTTTCAATCTGAGCGAATTGGATATTTTAACAACTCATTGAACTCTTTATGTTTTTATAATGATACTTTATATTTAGGAGGAGAATTTACTCAATGGAGACCCTTCTCTACCTCCTCATGGCAAAGCGGGTCAGGTGTTTTGAAATGGATGGGAATTAATAATCAATGGCAACAAGTAGGTGGGGGCATTTCAGTTGGAGGATTTTCAGAAGTGAATGCATTATGTGTTCATCACAACAAACTATATGCAGCCGGAATATTTGAAAATGCAGGTGGCACTTATTGCAAAAACACTGCTTGCTGGAATGATACAAGTTGGAGTGCGGTGGGTAGCGGAATTGGATTCAGTGGAGATTTCGGAGTGATACTTTATACTTTGGAATCTTATCATAATAAACTTTATGCAGGAGGAGATTTTTATACTTCCTCTTCTGGATTTGCAACCGGGTTAGCAATTTGGAATGATACAAGTTGGAGCGCTGCGCAAATAAATCCTGTTGCTGTTTATGATTTAAAAAGCATTGATGATAAACTTTATTTAGCTGCTAATTGGGCGGGTGTTGGCACTGCAGGTCCCTGGGGTTTTATTTCAATCTATAATGACACAACATGGACTGTTCCATACAAGGGACCGAGAAATGAAGTATTTGTAATTGAAAAATTTGATAGCAGTATTTATGTTGGAGGAAAGTTTCTTGGATTTAATGATGGGACTCTTTGCGGATATGTTGCTCGCTACGACCCAACAATAATTCAAGACACAACAACAATAGTTGAAGTGAAACAAAAAGGTTCTGCAATAAATATTTATCCCAACCCCTCCACCAACGAAATAAAAATCTCCAATCTTTCACTCGAGGAAAATCAAATTAAAATATTCAATCTCCTCGGTCAGCAAGTGAAAATATTAAGTATGAGCAACCAACAAAATCACACAATCAATATTTCTGATTTGCCTTCCGGCATTTATATGCTCACGGTTTCCAACAACAAAAAAATCAGTTGTAAAAAATTTGTGAAGGAATAAATCCGTGTCCTATTTATTTCCTAAACAAAACTGAAGTATCGCCATACGATAAAAACCGGAAGCGATTTGCTTTTGCATAATCATAAATCTTTTTCCAGTCCTCGCCCACGAAAGCAGAAACCAATAACAACAATGTGCTTTGCGGCAAATGAAAATTGGTGAACAGAATATCAATTGTTCTGAACTGATAACCGGGCGCGCATAACAAATGAGTGGCGCAACTCAATTCATTTTTTTCTTCTGCATCCAGATAATTCAGCAGCGATTGCAATGCCTCTGCAGCACTCATCGAAGTTTCCGCCATCGGCGATTCATACACCTCCCACTGATTCAGTTCAAATGATTTATCTCCGAGCGAATATTTTACTCCGAGCCAGTACAAGCTTTCCAATGTACGAAGCGAAGTGGTGCCAACCGCAGCAACCGGTTTCCCATCTGAAATATGTTTCAATAATTTTTCAATGAAAATGCGATTCACATAAATGCGCTCACCGTGCATTTGGTGTCCCTCCAGTGTTTCGGTTTTCACCGGTCGAAAAGTTCCGGCACCAACATGCAGCGTAAGAAATGCAATATCAATTTTGTGTTGCTTCAGCGAATCAAAAACTGCTTCAGTAAAATGCAATCCAGCAGTGGGCGCCGCTACCGAACCATCCTGTTGTCCGAAAATAGTTTGGTACGAATCCGAATCTTTCAGTTCCGCTTCTCTTCGCATGTAGGGCGGCAATGGAATTAATCCCGCCGCTTCAATCACTGAAGCGAAACTGAAATCATAATTATCCCATTCAAATTTTATCAGAAAAGTTTCTCCTTCTTTTTCAACCAATGAAGCGCGCAGTTTCGAAATAGAATTTTTTGCTGAAAAAAACTTTTCAAGTGAATCGCCCTTCCACCGTTTTGCATTTCCCACCATGCACCGCCACACAGTTGGTTCGTGGGCAAAAATCGCTATCCGCAAATCAGTGAACGGTGTTACGGGTTCCAGGCAAAATATTTCAATGGTTGATCCCGACCCCGATTTAAAAAACAATCGCGCACGAATCACTTTCGTGTCGTTGAACACCAACAATGTTTCCGCAGGAATAATATCTGCAACCTGCGAAAAATTTTTTTCAGTGATAGCACCATTGCGATATACAATCACTCTCGCTTTATCCCGCTGCGGCAATGGATACTGTGCAATTAATTCCGTTGGAAGTTCATAATTGTAATCCTGAATTCGTATTTGTTTTTGCTTCATGTAGAAATTAACGGTGCGAAAATAATTTTTAGTAGGGCTGTTTGTTGTTTTTATCTCTTTCGAAATAAAACAGTCAAACAAATCGTTGTGGAGAATAGTATAAGTGATTGAATCTTCCTCCGATTAAGTTGTTTTTTATTTGAAGACATGAAGAAGTTGTTTGTTTTTATTGTGCTCGCAGGAATTTTTTTTCTGCCTTTGGCCTCACCCGGACCAAGAGATATAAAATTATTTGATGGTGATGTGCCGCCTTTTTTAGTGGAGAGTTCTCAATGGGCTGATTCTGTTTTTAATACGCTAACTCCTGATGAAAGATTGGGGCAGTTGTTTATGATGGCTGCATACAGTAACAAGGGGCCTGAAGAAAAACAGCAGATCACTTCACTGATTAGTAAGTATAAAATTGGTGGATTGATATTTATGCAGGGCGGACCGGGGCGACAAATTTCATTGACAAATTATTATCAGAGCATTTCTAAAACTCCGTTGCTGATTGCCATTGACGGCGAGTGGGGATTAAGCATGCGCCTCGACAGTACCATGAATTTTCCGCGTCAGCAAATGCTCGGCGCCATTCAAAGTGATTCACTCATTTATTTAATGGGAAAAGAAATTGCGCGGCAGTGCAAGCGTATTGGAGTTAATGTAAATTTTGCACCTGATGTAGATATCAATAACAACGCGCTCAATCCTGTTATCGGCGACAGAAGTTTCGGCGACAACAAATACAATGTTGCAAGAAAAGGAATTGCCTACATGAAAGGTTTGCAGGATGGCGGCGTGATTGCCTGCGCAAAACATTTTCCAGGTCATGGTGATACAGATACCGATTCGCACCTTGCGCTTCCTGTAATAAATGCTTCGAAACAAAGACTGGATACTCTTGAATTATTTCCTTTCAAAGAAATGATTAATGCGGGAGTGGGAAGTATGATGGTGGCTCATCTTTTTATTCCTGCACTGGACACAACCAAGAATCGTGCTTCAACTCTTTCACCTGCAATTGTCACTGGAATTTTAAAACAGCAACTTGGTTTTCAGGGATTGATTTTTACTGATGCAATGAACATGAAGGGAGTAAGTAATTATTCTGCTACCGGAAAAGTAGATGCAATGGCGCTGCTCGCGGGCAATGATGTATTGTTGTTTTCAGGAAATGTTGGTGAAGCAATGAAACAAATTAAAGCGGCAATTGACAGCGGCTTTATTACAAGAGCGGAAGTGGATGAGCGTGTGAAAAAAATTCTTCGTGCAAAATATTGGTGCGGATTAAACAAGCGGCAAAGTATTTCGCTGAAAAATCTGAATGTAGATTTGAATACCAATGAAGCAAAATTATTGAAACAACAATTGGTTGAAAACGCATTAACACTTGTTCACAATCAAAATAATTTTATTCCATTAAAGAAATTAGATACACTGCGAATTGCATCTGTTGCCATTGGCGCATTCAGCAGAAATCAGTTTCAGGAAATGCTGGAGCAATATGCGCCGGTGAAAAGTTTTCAAATGGATAAACAATCAAGCAAGGAAGATTATGCTGCGCTTGCAACTAAGCTGAAAGATTACAATCTCGTTATTGTGAGTATTCACAACATGAATAAAAAGTCGAGCGACTTTTATGGAATCACGCAGAGCGCCGAAACTTTTATTGATGCCATCAGTCAGCAGAAAAAAACAATTGTAACAGTTTTCGGGAGCCCGTATGCACTGAAATTTTTTGAAGACAAAAATTGGTTGCTCGAGTGCTATAACGATGAATCCATCACACAAAAAATGGCAGCGCAACTCTTATTCGGCGGTATAAAAGCAAAAGGGAAATTACCGGTGAGCGCTTCGAAAACAATACAATCAGGAACGGGATTGCTGACCACTTCAACAATCAGATTAAAATATTCGCAACCCGAAGAAGTTGGTATGCGCGAAGATTTGCTGAAGAAAATTGATTCGATAGTGGACGATGCTTTGCTGGACAGAGCATTTCCAGGTTGTCAGGTTTTAGTGGCGAAAGATGGAATTGTTATTTACCAGAAATCTTTTGGCTACCTGACTTACGATAAAATTGATTCAGTGCGCAACGATGATTTATACGACCTCGCATCCATTACAAAAATTGCTTCCACAAATATGGAAATTATGAAGTTGTATGACGAGGGGAAAATTGATTTAAATAAATCACTCGGAGATTATTTACCTGAAACACGAGGAACAAACAAGTCAACCATTCTGATAAAAGAATTGCTCACGCATACAGCAGGTTTAAAACCGTTCATTCCTTTTTACAAACACACGCTTGATGCTCGTGGTGGTTTGGATGCAAATCTTTACAGCAGTATTTCCACGAAAGAAAAATGCGTGCGTGTAACAAATGATATTTACATCTGTCCGGCATACATTGATACCATGTGGCAGGATATTCTTTCTTCTCCTGTAAATACACATGGAACTTATGTGTACAGCGATTTGGATTTTTATTTTCTGAAAGCAGTTGCTGAAAAAATAAGAGGCATGCCAATTGATGAATTAGTTGACAAAAATTTTTATGCGCCACTTGGAATGCCAACCATGACTTACAATCCAACAGATAAATTTTCATTGGACAGAATTGTTCCATCGAACTACGATAACTTTTATCGTCACGAATTGATTCGCGGATTTGTGCACGACCAGGGCGCGGCAATGCTCGGAGGTGTTGGAGGACACGCAGGAGTTTTTTCATCCGCAAATGATTTAGCCATTGAAATGCAAATGCTACTTGACAATGGGGAATATGGTGGCGAAAAATATTTCTCTCCCGAAACAGTTCAGAAATTTACCACACAATCAGGAAAAATTTGCCGTCGAGGTTTGGGTTTCGATAAGCCTGAACCTGACCCTGACAGAGCAAGCCCTTGTTGTCCTGAAGCATCATGTAACACTTATGGTCATCAGGGATTCACAGGCACTTGTGTTTGGACTGATCCGCAATACCAATTAACTTTTGTTTTTCTCTCGAACCGCACTTTTCCCGATGACGAAAACAGTAAAATAAATTCACTCAATGTGCGCAAGAATATTCAGGAGGCGATTTATAAAGCCATTTTAAATTCAAATGATTTATCGCTGAATAAATAAATTCAGGCATACATTTTTTTTAAAAAATTATTTTAACAAGTCATTAACAACCCAATAACTTCTCAATAACAAAATCCATTTTGAATCGAAATTACTTTTGATTCATTAGGTTAAAATTATGCATACTTCAAATCGAAATAATTTTAGCCATACTTCTTTCTTACTTCCATTCGTTATTCAAAAAAGTATTTTCACCACAGAAATTTTTTCTTCCAACAAAAACAAAATTGAAATGGTAAAAAAAATCATCGCACTATTTTCTCTCACTGTTACAGTGCTGCTTTCTTTTCAATTTTCCTTCGCACAAACCAATAAGCAAACCTGCATTGCCGGCGCGTTGAAGGTTTATCTGGATTGTCCATACTGCGACGAAGATTTTATGCGAACCGAAATCAACTGTGTGAATTTTGTTCGCGACCCCGTGCAAGCCGATGTTCATCTTTTAATAACTAAAGAATACACAGCGAGTGGCGGAAGTAATTACACGCTTTATTATCTCGGACAGCAAATATTTCAGAATGAAAACGACACGCTGTACTTCACCGCAAATTCAACAAACACTTCCGATGAAACCCGAAAAGGTTTAACACAAATTATTTCAATCGGTTTAATGCGGTATGTGGCACACACCACAATGGCTTCAAAAATTACAATCACTTCTCCGCAGGAAGATACTGCAAATGTTACTCAGAAAGATACAGTTGATCATTGGCGCAGCTGGGTTTTTTCCATTGGTGGAAACGGAAACTGGAATGGCGAAAAGCAATCAACCAGTTCATATTACAATGGAAATATTTCGGCAGATAAAGTCACGGCTAAAATGAAATTGAATTTTTACACAAGCATTGATTACAACAAAAGCATTTACAAATTTGATGACACAACTGAGTTTATAAATGAATCAAACTCAAAATATGCAGGAGCGAGTTATGTGAAAAGTTTAAACAAGCATTGGTCAACCGGATTGATTGCAGATTATTCGTCGAGCATTTATGAAAATATAAAATGGACTGTGAGCACCGGACCTGCATTGGAGTATGATGTGTTTCCGTATTCGCAATCGAACCGCAAACTCTGGACTTTCTATTACGAAGTGCAGTATCAAACCGGTGAATACAACGACACAACCATTTTTAATAAAGTAAAACAGTCGGTGGTGCAACAACGATTAAGAAGTTCCATACGATTCAAACAAAAATGGGGAAGCACAAATTTTACAGTGTCAGGCGCTACCTACCTGTATGATTTCAGCAAGAACAGTTTAAATGTTTCCGGCTCGGCAAGCATTCGCTTGTTTGAAGGATTGTCGTTGGATTTGTACGGTAGTTTTTCCATCATTCACGATCAGATTTCATTGCCGAAATCCGGAGCCAGTCAGGAAGAAATTTTATTGCAGATAAAACAATTGCAAACTAACTACCGCTATTACGGTTCGGTTGGTTTGAGTTATCAGTTCGGAAGTATTTACAACAACATTGTCAATCCACGATTCTCGCACAACAGTTTTAATTTTTAAGCAAAATAAATTTTCTGATCAGCTTATTTTGCTTTGCTCCATTGCGTTCTTTGCGTGCTGTTTTTTTACGCAAAGCAATATAAGGAGCAAAGACGCAAAGAATTTTTTAGTAAAAACTCTCCATTCCTCTTTGTATTTCTCCCTGTATTCTCCGTGCGAAATTTCATTGACTAATTAACAATCAGAATTGATTATTCACATCGCAAACCCAACACATACTGTTGCATACAACAATCAATACATTTGTGGCGCATGAACGATAAAACATACGAGATAAAACTGCCACAGTTTGAAGGTCCGTTTGACCTGCTGCTTTTTTTTATTGAGCGCGATGAACTCGACATCAACGATATTCCGATTTATCAGATCACAAAAGATTTTTTGGATTACCTGCATCAGGCAAGTCTGATGAATATTGAATTGGCGAGTGAGTTTATTGTTGTGGCAGCAACACTCATGCGCATTAAAGCAAAATTATTATTACCGAGAAAAGATATTGACGCAACAGGAAACGAAATTGATCCGAGAGATGAGCTGGTCGCAAAGCTTTTAGAATACAAGAGGTTTAAGGAGGTGCAGGAAGAAATGCGCAAGCTTGAAGACAATAGAGCCGGTAAGTTTGAGCGCGGAAACACAGTAAGCGAATTAAAAGGATTATCTGAAAGCTTATCCGGAGAAGCAGAATTACATTCGCTTACACTTTTTCGTTTGCTCAAAGCATTTGAGAAAGTGATGACCCGCTACGAAGAAGACAAAAACAAACCTATTCATCAGGTAATTCAATATGCTTATTCAATTGAAGGTTCACGAGAAAAAATTATGGAAGTAGTTCGTCGCGGAAGCAATGTTCCTTTTATTGGCATTTTTGAACATTGCGAAAACCGCATTCATGCCATCTTTACTTTTCTCGCAATGCTTGAATTAATTCAATCCAATCTCATTAACATCAATATCGGAATGGGCGCAAATAATTTCTGGGTTTCAACCACCGAATAATTTTCTATTTAAAAAATTTTATGAAAAAAATAATTGCATTTCTATTATTACTGATTCTGGCGCAAAGAATTTCAGCTCAGGCAACATCCGTGCTCTTTATAGGCAACAGTTATACTTCTGTCAATAATTTGCCTGCCACTGTTCAGCTGCTTGCCTTATCAAAAGGAGACACCCTATTTACTGATGTAAGTGCACCGGGTGGCTATACTTTTCAGCAACACACAACTAACACAACAACGCTCGCAAAAATTTCGCAACAACAGTGGAATTATGTGGTGTTGCAGGAGCAAAGTCAGATGCCTGCTTTTCCGCAATCTCAGGTTCAAACAGAAGTATATCCATTTGCAACTACTTTAGATAGCTTGATTCATGAAAATGATTCCTGTACTGAAACAGTTTTTTACATGACCTGGGGAAGAAAAAACGGCGATGCCTCAAATTGTTCCAGCTACCCTCCAATTTGTACATATGAAGGTATGCAACAAGGGTTACGCGAAAGCTATCTGGCAATGGGGCAAATGAATGACGCTACTGTTGTCCCGGTAGGCATGGCGTGGAAAAAAATTATTGCTGATAGTTTGTCTTTTGATTTATATCAGACGGACCAAAGCCACCCTTCAGTTTACGGAACCTACTTAACAGCCTGTGTTTTCTATTCAGTTATTTATCAGAAATCCCCTGTTGGTGCAACCTATTATTCAACTATTCCCGATACTATTGCATTGCTTTTACAACAAACAGCTGAAGCAATAGTATTTGACAGTTTATCGCTATGGTTTGAAAGCGGGAATATTCCATTTGCCGGATTTGATTTTTCTGCCACTGGAACCACTGTTACATTTCAATCAACTGATTTGAATGGCACTCAGTTTCAGTGGGATTTGGGAGACGGAAGTTCATCAACACAACAAAATCCTTCTCACAATTATGCCCCCGGAACTTATACTGTTTCACAAATTGTAACTGGTCATTGTTTGAATGATACATCAACACAAACAATAACAGTTCTTCCTTCCGGAATTATGGAATCGGACATTCACTCTGATGAAAAAATATTTTATTCTGATGGTCGAATTCATATTCAATCAGAAATTTCAAATTCGTTAGTGTTTTATGATGTGTTGGGGCGAAAAGTTTTTGAGCAGGCAATTAATAAAAACAAAAGTGTGCAATTCATCAATTCGAATTTACCTTCAGGTTGCTACATCGTTGTGTTGAAGAATAATGAAGAGATAAATTCAATTGTTAAAGTGCTGATTCCAAAGTAGAAAATATTCAACAATGTCAAGGCTTATATTTGAGCCGCTGAATAAAAATCATGATCAATAAAAAAAGAATTCTCGTTTTAGCGCCACATACCGACGATGGCGAATTGGGGTTGGGTGGTAGCATTGCGCGTTTTGTAGATGAAGGAAAAGAAATTTATTATGCTGCATTTTCTATTTGTCGCAACTCCCTTGAAGAAGGATTGTCCCCTGATACATTAGAAAAGGAATTAAATAATGCCACAAAAATTCTTGGTATTCCTCCTGAAAATCTTAGGTTGTTTGATTATAATGTTAGAAATTTTAATTCTTATAGACAAAACATATTAGAAGATATGGTAAAGTTAAAAAAAGAATTAAATCCTGATTTAATTTTTCTCCCTTGCTCAACAGATTTGCACCAAGATCATCAAGTTATTCATAATGAAGGACTCCGCTCATTCAGAGATATTTCAATTCTTGGCTATGAATTACCATGGAACAATCTTAATTTCCAAACCAGTTGTTTTATTAAACTCAAAGAAGTACACATCCTAAAAAAAGCAAAGGCACTAAAAGAATATAAATCACAACTTCACAGATCATATTTAAATGAAAATTTTATTCGTGGATTAGCAATTTCAAGAGGGGTTCAGGTAAATTCAGAATTTGCAGAGGCCTTTGAAGTACTTAAGTTTATTTATTAATGGAATGAAAGAAAAAATTGCTGTTTTATTAGACAACACATTAACAATTGATCGTCGATCTAAATTAGAAATTGAAAGTTTATGCAGTCTAGATATTGAGGTTCATCTTTTTTGTATGAAAGAAGATGGTTTTCCTCAAGAAGAAATTCGAAACAATCTCTTTATCCATAGGTGTTTTTCTTCTGACATTTTTTTATTTCGAAATAAAAAAATTCTGCAAATTTTTATACAAAAAATCGGCGCATTTAATTTTAAAATACTTCACTGTCACGATCGAATTATGCTTCGTTTAGGAACCATGATTTGTGAAAAATTCCCTAATACAAAATTGATTTACGAATCACATGAATTATTTCACGAGTGGCCACTTCATGTTTCCCGGACAGGATTTTTTATCTGGTTTAAATCGTGGATCGTTAGAAAGCTGGAGATTATTCAAGAGAAGAAAGACGGAAAAAAAATTGACTACTTAATTACCGTTAATCAATCACTTGCAAATATACTTAGCAATTATTTTCAAATTAAAACCCCGCCTATCATCACTCGAAACATTCCAAGGTTAGAAATAAATATAGTTAAAAGTTATTATATAAGAGAAAACTTTTCTATTCCAGTTTCAAATAAAATTCTTGTTTATATCGGAGCTCATTTATATCGCCACACTAAACGAATGGAACAAGCTATTGAAGAAATAGCTCCAATGAAAAATATTTCAATTGTTATTATTACCGGAAAGGATTCTCATTCTGATTGGTTCAGAAATTGGATAAACGAAAACAAATGGGGAAATGTTTTTTTTCATCCCCTCATTCCAATTGATCAAATCACAAGTGTTTTAAGCGGGTGTGATGTGGGTATTGTTTCTGCTTGGAATAAAAAAGATCTTTCCTATTGGCTTGCATTGGATAATAAAATATTCAGTTACATTATGGCTGAAATTCCAATTCTTGCAAGTGCACAACCTGAATATAAAAAAATTGTTGAGGGTTTTGGAGTTGGAATTTGTGTTGACCCAGATATTCCAGGTTCGTACGCAAATGGATTAAAACTTATATTATCACAACAAGAAAACTATCTTGACTTTTTACAAAAAGCTAAAAAGGTTTTGTGTTGGGAAAATGAACAAATAAAACTGCTTGAATTATATCAACAAATTCTTTAATAATTATATTCTTTTTAGATTATGGTTTATATAATTGATTACGGAGCAGGAAATATTTCAAGCATAAAAAACATGCTGAAAAAAATAGGTGCTGATTCTATTATCACCTCCATTCCAGCAGAAATAGCTGAAGCAAAAAAAATTATTCTTCCAGGAGTTGGTTCGTTCGATACAGGAATGAAATTGCTGAAAGACAGAGGTTGGATTGAAATGCTGAACTATAAAGTACTGAAAGACAAAATATCGGTACTTGGAGTTTGTTTGGGAGTTCAATTAATGTGTAAACAAAGTGAAGAAGGTCAATTAAAAGGTCTCGGATGGATTGATGCTGATGTAATTCGTTTCAAACCCGAGAAAGCAACAGAACCAATCCGGGTCCCACACATGGGCTGGAATTCGGTTAAACAATTGAGAGATGTCGCGCTATTAAAATTGCATGAAGAGCATCGTTTTTACTTTGTTCATGCTTTTCATTTAGATAATGTTCCGGAAGAAAACAAATGGTTACAAACTCATTATGGATATAATTTTATTTCAGGTATTCAGAAAGAAAATATTTATGGTGTTCAGTTTCACCCAGAAAAAAGTCATAAATATGGAATGGAATTGTATAAAAATTTTGCTGCATTGAAATGAGTTACCGCTCCCGTATTATTCCTGTTTTATTAATTCAACAAGGCGCCTTGGTGAAGACCGAAAAATTTTCTTCGCCTAGATATGTTGGCGACCCGATTAATGCGATTAAAATATTTAATGAAAAAGAAGTAGATGAAATTGTTGTGCTTGATATTGACGCATCAAAAAAAAATCAACCTATCAACTATAATCTTGTCCGTGATCTGGCAAGCGAATGTTTTATGCCTCTTGCATACGGTGGTGGAGTAAAAACTTTAAGCGATATTGAACAATTAATAAAATCAGGGGTAGAGAAGGTGATAATTAATTCAGTTTCTTTTGAAAATCCAAAATTCATTTCAGAAGCGGTCGAACAATTTGCAAGCTCAACAATTGTAGCTTCAGTTGATGTTACACAAAATTTTTTTGGAAAGTATGTTTTGTATTCTGCTTCAGGTAAAAAAAACAAATATGGCACTATAGATTATATTAAGCATATACAGGAATCCGGGGCCGGTGAAATTTTATTGCAAGCTGTTCATCGAGATGGAACCGGAATGGGATACGATCTGAAACTTATAAGCGAAATTTCCGATTTCGTATCTGTACCATTCATTGCTTGTGGTGGTGCGGCATCAATCATTGACTTGCACAAGGCAGTTAAGGCTGGGGCATCAGCTGTCGCGGCTGGCAGCATGTTTGTATTTACAGGAAAGCATAAAGCAGTAATGATTTCTTTTCCTTCTTCTTCTGAATTGAAATGGTAGTTATGTTTGTGGCTTATTATGCAATCAAACAGACCTTACCAGATTTGCACTAGATGCATATTGTCAACGAACGATGGTCCTGCTATTTTCTTTGATGAAAATGGAATGTGCAATCATTGTCACCTTTATGATAAAATTATTTCAGAAAGAATTCTGAAATCTCCAGAGCGTGAAGAAACTTTAATAAAACTCGTCAATGAAATAAAAAGAAAAGGTCGAGGCAAAAAATATGATTGTATAATCGGGATAAGCGGTGGCATAGATAGTACTTATGTGGCTTATCAAATAAAGCAATTGGGGCTTCGTCCGCTCGCTGTTCATTGTGACAACGGATGGAATTCCGAATTAGCAGTTAGCAATATTTCAGAGATTCTTAATAAATTAAATATTGATTTATACACTGTAGTAATAAATTGGGAGGAATTTAAGAGTCTGCAATTAGCTTATTTAAAGGCATCAGTAATAGATATAGAAGCAACTTCAGATCATGCCATATTTGCATCATTATACAAGGTTGCTAATAAATTTGGTGTAAAATATATATTAAGCGGTGAAAGCACTGCCACAGAAGGTTTATTGCCATCACATTGGGTGCACTTTAAAAATGACTTAATAAATATTGAGGGAATAAATAATCTATTTGGTACAAAAAAATTAAAGACCTTCCCAAAACTTGGTTTTTTAAAGTTGTTATATTTTGAAAAAATTAAACGGATTAAATACCTCCGCTTTCTTGATTATATTAATTATGACAAAAATGAAGCAAAAAAAATAATAAGCTTAAAATTAAACTGGCGGGATTATGGAGGTAAACACTTTGAATCAATTATCACCAGATTTTATCAAGCATATATATTGCCCATAAAATTTAAAATTGACAAGAGAGTATCTCATCTGTCTACTTTAATTTGTTCGGAACAAATAACAAGAGAAAGTGCGTTAATAGAAATAAAAAAACCAAGTATTACTCTTGATCAATTAAATCAAGACAAAGACTTTGTTTTAAAAAAATTGGGATTGAATAATGAAGAATTCAAGCGCCTAATGTCATTGCCTGAAAAACGACACACCGAATATCCTTCTATTCTAACTGTTTTTAAGAAGTTAAGGCCTTTAAGCAAGTTTTACAAGAGGATATTTAGAAGAAGAAGAATTTCAACCCCATCTGCAAAAGTTAAAAAAGGGGGAAGAGTAGCAATGTTACTTGACAATCCTTATTTAAATGATAATCGCGTAATTCAGGAGGCAACAACATTAGCAAAATATTACGATCTCACAATTTTTTGTATGTGTCATGAAGGCTTACCTTTTCGTGAAATAAAAAACGGTGTAAAGATTGAGCGAATTATTCCCGCAGAAATTTTTAGGCTTAATTCTTATTGGAAATTAAAATTTATTGCAAAACACATTGCTTCATACAAGTTTTCTGTTATTCATTGCCATGATCATTTAATGTTGAATTTAGGGGGCATGATAAAAAAAATCAATCCCGACACAGTTCTAATATATGATTCTCACGAAATGTTTCATTCATGGCCAATTAATTTTACTTCAAAAAAATTATGGATAATTCTAAAAACCATTTTTGTACGAAAAATTCAAATAAGAAGAGAAAGAAAATTTAGTAAAAACATTGATTTTCTAATTACAGTTACACAATCAATAGCCAACATCCTCACCAGATATTTTTTATTAAAGAACAAACCACTTGTGGTTAGAAATATTACTGGTTTTCAGGAATTAAAAGAAAGAAAAAATATATTACGGGAAAAATTCAATGTCCCTGAAAATAAAAAAATTCTTGTTTTCATTGGTGCAAATATTTACCTAAAATCAAGAAACATTGCACAGGTACTTGATGAATTCGGAAACAAACCAGATGTAGTTTTTATAATTATTAGTTCTGACAATGTTCATAGAAAAGAAGTAGAAAATTATGTTTCAGAAAATGGTCTCCAGAATATTTATTTCCATGATTTTATTTCTTATAAACTTATTTCAGAGTATTTGTCGGGGTGCGATGTTGGAATAATTTCTACCTGGAATAAAAAAGACTTAAGCTATTGGTATGCTTTGGATAATAAAATGTTTGCCTATATGATGGCTGAAATACCGATTCTTTGTACGGCTCAACCTGAATATTTAGAAATTGTTGAAAAATACCAAATTGGAATTTGTATAAATCCAGAAAAATCTGGTGCTTTTTACGAGGGGTGGCAAAATATTATTAGCAACTATTCCCAATATTCCGGGAATCTAAAAAATGCAAAAACTATTTTAAACTGGGAAAATGAAAAGGAAAAATTAATTCAATTATATAAACCTCTTCTCGAAACAAAATTGTCTATTGAAACAAATTATAGCCAATTAAACTTGCCAAGAATAGCTATGTTGCTCGACAACTCATTTACAATGGATAGCCGAGTTTATCGTGAAGCTAAAACTTTGGTGTCTGCTGGTTATCCGCTTACAATTTATGCTGTAAAAAAATTCGATTTACCAGAAAGAGAAATTAAGGATGGAATTGTAATTCACCGGATATTTGACGCAGATATTTTTGATCCTAAGAATATTGCAGCTCGTTTGGATATAATAGATTCATTGGCGAATGAAAATTTTGATATACTTCATTGCCACGACCAGCTAATGTTGTATATTGGATCAAGAATAAAGAAACAAAGACCTGAAGCGGTTCTAATTTATGATTCGCATGAATTATTTCATTCATGGCCAACTAACTATTCGAATCGCTCGTTCTTTTGGGTGAAATTAAAAACTGATATAGTAAGAATGTTTGAAGTCCGTCGTGAAAAAAGAGCTGCCTATAAAATTGACAGACTTATAACTGTTTCTAATTCCATTGGAAAAGATTTGAATAAATATTTAAAACTTAAATATCCTTCTGTTATTGTTCGGAATATGGCAGAAATTGAAGATTCAGATTCAAACAAAAGCACCTTGCGAAAAGATTTGAATATACCCGATGCTATGAAAATCTTATTAAATTTTTCATTATATATTTATTGGAAATCAAGAAACATTGAAACTGTAATTAAACAATTTGCAAACAAGCCGGGTATTGCCCTTGTTTTTATTTGCGGAGAGGGTGGTAATAAAAACGAAATAATAGAATGGGTAAAGGAATCGGATTATAAAAATATTTATTTTCATTCTGCAATTCAGCCCGAAGAAATAGTTAATACAATTGCTGGCGCTGATTATGGGTTATTGAGCACATGGAATAAAAGATATTTAAGTTATTGGTACGGGTTAGAGAATAAACTTTTTCACTATGTAATGGCAGAGTTGCCAATTCTTGCATCGGCGCAACCTGAGCATCGCGAAATAATTGAAAAATATAATATTGGTGTGTGCGTAAATGCTGATGACCCCGATGCTTATTACAATGGTTTTCTTGAACTTGAAAAAAACATGGCGACATATAAAAACAATGTCATTAATTCAAAAACATTATTAAATTGGGGGAACGAACAGCATAAATTACTTAGGCTTTATAGTGATTTAACTGAAGAATTATATGACAAGCCAAGATTTTAAAATTACTGTCTCCGAAAATTCTCCTAGTAATATTATACTTTGGAATAAACTAGCAGAAAAATGCGGCAATATATGGCAGGCAACATTTTATGATGAGGTTCAATTGTTTTTCAATAATCACGCTTGGTATTTTGAATGTTACAATGGTGAAGAATTAATTGGCGGAGTAAAAATTTATTTTTATGAGTCTAAGAAGTTGCCAGCAATATTGCGTTCCATCAGCAAACGAGCAACCCAAGGAAGTGAGTTTTTATTTGATCGAGGCAAAAATGAGTTCTTTGAAATATTTAATGCTCTTCTATATGAAAAAATTAAAAAATGGTTAGAAGAAAAAAAGATGACTTCGTTTTTTGAATACAGTTTTTTTGGGGAAACAGAAAAATTGATTTCTTTGGGACAAGAGAAAAAAATTTGGGAAAGTAATATTGGAATTGCAAAAATTGATCTAACAAAAAGTATTAAAAGTCTTTGGAGTGCGGTTGATCAAACCCATAGGGGCAAGGTGATCAAAGCAGAAAAAAATAAAGTGGCCATTGTTTGGAGTGACGAAATAGATTTGTTTTTTACTCTAATGGATGAAACTTATAAAAATCAAAAGGGTCATGTGCCAAATAAAAAATTTATTCGGTATGAATATGAAATCCTTAAATCAAATAATTCTGCACAATTAGTTTTCGCAAGCCATGAAGGAAAGTATTTATGTGGTGCTCTATTATATAATTTCGGAAAAATTTCGATATACAATTTTGCAGGAACTATAAAAAACAATTTAGGCGCCGGACAATTATTGCATTGGGAAATAATTAAGCGTTTGAAAGACAAGGGTTATCAATCTTATTTTTTAGGTGAAACTTCTTTTAAAAAAAATGAAGCTAATCTGAGGTTTACCGAAGGAATTACAAAATTCAAATTGCGTTTTGGCGCAGATCAAATTCCAACATTTCATAAAGGGTATGCTTTACATCCAATGAAATTAAAAATTTGGAAATTGCTTCAAAAAATAATTATCCGAAAATGAGTGAATTAGACAAAGACCAAGTTAATGATTTTTTCAGTAAAGCCGCAATTTTACATCCGAATGAAAATGCGGTGCTTGATGTTACTGAGGGGCAGGAGCATTCAAATATTTACAGGAATTATTTTACTGCTAACTATATTTTACAAAACCTTCAATTAAAATCAAACGAAATAATTCTCGATTTCGGCTGTGGGGTTGGTCGTGTTTCAAAATTAATTGCTGAAAAATCCTTTGAGGTTGTTGGCGTTGATACAAATTCAGTGATGATTACGATTGCAAAAGAAAAATTCAGCTTAAATAATAAAGTTCGGTACCAAACACTAACGAAAATAACGGTAGAATCGAAGGATGATTATTTCGACAAAGCTTTTTCTCATTGGGTATTTCAACATATAAATGATGAGGATTCGCTACAATGGTTGTTTGAATTAAAACGAGTTATTAAGTCAAATGGAAAAATTTTTTTGTTTGAACAAATAAAAAACGAATCTGCTGAGTCAGCAAAACACATGTTCCGTTCACCCAAACATTATCTTTCTTTAATAGAAAAAGCTGAGTTAAAAACCATTTCAGCTTTTCCTGTTATGCGTGTACCTGCCAGGGGTATGTCGCTTTGGAACAAATTACCAGCCTGGAAATTTTTATTGCCTATAGTTTCTTTTATAGACAATTTAACCCTTAATCGTAAGCCCGAACTAGCAGGTTATTATACTTATTGTTTTGTACTGAGTAAGTGATAGGTTTTTGTAAAGCTTCTGCTTTTATATTCTTGTTATTTTTATCCCGAAACACATTGAATGCTTTTTAATTCGTTTTCGTTTTTATTATTTTTTCCAATTGTAACCATAGCTTATTTTCTGTTGCCTTTTCGTTTTCGCTGGCTATGGTTATTAGCTGCCAGTTGCTTTTTTTATATGGCATTTATTCCGGTTTATATTTTTATTCTGGCGCTCACCATTCTGGTGGATTATGTTGCGGCAATTTTAATGGAACGGCAAACCGGTTCGAAAAGAAAACTATTGCTTGTAGTAAGTATTGTTTCTACCGCGCTTATTTTGTTTGTGTTTAAGTATTTCAATTTTTTCAACGATACTTTTTCTTCAGTTGCGCAGCTTTTTAGTTATCAGGTACCGGCATATGTATATAATATCATTCTGCCAATCGGACTTTCGTTTCACACTTTTCAAAGCATGGCTTATGTGATTGAAGTATATCGTGGCAATCAGAAGGCAGAAAAAAACTTCGTTATTTATTCATTGTATGTGATGTTTTATCCTCAGTTAGTAGCGGGTCCTATAGAGCGTCCTCAAAATTTGATTCACCAGTTTTATGAAGCGCATGATTTTAATTATCAGAATGTAACCGAAGGACTGAAGCAAATGGCGTGGGGGTTTTTTAAGAAGCTGGTGATTGCCGATCGCCTTGCTATTTATGTAAATGAAGTTTACAATCACCCTGGAAAATATGAAGGAGCGCCTGTCATACTTGCTACAATATTTTTTGCCTATCAGATTTATTGCGACTTCAGTGGATACAGTGACATTGCTATTGGAGCTGCACGCGTGATGGGATTCCGGCTTATGAAAAATTTCGACAATCCGTATTCATCACAAAGTGTAACAGAGTTCTGGCGGCGATGGCATATTTCGCTATCGTCGTGGTTCAAAGATTATTTATTTATTCCGCTTGGAGGAAGCAGAGTGGCTGTTAAAAAAATATATTTAAATCTCGCCATTGTTTTTGTGATAAGCGGATTATGGCATGGTGCAAACTGGACTTTTATTGTTTGGGGAAGTTTGCATGCTCTGTATGTAATTGCCGAACGGTTTTTCGGAATTGCAACAGATAAAAGTTCAACTGAAAATTCCACTAGCAATTTTTATTATAAAATTCCAAGACAGCTTTTCACTTTTTTTCTGGTGTGCTTTGCATGGATTTTTTTTCGTGCAAATACGGTCAGCGATGCGTTCACTTTAATTTCTTCAGCGCTGCATTTTAGTTTTCATTCAACAAATCTTCCGGCTCCAGGAATTTTATACTATTGTTTTTCAGGAATAATTATTCTGGAAATTGTTCAATCGTTAATGAAAGAAAAGGAGTTTTTCAGTTTACTGATGAGTCATCCGCGCTGGATTCGGATCACTGCTTATCATCTGCTGATTATTTCCATTCTGGCATTTGGGGTTTTTAATAATTCATCATTTATCTACTTTCAATTCTGATGAATAAAGAACTCAAAAAATTTACTCCGAGACTTGTATGGTTTATTTTTCCATATGTTCTTATATCTGTTTTTACTGTTTTAGTGTTTTATAAAAGCGGAGAAATTTTCTGGTTCAAAAAAACAATTACAGCTCAATCAATTGAACGAAGGAATTTTATATATGGAGCTGCTTATTCTAACCTGCCAAATAATTTCAGATTGGTAGCTATGGAAATAAGTTCGCCAAAAATTATTGCTCTTGGATCATCAAGAGTACTTCAGTTTCGCTCCGCGTTTTTTAAAGACTCCATTTCATTTTATACTACCGGTGGAGTTTTTAAGCGATTAGAACAACTTCGTGTTTTTCTTGAATCTCTGCCTGAAGAGAGTTTGCCTCAGTCAATCATTCTTGGTTTAGATCAATGGTGGTTTAACGCTCAGTACGATTCTATGATTAAAATAAAGAATGATTTAATTTATAATAAGTATTCATGGATTGATAATTGGAGCGGAATTGAATATTGGCAAAAATTTTATTCTGATTTGTGGCATGGAAAAATTGAACTGAAAAAAATATGGGCTAATAATTATTCTGATGTTGAATACTTTGGAATTAGCGCCAGAATGAGTGGATTTGGATATAGAAAAGATGGCAGTCGTGCTTATGGAAATATTATTTCAGAGGGAACTACCATTAAAAGCAGAATTGCAAGTGCTATTGATAGTGCAAAAAGTAATTCAGGAATTTTTCAATGGACAAACTCTATTGATAAAAATTCTTTAAACGAACTTCGAATTTTATTGCGATTTTGTAAAAAACATAAGATAGCAATAACCGGATTTTTACCTCCAATAGATGTTCTTGTTTGGAGTGAGCTTAAAAAACAACCTGCTCATTTTCCTCATTTCTTTAATCTATACAATCAGTTGTTTCCAATTTTTAGAGATTATGGGTTTCATGTATATGATTTTTCAAATCCTGAAAATTATGGAAGCAACACATTCGAAATGGTAGATGCTGTTCATGGAAGCGAAAAATCTTTTCTGAAACTATATCTTGAATTATTAAGATCAGATACTTACCTGAATCAATATTCTGACTCAACTTTTCTGAAAACTGAATTGAATAAAACGAAAGGAAATTTTGATGTGTTTGGGAATAAATAAAAACTATGGAATAAGAATTATTTAAGCCAGTTCTTTCTTTAAAAATTTTCCGGTAAAGCTTTTAGTATTTTTTGCAACTTCTTCAGGTGAACCTTCGCAAATAATGGTACCACCACGATGTCCGCCTTCGGGGCCGAGATCAATAATGTGATCAGCCAATTTTATAACATCCATGTTATGCTCAATCACTAAAACTGTATTGCCTTTATCTGTGAGTTTATTCAACACATCCATCAACACACGCACATCTTCAAAATGCAGACCTGTGGTTGGTTCATCTAAAATATAAAATGTATTGCCGGTGTCTTTTCGCGAAAGTTCGGTGCTGAGTTTTACCCGTTGTGCTTCGCCTCCACTTAATGTTGTTGCTTGTTGCCCGAGGTGAATATATCCGAGGCCAACATCCTGCATGGTTTTTATTTTGCGATGTATCCTTGGCATGTTTTCAAAAAATGCTACAGCTTCATCAACTGTCATTTCTAAAATATCGCTGATTGATTTTCCCCTGTAGCGAACTTCAAGTGTTTCGCGGTTGTATCGCTTACCTAAACATTTTTCACATTTCACATATACATCAGGTAAAAAATTCATTTCTATGGTTCGCATTCCAGCGCCTTCGCACACTTCACATCTTCCGCCTTTTACATTGAAAGAAAATCGTCCGGGTTTGTATCCTCGGATTTTTGCTTCGGGCAGCATCGTAAACAAATCACGAATATCGCTGAACACAGAAATGTAGGTTGCAGGATTGCTCCGTGGTGTTCTTCCGATTGGAGACTGGTCAATCTCAATTACTTTATCAATCTCTTTCAGTCCTTCCACTTTTGCATAAGGCAGTGGCTTCATGTGCGAGTGATAAGAGTAATTGCTGAGAATCGGATAAAGGGTTTCGTTTATGAGCGTGCTCTTGCCGCTTCCGCTAACTCCTGTCACACCAATTAATTTACCCAATGGAAATTTTACTGAAATATTTTTCAGATTATTTCCGGTAACACCGTTAAGAGAAATAAATTTTCCGTTTCCTTTTCTTCTTTCTTTCGGAGCTGCGATTGTTTTTTTTCCGCTTAAAAAATCTGCTGTCTCCGAACCTTGCTTTAAAAATTCTTTAACTGAGCCTTGTGCTACAATTTTTCCGCCATGAACACCTGCACGCGGACCAATATCTATAATGTGATCAGCTGCCAGCATAATGTCCTTATCGTGTTCAACAACAATCACTGTATTATCTAGTTGCGATAAATGTTTTAAAGCGTTAATAAGCCTTTCATTATCGCGTTGATGCAGGCCAATACTTGGTTCATCTAAAATGTAAGTAATCCCGCTGAGTTGTGAGCCAATTTGTGTGGCTAAACGAATGCGTTGAGATTCGCCGCCACTCATGCTTCGAGCCGGGCGGTCGAGTGAGAGATAATCCAATCCAACATCCAATAAAAATGTTAATCGCTCCCTAATTTCTTTCAGCACATCGCGAGCAATAATTTTTTGTTTTTCGCTGATGCGGTCTTCCAATCCATCCATCCATTTTCGAAGTGCGCCAATATCCATTGCAGATAACTGCGCAATGTTTTTTTCATCTATACGAAAGAAGAGCGCTTCTTTTTTTAGTCGTGCGCCATTGCAATCAGGGCATGAAGTTGTTTCCATAAATTCCTCAGCCCACTTTCGTAATGTATCCGAAGAGGTATCTCGAAATAATCGTTTGATCATGTTTATCACACCTTCAAACCCGGTATTGTAATTCCATGATTGCACATCGTCGAAGTTCAGATTCACCTCTACCTTTTCTTCTTCGGATCCATACAAAATAGTATTGAGTGCCTGTTTTGGAATTTCATTTACGGGGGTGGAAAAAGAAAATTTATACTTCTGTGCCAGCGCCCGCAATTGGTCGAACATAAAATTTTCCCGCACCTCTCCCATTGGTTTTATGGCTCCCTGATTTATGCTTTTTGTTTCGTCGGGAATAACTTCTTTCCAGTTTACCTGGTAAATAAATCCGAGTCCCTTGCATTGCTGACAAGCGCCGTAGGGTGAGTTGAATGAAAAAGAATTTGGCGAAGGGTCTTCATAGCTAACTCCTGTAGTGGGGTCCATGAACGCGCAACTGAAAAAATGAACGCGATTGGTTTCGTGTTCAAGAATCATGATTAATTCTTTCCCCAGCTTTAATGCAAGCTCAATTGATTTTTTTAATCGCTCGGCAGATTCATCGTCCATGTTGATTCTATCAATCACTAATTCAATGTCGTGAACCTTATAGCGGTCGACCTGCATTTTATCTTTCAGATCAAGCAGCTCGCCATCCACACGAACTTTTATATAACCTTGTTTGCGTACTTGCTCAAAAAGTTCGCGGTAGTGCCCTTTGCGGCCACGCACCAATGGTGCGAGTATTATTATTTTTTGGTCTGCAAAATTCTTTTTTACCTGTTCAATTATTTGTTCTTCGCTGAAGCGCTGCATTTTTTCCCCGCTTGAAAAAGAAAATGCTTCAGAAGCACGCGCAAATAATAAACGCAGGAAATCATAAACTTCAGTAACTGTTCCAACAGTTGAGCGCGGATTTTTACTCGTGGTTTTTTGTTCTATTGAAATTACCGGGCTGAGCCCTGTAATTTTATCTACATCGGGTCGCTCCATATCGCCGATGAACTGACGCGCGTAAGCCGAAAAACTTTCCATGTAGCGCCGCTGCCCTTCGGCATATATAGTATCGAATGCAAGCGATGATTTTCCACTGCCACTAATTCCAGTAATAACCACCAGTTTATTTCGCGGAATACTTATGTCAATATTCTTAAGGTTATGAACGCGGGCGCCATATACATTCAGCGCTTCCACATCAAAATCAACTTCATTTAATACTTCGCTCATAATTTGGGGCCGCAAAGAAAGTATAACTCACTAACTTAAGGTTCTATTTATTCCATTTTAAATTCAACCGGCAAATAAACTCTTGACTTAACCGGAATTCCCATTTGCATGGCAGGTCGCCAGTTGGGCATATTTTTAATCAGAAATTCTGCCTCTTCATCGCAACCTTCACCAATTTGACTGTAGACTTTTACATCATAAATATGACCAAGTTCATCTACTTCAAAATTGAGCCAAACAGTTCCCTGGATTTTTATTTGACGCGCACTTTCAGGGTAAATGAGATTTTTTGATAAATAATCCTGATACATTTTAGTTCCTCCTGGATATTGAGCGGGTGAATACATAGATTTATTGGTAGAATCGTAGCTCATATTCATATCAAACGGAGCTGTGGTTTTTCCATAAGTTGCAAATGGCACTTCTGCTCCATCGTAATTCAAATAAGTCCAGGTTTCTTTTTTTTGATTGTCGATATTTACTCCATATGCCTTTTTAACACCACTTGTATTCAGGTATTTCGCTTCTCCTGATAAACTCCCACCTGAATATTGTTCTATAGAAAACAGTTGTCCATAAGGATAATATTTCATTAAAGTTCCGGTGCCGTATTTAAAGTTTCCGCTTTCTAGCGGATTTCCATATAGGTCCCATTGTCCGATAACAGAATAAGGCGAACCATTTTTGTAAAACATTTTTAAATAATTAACTCCGGCCTCATGGTAAGTTTTAAGTGTATCGACTATACCTCCATATTTATATTTTGCTATATAAATTGGAAATTTATATAAGGAATACCCGGTCCATGTACTATCCGCCAATCCTTCTTTAAAATAAATTTCGCATCTTAATAATCCATCGGAATTAAAATACTCCCATTTACCCGTTTTTAATCCCTCTTTATAATGCCCTCTGAACATAAGATTTCCTTTAGGATCAAAAAAGAACCAGTCACCTATGCGTTTTCCGTTAAGCATAGGGCCGGTTTCGGTAGCATTATCAAAGAAATATCTGTAATAGATGGCCTGCTTGGTTGTGTCGTTGTCTTCATAAATAATGCTTTCAGATAAAATTGGTGGCCGAACAAGATCTTCGGGCTTGTACTGAGCTTTTGCAGAAAACTGAAGAATGGAAATAACTACTGCTAAAAAATATTTGATGTTCATGATGTTTGTTTTGATTACTTTATTGTTCAACATAATCTAAATCTTTTCCAAAAGTTTCTTCCATTAAGTAGGTAGAAATAAGAGCGAGCAAAATTACGACAGATCCAACAATTATTGCAGAACTCCAGATACCTAATGAAACAGCCATTGCATTCCAACACAGAGTCATAATAACTGTAGAACCTCTTACAAAATTCGGAACCGTGGTGGTTACGGTTGAGCGGATATTGGTGCCAAATTGTTCTGAGGCAACGGTAATAAATATTGCCCAATAACCCATTGAAATTCCAAGCACAAAAACAACAAAGTAAAAAACATCAGCACTCACATTAAAACAACTGAAATAACCAATGCAAAAAGTAAGTAATGCAATTAATGCAATGTTCAACGCTTTTTTTCGTGAATGAAGCCA
Organism: Chitinophagaceae bacterium; assembly: GCA_947469485.1. Lineage (GTDB taxonomy): Bacteria > Bacteroidota > Bacteroidia > Chitinophagales > UBA10324 > UBA10324. The sequence continues at coordinate 173,195 of CANIPU010000003.1, read as the reverse complement.
TTGACTCAACAAACCAGTCAGCAAACTTCCTATTGAAGCCCCGATGTAATGAAACATTACAGACTTACCGGGATTAATGGGTTCGCTAATTGATAAATACTCTCCAAATTCTTTTGAAAAAGTTATAAGAATTCCGATCACAAACCATACAGGCAGCCCTACACAAATGCAAAGAACAAATTTCACAAAACTTTTTTTTGCTTTGAATATTCCAAGAAAATCGCCGCGTTTAACCGTTTGTGTCTTTATATTTTGATACATGCCTGATTCATGCAAATAAATGCGTAGACCTAAAAGCGCTAGCCCGATAACTCCTCCAAACCAGTAAGCTTCGCGCCATCCCCATTGCGAAACTAAAAATGCCAGAGCCGCTCCTGCAATTCCAACTCCTGAAACAATTGCTGCACCCATTCCTCTTTTTTCTTTAGACATTACCTCAGACACCAAAGTTATTCCTAGCCCCAATTCACCGGCCAATCCAAATCCAGCAATAAACCGCAACCAATAATATTGATCTATCGTTTGAACAAAACCATTGGCAATGTTTGCAATTGAATAAATTAATATGGTTAAAAACAATGCAGACATTCTTCCTTTTTTGTCCCCCAGGATTCCAAAAACAATTCCTCCCAAGAGCATACCAATCATTTGAATATTTATCAATTGAATTCCAATTTCTCTGATTTGATTTTCCTGAACACCAAGGCTGGTCAGGCTGGGAACCCGAACAATTGAAAATAATATGAGATCATAAATGTCAACGAAATACCCAAGGGCCGCAACGATAACAGAAATATTCAGGATTTTGTGGGTGGTTGATGTCATATAAAAATATTATACAGGCAAACTAAGTTTCATCAATAAATTTATCATGGTTCCTTGTTCAGAAGATGAGGCTTGCAACTTCCAGTTTTTTTTCTCCGCAATTTTTGCAGCAATAAAAATTTCCTTTTTACCTGAACTGTTTTCGTTTTCTGATTTAAAGGATGCAAGCATTTCATTCGACATCATCCAGTTGCGGAAATAAATCTGATGATTGATTGCAACTTCCATTGAAGTTTCTAATACCAATTTAAAACGCGAAGTAGTTTGAACAATCTCTTCATTCAGATTTATCAATAAAAATATCAATTGATGATAACTACGGTGGTCAAGCAAACCCGATTCTGGGATTCGCTTATCCCAATCCTGTTCTGAAAGTTTTTTATTGAGCAATATTTCAGTAAACTGAAAAAGGTGTTCTTTTAAATTACAAGCTGATTCTTCAAAAACAGTGATATCAAAATTTTCTTCGATTTCTGCTTGCTTTGTTTCAGTAACAAGAGATACAACAGAATCTATTTCCAATGAAGGAACCAATTTTTCTTCTTTAAGATCTGTAATTAATTCCTGGGTTTTCTCAACTGGCTTTTCTTGAATAAGTATTTCTGAATTTTCAACTGGTTTATCCTGATGAACATTTTTTTGGGTTGAATATTCTGTTTTTATTTTTTTTCTATTAAAAAACCAATTAATAATAACTGCAATTAATAAAAAGGAAATAATTAAAATCAGCACACTGCCAAGGGCATGGTGAAACATGTATAAAGGAGAATCACTGGTACCGAAAAAAAATTGCTTTATCATTTTACTTCTTCAGAGAGCGAACATAAAAATATTTCAGCATCCTTTCCCTCAAAAATGCTTCATTGAATTTATCATTCTTAAAGTAATAAGTTGAATGTTTAGTTTTACCACGATGAAAAAGGCAAGTCTTTCAGTAATTCTTTTATTGTTGTTTTTTAATGTCGGAAAGACTCAGCCTCTTTCCGCTTATGTAAATCAGGATGGGCGATTTTTTGTCTTCGATAATTTTCTGATTCAGCAAGCCGATTATCTGGAACCCAAATATTATTTAGTTGGAAGAACCTGTATTCCTTTCATTGACAACACAAAAAACTTCAAAGTTTATTATAACGGAAAAACACAGCAGATAAACGAAGGGTACACTACTGATTTTTATGTAACAAATAACATTGTGGTTTTTAAAAACCAGGCAACACTTTGTGTGTTCGATAATGGAAAAATTACCAAGCTTGCAGACTACAATACCAGCTTTGCGTATAGTGATAGCGTAGTCGGATATTTTGATGACCGCCAATATGTATACAATCTTTACTGGAAGGGAAAAATTGTTCGTCTTGAAGAAAATAGCTTAGGAAATCCCGTAACAATGAGCGCTGCAGGAAGCAATGTTTTTGCATGGGTTACTCAGTATGATCAGTTCAATATTTTTTATGATGGCGATATTTTCGAGCAGGAAAGCCAGGCGCCGCAAATGATAGGCGCCGGAAGAAATATTGTTATTTACAGAGATTATTACAACGACTTAAAAGCATTTTATAAAGGAGAAACTTTTGATCTTGGTCAGGTTCCTGCTGGTGATGGAAAGAAAAAAATGTCTTCCGCTCTGGTGGGAAATGATATGGCCGCTTATACTGATGCAACCGGTGAATTAAAAATATTCTATGAAGGAAAAATAATTGAAACAGGAGTCATGAATCCGCAAACGCTTCGGGTAAAAGACAATTTAATTGTTTTTGAAGATGGCACCGGAGGCATTTCTGTTTTTTATCAGGGGCAAATTAGCCGACTTGAAAATTTTATTCCATCGAAAATAGAATTGGGAGAAAATTCCATTTATTACTTCACCAAGTCTAATGAAATTCGTTTTTATTCATTCGGAAAAATGATTGAGTTGCCCGCACAATCGTATGAGGGTATTCGTTTGGATTATGATGTGCTACAGGTGAAAACCGGATTTAACTCTTATAGTTTTTATTACAAAGACAAAAAATTGTAGTGCAATAAAGTCAGGTTTTGCTCGTCATTAAACAAAGGCATTACATTTGTGTTATTAAACAAAAAACAATTTTAAAAGCATGTCAGGTTCAATTATTTTACTTTCTCTCGTTTTTTTAGTTATCGGATTAATTGTCGGCGGTTTGCTCAAGCGCAGAATGGCTGAATATTCTCAGATACCAATAGAGAGTGGGCTTAGCGGAAGAGAAATAGCTGCAAAAATGTTGCGTGATAGCGGAATTGACGATGTTACAATTACCTGCGTTGAAGGGCATTTAACCGATCATTACAATCCGCAGAACAAAACAGTCAATCTATCTCCTGATGTATATAATGGCAGAAGTGTTGCTGCTGCTGCAATTGCGGCACATGAATGTGGCCACGCTGTTCAGCATGCTCAGGCTTATGTATGGTTAGGCTTGCGAAGCACTTTGGTGCCAATTGTAAGTTTTTCTTCTCAGTGGGTTCAGTGGATTTTGTTTGCCGGGGTATTAATGATTAATGCATTCCCGATGTTGTTAGTTGTAGGAGTTATCATGTTTGGCATGACCACCATTTTCAGCATCATCACCTTACCTGTTGAGTTCGATGCAAGTCGCCGTGCTTTAATATGGCTTGATACAACAAATATCATGAGCAGAGAAGCGCACGATAAGGCAAGAAACGGATTGAAATGGGCAGCTTCTACTTATGTAATTGCAGCTTTGGCTTCAATTGCAACATTGCTTTACTATCTGAGTTTTCTGAATCGCAGGAACTAATTGCAAATTATTAAAAAAGTAAAGCCCGCATCATCAGATGCGGGCTTTTTTATTTTCAATAATCTTACAAAATCACCCTCTTGTTTTTACCCAACTATAATATCTTTTTCAATTCACTCAGAGCTGAAATCTCATACATCACTTTTTCTTTGTGGGGTGTTTTTTTGGGGTTGTAAAAAACATAATCCATTCCTACCGCTTTTGCGCCATTGATATCTGCTTCAATACTATCGCCAACGAACATGCTGTTTTTAATTTCGGCATTGGTCAGTTGCATTGCAAAACGGAATATTGCCGGTTCTGGTTTCTGGCTGCCTGCTGCTTCTGAGGTAATAATGTATTTGAAATATTTTCCGATGCCTGTATTCACTATTTTTTTTAACTGAACCTCTTCAAAACCATTCGTAATAATGTGCATTGAATATTTTGTAGTCAGGTAATCGAGTACTTCAATAGTATCATGAAACAAATTTGTTTTGGTTGGAAGTATTTCGAGATATGAAACTGCTAATTGCTTCACCAACTCTTCATCGTCAATATCAAATTCATTCAATGTTGTTCTGAATCTGATATGCCTCAGTTCTTCCCGGCTCAGTTCCCCTTTTCTGAATTGCTCCCAGTAAATTTCATTGTGATGATAGTAGCGCTTAATAAAATGATGCTTATCGTTTACCCCTGTTTTTAATACCGAAAACTCTTCAAACATATCAAGCAATGTTTCATGCGAGTTGCTTTCAAAATCCCAAAGAGTGTGATCGAGATCGAAGAAAATGTGTTTGTATTTATTGTTCATGTGCAGGGGCAAAAATAGAATGAAGAAAGCAGTTGTGTTTTGTGGAAAATACAATTCATTAACATCTATGTATAGCCGACTGAAATTAGTTTTGGTAAACTGTGTTGAACCACTATTTTTATTCTTGTGTTAGTCTGAACAATAACCCTGCACAATTTTTGTTTGTACAGTACACTACATTTACATCATGAACGAAAGCGCCTATAGTTTACTCCTCCTCAAACTCGATGCTTTTATTCGCAAGTATTATATGAACCGCTTGGTTCGTGGTATTATACTTTCGGGTGGTTTGTTAATCGGAGCCTTTCTGGTAACAGCAGTGTCAGAATATTATTTTTATTTCGGAACAACTGTACGCACCATTCTTTTCTGGAGTTTACTGTTAACTGCATTTGTTGTGTTGTTGCGGCTTGTTATTCTTCCTTTAATTCATTATTTCCGTCTTGGTAAAATCATTTCTCACGAGGAAGCTGCAAAAATTGTAGGTAATCATTTCAGCGAAGTGCAGGACCGCTTACTCAATATTTTACAACTGCGCGAACAATCTGTTTCAGCTCAGGATTCTTCGTTGATTGAGGCAAGTATTAATCAAAAAGCAGCTCAGCTGAAGCCCGTTCCGTTTACAGCTGCTGTACAATACAGCAGCAACCGAAAATATTTACGATTTCTGGTTCCTCCCCTACTCGTGTTTGTCTTCATCTTATTTGCCGCACCTAATGTTTTACGCGAAAGCGCGGCGCGACTCATTCACAACCAAACCGCATTTGAAAAACTGGCCCCTTTTCAGTTCGTAATTCAAAATAAAAACCTGACAGCCATTCAGTATGAAGATTATGAATTAGAGGTGAAAGTCAATGGCAGCGCGCTTCCTGACGAAGTGTTTGTTCAATACGAAGGTTATCCATACAAGCTTGAAAAGAAAAACAAGAACACTTTCGTCTATAAATTTTCGAGGTTACAAGCATCAGTTGATTTTAATTTAAGTGCCGGCGGATTTAATTCCAAAGATTATAAAATTGAAGTTTTGCCAAAGCCGGTGATTCTCAAATTTGAAACTGCATTGGAATATCCATCTTATACAGGCCGGAAAAATGAATCAATGCAAAACATCGGCGATCTTGTTGTTCCGCAGGGTACACGAATCAAGTGGCGGTTTTTTTCAAAGAACACTTCAACTATTTCTTTTCGTTTAGCTGACTCCACTTCCTCTGCCCGCAATGAAGGAAGCGGTTCGTTCTTGTTTCAGCGCAGGATGATGAAAGATTTTCCTTACACACTGCTGCTTTCAGGTAATCAATTGAACAATGCTGACTCAGTTAAATATACCATTACGGTTGTGCCCGATATGTATCCGCAGATTTCTGTTGCACAAATGCAGGACAGCACTGAACACTCCATAATGTATTTCGCAGGTGATGCCACAGATGATTACGGACTGAAAAAGTTGCAGTTACAGTTTCAGATACAACACGAAGATTCCGGTAAAACAAATCTGCAATCAATTCCTATTCAGATTTCAAAAGACAAAAACGATCATTTCTCCTATGTGTGGGATTTAACCGGCATTCAGTTAAAACCGGGTGATCGTGTTGATTATTTTTTTGAAGTATGGGACAACGATGAAGTGAGCGGAAGCAAATCATCGCGCTCGCAGGCCATGGTTTATCAAATGCCTTCATTGAAAGAACTGGAAAATCAAACAGAGAAAAACAACGATAACATTAAAGAAAAACTTCAGTCATCACTAACTGCCGCACAAAAAATTACCGAAGAACTACAGAAACTCAGTGATGAATTAATGCAGAAGAAAGATCTGAACTGGGAGGACAAAAAGAAAATGGATGATTTGCTGGAAAAGCAAAAAAAGGTAATGAAGGATGTGGAAAATGTGCAGCAGAAAATGAATGAAAATGCAGCACAACAAAATCAGTTTCAAAACTTTTCGCCCGAACTGAAAGAAAAACAAAAACAATTGCAAGAGCTTGCCAATCAGGTGCTTACTCCTGAAATGAAAGACATGATGGAGAAGCTCAAAGAGATGATGGAGAAAATGGACAAGGAGGATGCAATGGACAAACTCAAGGACCAGAAAGCAAATAACGAAGACCTGCAAAAGGAGCTGGACCGAATGCTATCGCTGTTTAAGAAAATGGAATTTGAGCAGAAGATGGAAGCCACTTCTGATAAACTGAAAGAATTATCAAAAGAGCAGGATGATTTGAGTAAGGATACTGAAAATAAAAAAGATTCTCCTGAGGAACTTACAAAAAAACAGGATGAACTGAATAAGAAATTTGATGATGTTCAAAAAGATCTCGACAAACTTGATTCACTGAATAAAGAGCTTGACGAACCTGTTGAAATGCCTGAAACCCAGCCGGAAGAAGAATCCATTGACAGCGACCAAAAGCAAGCTGGCAGCGAGTTACAGAAGAAAAGCAACAGCAAGGCATCAAAAAGTCAGAAGAGCGCTGCTGATAAAATGAAACAGCTTGCTGATAAAATGGATGCTGCAATGGAAAGTGCAGAATCCGAACAGATGGAACTGGACATGCAGGCAATCCGACAGATACTTGATAACCTTATTAAAATATCATTTGAACAGGAAGACCTTATTGACCAGACCAAGGCAACAAATATTTACAATCCAAAATACCTTCAGATAATGAAGGACCAGAAAGACCTTGAGGCTGATTTTAAAATGGTGGAAGACAGCATTCAGGAACTGAGCAAAAAGGTTTTCCAGATTAAACAGTTTGCCAACGATCAAATTGCCGATATAAAAAAGAATGCCGAATTATCCATATCAAATCTGGAGGCGCGGCAACCCAATGTGGCTGCTGTTAATCAGCAATTTATAATGACTGCTGTAAACAATCTTGCCCTCATGTTTGATGAGGTAATGCAGCAGATGCAGCAGCAAATGGCCAATGCAAAGCCAGGTAGCGCCATGTGCAAAAAGCCGGGAGGTTCCAAGCCAAAGCCGGGTTCAATGGGGCAAATGCAAAAACAACTCAATGATAAAATGAATGAGTTGGGCGAGAAAATGAAGGATGGTAAAAAGCCAGGCGATAAACCCGGACAAAAGCCCGGTCAGAAACCCGGGGATGGTTCAGGCGGAATTCCAAGTGAAGATGCTGCTAAATTAGCGCAACAGCAGGGCGCCATTCGCGAAATGCTTCGCCAGTTAAATGACCAGATGAATAAAGACGGTAAAGGTTCATTGGGAAACCTGGGTGAGTTGCAGGAACAAATGGAGCAAACGGAAAAAGAACTTTTGAACAAACAATTGACTCCAGAAACACTTATGCGACAGCAGGAAATTCTGAACAAATTGCTTGATGCCGAAAATGCACAGCGCGAGCGCGATCAGGATAACAAGCGCGAATCGCAAAGCGGTAATGAAATGTCGAGGCCCATCCCTCCTTCTCTGGAAGAATACCTTAAAAAGAAACAAGCTGAACTGGAACTGTATAAAACCGTTTCGCCCGACCTTCAGCCTTTTTACAAAAGTTTAGTGGAAGACTACTTTAAAACATTATCTAAGTAAATTACATTTGTTCCCTATGATTACGGAAATGAAACACGCCGAAATAGAATTACCCTCACGCATAGACAGTATGCACAGAGTGGAAGCAATGATTGACGATATCGGTTCTACTCTTGGTTTGGGGGAAGATATCAGAAACAATATGCTTGTGGCTGTGGGTGAAGCTGTGAAAAATGCCATTGAACTGGGTAATAAAAATGATGCTTCAAAATCGGTGCTTCTGCGCGTTGATAAAAAAGATAAAGAAGTTGTATTTACTATTAAAGATCAGGGCGCAGGTTTTGATTTTAATAATGTGGCCGACCCAACGGACCCTGCCAATATTGAAAAAATTACCGGCCGAGGAATATTTCTGATGAAAGCACTGTCTGATTCAGTTGAATTCAGCGACAACGGCAGTAAAGTAGCTATTCACTTTACCATTTAATCAGTATGTTTCACGGGAAACATTTGTATGCCCATTGATTTTCACTCTCTATTGCCCTCTTTCAAATTAAAGAATTCCAAAAAGCTTTCTGAATTTATTCACCTCATTGCCTTTACCGAGGAACATGAAATCGGCGAACTCAATTATATTTTCTGCTCCGATAAATACCTGCTTGAGCTGAACAAACAATACCTGAATCACGATACCCTTACCGATATTATAACTTTCGATTATACCGCGCACGACGAAGTATCAGGCGATGTTTTTATTTCAATTGATCGTGTGAAGGAAAATGCCGAAACTTTTAAGCAACCGTTCCAAACAGAATTGAACCGGGTTTTATTTCACGGGGTGCTTCACCTTTGTGGTTATAAAGACAAAAAACCTGCTCACCAAAAGGCAATGCGCGCTAAAGAAGATTTCTACCTGAATCTTCTGAACAACAGGTAATATTTCAACTGTTTTTTTTGTGCTAATTGATTGATATGCAAAACAATAATTGCATTGTTTCCCGTGAAACATACTTCTCCCCTACCGATAAAACAGGGATGGGAGAGGGGTATAAAACCTCATTATATTAACCCCCTTAGATATTAGTGTCCCTTTGATTTCTTTCTGTTATAAGCAGCAACGCTGACAGCGATGTAGCAGAACAGAACGAAGAAAATGGAACAGGCAAGAATTAAACTCGACATGGCTATTTGTATTTGTAATGCAAACCTCGTCTATATGTATTTTATAAAAATCAACAATCTGTTAAGTGTATGTTAATATTCGTTGAAACTCAGTTTTCGCCCGATTAACTTTTTATTTAGGTTAATTATTCAGGGCAAAAGAATAAAAAAAGCGCCCCGGCCTTTTACAGCTGAAAGCGCTTTCATCAAAAAAAACACCTATGAAAAAAATCAACAATTTAATTTAAGCGGCTATTCGGCTTGCAATTTCACCAAAACCACCTTTAATGCCCTTTGGGCCAACCGGCTTCACTTTTACAAAGTACCTCTTCCCCGGTAAGAGGTTTCGCAGCAAAAAACGCTGGCCAGATGTGGTAGAGTAAAAAGTAAAATGCTGATCATCATCAAGGCTCATGTATATTTCGTAGCTCTTGGCATAGCGTACAGGGTCAAATAGTAAACGAAGTTCAGTTTCGTCGCCGGTTAGCACCAGTCGCGTATTTTTTACAGGGTCCAGCGGGTCGGGTGCGGGTTGAGGTGTTCTCCGCAACTCAAAACCACTGGTTTTAAAAACCGCTGCATCACCTGCAGCTGCCACCACACAGTAGTTGGCAAGCTCGGTGAGCATTATAACCAGTTCGTTCCTGATCTGGTTGCGCAGTTCAATGGCGCCGGCCACCCGAGCACTTACATCGGTAATGGCATTTTTCAGTTCAGTTAATTTCGCCTGAAGCGCAACAAGCGTGGGCGATGGGGCCGGAAAAGCCGCATTGCCGGTTAACGCAGTAATGATGTAAGCAACAAACTGCGCAAATGCCAGGGAATTCAACTTTGAAAGCCCGAGCCGAGGAATCAATCTCTTTGTCATGATTTTAATTTTTAGTTTGTTAAAAAAAATTATTCGCACCCCAAACATATAATTGCTGCTCAGCCATTTGCAAATTTTTTTTTGGCACGCCGAATTGAAATAAAAATAAATTTGGATATATTACATAAATATATTATACTGAAATTTTCGCTTAAATTATTAAAAAAACAGCGTTTTTTAAAAGTAACAATAAGCCAATTATTTACAGGAAGCAGATTTTTTCAGGGCAAAAAAATTTATTTTTTAGCCGGTTTCAAGAGGGTGTTTTTGCTTCATTCTACAACTTCTTTTGGCACATATGCGGCTTGTGTGCCACTACAGGCTATTGCCATAAAATTCCAAATAAACGCTTCAGGCACTTTTTGATAGCTGTGAATACAGCTTTGTTCATTAACAAACCTATTTTGATAGCAGACAAAGTCACTTTGCTAATTATGAAAATGAAAAAAGCAATTAACAATCAGCATGCAATCATTAACAAGCCGGGAATTATTATTAACAAAGCACGCCCTACAACTTTGGATTTAAATTTTACAGTTATTAAACTGCATTTAACAATTAGCAAACTCAGTTTGGTAATAAACAAACTGCTTAATAAAACAGGCAAACTGCAGCCGACAATAAATACAACTACCGATTTAAAGTTAAAAACGAAGGCGCTGAGAATCGCATAAAAAATATTTTACTGACAATGGCCCGGAATATTGAACAGAAAACAAAATGCCCGGCAAGCTCCTAATAACAAAAATTTATATCAAAGCTTTCTTCAGCTTAGGTGCTTTAGGTACAGTGGGTTCGGCAGGCATCTTTTTTTCATGCAGCCATTTTCCATCCTTGTGTTCGCCCCATACAATTACATACTTGTTTGCCTTGTAGGCATCCTGCTGCTTCAGCATTTCCTGAAGGGTTTCAGAAGCAATTTTTATTCCCTGCCTTGAGCCCATGGAGCAAACCTCAATGTAAAATCCGTTCTTTAATGAGTTCCGTTTTAGTTCGCGTGCCATTTCTTTTAAAATTTAAAACAGGTGTAAAAATGCTGACTTAATATACGCAGCAATGCTCCGCCTCTGTATATGATTTTCAAAGGTAGTCTATTTGAAACGGTTCTTTGTTTCTTCAGAGCACAAACTAATTTTATACTCCTGAAGAACTAAAATTTAAAAAATGAAATACCTTCTAATTCTTTTTCTCTCTCTCAGTTACAGTATGGCTGCAGTATGCCAGACCGGTAATCCACTATATGATAAAACGCTTGCCGATTCGTTGGGAGCCGATGAATACGGAATGAATAGTTACATATTCGTAATTCTGAAAACAGGGGCCAATAAAATAGAAGACAAGGCCTTGTCTGATAGTTTATTCAGGGGGCATATTGCAAACATTAATCGTTTAGCTGATGCAGGCAAGCTGCTTGTTGCAGGTCCGTTTGGAAAAAATGATAAAGAATACCGCGGGCTCTTTATTCTGAATGTACAAACAACTGAAGAAGCACAGGCGCTATTACAAACCGATCCTGCCATTCAACAAAAAGTATTTGCTGTTGAATTGATCAGATGGTATGGCTCAGCTGCATTACCCATGTATCTTGACTTTCATAAAAAAATAGAGAAAGAAAAAATATAAACGGCTTATCAATGCAAACCGCGGGCTGTGGGTTTTAATTACCATTCAATTTTTAAAAGCGCTCCGGCTATTTATATCCACTGCAGAAAAAATGAAATTTAATTTATCTTCCTCTTTGCTGTTACAGCTACTGTTACTGAAATGGCAGATAGGGGAGGAGGGTAAGTACTATTTTCTTTCAAAAACTTTTTGGGTGCGCAAAAACAATCAGTGGTACCGTACCGGCGAGCGTGCTGTAAGATTGGAGAAAAGGAAATTGTGATGGTGCGTATAGTCCGTTGGATGGAAAAACCCTTTTTACTTTTTTTATGAAATGAAATTGCAGGAAAGAATTAATCAAGAAGGATTTACAGAAATATATAATCCTGATGTTGACGCATATATTGAAACACCAGTCTATAAGGCAGTTGGCGTTTTAAATAAATTTAGAATTCTAACAAGTAGTTCTGGATTTCATTCTCATTTCTCTGAAAAATTTAATGGTCTTAAACCATGTTGGTGTATTATGTGTGAAGGACTAATTCCCAAAAAAATAAGGTCAATCGCAGAGCGGAAAGGTTTTAATGTGCGTGAAAGATTTCCGCTTAATAAAAACAGAATTTACTCATGGACTGAAATTTATTTGCCAAATGAAATTGCCAATGAAAAAGATTTGGAAAAAGCAAAAAAGATATTCGATGAGTTTGCAAGCAAGATAGAATTATCCTACCGCCATCTTAACAGAATCCTTTAATAAATATGGTGGAATAGGTTCTTTTAATTCCCAATTAATACTCATTGGCTTTCTTCCATAATGATCCTTATAGGTAACCTCGCCTAAAAAAACATAGGACATAGTTATTCCAAACTCATCTGCATTTCTCTCTCTTACAAAAAGTAAAACAGTTTTGTCATCTACTTTGTGAGTGATATAAGAGAGTCCTTTGCCACTTTCTGGCATTGCAGAATTTTGAGATTGCCAATGAAATATTTTCTCACTTACAGCATAATCTTTATAAAGAGTAGATGGAGAAAAATCTTTTTCAGATTTTATTAGTTCAACAAAAAGTAATTCAGTCTTTGTTTTTTTATTCTCAGCAACTCCTTCTCGATTTGATGATTTTTTATTGAAGGTGTGAAATTCAAATGCGGCTAATATTTGTTCGCGCGTATATCTACTATGAAGTTTAAGTGGTTGAGAATATGAAAGCTTAATTTCTCTTTCAAGAAAATCAATTTTGTCAATTAGTATTTCAAGGACTTCAATTATTTCTTCTGTCAATGCTTTATTCTTCCCAATCGATTTGATACTTTCTTCTAGAGAATCGAAACCACCCTCATCTTGCCAAATATCATAATGAAGCATTAAGTACATTGACTTTTCTTCATCATTAAGATTGTTTAAATTGATATTGAAATTCTTTTTTGCTAATGATAAAATAAATTGGAAGTAAGAATTTGAATTGCATGAAAGCCACTTGTTACTGATGGCTCTTTTAATTTCATTTTCATTTGTTGTTGGATAGTTTTCAATTTGTTCAGCGTCAGCACACAGTCTTTTCCAGTTCCCTCTCTTATAAATGTATTGCAGAGGAATATGATAAAAATTTGAAAAGTTTTTTAGAGAAAGAGGTAGTGTTGTTTGATGCTTGTAGTTTCGAATTTTAGTAAGCAATTGATTTCTGTTATGAAGAGTTGCATTATAAATATTCTGTAGAATAAACTTTTTTGCTTTTTTCTCCAATACAATTGTGCATCCTAAAGGCAAATGCGGAAAATCATCTTCAATCTCTTTTTGAATTGCTGTATTTGTTTTTCCTACCAGTGCCCTGAACTTGTTTTCAAAATCATATTCGGGTCGTGAGTTGCCAACGAAATCTAAAACGGTCAAACACTCCTTGCCCTCAGCTAATCTCAATCCTCTTCCAAGTTGTTGGAGAAATACAGTTAAGCTTTCTGTTGGTCTGAGAAATAAAATTGTATCAATGTCTGGTATATCAACTCCCTCATTAAATATGTCAACTACAAAAAGGTAATTGATTTCCTTGCTTAAAAATTTTCGTCTTAACTCTTCTCTCAATTCATTTCTTGAACTTACTAAATAATCAGCTTTCAATCCAGCAAGTGAAAATTTCTCTGCCATGAACTGAGCATGTTCTTGAGTGACACAAAAGCAAAGTGCTCTTACATCATTAATATCTCTAAGATATTTATTGAGGTTAGAAATTATTTCTCCAATTCGTTTATCATTTTGAGTATAAATTCTTGTGAGTTCACTTGGCAAGTATTTTCCATTTTGCCATGTGGCATTTGACAAGTCAACACTATCTGTAATACCGAAATACTGAAATGGACACAGCAATTTTCTGTTTAATGCTTCCGGCAATCTGATTTCAGCAGCAATCGTATCACAGAAATCTTTTAGAATATCTTCTCCATCCATTCTCTCAGGAGTTGCAGTTAATCCCAAAAGAATTTTGGGTTTGAACCGATTTAAAATCGGACGATAACTTGAAGCTGCAATGTGATGAACCTCATCTACAATAATGAAATCATAAAATGATTCTGAAAGATTCAGTGTGGCAATCCTATTATTTAGTGTTTGAACAGAAGCAAAAACACAATCATATTTTTCAGGTTCAAGTCCGTCAACCCACAACTCTCCAAAATTGTTGTCTTTCAAAATTCCTTGAAATGTTGCTTGTGCTTGTTGCAATATTTCTTTTCGGTGTGCGACAAACAAAAGTTTTGCTGATGGATTTTTCTTCTTAAAGTTCTTGAAATCAAATGCAGAAATAACTGTTTTGCCCGTTCCTGTTGCAGCAATAATTAAATTTCTAAAGCGGTTGTGGACAATTCTTTCTGTCTCTAACTTTTCAAGAATCTCTTCTTGAAAAGGAAATGGTTTTATATCAAAGTAAGCAGCAGGATTATTTCGTTCATGTATTCTCTCTGTCTTTAAAGCAATCCTTAACTTCTCTGTATGAATTGTTTTGTCAAACAATTCAAATTCCTTATCCAACCAATAAGTTTCAAATGTCTTTTGGAATTTATCAATGATATGTCCAACCTCTTTTGTTGTCACTTTAAGATTCCACTCTAAACCATTTGTAAGTGCAGAACGAGAAATATTTGATGAACCTATGTAGCCAGTATGAAATCCTGTATCTCGCAAAAACAAATATGCTTTTGCGTGTAACCTTTCATTGTCTGTGTTATATGAAACTTTGATTTCTGTATTCTTCAAACTTGATAAATATTCTACTGCCTTCAAATCAGTAGCACCCATGTATGAAGTAGTAATCACTTTTAATAGTCCGCCTCTTTCTGTGAATTCAAATAATTCCTTTTCAAATATTCTTATTCCAGTCCACTTTATAAATGAAACAAGGAAATTGATTTTATCAGATGAAAGAATTTCTTTTTTGATTTCGCTTTCAAGAGAAATGCCCGCATTGTTTCCAGTGAACAATTCGCTTTGTGATAATCTTGTATAAGGAGTTATTTCTTTGAGATGTTTTTCAAAGTCAGAAAACTTTGCATCAAGCTTTTTAAATATTGCTGAAAGAATTTTTGCTTCTGTAGCAATCAAATCCTCATCAAACTCTTCGTCTTTCAACTCCGTTCTCAGAAGGGAAATTATTTTGTTCGATAGTTCAATTTGCTTTTCAATACTATCATCACCTGAAATTGAATTAAGACCAAATTGAATTACTTCCCCTAAATATTGGGATAGAATTCTTGCGGCTTCACTCTTGTCAATCTCACTTTCCTTTATGTGAAATTTATTTCTGTCCAATTCATTTAGCTTGGACAAAATCATTTTGTTTATGAGTTGCTCATAGAGCCCTTGATTCATCATAATTCAATTTTAAATATTCATCTAATACAGGAATATCAGCAGCAGCCCAATCCAAAAATTTTAACTCTTCTTTCGTTAACCACTTGAAATCTTTATGCTCACTTAAAACAATTTCACCTTTCAAATACTTTGCAACAAACGGAATGAGATTTATTGAGAAAGTTTCATAATCAAAACTTTTTGATTCTAATTTTTCTATGATTTCAATTTCTAAATTGAGTTCTTCTTTTATCTCTCTTAATAAACAGTTTTCTTCTGTTTCATTTTTTTCAATCTTTCCTCCGGGAAACTCCCACTTCAAAGGCAGTTTCATCTTTTCACTTCTTTGAGTTACTAAGATTTTATTTTCTTTCAGAATAATTGCACAAGTAACCTCAATCATAAATGAATATTACTCAATTGTAAATAATAAATTTTTATCCTGCAATCATTATAATTCTCCGTGCGCAAAAAGAAATTTCCGCACCAGCATTTCGGGCTTTGTGTTCTTGCCCTTAATGCGGCTCATGTTGTAAGAGCGGGTTTTCCTATTGTGCACATCAGCCATAACACATGATAAATAATAAATTAAAATTAGTTTCGTTTTTAATAATCAAGTTTTAAAATTATGAAAAGGAACGACAGCGAATTTAAAAGCGAAGAAGACAGCCGGCTTGCAGATGCTTTGTATAACAAGGCAGAAAAATTATCGCGGTCGGCAGACTTCTGCCTGAATACGATTGAATGCTTCGGATTGTCGAAAGAAAATTTTTATTCGTTTCTTGATTTTGATGCATCGCTTTATCCGCATGATCTGAGAATGTTAATTGAATGTTCAGCCCCACATTTGAAAAAAATTAACCCGGTATTTAATATTGAAAGACCGGGTGAAAAAATAGCATTGAAATATTTTTGTTGCATTGTTGAAGAGGAACTCACCAGAGTAAATATCAATCTCGTTAAAGTTTACATGAATGCAGCTAAGGCAGCAAAGCAATATGGCTTATATGTGGACCCGGATGATATGGAAGACTTTGATACTAATCTGGAGTTCTATATTAATTACCATGTTGCACCAAAGGGTAATATGGCCGAACATTTCAAAGAAGGATTGAATAGATTGTCGCAGTTGTTTTCCGATGCAGAGGAAAAATATTATGAGGCAATGGAAAAAGAAATTGCGCTAAGAAAAAAGAAAGTGAAATAGAAATTTCCGCACCAGCATTTCGGGTTTGGTGTTCTTGCTCTTAATGCGGTTCATGTTGTAGCTGCGGGTTTGAGTGGAGTGGACTTCAGCCATTGCGTGAAACTTTCTCTTCTTTCAATGATGAAAAGATTTTTCTATGGCAGGAAATTAAAAGCAGCCTATTTAATTTATAATTACATTCATAAAATTTCTTCGGAATGACACTCTTCAGAAACATGTCTGTTTCTGCAAAGGAACAAGCAGCCATTAATGTTTTCTTTCGGCGAGCAAAAAAGTACTGTATGCGATCTGAACTTTTTGTGAATGAGATTACTATGACAGGACTTTCAAAAAAAAGATTTTTTGAATTCCTTGATTTTGATGAACAGCTATATCCAAAAAAATGTGAGTGCCTGGTTGAATGTCCGGATTTACTGAAAACTGATCCCCTGCTGATTATTAAGCGAACCAATAAAAAGTTCTTTCTTGAACTTCAGTTTCTCCTTTACCTGAGTGAAGATTCGTTCATCCGGATTCATCCTGATAAACTTGAGCGCGCGGTTGCAAAAGCTGCAAGTAATTTCGGATTGAAATACACAGGTGATTACCATTTTGAAAAGGAAGAAGAAGATAATCCGGCATCAATATATCTTCAGTATGAAATAACCACACCCGGAAAAATGAAAGCACATTACCTGGAGGGAGCGCAACGAATGAGATTACTTTTTGCAGCAGCAAAAAAGGATGTTTATGAAAAGGTGAGTAGTGCAAATAAAAAAAAGGGACTACCTCCATGGTCGTTGCAATGAAAAAAAGTACTTAGTCTATACAAGTACTAAATAAGTGCAAGTATCATTACAAAAACTAAAAATGAATTTGCAATTGAATGATATTATTGCACAATGAGTCTTAAATTTTCAAACACGGCAATCGGTCGATTGCGCATTGCGGGAATTGCTGAAGGAATTTCTTTTCTGTTTCTGTTATTGATTGCCATGCCCCTGAAATACCTGGCAGATATTCCGGAGGCTGTTCTAATAACCGGATGGATTCATGGCGCATTATTTATCTTATACATAACTGCACTGCTGTATGTGTGGCGCGCAAAGCGATGGCCGGTATTTCGTGTTGCTGTGGGAGTTGGTGCTTCGCTCATTCCGTTCGGAACTTTTATCACCGATAAAAAATTGCGCAATGAAGAAAATACGCTGGTGATGTATTCAGCGCGTTGAAAATACAGGAATAGCAAGTGATGAGAAAACTAAACAGGCCGGTTTGTTTTTCTTAACTTGCGTTGCAATAAACCCACTTCAATGAAAAAATACATTCTCGCATTCTTTTTTTCTGTTCCGTTTTTTATTCATGCACAGAATCTTCCGCAGTGCGATTCGCTGGTTATTGATTGCTGTACGCTCGGCAACGATACCATTTCACTCAATGCATCGAATACAACAACGGAGCTGTTTGGTTATCCCGGCTTTATATTGTTTGATTCCAACATGGATACCATTGCAAAGGAAAATGTGACCTACTTCGGCATTGGCGGCGGACCACAGCTGCACGAAATGGTGGTGATGGCTCCACTCGTGCTTCCGTTCTCCGGCTACCTGAATCTTTACTACATGTTCTATGATTCATTGGGATGCAGTTTCCCCATTACCATTGCCGATACATCAACGGGAGTGCAAAATTTATTTTATCACACTGATGTGCGCGTTTATCCAAATCCTGCTGCCGACCGTGTAACTGTTCACAGCAACCGTCTTGCGGGCAACACCATTCAGGTTATTGATTTGTCGGGAAGAATATTGCATCAGACCCGGGCAATGAAAAACACAGAAGTTTTGAATATTCAATCGCTGTCAACAGGAATATATTTTATTGAACTGGTTTCAGGTGGTGCTGTTATAAGCCGCACGAAATTGATAAAGCAATAAAGCAGTGAGTTAAAAACTTCTCCCGACTGTACAGTTAACACCGCCACTTGTATATCGGAGGGCATGGGCACGAATAGAAATTCGGTAACTTGCGTATAAATCTTTCCATGATGAAAAGAATTTTTACACTCGTTGTTTTGTGTGCCGTGTTTACTATTAAAACCCAGGCGCAAAATCTTTCTGAAATAAATACGGTTACAGAAACTGATGCAAGCAACCCTTGTATTTCTGCACTGGAATATACACTGATTGAAAAACGAATAAGTGACAATATGAAAGCACTGCACATTGACAGCAGTTCATTCGCGAGCGGAGGCCGCGCTGTTACTCTGTTGCAGTGGCCACTGAAGCCATCAGTGAATTTGCACGATTGCAGTTACTACTTTATTTCAGCACATGTTGACCAGAATACAGCCAGTGGCGCCTTTCAGGATTATAACTGCGGAACAATTGCTTACGATGGTCATGGCGGAACCGATATTGCTATATGGCCCTATCCTTTTGTAAAGATGGACAATGATTTAGTAGAAGTAGTTGCGGCCGCGCCAGGAATTATTATTGATAAACACGATGGCGAGTTCGACAAAAATTGTGTTGGAGTTGGCAGCGGATTAACAGCTAATTATGTCATAGTTCAGCACGCAGATGGTTCAACTGTTTTGTACTGGCACATGAAAAAGAATTCGATTACTTCGGTGGCCATTGGTCAGCCGGTTGCAACGGGAGATCATATCGGAGTGGTTGGAAGTTCAGGAAGCTCATCGGGACCACACCTGCATTTTGAAATATGGAGCGGCAACACAGCGGCAACAAGAGTTGACCCTTTCTCAGGTACTTGCAATTTGTTAAACGCTTCATCGTGGTGGGCTGCTCAGAAATCCTATTTAGAAACAGCGGTAATAAAAGTATCGGTAAATATTACTGATGCGGTTTTTCCGGCATGCCCCGCTACTGAAACTCCGAATGAAAGCACCACTTATCAGATTCCGTTTCAGGGTCCAAGCTTAGCTCCCGGCTATGCGAAGTTTTATATTTTCCTTCGCAATGAAGTGAGCGGACTGATTGCCGATATAAGTATTCTGAATCCGAACGGGTCAACTTATCTCAATTGGACTTACACCAGCAATGCAAGCACCCTGGTGGGCTTATGGGCTTATTCAAAAGTGCTGCCTACGACAGATGGCATTTATACTTTCCGCGCTGTTTACAATGGTGATACCTGCTCCTCTGAATTTGAAATCACACATAATGCAGCAGGAGTGGTGGAAGTAAATTCTACCTACTTAAATATTTATCCGAATCCTTCAAATGGAAATTTCACAGTTGAAACCAACGCCAACCAGATGATTGAGATTTATAATTTACTGGGAGAGAAAATTTATGAAACAGAAATTACTGATGCCTCAACAACTGTTACACTTCCTGTAAAAAGCGGAGTTTATTTCTGCGAACTCAGAGATGAGCAGAATAATATTCTTAGAAAGAAAATTGTTGTGGAGTGATATTTTCTTTTTAAGAATTACTTGTCCGATTAATATCTGTTATAAAATTATTCTATAATTGTTATTAAAGAAGATGAGTTGATGTAGGTTTCATTTTCGTTGTAAATATCAATAAGGTAGCTGCCGGGCAGGATAAACTCCTGAGGAAAGTGGAAAAAATCCCATTGAGGTTCAACATCAAATTTGAAGCTATCATATTCGTGTTTCCCCTCGGCATCGTCATATATTACTGCAAAAAGCTGATTGGTTTTAAACGGTATTCCATTATTGGTTATGTAAACGGTAAGACTTATACTCCTGCCTCCATTAATAGAAAACACAGTCTTAACATCAACCGGTTGTTTGTTTTCATCAAGCGAACTGCATAAAAACACTTTTGAATTCTCGTAGTAATAAGTATCCGGCACATCGCCTGCAGGTTTGTCGGTTGCAGTAACCGGACTTGGCGCTTCGGCTATACTAATTTCAAAATAGGTGGATGCCTGAGATTGTCCGTCTTTTTGAATTGATACTTTAAATTTTCCGCCTTCAGTAAACCTGTAATCATAAGCTACCCAGCTTTTGCCTTCTTGAGGATATATTTTTAATGTACCATAAGTTGTATAAACATCGGAGTTATTCCAGTCTTTATCAATGTATAAATACCACGAGGAATTGCTTGATAAGGCTGCAGGCTCCCTGTAAAGGATGTAAATACTACCTCCGCTTTTGTCAATATCCCACTTACTATAAACTCCGGTTGGGCTGCCATAGTCGTCGTACTTTTCACAAAGCACCAGACTCTGCGCGCCGGCACTAAGCTGAAAAGAACTTAGCAGGAAAATTATTTTGAGTATTGATTTTAAATAGTTCATTGACTTGTTTTTTAAGTTGAATAAATATCTCCGTGTCAATGCAATTTAAGTTTTTAATTCGGCAAAAGGAAGTGATAAAAATCAGAGCCGGTTTATTCTACTTCCTTTTATTGCTTATCGCAATTATAACACCAGCACCAAAGTGCCTGCAATTACACACGCAGCTCCAATTGCGGTTTTGAGTGTGAGCGTCTCACCTAAAAAAACAACGGAGAAAATAATTACCAGCGCAAGACTCAGTTTATCTACCGGTGCCACCTGCGATACATTTCCTAATTGCAGTGCCTTGAAATAAAATACCCACGATAGTCCGGTTGTAATACCCGACAGCGTGAGAAAAAATAAATTATTGCGCGTGAGCAGATGAAAAGTATTGGTGCCGCCGCGGAAGTAAGCAATGGCCCATACCATTACTATAATAACCGAAGTGCGGATGGCAATAGCCAGATCAGTATTTACATTTTTAATTCCGACCTTGGCAAACACCGCAGTGAGTGCGGCAAAAAGAGCAGAGAGCAAAGCGAATATCCACCACATGTGTTGAGTTGTTTTTTTATTAATTGCAAACTTAACCTGATGAAATAATTTTTGGGGTTTCTGTTTCCACGCATATTTAAAGTTACTCGTGTTATCGGTTTCATCAGATCAGAATATTTTTAAATCAAACTGATTTTTCACGCAACTAAAAAATTGTTAAGAAATTTTAAACATTTTTTGTCAATTAATTTTAATATTCAATTCTGAAATATAAATCATAGATTAAATGAAACATCCAAAAGCACTGCCCTTCCTGTTCTTGTCTGAAATGTGGGAACGATTCGGATTTTATTTAATGCTCGGAATTTTCTTTTTGTACATGAACGATTCTGAAAAAGGCGGAATGGGTTTCGAGCGGAAAGAAGCATCCGATGTTTTCGGAACTTTCATTGCTCTTGTTTATCTCACTCCGTTCATTGGCGGATTGCTTGCCGATAGAATTATGGGTTATCGTTTATCAATAACCATCGGCGGCATATTAATGGGTTGCGGTTATTGCGGTTTGGCGCTACCCGGGCTTTCGGCTTTTTACATTTCACTTTTGTTAATCATTATCGGAAACGGATTTTTCAAACCAAACATTTCCACCATTCTTGGTAATGTTTACAACGATGAAAAATACAAGGCGCTGAAAGATACCGGCTACAATATTTTTTACATGGGCATTAACATCGGCGCATTCATCTGCAATTTTTTTGCTGCCTATCTGCGCAATAATTTTTCATGGGGTCATGCATTCGCCGCAGCGGGAATCGGAATGTTTGTTGGTGTTGCAATTTTTTGGTTGGGAAATAAACACTATGCCCATGCCGATGTTATAAAACCTGCGAAGCCCGAAGACCTGTCGCTCGGAAAAATTTTCGGCATTGTATTACTGCCAGCGCTGATAGTCGGTTACATCGGGTGGATTCTTCCGGGCAATATTTTCGGAAGCGATTCAACCGACGCGTTTATTTTCGGAGCTATACCTGTTGTTGCATTTTATGCTTCTCTGTTAATCCGTTCTAATACTGAAGACCGCAAACCCTTGGCGGCATTGTTGGCGGTGTTTGCAGTATCCATAATTTTCTGGGCCGTGTTTAAACAAAACGGAACGGCCATGACCATTTGGGCCGAGAATTATACGAACAGAAATATCAGCGAACAATTTGAAGCACCAGCAAAAACATTGGGCATGGTGCAAACCGTTGAAATGAAAATGGATTCGGTAAACCTGACCGACGAACAATTCAGGGTGCAGAAAGATGATAGCGGAAAAATTATAAAAACACTTGATTATCCGGCTTACTTTAAAAACATGCCTGCAACAGAAAAACCTTCTGAAGGAGAAACAGCTAAGCTTATTTCCACCGAAATATTTCAATCGGTTAATCCGTTTTTTGTGGTCATACTCACACCAGTTGTTATTGCATTCTTTTCATTTTTAAGAAGAAGAAAAAAAGAACCAACCACTCCCTGGAAAATATTTTTTGGTTTATTCATCACCGCTTTATCAATGGTAGTGATGATTGCTGCCGCAATTTATTCAAACAACGGAATGGAAAAAAGTTCCATGCTGTGGCTCATCGGAAGTTACTGTGTTATTACATTCGGCGAATTGTGTTTAAGCCCGATGGCATTATCGTTGGTATCGAAACTGAGTCCACCGCGATTAACCGCGCTCATGATGGGTGGATGGTTTTTGTCTATTTCACTGGGAGTAAAATTCAGTGGAGTGCTTGCATCCATGTGGGATGGATATGAGCACAAGTACAATTTCTTTCTCGTAAATTTTTGTCTGGCACTCACTACAGCATTTATTATTTTTCTGATCGTAAAATGGCTGAACAAAATTTGCAGCGAGCGTGGCGTTTAATTTTAATAGTTCATTACCTTAAACAGTTTAGTTCATACTACATTACAACATTGATACCCTTTATAAAATATTTATTTTGTTGATGCAGGCATTCCAAAATAAATTCTAATATTACTATTAGTAAAAATCATTTCTCTCAAACAATTAACTAATCATACTTAATCATGAAGAAAATTTTTCTCTCCTTTTTAATGTTGGCTTCGTTCAGTCAATTGTTCGCACAGAACAATACAACCGGAGTTATTACTGCTTCTGAATTTCATGTTACCAGACCCCTGCGTGAAATATTCGCAGAGAATCCAGTAGATGAAAACAAAATTTACAGCGAGAAAGAATCGCGTGACCGCGACAATCGTGTTGCTGCAAAGTTTCCTTTCACAGTAAACGATGGTCCACAGTATGGTAACGACCTTGGAAATATTCAGAAAACAATGGGTGATGTTACAAGCGATGGAACCAAAGCAAATGTTGCAGGGCAAACTGCATCTGGCTTCCGTCCGTTTGATCCGTCAGGAGCCGTTGGACCTAATCATTACATTCAAATGATTAACTCAACCACATTTAAAGTTTACACTAAATCAACAATGGCGGTTGTGCTCACTGCTACATTGGGAAATTTATGGAGTCCTGCCGTAGGAAATTCAGGAGACCCTATTGTTATGTATGATAAAGCAGCCGACCGTTGGTTTCTTGCACAATTCGGAACAAGTCAGGACAAGAAAATTTATATCGCGGTATCTACTACAAACGACCCGACCGGTTCATATTATACTTACACATATGTTTCATCACAATTTCCCGATTATCTGAAATTCAGTGTTTGGGCTGATGGATATTACATGACTTCAAATCAAAGCACACAAAAAGTTTTTTGTTTTGAAAGAGCTGCCATGCTTGCAGGTACTCCCGGGGCGCGTTCTATCTATGTAAATTATTCTCCACCAAAAGCAGGATTTTTTGTTCCGCTTCCGGGCGATGCTGCTGATGGTACTTTACCAGCAGTTGGCGCTCCTTGTCCGATTGTTTCTTATTCTGATAATGGATGGGGGACTGGTTATTCTGATGCAGTAAACATTTACAACATGGCAGTAACCTGGGGTGCAACACCAACAGGCTCAATTACTTTAGCTACAAATATTGCAACCACTGCATTTGATGCATCTTATAATTCAAGCTGGAACGATTGCCCACAACCTGGAACCACTCAGAAGTTAGATGGAATTGGTGGTGTGTGTATGTATCGTGCGCAATGGAAATCGTGGAGCGGATACAATACAATGGTATTAAACTGGGCAGTAAAAATTAACACGACCACACGCAGCATTAAATGGTGTGAGCTTCGGCAGAATCAATCAAGCGGTGTGTGGAGCATGTATCAGGAAGGCATTTATGCACCCGATGCTGATACAAGATGGATGGGTACAATGGCAATGGATAACAATGGTTCAATTGGTATCAGTTATATCAAATCGAATGCAACTTCACTTTATCCTGGATTGTATTACACCGGCAGAAGAAGCTGTGATCCACTTGGTACCTTACCTGTTACAGAAACATTGGTAATTGCCGGTACGGGATCTCAAACAGGAATTAATCGCGTGGGAGATTATTCACAAACCACTCTCGATCCTGATGGTGTTACATTCTGGAGCACGAGTGAATACATGGGTGGTTCAACCGGTTCAAGCGCTTCGCGCACACGAATTTTTTCTTATCAGATTCCTGGCTGCTCGCTGGTTGCGGGTGTTTCAATTTCACAAACTGCAGGTACCAATCCAACATGCACAGGGTCATCTGTAACATTTACAGCCACGCCAACAAACGGTGGAACAACTCCTGTTTATCAATGGCAGGTAGCGGGAGTGAATGCAGGAACAAATTCATCAACCTTTACTACTTCAAGCATAACCAATGGACAAGCGGTTACATGTATAATGACATCTAACCTATCAGGTGTAACAGGAAATCCTGCTACCTCAAATTCTATTACAATGACCATTAACTCTGCAGTTGCGCCTTTGGTTTCCATTGCGCTTACAACAGGCAGTAATCCTTCTTGTGCAAGTGATTCAAAAACATTTACTGCTACTCCAACAAACGGAGGAACAACTCCTTCTTATGATTGGCGAGTAGATGGAATTAGCACGGGTGTTACTACAGCAACTTATTCATCCTCTTCACTTACTAATTCACAGGTTGTCGGTTGTGTTATGACTTCAAGCCTTTCATGCGCAAGCCCTATAAGTGCAACAAGTAACAGTATTACCATTCAGATATCAGCATCGGTTGCACCTTCAGTATCTATTGCCATAACATCTGGCACCAACCCAACTGCCGCTGGTGCATCAGTGACATTTACAGCTACACCAAACAATGGCGGAACCACTCCATCCTATCAATGGAAAATTGGAGCCACAAATATTGGAACCAACTCTGCAACCTATACAACCACATCGCTTGTTAACGGAAATGTTGTTTCCTGTATTTTGACTTCTAATGCACCATGTGCCAATCCTGTTGCCGCAACCAGCAATTCAATTACAATGACGGTAACTGGTGCAATAACCTTCTGTACTGCCGGTTCTACAAACACCACCCACCAATATATCAGAAAAGTTACAATGGGCAGCATAGCAAATACTACCGGAGCAACAACTTATTCAAATTATACTTCATTATCAACCAATGTAACGGTTGGTGTTGCCACTTCAATTACTCTTAGAACAGGAAGCTCTTATAGCACTAACATTTTTGTTGTCTTCTGCGACTGGAATAACAACGGAGTATTTACCGATGCAGGAGAAACTGTTTATACTTCTCCGGTAGGTTCAGGTCCGTTTACAACTTCTATCACGCCTCCCGCATCTGCGGTTTCAGGTTCAGTGAGAATGAGAATTCGTTTGACAGATTCAAATACAGGTGTTAATACAACCTCATGCGGAACATCTACTTACGGTGAAGTGGAGGATTATACACTTGTAATTGGAGCACATGGCGCCTCAGCATTTAACCCGGAAGAAAATGGAACAGTAAGCAGTTCAATTCCTAAAACAATAATGTTATCGGTTTATCCAAATCCGAATACCGGCAGTTTCACCGTTAAAGGAGAGAAGGCGGGTGAATATTATGTTATGGATGAAGCTGCACATTTGGTTATGTCATTCAAATTGTCTGCTGAAAATAATTTCACTCAAGTGATTAATAATTTAAGCAACGGAATTTTTGTGATTGTAGGTCAGAATAAATACGGCATCACAAAACAAAAAGTAGTAGTAGCGAAATAATTTTTAAAAGCATTTATACTTTTAAGAGACCGTCTCAAAAAGATGGTCTCTTTTTATTTCAGAAATAAATATAAAAATCAGAAAATATTTTAACTCCTTTGTGTTATGTCGCTCTTCATAACCTCTATCAATTCGGGCAGCAATGGAAATTGCTACTATGTCGGCAACGAGAGCGAGGCAGTATTAATTGATGTTGGCATTTCGTGCAAGGAAATAGAGGCGCGCATGCGTCGCCTTCAACTGCCTATTGAAAAGGTGAAAGCTATTTTTATTTCGCATGAACATGTAGATCACATTCGAGGAGCAGCACAAATAAGTAAGAAATATTTTTTACCGGTTTACATAAAACCACGCACCTACAAACATGCGGGCATACACCTCGACAGAGCATTCGTGCACAATTTCAATGTAAACGAAAAAATAAAAATCGGAAATCTGACTATTACACCTTTTGATAAACATCATGATGCGCAAGATCCAGTGAGTTTTGTGGTTGAACATCAAGGCATTAAGGCTGGAGTGATTACGGATATCGGCATTGCATGTAAGAGGGTGATTCACTATTTTAAACAATGTCATGCTTGTTTTCTCGAAAGCAATTACGATGAGCAGCTTTTACATGAAGGTCCATACCCACTTAGACTGAAACAAAGAATCAGCGGAGGCAGCGGACACATATCCAATACGCAGGCGCTCGAACTTTTTGTGAAACACAAGCCAAAGTACATGAGTCACTTGTTGTTATCGCATCTCTCGAAAAACAATAACCATCCTGATATTGTGCAACAACTTTTTAATCAATATGCAGGCGAAGTAAAAATTATTGTGGCTTCACGCGATGAAGAATCTCCGGTGTTTGAAATTGCGCATCACACAAAAAGCGAAATCATTCCGCTTGCCGTGAAGAAGGAAATGGTGCAGTTGAATTTGTTTTAATTTAATGCTTAAATACCTTTTTGTTAACTCGATTATTGAAGTAACCCAATTTTAGTTGCCGTCTTATATATCTGTTATTGCTTAAAGAACATTTATAAATAGATGTTAAACTCAATTAAATTGACCCTGAATCAAGAATGAACGAATTAAAAAAAATAGCAAATCAATGGTTCGATGCCTTTAATGCGCATGATATTAATGCCTTGATAAATTTATATGATGATAACGCTGAACACTACAGCCCTAAATTGAAAGTACTTCGGCCTGAAACAAATGGATTAATAAAAGGAAAAACAGCCCTGCGAGATTGGTGGGTTGATGCATTTAAACGATTGCCGCAATTAAACTATCAGGTATTACAGCTCACAGCAGAAGGCAATCATGTTTTTATGGAATACATACGCCGCACTCCCGGTGAAGACGATTTAAGGGTGGGGGAGGTGCTTATTTTCAGTAGCGGAAAGATCATTGCTTCACGGGTTTATCATTCGTGATTTATTTAACTGAAGTGTTCAAACATGTAAACAGAATGTTGCAACTGTTACATTTGAATTAAATCTTCTGTTGCTTTTTTAAGAGTCGGTTTCAAAGAATAATATCAATATGAAAGTAAAATGATTTATGGAGTCTAAACCAGTTCTAAATCGAATTACAATTTATCCTATAAAATCATTGGACGGAATAGATTTAGAAAAAGCAACTGTTTCTAAAGGTAGCTGTCTATTACATGATCGGGAATATGTGATCAGTGATGAAATGGGAAATTTTATTGTTGGAAAATCAAATCCGCTTGTTCACAGGCTTCGAACTTCATTTGATTTAGAAAATGAAATCGTTTCATTTCGACAACAAGATGAAGAAAGCTGGAATGAATTTCATCTTCGAAAAGAAAAATCAGAAATACAATCCTTCTTGTCTGATTATTTCGGTGTTCCAACTTTACTTCATCAAAATAAAACCGGCCGCTTCATAGACATTCCGGATATAGCAGGGGTAACAGTTCTTTCTACTGCAAGCCTAGAGTCAGTATCAGAATGGTATGAAGCCATGAACCTGGATGAAGTCAGAAAACGATTTAGAGCAACACTGGAAATTACTGGTGTTCCATCGTTTTGGGAAGATCGTTTGTTCTCAAGAGAAGGTCGCGGAATTGAATTCAAAGCAGGTGATGTAACAATAATTGGAGTGAGTCCTCGGGAAAGGTGTGTGGTTCCAACAAGAAATCCCGAAACCGGCATTGTTACTCATGCATTTCCCAAATTTTTTTCTAAACACCGAAACGCCAGTCTTCCGGAATGGTCAAGGTTAAATGAATATGGTCATCATTATTTTCTAACAGTTAATTGCTATATACCGGAAACTGAAGCAGGAAAAATGATTGAAGTAGGAAATGAAATTAAAATTATAGGTGAAAGAAATTTTATATTTTAAAATTTACTGAATGACTATTTATTTTTTTGCCATACCTGAAAATTTTATGGGCGTTTTTATATAAAGAATTCTCCTTTCATTTATAATTCTTTTTATTTTTAAGCAGAAATATTCACAAGTAAATTCACTCACATGCCTTCATATGGAATAGAGATTATTCTCAACCGACAATTGGCCGACTGCCTTTCGGTTCCTGTGTTTATTACTGATACAGTTGGTAATCTGATATTTTACAATGGTCCAGCTGAAAATATTCTAGGTACCCGATATGAAGAAACCGGTGAAATGAAAGTGGAAACATGGGGTACAATTTTTAAACAGAAAGACGATGATGGAAACTTATTACCTCCCGAAAGTCTTCCACTTGTAAGAACGCTTCGCGATAAATATCCATATCATAAAACTTTCTGGATTGAAAGCATGAACGGAAAATCAGAAAGAATTTCTGTTACATCTTATCCAATTATCGGACGGTCGGGAGATTTTGTAGGTGCAGTTGCAATATTCTGGGAAGCAAGAGACTTATGAAAATTTCAATCAGAGGTGTTCGAGGTTCTATTCCGGTTTCCGGTTCTGATTATGAACAGCATGGAGGAAACACAACATGTGTTGTTGTTACAGAAAGTGATTGGATGCTGATATTGGACGGAGGCTCTGGTCTGCAACAATTTAATCTTCTAGAAAACACTCCGATAAAAAGAGTTGATATTCTATTAACCCATCTTCATTTAGATCATATACAGGGGTTGGGGTTCTTTAATCCGTTTTTTGACACGGATATTGAAGTTCATATTTGGGGGCCAAAGAGCAATACGGGAACACTGCAATCACGACTTAGCAGGTACTTCTCTCCACCACTATTTCCTGTTAGTTTTCGAGATTTACAGTGTAAACTGATAATGCATGAAGTTGAAAACAGCGGGTTTGAAATTGGTCCTTTTAAAATTGATTCTCGCTATGTAATTCATCCGGGACCAACTGTCGGTTATCGGGTTTCCGGAAAAAATTCTGTTTTTACTTTTATTCCTGATCACGAACCTTTTCTAGGCTCTTTAGAATTTCAAACAGATAAAAAATGGCTTTCAGGTTATGATCTTGCATTTAATTCAGACCTGCTATTACACGATGCACAGTATACAGCAACTGATTATATAAAAAAACCAGGATGGGGTCATAGCAGTATGGATGATGCAACAAGGTTTGCAGAGATTGCGGGAGTGAAACATCTTCTACTTGCTCATCATGACCCGAAACATACAGATAATAAACTCAATGAATTATTTACCGAATTAGAATCCAGATTCAATTATTCTTTTAAATACGAACTTGCTGCCGAAGGAATGAACATTGAATTGCCTTAAATGGAATTAAAAACTGAAAAAAATCATTTGAAAGCATGATGCGCTGGTTTAGTGTCGGAATATTGCTCACCTCTTTGCTCTGCTATTTAGAGTGGGGAACAGGCAGGCATTATTTTATTTTTCAGATGGAGTATTTATTTTTCTTTTCTACTGAAAACATTTCAGAATCATTTAAGCATCCGTTAATTCTTCTTCCGTTTATTGGTCAGTTATTATTAATCATTTCAGTTTTTCAAAAGAAGCCTTCTGCTAAAATTATACTAACCGGTCTTTTAATGTTGAGCGCGCTTGTATTTATGATTGCATTGGCCGGAGCATTAAGCATTAATCTGAAAATGGTTTCTTCCACACTACCGTTTATTGTAATTGGCGTTTTCTTTGTCATCAGATTTTTTAAAAAAGATAATATCAAACAATAAATTATCGTGTATCACGAACTGACTTTTCTTTCCGCTGTTTTCTTAATTCTCATTTTATCTTGAATGTCTTCAGAAATTAAAATGAAACGGTTATTGCTATGCGGGCAGTTATTGATTACAAATTTATGTTTTGCAAATATGGCTTCTCCTGTTTCTCAGGGAACCTTTTCGAGCTCAGCATTTTCAAGCAAAGATATTGATATTCTGAAAGAAAAAATTCATGTAACAATTGACAGGAGTTTTAAAACAGCATTTTATAAAATTGAATATTTTATTAATACAGAATCTGAAGGCAATCAGATTCCGTTATTGTTTTTTGCAATGGACTACAAAGGAGATTTTAAAGTTTGGGTGGATGATAGCGAAGTAATTGTTTCCGATATACCCGCGCAATATCTCGCAGCTGCAAATTCACCGTTTTCTAATTTCACAAATATATTTTCTCCACCATCTCAATACGAACAATCAGAAACAGTAACTATTTACTGGAGCGAAAATCAAGGGTTCGTTTATCAGCTCAACAACTTAAAATATTTTGAATCCCATCTGTCAAAAGGCAAACACACTATAAGAGTAGAGTATGAAGCAACTGTTTGGACTGATGTTTCTGGCTGGATAAAGGAATATGGTTTTCGTTACTCGTTATCGCCAGCAAAATTCTGGAAGTCGTTTGGTTCATTGGAAGTGGTGGTTGATGCATCGCATTTTCAACAATCAATTACCACCAATTTCAATCAACCATCATCAGGCAAACTTGATTCTGTTGCCACATGGAGCTTTGAAAATATTCCGGCAAATTATTTTCAAATCAATTTTGTACCCGAAGTCAGTTCATTGGCAAATAATTTAATTCAGATTGGTCCGGATAACCTTGCATATACTTTTATTTTTCTGATTGGACTGGTTCACTTGTTTTTCATTTATAAATTCAGAAAAAATAATTTACATAGAAAATTATCGTGGACACTGATTGTAGGCAGTTTGATTATTCCTTTTCTTACACTTCTTTTCTATATGAATTCATTTGGAATAATTGATAGCCAAATTGGCGCCGAGGCGGGACGGTATCATGGTTATGTGTTTCTGAATTTTATTTTTTACCCTGTAATTGTGATTGTATATTTTTTGGTGATGTGGTTTCTGGAAAAAATTATCCGGAGAAGATTTTAATAATTCACTCTTACATTTAATAAGTACTTTTAGAGTCGGTATTACTTCAATGAAATATTTACAACGGTTTCTTCGCCTTCTTTCACACTAACCTGACACTCTTCAAATACCGGCGAACCAAATAAAATGGTTGGATTGTTTGAGATCCAAGTTGTTCTGTTGGATAATCCCATCCAGTTAAAATCCAAATTGCGATTGTTGTTTGAATCATGCATAACCGAAATTGCATATTTCCCTTGATGCAGTTGGTTCAACACAAATAAAGCGGTGTGGTTTTGAATCTCAGCAACCATATTGTAACCTGCAGGCAACTCCTGGCTAATTTTCTTTCCGGCTTTATTAAAATAAATTCCAGCTCTCGCTAAACCCTCATCAGAATTAAACCCCGAAACCACAATTTTTAATCTTCCTGTTGCAGATTGATTGTTGTTGGCAAA
The DNA here is from genome assembly GCA_947469485.1 of Chitinophagaceae bacterium. Lineage (GTDB taxonomy): Bacteria > Bacteroidota > Bacteroidia > Chitinophagales > UBA10324 > UBA10324. The sequence continues at coordinate 140,929 of CANIPU010000003.1, read as the reverse complement.
CAGAAATAAAGGCGCTGTTAAAAGCATTAAAAGAATTATCCGTTTCATTAATTCCGCTTTATTAGTACGACGATTAAAAACGAAATTTATTTTGAACGGAAATTATTATTCCACCACTAATTTTTCAGTTTGAGTTTTTTCTCCATCACTAACCTGCATGAAATAAATACCGGCAGAAATATTTTTAAGTGAAATGGTTTTTTTCTCTATGAATTGTTCGGTTAAAATTTCTCTCCCGACCAAATCATAAATCATAATTGTAGATTCTGTTAACGAGCAACATTCTGACAGCTGACTTCTGTAAACTATAAACTGCATTCTCGCAGGATTTGGGTAAATCTTAAATCGCTGGTCTGAATTATCAAATTCATTCCCCGCTCCAGTTGCCCATCCATTTACAAACACAAATTTTGCAGTCACCGGCAAATGGTCGGCACCATAATGCAGCGCATTAGCAACCGCAAATGAAACGGCGGTGTTCGGTTGGTGGTTGATTGAATCGTTAAAATGATTACCATCGTTACCATAAGCAATAGTGCTGTTCGGAACATAGCGTAACGGGCCATTCGTATTAATGCTGCTCGAAAACAAAATCAAATCAAAACGATCATCTAATCCGCCGGTAATTCCACCTCCAAAACTTCGCGTGCGTGGTGATTGAGTGTGGTATTGTGCAAAGCCGGAATTGTTCCATGTTCCGTTCATAACAATCGGGTCAATAACATATCCTTCATTTGTTCCGGTGTTTTCCTTCAATCTTTCATACCCTGATTCGGTTGAACTATAAAAATTAAAATCTCCGCAAATAATAAACGAAGAGCCGACTGGTAATGCATCTGTTACCAATCGAAGTTCGTTCACTTCGGCTAAACGGTTTGCTTCTTCCGCTGTTCCTGAACTTGCTTTCAGGTGCACCACAAAAACATGAACCGTGTCGTTGGTTTGTAACTGCACAACGGTGTAATGATTGATATCTCGGAGCGCTGTATGAATGGCAGAATTACTGTTGCAGCTGTACTTGTTCGATAAAAAATAAAGGGAGCTGTTTGTATCGGGTCCCGGTAAAAATGGGGCGATGTGATAAGCTGTATCTACTTTTTTTAAAACACCATTTAAAAATCCCAGTGAACTGCTTTCTGTAGCAATTTCCACGGTTGCAACAATATCAGGATGAGTTGCCGCCATTGAAGTTCGGAAATACGGGTTGCGGGTTGCCGAATCCTGTGCACTGCCATAATAATTCAGCAAATTGTAACTCATAAAATGCAAAGTATCCTGAGCAATAGAAACCTTGCATAAAAACAATGTAGCTATTAAAAATAATTTTAACTTCATAAAACAAATAACGCTTAAAGCACTGAAGGTTCTGTAATTATCTATTTAAAAGGAACTGAAATATTTTGATAAAAAACTACCGGCTGTTTTATTAATTATACTTTATTTTGATTGTGCACTATTAAATTTCCTGTGGTTTGAATGAAATCAGAATCGGGAAATACTGATTTGAAAATTTCATTTATAAATTTTTTTGCGTGCTGCTCTGACTCGGCGGTTGAAGAAAGTTGACTGAACAACAATAAACCGGAAGGGGCAAGCATAGTTTTTAACCCTTGACAAAATTCATGGGTTTCAAATTTTTCGGGAACTTTGTTATCTATAAATAAATCAACTGCAATCAAATCAAATTTTTCATTACAATTTTTAACATAGTCGATTGCATCCGCTTTTAGCACTTTGTTTTTTATGTTATTTAAAATGGGATTGTATTTGTAGGCCAATGAAATAATGCTTTCGTCTATCTCGATTCCGGTATAGTTGACCTCTTTTATATAAAACTTATCGATAAGAATCGGAATGGAGCCAAGTCCGAATCCAAGCACAAGCACATTATTGATTTTTCTGTTTTCAATTTTAAGCGCTGTAAAAGCTGATCGAAATGAAGTGTAAAGATCTTCATAAGAATAAACTGCGTTGGGAGCTGCAAGTTTAATTCGCCCTCTTGACAGAAATACTTCGAGGGAAGAATTTTCAGCTGAACTTATTTGTTCAAGTTTAATATCATAAAAATGACTGAGTATTTTTTTTAGTGTGCTGATATTTTCCAAGTGATGCAAACTATTAATTATTGAATTGGAACATCAGGCATATCCATGTTCATGTTCTTGCGTTTGAATAATGAAACATCAAATTTTCCAAAACGATAATTGAAATTAAGCTTGAAAACCCGGGCATCTTTTCTTCGATCGACAGTTTGAGTAAAAAATTCAGATGAGGAATAATTTATATTTTTTCTTGTTTTAAAAATATCGGAAACGCTTAATGAAATTGATGCTGCCTTATTTTTCATAAATTCATATTTAACTGAGGCATCAATTCCATAATTCGGTTTGGTATATCCTTGAGCTGTGGTGGTTGTTCCGCCCATGTAATTTCCACCTCCGCCACCCATACCCATTCCACTTCCACCAAAACGGCTCTGCGTGTTTCCGCCAACCTGCAATGCTGTTTTCGAACGGTAATCGCCTGATGCCTGGAGTGTAAAATTCTTTGGAATTTTAAAAGTCGTGCTTGCTTTAGCAAACCAGCTGAATTGCTGGTTAGTTAAATTTTCAACAAGATTTGATCCGTTGATATATGAATTATAAGCATTTATATTCATTGACAGATCAAACCATTTCGTTACAGCGTTTTGAGTAGTTAGTTCAGCACCATATGCATAACTTGAACTTGCATTTGCATAAGTTGAAATAATTGCGCCCCTGTTTAAAACAGAATCAAATTCCTGCACCTGATAGTTGGTAATGATTCCATTTGTGTTTTTATAGTAAACTGAAATAAGTAAGTTGTTTTTTCTATCAAATATTTTTTGATAGTTCGCTTCAAGTGCATTAACAAACTCTGGCTTCAAATCAGGATTACCTCGCGAAAGATTCAGCGAGTCGGTGTAATCTGTATAAGGCAACAACTGAAAAAAAGTTGGTCGATTAATTTTTCTTGAATAATTAAATTGAAAACTATTGTCATCATTTATTTTATAGCTCATAAAACCGCTTGGAAACAAACTCACCGGATATGAGTTTGTAAAAGTTGAATCATTACTTAAAATTTTCCCGGTATAAAAAGAACTTTCGGCTCTTAACCCGATCTGATAGCCGAATTTATTTATTTGATTGGTAAAAGTGAAATAGCCTGCATAAACCTGATCTGTGTATTTATAATCACTAATATCTGATGGTATTATTTGATATTCACTACTATCATAATTATATATTTTATTAGTTGATGAACTATTATATTGTCTTAACGCACCTCGTAATCCTGTTTCAATTTTTATTTTTTCCGTTACTGGATTTACAAAATCAGTTTGAGCAGTTATAAACTGCACATCACCTTCTCCTTCAACTTTTTGTTGAACCAGATTTCCTAAAGTGCTTCCATCAGAACCAAAATATTGGGTTTTATAATCTCCGCCATTAGCTGATTTACTTTTATTAAAATTTATGTCTCCCGACCAGTATTTTCCATCTTTAGGATATATGTGTTTGAAAGAAATGCCGGTACCAATATTTTGAAAGTCGCGAGAAGAATTAGTTTTTCGATACGACGAGGTGGTTACAACCGAATCAGAATAAACGGTATCTGTTTTTGAAAACAATTCACCGGTTGGATTAAATGAACCTCTGTTAAACATCCCAAACACAGTTAATGTATTTCTGTTATTAATGAACCAGTCAAAACCGCCACGGCCAAACCCCATAAATCCCTTGGTAACAGAGGTGTCTGTTTGAAATAAATCAATTTGCGGAATTAACAAATTGTAGGAGCGGTCTGTTTCGCTGTTTACAATAGACTTACGCTGATTAAACATTCCACTTAAAAACATATTGACTTTCCCTTGTCTGTTGTTTATCTCACCACCTGAATTAAATTTTAATCGCGAATCAATTCCTGCGCGAATATTTCCGTTATAGCCTGGTTTACGATTTTTTTTTAAAACAATATTCAGAATACCACTGCCGCCACCGCTTGCATCATATTTAGCTGATGGATTTGAAATGACTTCAATTGTTTCAATTGCATCAGCCGGTATCTGATCCACAGATAAAGTAGAGGGCCTTCCATCAACCATTATCTGAGGGGCGGCATTGCGCATAGTAACATTACCATCAATATCAACATTAACAGAAGGCACTTTTTTTAAAACATCCTCAGCTGTTCCTCCGGCATTTGAAGCGTCTTTTCCTACATTGTAAACCTTTTTATCAATTTTCATCTCAAACACGCCTGTTTCATTTGTAACAACTACTTCATTGAGATTAACCGCTGTTATATTTAAAGAAATATTTCCAAGGTCTTTATCAACTGCATTTAACATTTGTTGCATGCCTCCCTGGCCAAATTTTATATTGAATGAAATTTTCTTCTCATATAAACCATATCCCATTGCTGTAACTTGTAATTTGTATTCACCCATTACAGATAGATTTTCCAGGCTGAAATCTCCATTTGTTTTAGTTAGTTGACCCGCAACTACTACATCAATTGGCTGGTTTGTACTTGAGTCAATTTTGTTTTGTGTTAACTGAACTGTAGTAAACTCAATTCCTTTTTTTGTTGCGGCATCAATTACTCTGCCGTAGAAGTGCCCCACATTCATTTGCTTTCCGCCAAATCCCCCCTTTGGAAATTGAGCATATGCTGATATGGAAATAATCAGAACTAAAAAAAAAGTAATTAACCCCTTCATATGTCTATATAAAATGAGCGCCAAATATAGCCTCTGAATAACACTGAATTGATTTAAGCGAATTCCTTTCATTCTGTTCACTTAATTCACAGAAGCGGGCAATAGTTTTCTGTTTAATTTTTATGTTTACCTTATTGAATTCATTTTTATCAGTCGAAAAAAAATAATCATTATTGGTGGTGGCGCGGCAGGTTTAATGGCCGCTGATATATTAAGCCCTTTTTGTAGTGTAGAAATTTTTGAAAAAGGAAAAACTGTCGGGCGGAAATTTTTAGTTGCGGGCAATGGTGGGTTTAATATTACGAACAGCGCGACCGGTAATGCATTAATAAATAAATTTACGCCAGCCAGATTTTTTAGTAATGCAATTTCGGCTTTTGATTCCGATGCAACGCGAAGCTGGTTGTTGCAAATGGGTATTCCAACTTATATTGGTTCAAGCGGAAGGGTCTTTCCAGAAATAGGAATTAAGCCAATCGAGGTCCTTCAAAAAATCAAAGAGAAACTAATTATGCAAAATGTTCAGTTTCATTTTGATCATGAATTTATTTCCTTCAATTCTGAAAACCGACCTGTTTTTAAATACCAGGAAAATGAAATAGTACCAATCGCGGACTATTACATTTTTGCATTAGGTGGAGCCTCATGGTCAATTACAGGTTCGAATGAGATGTGGCGAACTGAATTTGAAAAAATTGGAATCAAAACAATTTCATTTCAATCCTCAAACTGTGGGGTAAATATTGAATGGACCGAAGATTTCAAATCAAAATATGCAGGTGCGCCACTTAAAAACATTTCAATTTCAATAAATGATTTTACAATTAAGGGTGAAGCATTAATTACTCATTATGGGTTGGAGGGAAATGCGGTGTATCCAATAATTGCTGAGGTCAGAAAAATGATTTCGAAAAATGTGGCGCCTATCATTCACATTGATTTCAAGCCAACCAATTCAAATGTTCAGTTGAAAAATAAAATTTCCGGATTAACTGTTCCGACAAAAAATTATAAAACAGTTTTCAATCTGAATGAAGTTCAATTGGCATTAATAAAACAATTCACTTCGAAAGGACTTTTTATACAGCCTGAATCATTTATTTCTTCCATAAAAAATTTATCCATTCCCATTTCTTCATTGCGGCCAATTGAAGAATCCATTTCAACCGTTGGAGGGATTGCTTTAGATGAAATGAATGATAATTTTTCTCTTAAAAAATTTCCATCAATATATATAGTTGGAGAAATGCTGGATTGGGATGCGCCAACCGGTGGATACTTATTACAGGGCTGTTTTTCCACCGCATATTATGCAGCAACCAACATTTTAAACTCGCTTTCAGTTAAGAATTAACCCTTCCGCCAATAAACCCACCTTTTCTCAAATGAAAGAGTCAAACTTTGACAGAATGGTAAGTCTTGCTTCAGAAACATTCGCAGCTCATAATGATCCTGATCAGCTTAATGTTACAGAAGAATCAATTAAACTATTGGAACAGATACATCCTGCAACTCTTTCGGAATACAATGAGGGTGATGGCCCGGTGGTTTGGATTTTGCTGATTCCAACAAACATCTCGTTAATGAATGAATTTATTGAAGAAAAAATTTCGGAAAGCGAACTGCTGAATAAAACTCCGTTGAATATAAAATACGATGCATTGTATTTGTGTTCCGCTTTAGTTCTGCCTGAGTTCAGAAAAAAGGGGCTTGCAAAAAAAGCTGCTCTTGATGCAATATTTAAAATTCGAAAAGACTATCCGATAAAAACTCTGTTTACATGGAATTTCAGTAAAGAAGGAGCGCTGCTTTCAGAAAGCATAGCAAATCATGAATCCCTTCCTTTGATGCATCGCGAAAGAAGAATTGAATAACACATTGAACATAGAGGTTATTTTTATCCTGTCAAATTCAATTTTGCGGTTGTGAGTTTTCGAAAAAACATATTCTTATTCATTATCTGTTTTCTTTTCTTTCTTCATTTGGGTTATGCTCAAACCATTAATATCGATTCGGTTAAATCTGTTATAGACAAATCTCTCTGTTACCTTATCAATCATCAGTACACTGAAACGAAGAATAATCGTTTCGCCGGGGAGTGGAAAAGCACAATGGGGTTAACGCTTCCGTTTCCTCTATTGGGAAAACCAAAAGATTACGAAGACCAGAATTGCTTTACAACTGCTGCGACACATAATTGCCTTGCGAGTATTTATTTAACCGACAGGAATGAATATTCTTTTTTATATCCAACCATCAATCGTGCATATAATGCAACAATGGTATTCCGTGATAGTTTGACATTTAATTTCTGGCATTGGCTTCCATCCAATCTTTCTAAAAAAAACAAAGATGGAATTCGACCACCTGTTCGTAGGCCCACAACATTTAATCTTAAAAACAGATATATAAAAAAGGCTGCAAATGTGATGGATGATGCAGATGATACCGCTGAAGGTTTCATGGCGCTATTGCTTCACAATAAAATAATTTACTCAGCTGATACGCTTGCCTTACTTCCAATTGTAAATAATTATCGCGATGCAGACAGAAAAAACTTTCATTGGTATAATCACAACCGTGCTGATAAAAAAAATTCCGGTGCCTATCTAACATGGATTGGAAAAGAACACCGACTATGGCCTAAATCAATAGTCACCACCTTTTTACAGAACTGCATTTTCTTTTTACCAATAAGCGAATGCTTCCCTAAAGCGTATGAGCCATACATGCCATATGGAACAAACGATGTTGATGCGATAGTCAACGCAAATATTCTTTCTTTCCTGGGTGAGAATAATGAACTTAAAGATTCAGCAAATTATATACATGCCATTTCATTTATCAATCATAAAATAAAAAGAAAGAAATTTAATAGCGCTGCGATTTATTATCCGAACAGGTATCATTTACATTATGCTGTTACCAATGCGTACAAATCAGGTGCAATTAAGCTTAGGCCTTGTGTAGATTCATTAATTGTTGATTTAAAAAACAAACAACAACTTGATGGGTCTTTTGAAAGTAAAAAAATTATTAATCGAAAAGACAAAATTCAATCAACTGCCTTTGCATTATCCGCATTGTTAAATGCCGGAAAGTTTAATGAATACAAAACAATAAAAATGATTGAATCGGCTATCGGATATTTATTGCAAAACAAAATTGATTCCGGGCAAGAATGTTATTGGACCGGAGGCGTGTTTTTTTCCGGTGGCACAGTTGTAAGAAAGTGTCTGTTTTTTAAATCTGATGCATATACTACCGTATTAATATCGCAATGCTTTGCTACTTATCTTCTTCTGAAAAAAACAAATGAATTGTAGTAGGCTGAATTATTCGCAGGACAAATTCTGATTAATATTAAGCAGCAAAATGGTTTTACCGCTACCCACTATAATTGCCTGAGAAGGATTAATGAATTCTGCTTTATATAAACTAAATCTATCAGCAAGCTCAGTATGAATAAGGTTCCAGTTTTCTTTATTCTCAGAAAATAAAATATTGCCATTGCAAGCAGTCATGATTTCATAATTTCCTGAACCTGTTTTAGACCATATCAATCCTGACTTTTCAAATTTTCTAACATTGCTGCTGTAATATTTCAATTTACCTGAACCATTTATTTTACCGCCATAACAAACAGATTTGTTGTCTTCATCATATTCCAAATCATAATAAATTCCTTTTCCGATTCTCCCGGTTTGGTTCCACGAGGAACCTTTATCGTCAGAAGAATACAAAGTTGTATGATTAGGAAAATAAATAAGAGCAGACGCCTTGTTGGTTTGGAAATTATAATCAAGCGACCAAACCATTTTAAAGGATGATGAATAAACTTTTGTCCAGGTTTGTCCTCCGTCAGTGGTTTTTATAATAAATCCATTAGGAATTGCTTTTTTTGAATGTGCTATAGCAGAACGACCTCCACATATAAGAGCCGACATTTTATCAATAATCACTATATTGTAAAAACATGAATTTTCAAATCCTTCAATTTGTTTTGACTTCCAGTTTTTTGTAAGAGAATTATAAAAATATATACATCCTTTATCAGCGCAGGCTATAATATTATTATCATCAAATCGGTCAATATTATAAATATCGTTATGATTTGAAGGATAATTAACTGAAGAGATTGTGCCATTGATATTGTAATTACTAATAATACCATACTTACCAACTAACCAATAATTATTCTGGTCAACTTTCAATATATCATAATAAGCAGAATCATCAAACGATTTTCCTTGTTGAAGAATATCTACGGAAACACTTTGAGCTACAACTGAGTTGAAGACAAATAAAAAGAACCATAAAAGGGGGACAATCAGTTTCAAATAATTCGAGTTAAATAATCGGGGCGCAAACATAAAATACCTGATGTATATCGCCTAATAAATCTAATGAGTCTCCTTTTGCTAAAATGAACCCGATTGGAAATGCTTTTTGGTGAAATATTAAATAAATAAACTTAGTAAAAAGCTATTTTTATTGAATAAAACCTGAAATTATGGCCTTTGACGAAAAACTTGGCGACCGCATTCGCGAAGCACTTGTAGAAATAAATAATGTGGAAGAAAAAAAGATGATGGGTGGATTGACTTTTATGGTGAATGATAAAATGTGTTTGGGAATTGTGAAAGATGAATTAATGGTCAGGCTCGACCCTGAAATTCATGAAGCGGCCATAAAAAGAAAAGGCTGCCGAACTATGGATTTTACCAAGCGCCCGATGAGGGGTTTTGTTTTTGTTTCTCAGGAAGGAATAAAAAACGAAAACGATTTTCAGTACTGGGTTGATGTAGCTCTTGATTATAATAAAAATGCAAAGGCCGCCAAAAAGAGCAAGAAGGTTTAAATTATTTTATCTCTTGTAATAAAATACTATAAAGCAATACTTTGCGTTTTAACATTCCATGAAAACAATCACGACTTACCCTCGCATAATTATTTTACTATCCGCACTTTTGTTTTACCTGTTGTTCTATTCCCTTACTGCCGGAATTAATGTTTTGCTGATTGCTGTTTATTCTGTTTGTCTGTTTCTGTTTGCGCTGAAAAAATCACCCGGCAAGCTGATGTACTTATTTCTGATTGGAATGATTGTGTCGTCGCTTTCTGTTTTATTCGCGCACACCGATTTAAGCGTTACGATTTTCTGGTGCTGCTTCATTTTGTTTCTTGGAAATTTCTCGTATCAGCAAATCAATCATTTACATTTCGGAGCTATACTCACCTCATACTCCATTTTCCGTTTGCCCTCAACAATGGCGAAACATTTCAGGGGGATTAAAAAAAGATCTGGTACTAATTACTCGGCTTACATCCGTTTTGTTTTTGTGCCTGTCATTACTCTTGTAGTTCTCTTTGTAATTTATTCTTCAGCAAACGATTTGTTCTTTCAGAGCTTCGAAAACTTCATGTCGCATGTGGCAGATTTTCTTTCCACCATTTCGTTCTCGCGCATTTTATTTTTTCTGTTGGGTATAATAGTCTTCAGTTTGTGTTATTCGCAAACAAATGCTGCTGCAATTATTCAGGCAGATTCATCTCTCTCATTTAATCTGGTAAGAAGAAGACGGAAATCTTTTTTGATTTCGCTCAACCGAATGCTTTTCAAAAAAAGACAAATGGCGATTCTGCTTTTCGTGATTTTAAACCTGATGATTTGCTGGTTGAATTACCTCGACATCACAAGCATCTGGTTCGGATTTCAGTGGGATGGCGGGTACCTGAAAGACATGGTTCATGAAGGAACTTATCTTTTGATTGGCGCCATTATTATTTCGATTGCTGTGTCGGTTTATTATCTCAACAGCAATATAGTTTTTCTGCGGAACAGTAAGCTATTCAACTCATTGGTCATTCTCTGGTTGGCACAAAATGCTGTGATGATTGTTTCGGTTGTGTTACGAAACACCTACTACATTAATTTTTTCGCTCTGGCATATAAAAGAATCTTCGTTTACTTTTTTCTTGCCGCATGCTTAATTGGTTTAATCAGCATTGTGATTTTAATTCTTCATAAAAAATCAGTTGGATTTTTATTGTCGGTAAATTCACTTGCGCTTTATCTGATTATTCTGTGTGCTGCTTGTTTCAATTGGGATTCAATAATTGCGCGCTATAATTTTTCGCATTACAACAAATCATTTGTTCACTACAATTTTTTAGCGGAATTGGATGATTCAGCACTGGCTTATATGAATTATTCGGAAGAAGATTTAAAGAAAATAAATGTGGTGCAGCAAAGTCGCTTCAGCTTCGCGAGTTCGGAAGAATACACCAACATCAATTTTGCCGAAGTGATTAAAAAGCGGAAAGAAAATTTTAAAAAGCGTTGGGAAACCCGCAGTTGGTTGGAGTGGAATTATCCGGAGCAGAAAGCATACAATCTGTTGTTCAAATCATAATTGGTTTTCCGGGGAAGAGTAGTGTGATATTATTTTAGTTTTTACATTTATCAAAAACTAAATCGTTGTTTATGAAATTCTTTTCTCAGAAATCAATTGGTGTGATTCTTCTTTTTGCTGCATTCATTTCCATAAGCGCAACTGTAAAACTTAATTCGCGCCCTGTAGATAAATTCAAGAATTTAAAAGTGCTTCCAAAAGATATCAGCGAAGAAGAATTGGATAAAGTGATGGATGATTTCAAAGAGGCACTCGGAGTAGGGTGTGGTTTTTGTCACGCCCGAATTGCCGACACATCAATTTATAAGCTGGATTTTGCAAGCGATGCAAACGAACACAAAGACATTGCGCGCTACATGATGACAATGACCAATGAAATAAATGCAAACTATTTTAACTGGGAAAAATCAACTCGTCCGGATACCATTCATGCGGTGAGGTGTATCACCTGCCATCGCGGACTTAAAGAGCCAGGCGCTGAAGAAATTGATGAGCAAATGAAATTGTTAGTTCCGGCGAAATAATCTTTTAAACCGCTGCTTCATCTCCTTCTTCCAGTTCTCCGAATAAGTTTTCAAGAAATACTTTTCGTTGCTCCATTGGTTCATTCCAGAAATCGCGCTCTTCAAAAACACGCGTTGCTCCTTTGTGTCCATTCATAGTAATGAGTCGTAATTTTTCTGAATTAGCCACCTGACCATTATCGTGAAGCATGAACCATTTAAAAAATGCCTCCTTATCCTGCGCAAAACAATTTGCAATATAATGGCAGGTGTAAATCAGCATTAACTCCTGTTCATCCACTTCAAATTCATCACCCTCTTTATCTTTTATCTCTTCATAAAAATCTTTGAGTTGGTCGTAGTTGATTAATCCCGATTCAAAAACTTTCTTGCTGATGTCAGATTCCAGTTCAAGCATTAAATACAAGCTCGTACTCAAACTCATTTTCAATAGCATTTTATAAAATCCGTTATTCGGCAAACTGTACAAGCCCTTTTCCATTCAGAAAAATTTTCGGGCACGAAAATAAAATTGGCAATCACTATTTCAGAAAAAGGAGATAGTATATCATTTGCGGCTTTTTTATCTCCAATAGAGATGGTAAGGCTAATTATTTGATGAAGCGCTCGCATAACAATACTTTTGCCCTCCCCGACATTTAAAAAATCAACCAATAACTTTTGTTTCCTGAATACGACATCATTGTAGTAGGCGCCGGTCATGCCGGATGTGAGGCAGCAGCAGCAGCGGCTAACCTCGGCAGCAAAGTCATGCTCGTAACCATGAACATGCAAACCATTGCACAGATGAGCTGCAATCCTGCAATGGGAGGAGTGGCGAAAGGACAGATTGTTCGCGAGATAGATGCACTTGGTGGTTACAGTGGAATTGTGACCGACAAAACCATGATTCAATTCCGTATGCTGAATCGATCGAAGGGACCTGCGATGTGGAGTCCGCGTGCGCAGAGTGATAGGTTATTATTTGCAAAGGAGTGGAGAGATATGCTGGAGCAAACACCCAACATAGACTTCTGGCAGGATATGGTGAGTGGGTTATTAATTAAAGACGGAGCTGTAGTTGGCATTCGCACCGGAATGGGAATGGAAATTCGCTCGAAAGCAGTAGTGCTCACGAATGGAACATTTCTGAACGGCATCATTCACATTGGAGAAAAACAATTTGGTGGCGGGCGCATGGCAGAAAAATCGTCAACCGGAATTACTGAACAATTAATTTCTCTTGGACTGGAATCGGGCAGAATGAAAACCGGAACTCCCCCACGCATTGATGGAAGAAGTTTGAATTACAGTTTGATGGAAGAACAGAAGGGCGATGAGAATCCTGGAAAATTTTCTTACACCAACACTACTTCATTAAAAAAACAGAAAAGCTGTTACATCACTTACACCAATCAGGAAGTACATGATATTTTGAAAACCGGGTTCGAACAAAGTCCGATGTTCGCCGGTCGAATTCAGGGATTAGGGCCGAGATATTGTCCGAGTATAGAAGATAAAATAAATCGCTTCGCTGATAAAACGCGCCATCAGTTATTCATTGAACCGGAAGGCTGGGACACTGTTGAAATTTATATAAATGGTTTCAGCACATCGTTGCCCGAAGAGGTGCAATACAAAGCATTGAAATTAATTCCGGGTCTGGAAAATGTGCGGATGTTTCGTCCGGGTTACGCCATTGAATACGATTTTTTTCCTCCGCATCAGTTGTATACTACACTTGAAACCCGCGCTGTAAAAAATCTTTTTCACGCTGGACAAATCAACGGAACCACCGGTTACGAAGAAGCCGCATGTCAGGGAATAATGGCAGGAATAAATGCGCATCAGAAAATAAATGACCAACACGAATTTATTCTGACACGCGATGAAGCATACATCGGCGTGCTGATTGATGATTTAATTACGAAGGGCACCAACGAACCCTACAGAATGTTCACCTCCCGCGCTGAGTATAGAATCTTATTGCGCCAGGATAATGCTGATATTCGATTGACTCCGCTTGCACACAAAATAGGGTTGGTGAACGATGAGAGATTGGAGCTGGTGAATAAAAAGATAGAAGAAGCCAAACAGATTATGGATTTCTTCAGAAAGGAAAGTGTTACACCTGATGAAATAAATTCCATTCTCACCGAACAGGACTCAAGTGAAATAAAACAGAAGACCAAACTATTACAGTTGCTTTCGCGACCACAGATTGAAATGAAAGATTTGAGAGAGAAGATAGCATCTGTAAAAGAAGTTCTCGCAGGCAAAATGGAAGACAGTATTGAGCAGGCCGAAATTCTGATGAAGTACGAGGGATATATTGAGAAGGAAAAAGAAATAGTGGACAAGATGAATCGCCTCGAATATGTTCCTGTGCCTGAAGATTTTGACTTCTCGGTTATAAATTCTCTTTCACTTGAAGCAAGAGAGAAACTCAAAAAATTTAAACCGCGCACACTCGGACAGGCGAGCAGAATCAGCGGAGTAAATCCGAGCGATGTTTCGGTGTTGATGGTTTATTTAGGAAGATAATTCCTTTAAGCAAAAACCTGTTCAATCACTTCGAGCGATTTCAGAATATTAAAACCAGAAACATGCAGGCGGTAATATTCAAGCAATGCATTTAATAATTCCTTACGGCTTTTTTTGTTGAGTTGCAATTCTGTATTGTTAAAAAATAAATCAGAAAACCGTTTTGCATTTTCTCCATTCAGAAAACTTGGTTGCAGTACCGAAACTGATTTCACAAAACTTCCATCCGCCAGATTAAACTCCGGTGTTTCTTCAGAAAATTTTCCATGCGGAGTAAATCCTAAATAGTTTGTAAGCTGCGCTAAAAAATGCAAATGAAAATCCGATTGATTATTTGTTGCATCCAATTCAACAATTGAATTTTTAAGAAACTGATACAGTTGTTCGTTGCATTCTTCTTCCACCACACTTCGGTTCAACACTTCTGCAAGAAATAAAACTAATGAACTCTTCACCACATCAAACGGAATTTGTTTGAACACAATCGCCGGCTCAAAACTTTTTATGCGATTGATGTTTTTGTTTTCCTTTTTATAAACCTCCATGTTTAAAACCGAGAGCGGAGCTAGTGCCGATGATTTTGAATTCGATTTTCCTTTTCCGCGCACGCCGTTAATGATGTAGGACTGCAAACCGAATTGCTCAGTATAAATTCCTGCAATCACACTCGTTTCAGAATACTTCACGGTGCGGAAAACAATGCCTTCGGTTTTTGCCTGCATGAAGCAAATGTAAATCGAAGCAACACTAACCTTACTTTTGCCAAATCATTTTAAAATAATGGCAGAAAACAATCTCCGAATAACACTCATTCAAAGCAATCTGCACTGGGAGGATACAGATGCAAATCTGCAATCGTTTGAAGAAAAAATTGCATCGGTCGATGACACTGACATCATTCTTATGCCCGAAATGTTCTCTACCGGATTTTCAATGAAGCCGGAATCGATAGCAGAAGAAATGAATGGAAGAACCGTGCAGTGGATGATTGAAATTGCTGTAGAAAAAAATGTTGTGTTGTGCGGAAGTTTAATGATTAAAAGCAAAAACAGCTTTTACAATCGTCTGGTTTGGGTTCAACCCGATGGAAATATCTGGATTTACGACAAGCATCATTTGTTTAGTATGGGAGAAGAAAACAATCATTACACCGCGGGAACAAAAAAATTAATTATTGATTACAAGGGTTGGAAAATTTGTCCGCTCGTGTGTTATGATTTGCGTTTCCCTGTCTGGAGTCGCAACACACAGAATTATGATTTGCTGATTTATGTTGCCAACTGGCCTGAGAAAAGAAATTATGCATGGAAATCTTTACTCGTTGCACGCGCAATAGAAAATCAGTGTTACACCATTGGATTAAACAGAGTGGGAGAGGATGGAAATAAAATTTATCACAGCGGTGATAGTTCGGTGATTGATATGAAGGGCGAAATTCTTTTTCAGAAATCGCATCTGGAAGCAGTGCATACTGTTACACTTTCAAAATCAGCGCTTGATGATTACAGAAAAGAATTTCCTGTGCTGAACGATCGGGATGAATTTGATTTGAAAAATTAATAATGAGCAACGAACAAAACACAACAAACGCGCAACAACAATTTCTCGAAAGAGAAAAAAAATTTCTTGCGCTCCGCAAAAGTTTACATATACAATTCGGTAAAGCGCCTGATATGAATGCAATGCTGTTTCTCATTGGTGTCCGTGAGCTCGGGAAAATTCAGGATTCATTTACCAAGGAAGAAAAACAAGACCTAATGCACATTGCTACGTGTCGTTTGTTGAGCGATCAGGGTTATTTTTCGTTGGAAGGATTGGACGATGATGGCTGGCCTCACTGGGTGCAGACAAAAAAAATTCCGGTTATGGCCATTGAAGGGCAGGAAGATTTATTGAAAGAGTGTATCATCAACTATTTCGAGCGTTTGGATTAATAAACAATTCATCGTTACCATTGTGAAAAGAAGATGTGGTGGTTGGTGTGAAAAAATTATTTTTGGCTGCAACACAAAAACACCATGTTAAAAAAATCAATATTCCTCCTTATTCCGCTTTTCTTTTTGGTTTCCTTCAAGCCAAAAGAAAAAATTCATACCGTAATTATGAATACCAAATTCGGCCCGATGAAAATTTTACTGTATAACGGAACTCCGAAGCACCGCGACAATTTTATGAAACTCACCAACGAACATTTTTACGATTCGCTTCTGTTTCATCGTGTTATAAAAAACTTTATGATTCAAGGAGGAGACCCTGATTCGAAACACGCTAAACCAGGGCAAATGCTTGGCGGTGGTGATGTTGGCTATCGCGTTGATGCAGAGTTCAACACTTTGCTGTTTCATAAAAAAGGAGTGCTTGCTGCAGCAAGAGATGAAAATCCAACAAAGGCTTCATCAGGTTGTCAGTTTTATATTGTTCAGGGCAAAAAGTTCACTGATTCGGATTTAGACAACATTGAAAAACAAACCGGCAGAAAAATGTCGGCTGAACAAAGAGAGATTTATAAAACCATTGGGGGAACACCACATCTTGATATGGGTTATACAGTTTATGGTGAAGTGATTGAGGGTATTAATGTTCTTGATTCCATTGCTGCTGTTAAGACAGATAAAACTGACAGACCGCTTGATGATGTTCGAATCATCAGTATGAAACAAGGAAAAGATTTCAAACCTAAAAAGGTGAAAAAATAAATTGAAGAAGCAGCTCGCTTTATTGTTGGTGATAATGTTGTTGGGAAGCAATTCCTGCAAAAATCTTTTTTCGAAAGACGAAGCACCGAACAATTTATGCGTGGAGTGTATTCAGAAATATCAGTTATCAAAAGCAGATGAGGAGAATATCAGAAAAGAAATTCGGGCAGAAAAAAAACATCACCTTCTCGATTCGCTTTTCAATTACCGCGCAAAGCGCCTTGGATTTAATGGTAATGTTTTAATTGCACAACGAGGGGTAATTCTTTATGATAACAATTTTGGCTACGAGGATTACGGAAAAAAAACAAAACTCAGTGACGATTCTAAGTTTCAACTCGCTTCCATTTCAAAAACATTTACGGCTGTTGCGATTTTACATTTGATTGAAATCGAAAAGCTTGCACTCGAAGATTCTATTCAGGAATATTATCCAAAGTTTCCGATTCATGGTATCACTTTAAAAATGCTACTGAGTCATCGCAGTGGTTTGCCTGATTATCGTTTTGCTTATGAAGACAGCGCTGCGCTCGGTTTTAAAAAGGTAAAAAATCAGGATTTAATGCGATGGATTGAAAACCAACCTCCGCCCCTACAATTTAAACCTGGAAGAAAATTCACCTATTGTAACACCAACTACGCAGTGCTTGCAGCAATTACTGAAAAAGTAACCGGGATGAAATTTGATGAATACATGCAACAGTACATTTTAAATCCGGTAGGCATGTTTAATACTTACTTCATTACTACTGAAGATAAAAAATTATGCGAGCACAAAACCTGCGGTTACAATTACAACTGGAGTTCAATTGCAACAGATGCATTTGATGGAATACTCGGCGACAAAGGCGTATACAGCACCACGCACGACCTCTTACTGTGGTACCAAATGCTCAACTCAGATTGCTTTCTGAAAAAAGAATCGCTTGAGCAGGCATTCACTCCGCAGAGTTTCGAGCATCCGGGAAATAAAAATTATGGATTAGGTTTCCGCATGTATGAATATGCACCGGGTAAAAAATATATTTTTCACAATGGGTGGTGGAAGGGTTACAACACTGTGTTTTACACCAACCCACAAGAGCAGTATGTGATTATTGTGCTCGGAAATAAATTCAATCACTCGGTGTATGCGCTCAACGAAATAAAAAACATATTGAACGATGGCTCACCTGATGCTTCGTTAAATGAGGGTGGCGAGGAATAAATAAACTTACATTATCAGTATTGGCCTGTCAATATTCTCAATTATCCCATGGGTATGATTTGTAATAAAAAAATCATGCAGTTTTCCATGCCGATGTTTTGAAAGCGCAACCAGATTAATGTCTTCCCTATCATGAACATAGTGCCTGATTGCCCTTACAATATCGCTCGAAAAAAGTGTTCTTAATTTACTTTCAAAATATGGTTGAAAATAATTTATCTCTTTTTCTGCTTCGAAAACATGCTCTTCTGTTGAGGCCTCATGATCAGGTTTAACATGTAAAATTTTTACTTCAGGCTTAAATGGCAATATCAGGTCTCGAAGCAAATAAAAATTGTTATCCTCCTTCATTTCTTCAAAGTCAGAACAAACAACCACCTCTTTAAAAGAACTAAATTCAAGTTCTTTCTTGATTATAAGCAAAGGAATTTCAAACTTCTCTACCTCCTTTTTTAATTTATCAAATAATTGATTTTTCTCTCTGGAATAATGAAGCCCAACCAGAAGTATATAGTTATTTTCTTTTGGCAGCTCTTCGAACAACCCGATAAAACCTGTTGTTGTAACATTTCGAAATTTAACTTTCGAATCACCTTCCAGTCTTCGTTTGATCTCGACACTATTCACTCCTTTTGCCAGATAAACTTCAAGTGGCAAAGAACTGATTTGAGCAAGATTTACAGCAAACTCAAAAGCGCTATAAGAAAGTGGTGTATTATCAATAAATACTGAAAGAAATTTTAAATGAATAATCATCGTTGAGCTTATCAGTTACTCCATTACAATTAACAGCTGATTTTTCTCTACCTTATCTCCTGCTTTAACTTTCAGTTGTTTTATAACTCCGTCGCCCATACTCTTTAATACATTTTCCATTTTCATGGCTTCGAGTACAAGGAGCGAGTCGCCTTGTTTTATTGCTTGTCCTTCTTCTACCAATATTCTTAAAACCAATCCTGGCATTGGCGCCTTCAGTTCGTTTACTTTTTTGGTGAGCGCTTTATCCATTCCGAGTTTATGAAGCAGTTGGTCGTATTCATCTTCTACTTTCAACTCAATGGGTTTGTTATTTATTTTCACATGAACAGTTTTATTTTCCGGGTCCATCTTCAGCAATTCAGCTTCAAAACTTTTTCCTTCAAACAAAATATTAAACAGGTTGCTCTTGATTTTCTGAATATCCCATTCACCTGATTTTCCGTTTACCGAAAATCTTTCCTTATCAAATTTTATTTCAAACACTTCTCCCTTCTTGTTTGTGACTTTGTACATGTTGCAATTATGTGGGTTAAAGATAATTCCATTAGGTTTGTTTCCGAACACAAACTCAACATGAAATTAATTTCGAACAAAACATTTCTCTCCATTCTGTTATTTTCTACCATCATCATCTCGTTAAATTCAGGTTGCAGAATTTTTCGCGGGCACGATTACTATCCTGAAGATGTTTCGGAAATACCTTATGATTCGTATAACAACGACGATGACGAAGATACCGAAGTAACTCAGGTAAGTGAATATCACCCATCCCACACAATCATCAATGATATTATCAGTACTAAACTTGAAGTGAGTTTCGACTGGGAACATCAGTATATGCCTGGTAAAGCAACCATCACTTTCAAGCCCCATTTTTATCCGACTGATTCTTTAACTATAGATGCGAAAGGTTTTGATATTTATAAAGTAGAACTGGTTTCAGCTTCCGGCAACAAGCCATTAACTTATGTATATGATTCATTGCAGCTTCACATTTTCTTAGACAAATCATACACAAGAAATGATTCTTATTCGATTTACATCGAGTACAAAGCAAAACCCAACGAGCGCAAAACCGAGGGGAGTGCTGCTATAACAGATGCCAAAGGTTTGTATTTCATTAATCCAAAAGGAGAAGAGCCAAATAAACCAAAACAGATTTGGACACAGGGAGAAACAGAGTCAAACTCAGCCTGGTTTCCAACTATTGATAAGCCAAACATGAAAACACTGATAGAAATTTATATGACGGTTGACACGCAATATGTAACGCTCTCGAATGGTTTAATGCTTGATTCAAAAAATAATAAAAACGGAACACGCACCGACCATTGGAAAATGGATTTACCAATTGCGCCCTACTTAGTTATGATGGTGGTAGGTGATTTTAAAATTACTCATGACAAATGGAGGAATATTTCTGTTGATTATTATGTAGAACCTGAATATTCTCAGTATGCAAAAGAAATTTTTGGAATAACACCTGAGATGATTGAGTGTTACAGCAAACTGCTCGGCGTTGATTATCCATGGTCGAAGTATTCACAGATAGTAGTGCGGGATTTTGTTTCAGGGGCAATGGAAAACACAACCGCTGTTGTTCATTATGACGAACTGAATCAAACTCATCGTGAAATGATTGATGGTAATCACGATGATATTATTTGTCATGAATTATTTCATCATTGGTTTGGAGATTTGGTAACCTGTGAATCGTGGTCTAACATTTCGCTCAACGAATCATTTGCTGATTACTCTGAGGCTCTGTGGACAGAATATAAAAATGGAAAAGACGCGCACGACCTACAGGTTAACAACGATAAAAATACATACCTGATGGCCGCTACCGAAAACCCGGTTCCTCTGATTCGCTACCACTACCAAAGTCAGGAAGATTTGTTTGATGCAAATAGTTATCAGCGTGGTGGCTGTGTGTTAAACATGTTGCGAAATTATGTAGGTGACGAAGCTTTTTTTAAGTCACTTAATGTTTATCTCACAGAAAATAAATTCGGAACCGGCGAAGTGCACACACTCCGCATGGCTTTTGAAAAAGTAACAGGAGAAGATCTGAACTGGTTCTTCAATGAATATTATTTGTCGCCCGGCCATCCAAGTGTAATTATCAACTACACATACAGTGATGAATCGAATGCTGAATTTGTTACCATCGAACAAACTCAAGATACAACAACGGGCACTCCGGTTTTTCGTTTGCCGATTGATGTGGATGTTTATTCGGGTGGAGAAACAAAACGCTATCGCGTAGTGATGAATAAAGCAAGACAAACTTTTTCATTTCCTGCTTACACAAAGCCTGATCTGATAAATGTGGATGCAACGAAAAGTATTTTGTGGGAGAAAACAGATAACAAAAGCGATTCGGAATATGTGTTTCAGTTCAAACATGCTCCGCTTTTTATGGACAGATATGAAGCAGTTGAACATTTTGAAAACTACCAGGATTTAGATGAGCAATCGCGACTTGCATTAATTGATGCAATGAATGATAAGTTCTGGAACATCCGGAAAAGCGCAATTGAAATGATTGCTTTGGATGATGAAAAAACAATTTCTGCAGTTAAGTCTATATTGGTTTCAATCGTTAAATCAGACCCAAATCCACAGGTACGCACTGCTGCATTAAAAAAGTTAGGAGGGCTAACTGACGAAGAAATGATTATTTCAATTACCGATATTTCTGCGAAGGATAGTTCATTCAGTGTACTTGGCGCAACAATTACTGTATTGAAAGATCACAATCCCGAAAAAGCCTATACGCTTGCAAAGTCTTTAAAGAATGAAAATTCAGGTGATTTAATTTATTCACTTGCCGCAATACTTGCTGATAAAGGCAGTTCTGATGATTACGGCTGGTTTGAAAAAAATTTAAACGAATCAGGTTTCTATGAAATGTTTTCAGTTTTAACTGCAATGAAAACATATCTTGTAAATTCTAATTCAGAAGTAAGGTTGAAGGGTGTTGATTTGCTAACCACTATAGCATTGAATGATTCAAAGGGATTGTGGGTAAAGCTATCTGCTTCCGGGGTGCTTTCTCAAATAAAAACAGAATTAGAATTTAAAAGAGCTGAAAACCGAACTTTAGATAATGACATTGAATATATTAAAAAGAAGCTGGATGAAATTGATGAGAAACAGAGTACTGATTTAAATATTCAAATTGAAAAATAAGGTTTATAAATGGCTTTAATAAAATCAGTACGGGGCTTCACTCCTGTTTTTGGAGAAAACATTTATCTCGCAGAAACCGCAACTGTAATTGGTGAAGTGATAATGGGCGACGATTGTTCAGTATGGTTTAATGCGGTTGTGCGTGGCGATGTAAATTCTATTCGCATGGGCAACAAGGTGAACATACAAGATGGAGCTATCATTCATTGCACTTATCAGAAGGCAGCAACCACAATTGGCAATAATGTCTCAGTTGGGCACAATGCAATCATACATGGATGCACACTGGAAGACAATGTTCTTGTAGGTATGGGTGCAATTGTGATGGACCATGCGGTTGTTGAAAAAAATTCATTGATTGCAGCTGGTTCGGTTGTGCTGGAAAATACGCGAGTTGAGTCCGGTTCAATTTATGCTGGTGTTCCTGCAAAAAAAGTAAAAGAAATAAGTCCCGAACATTTCGAGCAAATCAATATGCGTATTGCAAATAATTATGTGATGTATTCGGAGTGGTTTAGATAATTGGTTTTTACTTTTTCTTTTTAGGAGAAGTTAATGAACCAACTTCGGCTTCAATTTCTAAATCCCAATTGGGTCGCACAGTAATTTCTTTATTGTATAAAATAATTTTTTCGGGTTGTTTCTTTTTCCAGTAGTTGCCCGAATCCCATTTGCCGTTTTTATTTTCATCTCTGATAAACTGAAGTTTATATACACCTGGCAAAAGTGATTTTAAATTGAAAACATTTTCACCGTTTTGTAATTCCCACTCCTTTGATAGTGAATTTCCAAAATAAAATTGGGCTACATAATGAATCATACTGTCTTTGCAGTTTATTGTAAGGGCAAGGTTTCCTGCAGCGGTTTCATCCAGTTTTCTGAATTGAAAACTCATACTGTCATTTTTATTTCCATAAACATCTTCAAATAATCCAGCGGGAATTAAAATCTTATAATTAACAGAAGATTGAAAATCATAGTTACAAAAACTAAAAGATTGATGAGAGATCGTATCAATCCTTTTAAGAAACAGAACCTTTTTAAAATCACTTGCAGAATCAACAACCACTGTCGCCAGAATTTCTTTTGAAATACTTTTTAACGGCGAAGAAAAAGCGAGTTCAAATTTTTGTCCGGGAAACAATCCATAATTATTTTTTGAGCCATAAAGATTAGTTCTGACAGTAAATTTATTACTCATTCCTTTCTGTTGAGATGCAGAAATATACTTTGGCTTAATACCTACTGTATCTGTTTCATTATTAAAATACAATTGAAAGAAAATGCTATCTGTTACATGAGATTCTATCCAAACATTAACAGTATCACCTAGTGAGTTGTTGGATTGATATAAAATTTGCGTTGAATCAGAAGTTGTTTTTATTGAAAAGTCTTTCACTTCATGATTAAAAGCAAATGAGATTTTTTTATTGTCGCTCGTTGAAGCAGAAAGTAAAACTGTTTTATCTGTAGTTGGAAGAAATGAATTCAAAGAATAAAAAGCTGTGGTGTCGTGAACAGAAATCATTGTATCAACAAAGGCAATTTCTTCATTCGGTTGGTCATACAGGTAATTCAGGTTTTTGTCACTTAAACAGAACAGGCGATAAATTCCTTCGTGCAAATAGTCTAAAACAAATTGTCCGCTTTCATCTGTCCTCGCAAAATAGTCGGGCTTTCTTTTTGCCACAACTGAATCATCGGTTGAAGAATACAGCATTACTAAAAATCCTTTTTGTGGCTTCTGGGTTTTTGCATCGCTTAAAACTCCTTGAATACGCAAAGAATCAATCACATCTCCCGTAGAAAAAACATAGCTATAGCCTTCTAATTTATTTCCTTCTGTAATATCTGCAATTGAATTTCCAAATTGAAGTGTGTAGGTCGTATTTTCATTTAACGAATCAGGAAGAGAAATAATCAGATTTTTTTTTCTGGTTTTCCATTTCAAAGGCAGAATTGAAACCGGAGATAAATAAATTTCTTCGGAGGGATTATTTAGAATAAAAAATTCACTTAAAGAAATACGAATTTCTTTGCTCTTAAACTTTGTAGTTAAGTTCGGTGGAAAAGTTGAAATAATTTTTGGTGGTAGAATATCGCGATCACCTCCGGTTGGTGCCACAACATTGGCGCATCCACAAACACTTATTACTAATGAAATAAAAATTGTTCTGTAAAAAATTAGAAGAACGATTTTTGAATGTTTCACAGCGTTGTTAAACGGTCAAGCAACTCTTTTTTGAATGATTTACTAACCGGAATCATTTTGTTCTCGACCAAAATAATATCTTCAGCTATCTTTTTTATTTTGTCAATTCGAACCAGGTACGAGCGGTGAACCCGAATAAATTCGTTCTGGGGTAATTTTAATTCAATGTTTTTTAATGTGCTTAATACCACATATTTTTTCTCCGGGGTTATAAAATTTACATAGTCACCCAAGGCTTCAATCCATAAAATTTCACTTGTACTGATATTGATTAATTCGGAATCAACTTTAATAAAAATATTTCCCCCGTTTACAGATTCAATTTTTGATGGTTTGTTTTTTCCTCTTGCCTTTTGAACCGCCTTAATAAATCTGCTGTGATTTACCGGCTTTACTATATAATCGGTCACTTCATATTCAAATGCCTCAACAGCATATTTTTCTTTGGCGGTAACTAAAATAACCTGAGGTCTGTTGTAAAGACTCTTTAATAAATCAAGCCCACTCATTTTGGGCATTTCTACATCTAAAAAAATTAAGTCAACCTCGTTGTTACTTAAAAAATTTGCTGCTTCAATTGCACTCTTACAAACACCTGATAAAATCAGATCTTCAGTTTCATTAATACACTCGCAAATTAATTCGCGTGAAATACTGTCGTCATCAACTACTAAACATTTCATATTGGAAATCTGGAATGGTCAAAAATAATATTAACTTCTAAATAATATTTTATAATCGGTATTACTAAATACCAACTGATTATTCACTTAATCAGTTTTATTTTTTTTCAGAAGGCTTTTTTGATTCTGATTTAGAGCGGGGCTCTGATGTTTGAAGATATTTTAAATAAGAACTGATGTCGCTAAAAAGAGAGCTTCTACTAAAAACCGCATCAGCTCCTTCAGAAATAACTAATGAAATCTGTTCTTTTTCAACCGGTTCTGGTGTAAAGGCAACTAATTTTGTATTCTTTAATTTGCTTTTCGTTTCAAGAAATTTAAATGATTGTAAACCTGAGGGGTCATGTATATCCACTTCTGAAATAATCATATCAGGAGCACCCGGTGTTTTTTTTATCCATTTATATGCATCATACATTTCACTGAAACAAAATACTTTGTTCGTCTGATGAAATGTGTGAAAGAAATTCTCCTGCAACTCTTTATCCTCATTTACAAAAACTAACATCATCTTATAGGTGTTCGGTGGTTAAAAAAATTATTTTAATATTATTTCTATTCTGGATTTAATTTCTTCCGGTGTAAATGGTTTTTGCAAAAAATCTCTGGCACCTAACCTGAAAGATTTTAAATAGTTGTCTGACTTATTCTTTCCTGTTACTACCATGTATGGTATTGTTTGCATTTGTTTGTTGTTTCTTAATTTAACCAATAACTCAAACCCGTCTAATACCGGCATTTCAAGATCAGCTAAAATCAAATCTGTATGATTTCCGTTTTCAAGCCAATCAAATGCCTTGCTTCCATCTTCTTTGGTTACAACATTGTATTCTTCACCTAAAAAATGCTCTAATAGCACCCTTATGCTTAATTCATCGTCAACTATGAGAAGCGTTTTTTTCATTGGTATTAACTAACTCTTTTTTACTATGTTTTCTCAAAAGTAGAATCTGAATATAATATTCAAGGGTAATTTCGATAAAACGCTAAATAAACGGGGTGAATATTCAAATAATCGGGTTGACAATGAATTGAATATTTAACAATTCATTAATAAAACCAATATTAAGCTATAAATAGGTAAATAGAAACTAAGATTTTATTGAGCTGTAAAATGAATGTGCTCGTTTTGCTTCTTCTAAAGCAGGTGTTAATAAAATATTAAATTCATCAAATATTTTAGGCAGAGTATCTAATTCAGTTTTCGCATCTGCATTTTTTTCTAGACTTAATATAAGAGCGTCTAACCCAGGATTTCCAAGTAACCCAATATTAGGTTTCATTTTGTGGGCCAAGCTCCTAACTGTATCCCAGTCACTAACTGGAATTGCTTCTCCAATTTGTTTTACAGCTGGCGGGGTCTGATCTAATAATAACATTAACATTTTTACAAGAAAATCATTTTTTCCCCTTGAAAATTCTTTCAGATTAATAAGATTAATAATGCTTGATGTAAATTCCTGTTCCAAAACTGAGGTTTTATTTGATTGACAATCTTTTCCTTCTGCAATAAGTTTCTTTTCTGCTGAAATGTACTGCCATATTTTATTATTTAAATCAAGAGGTTTAAATGGCTTGGTTATATAATCATTCATTCCAACAGCAAAGCACTTATCATTATCTCCTTTTATTGCATTTGCAGTCATTGCAATTATTGGAATTCTGCTTATAGATTCATCAGAATATTTGCGAATGATTTCGGTTGCATCAAGACCATTAACAATTGGCATTTGTACATCCATTAATATTAAATCGTACTTCTTTGTATGTAATTTATTAATTGCTATTTCACCATTATCTGCAATATCAATTTCAGCTCCCCATTCGGTAATTAAATCGTTAGCCAAAAGTTGATTCACCATATTATCCTCAGCTAGCAAAATATTAACCCCCTTAAGTTTGTGGTAAGTTATTACCCCGACTTTTTCAATATTTCCTTTTGTTGGTATCTCAAATGTTAAGTCAAAAATGAAACTAGACCCTCTTCCTGGTTCACTCTCAATCCAGATTTTACCATTCTGTGCATCCAGTATTTTTTTAACAATACTCAAACCAAGACCGGTACCTCCATATTTTCGGGCTGTATCCTTATCGGCTTGCTTAAAGCTTTCAAAAATAGTTTCGGTTTTATCGGCAGGTATACCTATTCCGGTATCCTCAATATTAAATCTAAGGTTTAGAGAGTTATTTTTTTCTTCTATACATTTAATTCTAATTGTAACACCACCTTGCTCAGTAAATTTAATTGAATTACCCACCAGGTTTACTAATACCTGATTTAATCTAACGGGATCCCCCATTAATTTAACAGGAACATTTTCTCCAATATCTGAATGAAGATAAATTCCTTTATCCAGTGCACGATTACCATAGGTTTGATTGATATTATAAATTAATGAAGTAAGGTCGAACTCAATATTTTCAAACTCCATTTGCCCGGCAACAATTTTAGAAAAATCAAGCAGGTCGTTTATAATGACCAATAAATGTTCTGAAGACTGTTTTATGGCAGTAATGTATTGAGCTTGTTTTTCGTCAAGTTTGGATTTTTGAATAAGTTGCGTTAGTCCGATTATTCCATTCATTGGTGTACGAATTTCATGACTAACATTTGCCAGGAAACTTTCTTTTGCTTTTGATGCGGCTTCAGTGGCCTCTATTGCTACAACAATTTCATGCTCTTTTAGTTGTTTACTAATAGCTCCCGAAACTGCGGCTGCTGCAGATTTTAAAATATTTTCTTCAATTGATCCCCAATCCTGTTCGCTGTGGCAATTATCAAATCCTATAAATCCACTGAATTTTTCTTCAATAAAAATAGGAACAACAATTAATGATTGAGTTCCGCTCGCCTGAAGAATAATTCTTTCATTTTCAGGAAAGTTTTTCGTGTTTCCTTTTATTGTGTTTCCATTTCTTAATTCATTTTCCCAGCGCGGCAAATAAGTTTCATATAAAATATTTTGTAGTCTTTTTCTGTTCACCCTGAATGAATCAGTATCATTTATCCATTCATATCTGTGATTGAATGCAGTTTTACTATTGTCATCCTGTGTATTCTCATAAACATAAACTCTGTCAACCCTGGTTGCTTTTCCAAGTGTTTTTATTGCTCCTTTAATGGCTGAATTAAAATCTTTTTTTAACAAAAGACTACTGCAGGCTTCAGTTACACCACTTAATAAATTGTCTTTTAATCTTAATTCATCAGATAGTTTTTTATCGTCAGATATATCTAGTATTCTAATAATACCAAATTGTTCACCTTGTATAGAAAAGTTTTCTCTTGCAATGTTTACCCAAATATTCTGTCTTCCATTTACTTCAAGTTCTAAAATTGGTATTGATTTATTTAAATCTTTACCTATTAACACATTTAAAGGCTGGTATTCATATTTTTCTTCATTAATAATATTAAAAAGTGATAAAGCTTTTTTGTTGATACGCAGAATTTTATCCTCCTTCTTCTCAACTATAATAATGGCATCCGGAGATTCCTGATAAAGTGATTCTAATAAATATGTGCCAAGTGAGGTTTCGGTTTCAGTTTGAATTTTTCTTGTTAGAGTAATAGAGATAACAGAAAACAATATTCCGGAAGAAAAAATATAAAACGCTGCGTCTCTCGGATCTAAAAGATTTAAAGCTGAAACAGAAATTATAAAAAGTGAAAACACCAGAAATACCCACAAATCTATCAGTCGTTTAAAAGTAAAACTGAATATAAAAACGACTATTAAAAAACCTATGTAATAAAATATTTGAAAATTATTTACCCATAATAAATAAGTGAAATGAGTAATTCCGCAAAATGAAATTATATAAAGTATCTCGTTTAAATATTTAAGGAAAAAATCCTTTGAATAAGTGCTTATAAAAATACCTAAGCACAATCCAGACATAATGAGTCGAAGTGTAAGTGAATCATTATTTCCCGGATGGGTATAATTAAAAATAAAATAGAATAAGGGATATGTTATTACCCCAATTAAACTAAAAAGTCTGTATAACGCTAAAATTCCCCTATCCTCGGTTTCCCCAGGTTTTAAATCAGAAAATTTATGAGTAGCTATATCAAGCATTTTTAAATAAAACCCGTGTTTTTAAGTGTTTTACAAGTTCTTATTCGCTATAATTCTTAAATAGTTTCTAATAAAATGTAATTTGTATAAGAAAATTTATTGAACTTTTCAATTAAATCATTGCTTTACTTTTGCGTTAATCAACCAACAACAATTAAATAATGACTGTTGAACAACTTTATACAAATTGTCTTTCTGAAGCTGCTTATTTTATTACAAGTAATGGTGAAGCTGCAGTAATAGATCCGCTTCGTGATTATCAGATATATATTGAAAAAGCTGAAAAATCAGGTGTTAAAATAAAATATGTTTTTGAAACTCACTTTCACGCTGATTTTGTAAGTGGACATATTGATCTTGCTGCAAAAACCGGTGCTCAGATTATTTATGGTCCTAATGCAAAAACTGACTATAAAATTTATGAGGCTAAAGATGAAGAAATATTTACTCTAGGAAATTGTAAAATAAAAGTTATTCATACACCTGGTCATACACCAGAATCAAGTTGTTATTTATTATATAATGAAGATGGAATTCCTTATTCTGTTTTTACAGGAGATACTCTTTTTGTTGGTGATGTTGGAAGACCTGATTTGTTTGGTGCTAAAATTTCTAAAGAAGAATTAGCCGGAATGCTTTATGACTCTTTAAATAATAAAATTAAAAATTTAAATGATGATGTTATTGTATATCCCGCTCATGGCCCCGGTTCTTCTTGTGGAAAAAAATTAGGTAAGGAAACCTTCAGCACTATTGGTGAGCAGAAAAAATTTAATTATGCATTAAAAGAAATGACTCGGGAAGAATTTATAAAAGAAATAACCTCAGGTTTATCAGCTCCTCCCGCTTATTTTCCTTTAAATGCTCAGATAAATAAAAGAGGATATTCTTCTTTAGATGATATAATGAGTAAAAATTTAAAGTCTTTATCTGTTTCAGATTTTGAAAATGAAATTAAGAAAGGTGTTATTGTTTTAGATACAAGGAATCCTGATGATTTTGAAAATGGATTTGTTAAAGGAGCTATAAATATAGGATTAAACGGTCGTTTTGCTGAGTGGGTTGGTACTTTAATAAATATTAATCAGCCTTTATTGATTGTTGCTGAAACAGGAAAAGAAGAAGAAAGTATTTTACGACTAGCCAGAGTTGGTTATGAACATGTAAAGGGTTATTTAAATGGTGGCTATAATTCCTGGTTATTAGCTGAAAAACCAATTGATATGGTTTTAACAATTGATAATGAAGAATTTGAACTTGATTACAAACATGAAAAAGATATTGTTGTAGTTGATGTAAGAAAAGAATCTGAATATGATTCCGGCCATATAAAAAATGCAGAAAATTGCGTTTTACAAAATTTTGAATCTTCAATTGGTGATTTAAATTTTACAGATCGCTTATTTGTTTATTGTCAGGGTGGCTATAGAAGTATGATAGCAATTTCAATTTTAAAACGAAAAGGTTTTAATCTGGTGAAAAATATTAAAGGCGGTTATGTTGAATTAATTAAATCAGGAATACCAATTGAAACATCTCAACCAACATTAAATTAATTTTATTTTCTCTCTCTCTTTTACACACTTACCAACTTTATATATAAATATTTAATTTATTAAAATTATTATTATTGATTATTAAGTGTGTTAATTCGTGTAGAAGTATCTTTTTTAAAATATGAAATTCTTGTTATCCCTATTTAATAACCAATATTAACATCTTCATAAACAAACAAAACAACTGTTTATCAATCATTCATATACTTTATAAACAATAAAATTAATATCTATAAAAATTAAATATTGATAAGTAACTATTAACAAGAGTTTTTTTTGTTTGTTGATGTGCACCCTTATTAACTAAAGTTAATCACAAGTAATAAAGGGAATTTTTTTACTGAAAGACAGAATGAGGTTTTAATAGACTTTATTAACCTGAATTAACATTTTTATATTAAAATGTTGGTTACCATTTTAAACTGAACTATAACTCTTTAACCTTTTTTAAGACGAATTGATAAAGGTTAAAATTATTGTTTTGCATTTCTTTTTTAATATCGTTTAATAATTGAATTCTATCAATATGCTTTATTTTATGATTTATTATTAACCGCATTGCCTTCTCGGTCATTAATAAATTTTTTCGGTCATTAATATTATTAGTACTAAAGTGTTTTTTAATAGTAAGAATTAAATCATCTACACCTTCATTTTTTATAGCAATTGTTTTAATAACAGGTATTTGCCAGCTACTCGCTGGTTTTTCGTGAACTAATATCTCAAGATTTTTTACAAAACGGTCAGCATCAGCCCTATCAGCTTTATTTACAACAAAAATATCGGCTATTTCCATTAAGCCAGCCTTCATTGTTTGCACTTCATCACCAGCTTCAGGAACTAAAACAACAACTGTTGTATCAGCTAGTCCGGCAATTTCAACTTCACTCTGTCCAACACCAACAGTTTCTATAATTATGTAATCAAAATTTGCTGATCGAAGTAAATCAGTTACCTCAATAATTTTTTCTGTTAAACCACCAAGAGCACCTCTGGTTGCTAAACTTCTTATAAAAATATTTTCATCATTAAAATGTTCGCTTAACCGAATTCGGTCTCCGAGCAATGAACCGAAGTTAAAGGGAGATGTAGGATCAACTGCTATAACTGCAATTTTTTGTCCAAGAGCGGATAATTTTTTCAATAAAGAATTTACTAAAGAACTTTTACCTGCACCAGGGGGCCCGGTAAAACCTATTACAGGAATATTATAATTTATTTTTAATTGATTCAATAACTGATAACCAATCTCTGAATTATTTTCAACCAAACTAATAGCACGAGCAATTGCTTTATAATTTCTCTTTTCAATTTGAGTTAATAAATTTTCAGACTGATTCATTTACTATAAAATAGTCACACACCCAACTTGTTTTTTATTTGGTTTCGCATATTAAGCAGCGCCTCTTCAGATAATTTTTTTCGCTCTACCTTATTGCATATATAATCCTTAAAATTCTTTTCGATTTGATATGATTCAAGGCAATGATTACAAATTGAAACATTTTCTAAAAAATCTTTCTCTTCTTCCTCAGACATTTGACCATCAAGCAAAAGCATAACTTTACGCATAAGTTGCTGGCAGTTGTGTCTATCAATTAATCGTTGTTTGTCGTTCATTTTAATTATCTTATTTCTTTAATTCCTTTTGACTTTGCATAATCACGCAATTTATCTTTCAGCATATTACGCGAACGATGAAGACGCGAACGAACAGTGCCAACCGGTATATCAACAATTTTTGCAATTTCTTCATATGTGAAGTCTTCCACATCACACAAAATAATCACTGTTCTGAAATCTACTGGTAATGAATTTATAGCATTTGTAATTTCATCGCCCATCATGTTTTGAAAAACATTTGAGCGCATATCTAAACTTCCTATTCCTGCAGCTTCATCACTATCCTGAAATGCAATGTAGTCTTCATAATCAACCTCGTGCGGAGCGCGTGATTTTTTACGATATTCATTTATAAAACCATTCTTAAGAATTTTGAACAGCCATGCTTTGGCATTCGTTCCCTTTTCGTAAGAATTAATAAACCTAAATGATTTTAAAAATGTATCTTGTACAAGATCATTTGCATCATCTTCGTTATAGGTAAGATGATATGCAAAATTGTACAAAGCATCTGCATGAGGAAAAAATTCTCGCTCAAACAGTAGTTCATTGTCTTTTTTCGTTATTTCTTCTGTGGTCACGATTTAAAAATAGTTGAATTCGGGTTTATTTTACAATCAAATTAATGAAATTCTTTTTGTCTCTTATTACAACTAATAACAAACTTGATCATTATAAGTTGAGTTTGCTATTTACAACAACTCTTTTTGCCGGGCTAATTTTTTCTCATGCGCTGCAAAGTATAAGCATTGGGCTATTGGTAGCTAATACTTTACTTAACAAAGAATTGAGGGTAAATATTTACGAATATTTAAATGACCGGGTTTTAATTATTCTTTCTCTGTTCTTTATTACTTTTTTATTGAGTGGAATTTATTCTGACGACAAACAATATTGGCTTCAAAAAATAAATGTTCGCCTTGCATTCATTTTAATTCCAATTGGAATGATAACTCTTCGAAACATCACACATAAAACTTTTCAATGGTTGCTATATTTTTTTATGTGGTTGATTGTTGCGTCAAGTGTTGTGGTTTTAGTTAATTATCTGGGTCATTTTGATCGTATTAATGGAATGTATTCAGCGGGGCAAACTATGGAAACCCCATATAGCCATGTTCGATTCAGTTTAATGATTTGTTTTTCTGTTTTTATCGGATGGTATCTTTATGAAGGTGATTTTCAACCACTTTTCAGGGGAGAGAAGTATTTAACATTATTAGCCACTGTTTTTTTGATAGTGTTTTTACATGTTATGGCTGTAAGAAGCGGTATACTGGCATTTTATTTATGTGCCAGCTTTCTTTTAATTCGTTATATTGTTCTTTATAAAAAATGGTGGCAGGGAATCATGTCATTAATATTATTAATGCTTCTTCCTATAGTTGCATATAACTTTTTCCCCTCTGTAAAAACAAAAGTTCACTACATGAAATACGACCTTAATCAGTATTTTTCTTTTAATCAGGTCGCCGGATTGAGCGATGCAACCCGGCTTCTTTCCATAAAAAACGGAATTGAAATATGGAAAGAAAATAAATGGCTTGGAGTTGGTGCCGGAGATGTAAAAAACGAAGCGCTTAAAAAATATGTTGGTTATCCTGAAATAAAAACTGCTAGTAAATTGCCACACAATCAAATCATCTGGGAATTAGCATCAGTCGGTTTAATAGGGTTTGTTTTATTCTGGTTTGCATCACTGTTTCCACTTTTTTATAATAGAAACTATGCTGACCCGTTATTTGTAAGCCTGCACATTATTTTGTTTTCTTCTTATTTAACCGAAGCTACTATTGACGACAGCAATGGAAATGGATTGTACTTGATTTTTTTAATTCTCATTTACTTTCAGTTACGAAAAAATAAAGGATGAAAATTTCAGCCGTAATTATTGCTTTTAACGAAGAGGAAAATATTGGAGCATGTATTGACTCTTTAAATGAGGTTGCTGATGAAATAATAGTTGTTGATTCTTTTTCTTCTGATAATACAGAAAAAATATGCGCAGAAAAAAAGGTGAAATTCATCAAACACAAATTTGAAGGATATATTCAACAGAAAAATTTTGCCTTGAATCAGGCTGAAAACAATTATGTTTTGTCTCTTGATGCAGATGAAAGATTGTCAAACGAATTGAAAAAAGAGATTCTTAAAAAGAAAGAAAATCTGTTATTTGACGCATACCTAATAAATCGATTAAATAATTTCTGTGGCAAATGGATTAAACATGGAGCCTGGTATCCCGATAAAAAAATCAGGCTTTGGAATAAAAGAAAAGGAATTTGGGGTGGAACAAATCCACACGACAAAGTAATTATGGATGACAATACTACACTAGAAGTGCTTGGTGGAAATATTTTGCATTACACAGTTCGCACTCGAGAACAATATCAAAAGCAAATGGAAAAATTCAGTGATATAGCCGCACAGTCAATGAAGCTGGAAGGAAAAAAAAGCAGTTTGCTAAAAGCATATTCATCCGGAGTATTTGCATTTGTTCGTTCATACATTTTTCGGCTTGGATTTTTAGATGGGAGCGAAGGATATGAAATCGCAATAGGATATTCGGGTTATACCCGAATGAAGTATTTGAAAATGTTGAAATAAAAAAGCCGGAACGATTCACATCAGTCCGGCTATTTATTTATGTTGAATGGATTACCACTTCTTTTCTCTCTCTTGTGGTGGGCGCGCTTCGCTCACTTCAATACGACGCTCTTTAACATCAGTTCCATTGATTTTTTCAATAGCAGCTTTTGCTTCTTCATCGTTTGGCATTTCCACAAATCCGAAACCTTTTGCACGGCCGGTAATGCGGTCTTTAATGATTTTTACTGACGACACTTCCCCACACTGAGAAAATATCTCCCTTAATTCATCTTCCTGAAGACTGTAGTTAAGGTTGCGTACATAAATGTTCATGGTCTAAAAATTGAGTTAAAAAAGTATTTAAGTTGTTTGATTTATTTTTAAAAATTCCAACACTGTTTTTTTCGAAAACGACGCAGACTATAAAATTTTTTTATTTCGTGTTGCGGCTTCGTGTCAAAGATATTCTTTTATTTTAATTGTCAAGTAAATGCTTGTGAATAAAAAGTAGCGGAAAAACTAAATAAAAAAGCGACCCAAAAAATCGGAGTCGCTTTTATTTCTTTCAAATAAAATATCAGAGTGTACGCTTCACTTCCACTTCTTCATAACCTTCAATCACATCGCCTGTTTTTATATCGTTGTAATTTTTGATGGAAATACCACATTCAAATCCGGTTGCAACATCCTTTACATCATCCTTAAATCGTTTGAGTGAAGCCAGTTCCCCTGTAAATATTACAATACCATCGCGAACAATATGAATTTTTGTATGGCGGGTTATTTTTCCATCAGTTACAAAACATCCTGCTACTGAACCAACTTTTGGAATTTTGAATACATCGCGCACTTCAATATTACAAACTGCCCGCTCTTCCATTTTTGGTTCAAGCATTCCCTCCATTGCACCCTTAATTTCTTCGATAGCATCGTAAATAATTGAGTATAAACGAATTTCAATATTTTCTTTCTCAGCTAGTTTTCGTGCTTGTAAAGAAGGACGAACCTGGAACCCTACTATGATAGCATCAGAAGCAGAAGCAAGTAAAACATCTGATTCTGTAATTTGTCCAACCGCTTTATAAACTACATTAACATGAACTTCGGCAACTGAAAGTTTCTGTAAAGAATCGGAAAGCGCTTCAACTGAACCATCAAAGTCTGCTTTAATAATAACATTCAATTCTTTAAAATTACCAAGAGCTAAACGACGACCAATTTCATCCAGTGTAATGTGTTTCTTGGTACGAATTCCTTGCTCACGCAAAATTTGAGAGCGTTTGGTAGCAACCTGTTTGGCCTCTTGCTCATCTTCAAAAGCACGAACCTTTTCTCCAGCCTGAGGTGCACCATCCAAGCCAAGAACCAATACAGGTGTAGCCGGCGGTGCTATCATTATTTTATTTCCTCTCTCATCATACATCGCCTTCACTCTTCCTGAATTTGCTCCCGCAACAATAATGTCACCATGGCGAAGAGTTCCCTCCTGGACCAATACGGTTGACACATACCCCCTTCCTTTATCAAGAGAAGCTTCAATAACAGAACCTATTGCGGGTTTATCGGGATTCGCTTTAAGTTCTAAAACCTCGGCCTCTATTAATATTTTTTCTAGTAATAACTGAACATTGGTTCCTGATTTTGCAGATATTTCCTGCGATTGAAATTTTCCACCCCAATCTTCCACCAAAATATTCATATTGGCCAATTGACTGCGCACTCTTTCTGCATCAGCCCCCGGCTTATCCATTTTATTAAATGCAAAAATCATTGGAACACCAGCGGCCTGAGCATGACTGATTGCCTCCTTTGTTTGCGGCATAACACTATCGTCAGCAGCAATTACAATTACAACTATATCAGTAATTTTTGCACCACGGGCCCGCATTGCGGTAAATGCTTCGTGACCAGGAGTGTCAAGGAAGGTAATTTTCCGTTTATCGGCTAATTCAACTTCATAGGCTCCAATGTGTTGTGTAATTCCTCCTTTTTCTCCTGCAACAACATTTGCGCTTCTTATATAATCAAGCAAAGAAGTTTTACCATGGTCGACATGCCCCATAATAGTAACAATTGGGGGACGGGGTTTTAAATCTTCTGGCTCATCAACATATTCTTCTTGTTCTTCCTGCGCCTCAACTCCAATAAACTCAGCCTCAAAACCGAATTCGTGCGTAACTAATTCAATAATCTCGGCATCTAATCTTTGATTAATAGAAACAAAAATTCCGAGATTCATACAGTTTTTAATAACATCTGTAACAGAAACCCCTAAAAGACTGGCTAATTCAGAAACAGAAATAAATTCGGTCAACTGAATCTTTTTTACTCCGTCTTCAGTTCCCATTTCTTCCGCGGCAACCTCGCGCTTTAGTTTCCGCAATTTTGTTTTTGCGCCCTTTCCACCTTTTACACCATGTTGACCCAGTCTTGAAAGAGTGGCTTTAATTTTATCCTGAATTTCTTTTTGAGAAACTTCTTGTGGAACATCTGGTGGTTTAATTCCACGGTTACGATCACTTCTTCCCCTATCACTGCTTCCTCTATTATCGTTTCCTCTGTTATTATCGCGTCGCGGCGGTTGTGATGTTGGTGGACCAGAAGTTCTTCTTTCTCCTGGTTTTGGAGGAATTGCAGTCCCCGATCCCCCAGCACTTGCAGAAGGCTTTCCAATAGGCCCTTGATCTGAACTATAAATTCTTTTACGCTTCCGTTTTTCTCGGTCACCCTTTATAATATCTGAATAATCAGGTTTTTTATCTATTACAGAACCAAGATCAATTTTGCCTTTAATGGTTGGGCCAGATAAAACAGAAAACTGTGTTTTTCTTGTTGGTTGATTCGGATCATCCTGGGTAGCAGCCTCTTCTTGACTGGCTATGTTTTCTTCAGGAGAATCAGGTTTCTGGATTTCAGCAGTAGTTTCAATTATTGGAACCTCTTCTACAAGGGGTTCATCTTTCTTTTTACTCTTTTTAACCGGGGTTTTGGCTATTGTTTTTTTCTTCCCTCTTTCATCCGCAGATGGCTCAACTGGTAAATCAATTTTACCTATAATTTTTGGCCCCTCAACTTTTTCAGCCTTCCCCCTTTTAATTACTTTTTCTTCAGGGGCTTCAGAAGTTTTTTCAATTGGCTTTTCAGCTAATTTTTCAGCCTTTTTTTGAACAATTGGCTCTTCAATTGTTTTCCGCTTTTCTACTGGATTTGGTGTGGCGGTTTTTGAGTTTTTTATTAAAACCTCCTCTGCCTGTTCTTCTTTTTCTTTTGATTTTTGTGCCGCTATTATCTCCTTCTCTTCTGTTTTGTCTTTTACTAGAGTATTTGCAGCCTTTATTCCTAAGCTGATTTTATCAGCCTGAATTTTTTCAGTTTTGTCTTTTTGAAATTCACGCAGCAATACATCATACATCTCATTGGTAATTTTGGTGGTAGGCTTGTTTTCCACCTTAAAACCTTTGGCGTTTAAATGATCAAGCAGGTGATTTAAACCCACATTGAGTTCACGAGCTACTGCCGCTATCCGTTTTTCTCCGGTTGTTGTTTCTGACATTCAGTTTTATTATTCTGCTTTTTTCTTTTCGTCTTCAAATTCTGTCTTAAGAATTTTTATAACCTCCTTCACAGTTTCCTCTTCTAAATCTGTCCGACGAACTAATTCATCGGCGTTTAATTCTAAAACGCTTCTTGCGGTGTCACACCCAATTGCTTTTAATTCATCAATAATCCAGCTTTCAATTTCATCTGAAAACTCATCCAAATCAATATCAAAATCCTCATCTTCATCCATGGTATCGCGGAATACATCAATGCTCAACCCGGTAATTCTTCCTGCAAGCCGAATGTTAACACCGCCACGACCAATAGCCAATGAAACCTGATCAGGTTTCAGGTAAACAGCTACACTTTTTTTCTCTTCATTAATTTCCATCGAAGTGATTTTTGCTGGAGTAAGAGCTCTTGCAATCATCAATTGAATGTTATTTGTATAGTTGATAATATCAATGTTCTCGTTTTTTAGCTCACGAACAATTCCATGTATACGAGAACCCTTCATGCCAACACAAGCACCAACCGGGTCAATACGATCGTCATAAGACTCAACAGCCACCTTTGCTCTTTCACCGGGCTCGCGAACAATCTTTTTTATAATAATTAATCCGTCCATTATCTCCGGAACCTCCTGTTCTAAAAGCTTTGCCAGAAAAGAAGGATCAGTGCGCGAAAGAATAATCATTGGTGCATTATTCTTTAATTCAACAGCTTTCAATACTGCCCGAACATTATCACCCTTCTTAAAAAAGTCAGCCGGAATTTGTTCGGTTTTTGGAAGAATGAGTTCGTTGCCATCATCGTCAATTAACAATGTTTCTCTTTTCCATGTTTGATAAACTTCGCCACTAATAATTTCACCAACACGATCAGTATATTTTTTAAATAATTCGTCTTTTTCAAGTTCTGAAACCCTGCCTGCAAGAGTTTGTCTTGCAGATAAAATTGCCCTGCGGCCGAAAGAGCTCATCTTAATTTCTTCAATGGCTTCTTCACCTACTTGAAAATCAGGTTCAATTTTTTGAGCATCGGCAAGAGAAATTTGTTTTACAGGATCTTCAACAGCTCCGTCTTCAACTATATCGCGACGATGCCATATTTCTAAATCTCCTTTCTCGGTATTAACAATAATATCAAAATTTTCGTCCGACAAATATTTTTTACGAATAAGTGTGCGGAATACATCTTCCAGCACTTTCATCATTGTTGGGCGGTCTATGTTTTTTTGTTCTTTGAATTCTGAGAAAGATTCAATCAGTTCTATGTTGTTCATGGTTTTCGAACAGTTGTTTTAATTAAAATGTTACAACCAATGAGGTTGATTTTATTTGTGAAAAAGGAATTTCAATTTGTCCGGTCACTGTTTCAATTTTCTTTTCTGTTTTTGATGTTTCGAGTACGATGCCCATGTCACTCACTTCAATCATTTTTCCATTTTTTGTTTGCCCTTCGGAGGTAATGACAATCACTTTTCGTCCAATGTATTTTTTATACTGCCGCCACACCTTAAAAGGATTTCCCATTCCGGGACTCCCCAATTCAAGTGAGTAATTATCTGAAAACGGAAACTCAGCATTGAGTTCTGATTCAAGTAAACGACTCAGTTTCACACAGTTTTCAATGGTGAACCCATTATCTGCATCCACTGCAACCTGCACCCGCCCGTTTTGCACCTTGCATTCCACCAGAAACCAATCGCGCTGTTGCAGCTCGGGTTCCAAAATGGCTGTTATCTTATTTTGAAGCTCTGAGTTATTCATAATAAAAAAGGGGACATCGTCCCCTCATCACTAATCCGTTGCAAATGTAATCACACAATGTTGATAAAGAAAAAAATTGTTTCATGTATTTTTTTGATAAACAAACAGGTTGTGTAACTCCATAAACCGGTCGGGTTTTGTAAGTGGTGTAAATCCGAATTGCTCGTATAGCGCATGCGCATCTCTCGTGGCAAGCATCCATCTTCTTAATCCTTGTAATTCAGGATTATCAACAATGGTTTTCATCATCCATTTCGATAATCCTTTTCCACGGTGTTCAGGTATAACAAAAACATCGGCGAGGTAGGCAAATGTTGCATGGTCAGTAATGACACGCGCAAATCCAATTTGATTTTCGTTGTGAAAAATTCCGAAACAATGTGCGCCGTCAATGGATTTCTTTACTACATCAATCGGAATTCCAGCGCACCAATATGATTCTTCTGAAAGATATTGATGAATGATTTTTATATCCAACAGATTTTTTTCATCCGAAATAGTATAGTCGCCTTGTTGGATTTTCATGGAAAGAAATTATGTGCTGCGAAAGTGATTCAATTTCTTTTTTAAAAAAACTAATTGATGAAATGAAAGTTTGGAAAGTTGAGTCGCTGATTTATATTTGCCTAACGACCGTTAGTTAGGATGGCAACATCAATTATTAAAAACAGAAAGCAACAGATTCATCACACCGCGAAAAATCTATTTCGCGAGCGCGGATATGCTGCCACATCCATGCGGCACATTGCAGGAGAATTGGGAATTGAAGCTGCGAGTTTGTACAGCCACATAAAATCAAAAGAAGAAATTTTACAACTCATTTGTTTTGAACTGGCAGAACAGTTTTTAAAATCATCGGATGAATTGCAGCGAAAAAAACTTCCGGCAAAAGAATTATTCAGGCAAGCTGTAACAGAACACATTAGCATCATAACGCAGAACATGGATTCGTCGGTTGTGTTTCTGCACGAGTGGCGACACCTGAGCGAACCATTTCTTTCCGATTTTAAACTGATGCGCAAGCGATACGAAAATTTTTACAAGAACATTTTAAAAGCAGGTGTCGAAGAAAAATCATTTCAAATCAAAGACGATAAACTGACTTTGTTCGTCATCTTTTCAGCAATGAACGGCATCCACGAGTGGTTTACACCGAAGGGAAAATTACAGCCAGAAGAAATTGCTGAACAAATGGTAGAAGTTTTTTTAAATGGAATTCTCAAGAAATAAAAACCTATAGTAAAAAACTGAAAATTGAATTGGCACTAACTAATAATCAATAACAACTCAACAAATAACTTTCACAAACATGTACGGAGGAGGATATATTCAGGAAGAAAAACAAGAGGCAACATCGCAGATTGATGATGCACAAAAACTCGCGGAGTTCGAAGCGCGCATTGACCGCGGCGAAAAAATT
Organism: Chitinophagaceae bacterium; assembly: GCA_947469485.1. GTDB lineage: Bacteria > Bacteroidota > Bacteroidia > Chitinophagales > UBA10324 > UBA10324. Next base: position 99,385 of record CANIPU010000003.1, on the reverse strand, counting down.
GAACCGCATGATTGGATGCCCGCTGATTACCGTAAGCAACTCATTCGCATGATTGAGCAGCACGCGCACAGTGAAGTGATTGGCGCCTTACCCGAAGGCACATGGATTACACGCGCTCCGGGATTTCGCCGCAAGCTCGCGCTCATTGCAAAAGTGCAGGACGAAATCGGTCACGCGCATTTGTTGTACAGCGCTGCTGAAACATTGGGCAAATCGCGCGAGCAAATGATTAATGATTTGCTCACCGGAAAATCGAAGTACAGCAATGTGTTTAACTATCCGGCAAAAACATGGGCTGATGTAACAGTTATTGGTTTTCTGATTGATGCAGGTGCGATTGTCAATCAGGTGGCGAATTCAAAAGGTTCGTATGGTCCATACTGCCGTGCACTCGAGCGCATTTGTTACGAAGAATCTTTTCACCTGAAGCAAGGTCACGATGCATTTATCACGCTGGCAACCGGAACAAAAGCGCAACACGACATGCTGCAGGATGCGCTCAACCGCTGGTGGAAACCCATCATGCACTTTCACGGACCGCCCGATAAAATTTCGGAACACACCGCGAAGCTGATGCGATGGAAAGTGAAAATGGCAACCAACGACGATATGCGAAATCAGTTTCTGGATATGTATGTACCGAAGATTCTGGAAATCGGAATCACCATTCCCGATCCGAACCTGAAGAAAAACGAAGCTACCGGACAATGGGAATTCAGCGACCCCGACTGGGATGAATTTAAGCGCGTGATAAATGGCGATGGTCCTTGTAATGCCGAGCGTCTCGCAGTTCGTCAGTATGTTGAAGAGCATGGCAAGTGGGTGCGCACCGCCATGATGAATCCGAATCAAAAAGTTGTAATTCCATTTGCATGAGCAAGATACCTTTAAACACTCCCGTACTCGACCCGCGCATCAAGCGTGTTGATTTAGAAAGCACTTACGGCACCACTGCCATCGGCGAAAACGAACACTGGATTTCGTGGGAAGTTTTTCATCAGAAAAAACGCGGCGACCAACATGTTCATGTAGGCATTGTGCATGCGCCCGATGCGCAACTTGCGCTGTTGTTTGCGAAAGAACAATTCGGTCGGCGACTTGCGTGCGTGAATTTGTGGGTGACAAAATCATCCGACATCTTTTCGTTCAGTTATGATGATGAAGATATTTTCGACAATGCCACTGCTCCCGAAAAACAATATCGTGAAGCAGCAGGATTCAAGGTGATGGAAAAAATTAACCGTTATAAAAAAAGCAAACAGAAAGCATAAAATATGGAAGCGATAAAAAATTTATTGTTCAGAATGGCGGACGACGAATTGATATACGGTCACCGCATGAGTGAGTGGACGGGCATGGGACCCATTATGGAAGAAGACATTGCGTACTCATCCATGGCGCAGGATAAAATCGGTCACGCGCTGGCGAACTATTCTATTCTTGAAAAAGAATTTCAAACAGCGAATCCTGATAAGCTCGCTTTTTTCAGGAAGGAAAATGAAATGATGAATTGCCAGTTGGTGGAATTATCGAATCACGAATATGATTTCAGTTTAGTCCGACATTTTTTATTCGACCATGCTGATTTCATTAGGTACGAAATGCTTTCGACATCATCGTTCGCGCCGCTTGCACAGCTTTCGAAAAAAATAAAAGGCGAATTAAAATATCATGTGCTGCATGCTGATACCTGGCTCACGCGATTGGGAAACGCAACCGATGAAAGTCATGTGCGCATGCAAAGTGCATTGAACGAGTTGTGGAATTATGCACTCGGAATTTTTGAGCCATCAGATTTTGAAGCGCAGTTAATTGCCGAAAAAATATTTGATGGTGAAAAAGTGTTACAGCAAAAGTGGATAGAAAAAATTTCGCCCATCATTGAAAAAGCTAACCTGAAAATCCCAACTTCTTCATCACCTGTTTATGGTGGAAGAAAAGGTTACCACACCGACCAATTGCAACCGTTGTTAACTGAAATGGCGGAAGTGATAAGCAGCGAAGCGGAGGGAACCGAATGGTAATTGATAGTTCAAAAATTCAGGCTCAAGGTTCCAAGACCTTGAAAAAATTATTATGCCAGTAACTGTTTTTAATAAAGAAGAAATTCATAAATCGCTTGTAGAAGTGATGGACCCTGAGATTCCCACACTGTCGGTGGTTGATATGGGAATGATCACTGGTGTGGAAGAAACTGTTACTGGTGTGCGCGTGAAAATGATTCCGACCTTCACCGCATGCCCTGCATTGCGTGTGATTAAGGAAATGATAAAAAGTAAAGTGGAATCGCTCGGGTACGAAAATGTGGAAGTGCAGGTAGATGATTCAATAATCTGGAATAGCGACCGCATAACACCCAATGGAAAAATACTACTGGAAAATTTCGGACTCGGCACTCCTCAGCGCCACGCTGGAAATTTCGGACTCGAAGAAATTGCTCATAGCAAGTGCCCGCACTGTGGTAGCGAGGACACTACGATGAATTCTATTTTCGGAAGCACACTTTGCCGTAGCACACATTTTTGTTTTTCTTGCAAGCAGGCATTTGAGCGGTTTAAACCTGTATAGATTTCAGAATTAAAATTTTTGATTTAAGATTGAATACAGTGTAACACTCCTTTTTATTTTACATTTTAAAATGAAATTTTCAATCGCGTTATTGCTTACAATATTTTTTTGTGTTCAGTTGAAAGCCCAAACGATTCAACCTGAAATAAAAAATGCAAAACCTGATTCAACACAAAAAATAATTGTTGTTGAGGCTTCATGTGGTCAATGTAAATTCGGTATGCCTGGCAAGGGCTGCAACCTTGCTGTTCGCATAAATGGAAAATCATACTTTGTGGATGGTGCTGATATTGATTCGTTTGGCGATGCACACAGTCACGATGGATTTTGCGAAGCCATCAGAACTGCTGAAGTTCAGGGCGAGATAATTAATAACATCTTCATGGCAACCTATTTTAAATTGCTTCCTGCAGCTGAAAAAAATATTCCAACAGGCAAATAATTATTTTTGAAGAATACTTCTTCGAATTCAGTTTTTATAAACCCGCTCCCAGTAAACCAGATCTATCAGCCAAGCCACAAGCAGCGTATCAATTTCTTTTAGCTGATCATAAAATTCCTTTTTGTTATTAATGTAAAGCGCCACTTCGGCTATAGAATTATTTTTTGATGCGAAATTTATTTCCTGTTCGAGCGAGACAAGTAAAGTTTTTACTTCAGCACTCCATTTTGAGTTTTTAGTTTTCTTTTTCATGCCTCAAATTTTATTATCTGATTGAATAACGATAATGCGCAGCAATGAGTATTCACAAATCCCTCAAATGGAAAATATATTTGTTTGCAGGAATAACAGGCAGCAGAAAAAATTTTTTCGCCGTATTCCTAATAACTAATCAACTAAAGAAATATCAAACTGCACCAAGTCAACAAATTCCTGAATGCGGTTTTCAATTTCATCATGACTGAGATTCATCAATCGCTCGGTTCCGAATTTTTCTACGGTGAACGATGCGAGCGCTGAACCATAAATAATTGCGCGCTTCATACTGTCGAATGAAATGTCGCTGCTTTGTGCAAGGTAGCCGATAAAGCCCCCGGCAAAGGCATCGCCTGCACCGGTCGGGTCAAAAACTTCTTCGAGCGGAAGAGCAGGAGCGAAGAACACATTATTCTCATGAAACAACAATGCGCCATGTTCACCTTTTTTAATAATCAGGTAACGAGGCCCCATGGCCATAATTTTTTTCGCAGCTTTAACCAATGAATATTCACCGGATAACTCTCTTGCTTCAGCATCATTCACGGTGAGAACATCCACCAACTTAATCATTTCATCCAAATCGGCTTTTGCTGTTTCCATCCAGAAATTCATTGTATCCATAACAACTAAGCGCGGACGCTTCTTCAATCGCTGTAATACTGTTTTTTGGATAGCAGGAACGAGATTGCCGAGCATCAGAAAGTCGGTGTTTTGATATGATTCAGGAACAATTGGGTCGAATGTTGCGAGTACATTTAAATCCGTTACAAGTGTGTCGCGCGTGTTCATGTCGAGGTGGTACTTACCACTCCAGAAAAAAGATTTTTCATTTTCCTTTATCTGCAAACCATCGGTATTTATCCCTTTTTCATTCATCGCAAATATTTGTTGTTTCGGGAAATCACCCCCAACAACTGAAATGAGATTTATTTTTTTTCCGAAGTACGAAGCAGCTAATGAAATATAAGTAGCTGCGCCACCAATAATTTTATCTGTTTTTCCGAAAGGAGTTTCAATTGCGTCGAAGGCAACTGTGCCTACTACTGTTAGTGTTGATTCTGACATGAGGTTTTTTTAATTCGTCCGCAAAGAAAGAGGAAAAATTCGCACAGCGAAAAACTGATGCCAACTATAATTTGTTAAATATTTCAAACAACCGCTCCGGCGATTTTCCATCAATCAATAATTTCTGATTTGATAATTGTTGCGAAGTGGATTCGTCGTTCATAAATAATTCGAAACGGGACTTTAGATTGTTTTCATCTTCAGTCAAAAAATTCCCGAAATTATTTACTGCTCCTTTTGCAACGAAGCCGTGTAAAATATTCATTTGAGCAGGCGATGTATACCCCGAAATTATTTTCATTCCAACTGCGCAAGCTTCAAACAACACATTGTTAGCAGCGCAAATCATATAACGACAGGTTTTCATCAGGTCGCATAACTCATCGCCCGGCAGGTTTTTACACAACAGAATTTTTGTCGTCTTTCTTTTTGCATAAATAAAATCTTGGAGCAACGAAATATTCGGATTCAATTTACTGATTACAACCTCCATTTCATTTACCATTTCAGTTTTCACCAAAGCCGATAAAACTTTTTGTGTAGTATTATGAAAATCATTTCCGCCAATGTGAATCATAGCCCGATTGGCAATACTTAATTCTGAATTCCCTATTGCTGCTTTAATAAACGGCTTGCGAATCAAGGCATATCGCGCACCGAGATAAAAGCGCGTGTGTTCATCAGTTGAATAATCTTTTGGTAAAATTCCTTCGGCATGATTGATGACTGCATCAGCCACTATATGATGGTTATGTAAATCATCAATGCAAACAATTTTACAATGTCTCAGGATTTTCTTCTGATAATCAGTTTGAAATTGAATGCCATCGAGTACTACAATATCCCCTGCATGCAGGTGTGAAACCAATTCATCACCTTCGTAGTTTTCAACATCCGGAAGTGAAATGATAGAATGAAAAACCCCGCCCACAAATTGAAGTGCCGAAGGATTCGGAGCACGAATAGCAAGCACGCATTCATAATGTTCGCGCAACATTTCAGCAAGTGCTGCGCACCGGATTAAATGATTCAATCCGATTTTTTCACCGCCATCGGTGCGAAAAATAATTTTGCCGTGCAATGCCATGAGCGGACATTATTACGAGCCAAAACGAAAAAAGGATGAACTTTTATACTCTATTTTTCTGTAACAGTAAAGTCAATTATCAATTCAGCAAAACTCCTGAACATGGCACTCACACCACAATATTTTTCTTCGGAAAGCTGAATGGCTTTATGCAATTTTTCTTTGTCGAGATTTTTTCCGGTGAAATGAAAATCCAGAAAAACTTTCTTATACATTTTCGGGTCTGTATCGGTTAATTCACCTTTCACATTTATACGGAGCGCCTCAACTTCCATGCGCATTTTCTTTAACACACTCATTACATTCATACCGTTACAACCGGCAAGTGCAGTTAACATCAATGGTTTTGGTCGAGGGCCATTATCATTTCCAAGGCTTTCAATCCGATCATCCATTATCACTTCATGATGATGGCTCATCATTGCATTGAATTGTTTATTGCCTTTCCATTCGCAAATCACCTCATGATCATTCATTTCTGAAAAATTTTATAACAGCAATTTTAGGTAGCGACATTCGATACAAAAAGGAGATTTGTCATATCATCCAAAAATCCTGCGTTTATATTTATCCCGATTTTTAAAAATGAATTTCGAAAACACTTTATCATTCGCACAACAATTCGACGAAAAAGATCCGCTGAAAATATTCCGTGATCGATTTCACATTCCACAACACAATGGAAAAACAGCTGTTTACCTCTGCGGAAATTCTTTAGGATTACTTCCAAAAAGTGCACGGAGTTTTGTTGAACAGGAATTTTTAGACTGGGAAAAATTCGGGGTCGAAGGTCATTTTAATGCCAAGAACCCATGGTTTCCTTATCATCATTTCGGACGGAAAATGTTAGCCGAAATTGTTGGTGCAAAAGAAGAAGAAGTCGTGGCAATGAATTCGCTCACTGCGAATCTTCATCTCCTGATGGTTTCATTCTACCAACCGAAGGGAACAAGAAAAAAAATTATGATGGAAGCAAATGCTTTTCCATCGGACCAATATGCGATTGAAACACAAGTAAAATTTCATGGCGGAAATCCGGAAACAGAGATTATTGAAATTTCTCCGCGCGAAGGCGAATACATTTTACGCACCGAAGATATTTTAGCACAGATAGAAAAAAACAAAAATGAACTCGCCCTGATCTTATTCGGTGGAGTAAATTATCTGAGCGGACAATATTTTGACCTGAAAAGAATTTCAGAGACTGGTCATGCTGCAGGCGCAACAGTTGGTTTTGATTTAGCACATGCTGCCGGAAATATTCCTGTGCAATTACATGATTGGAATGTTGACTTCGCTTGCTGGTGTTCTTACAAGTATCTTAATAGCGGCGCCGGGGGTGTGGGAGGAATTTTTGTTCACGAGAAACACAGCGCAAATAATGACTTGCCGCGCTTTTCCGGCTGGTGGGGAAATGATGAGCAAACAAGGTTCCAGATGAAGAAGGGATTTTTTCCGCAGGCGGGTGCTGGTGCGTGGCAGGTAAGTAATGCGCCTGTTTTCGCAATGGCAATTCACCGTGCGTCATTAGAAATTTTTGCTGAAGCAGGAATAAAAAACCTGAGAGCTAAAAGCGAAAAGCTAACAGCTTATCTCGAATTTATTATCAACGATTTCAATCAGAAAAATGCAGAGCACGAATTAAAAATCATCACACCAAAAAATCTTCCTGAAAGAGGTTGCCAGCTTTCACTCATCGCAAAAAAAGACGGCAAGAAAATTTTCGAACAACTCACTTCACATGGAGTAATTGCAGATTGGCGCGAACCTAATGTGATTCGTATGTCGCCGGTGCCATTGTATAATTCGTTTGAAGATGTGTTTATGGTTGGTGAAGTTTTGAAAAAAAATATTTTAGAGAAATGAAAAAGGAGATTACAATTCTCGGAGCAGGTTTAGTTGGAAGTTTACTTTCAGTTTATTTCGCTAAGCGTGGATACAAAGTTGATATTTATGAGCGCAGACCTGATATGCGCAAAGAAAAAATCTCAGCAGGTCGCTCCATCAATCTCGCGCTCAGTGACAGGGGTTGGCGTGGACTCGCAGGTGCAGGACTGGAAGAAGAGATTCGTAAAGTCGCTATTCCAATGCACGTACGAATGGTTCACAATACCGATGGTACATTATCATCGCAACAATATGGAATGAAGGGTGAAGCAATTTATTCTGTGTCGCGAGGCGGTTTAAATAAAACACTGATGGATTTGGCAGAACAACAACCCGGGGTTAAAATTCATTTCAATCATCGTTGTGAAGATGTGAGTCTCGATAGTGGAGAAATCATCTTTGAAGAACAAACCACCAAACAAACCATTACCAAAAAATCAGAATTGATTTTTGGGGCTGATGGCGCTTTCTCTGCGCTGCGGCGCTCGATGCAGAAACTCGACCGCTTCGATTATTCTCAAACTTATATTGAACATAGCTACAAGGAACTTCACATTCCTCCTGGCGAAGGAGGGAAATTTCTAATGGAGAAAAATGCGCTACACATTTGGCCACGAAAAAATTTCATGCTCATTGCATTGCCGAATGCTGATGGAAGTTTTACCTGCACATTATTTTTTCATACTGAAGGAGAAGAATCTTTCGCAACACTAAAAACCGAAAATGATGTGGAAGTGTTTTTCAAAAAATATTTTGAAGACGCGATTCCAATGATGCCGGATTACAAAAAAGTTTTCTTCGCCAATCCAACTTCATCGCTTCCATACATCAAGTGTTATCCGTGGACATATAAAGATAAAGCTGCGCTCATTGGTGATGCGGCACACGCAGTGGTTCCGTTTTTCGGACAGGGAATGAATTGCGGTTTTGAAGATTGCCGGATTCTCGGCGAACTGATGGATGAACATGGCGATGATTGGAAAACAATTTTCCCGATGTACCAGCAATCGCGCAAACCGAATGCCGATGCAATTCTCGAACTCGCACTTAATAATTTTATTGAGATGCGCGATTTAGTTGCCGACAAAAAATTCCTTCGTAAAAAACAGATTGAAAAAATGATTGCGAATGCTTTTCCGGAAAAATTTATTCCAGCTTATTCCATGGTTTCATTCACTCACATTCCATACTCCGAAGCACAACGGATAGGAAAACACCGCGATGAATTATTAGAGAAATTATTTCTGGTAGAAAACTTAGAAGAGAAATTTTCTTCTGATGAAATTCAGAATGTGATAATGGAATATTTGTAGTTGGATTTTTTTCCTTCTATCATATTGTAGCGAATTGAGTTTTACAAATTGCTGACAATTAAATTTTTTTTTGAGTTTAGTATTACAGTTAAAATAATTTCACATGAAAACTATTCGTACGCTACTTCTATTAATTATCTCCCTAAATACTAAAGCTCAAATTCCCGCTCTTGATTGGGCAAATACTACTGGAGGAAGTGATGGGGATAAGGTATATTCGATTGTAACAGATAATGTCGGAAGTGTTTATACAACAGGATATTTTCAGGATACTGCCGATTTTGATCCGGGGTCTGGTGTGCTTACAATGGTTGGGTATTATGGGAATTCAGTTTTCGTAACCAAATATAATTCATCAGGAAATTTTTCATGGGCTATCTCTATTCCGCAGTGTTCTGGATTTTCAATAACAGCAGATGCAGATTGTAATGTTTATGTAATCGGAAATTTTCATGACTCAGCTGATTTTGACCCGGGCATTGGTTTACACATGCTTTATTCAACAGGAGCAAGAGATATTTTTATTTTAAAACTTGATTCATCCGGAAATTTTATTTGGGCGAATTCATTCGGTGGAAATTCCGACGATAATGGTTTTAGCATTTGCTTAGAAAACTCAAATAGCATTTGTATTACCGGTGAATTCAGAGACACGGTTGATTTTGATCCTTCTGTCAGCAACGATATTTTAATTTCCGACGCAAGTGCCGATGATTTTATTGGTCGTTATGACTTGTCAGGAAATCTGATTTGGGTAAAAAGAATAGGAGGAACAGGATATGATGATGGCGCATCAATTACTTCAGATGGTGATGGAAATATTATTTCCGTTGGAGGATTTGATGGGACAACTGATTTCGATCCGGGAGTTGGCTCATTTCTGCTTTCAGCAACTGGTTGGGATATTTTTATTTCCAAGCTTGATAGTAATGGGAATTTTGTTTGGGCAAAACATTTTTCTGGTGGAGTTTATTCAAATGTCAATGATGTAATTGTTGATGCTTCAAAAAATGTTTATGTAACAGGATCATTTCAGAACACATACGATTTCGATCCAGGGGCAGGAGTTGCTAATTTAATTTCAAACGGAAGCGATGATTTATTTTTATGCAAATTGAGCTCTACTGGGAATTTTATTTGGGTAAAACAAATTGGTGGAGCAAATCAGGAAAGTGGAACTTCATTTGTGATTGACCAAAGTCAGCGGCTTTTTATGACAGGATATTTCTGGGGAACTGTTGATTTCGATCCAGGAAGCGGAGCTGATTCGTTAATATCAAGTGGAAATTTTGATTTCTTTATTTCAACTTTTGATCTCAATGGGAATTCGCTTTTGTCTTTCAATATTGGAGGAACAGGAAATGATGAAGCGTGGAATATTGCATGTGACAATACAGGAAATATTTTTCTCGGAGGATATTTCTACAACACAGTTGATTTTGATGCAACTGCTTCTTCTGACATTCATTCATCAATTGGGAATGATGATTTTTTTGTAATGAAATTTAATCCTGGTTCTGTAGGTATGCAAGATTTAAAAATTAATTCAGACATATTTATTTATCCGAATCCTGTTTCTGATTATTTAACTATTCAATCAAAATCAATTTATAAAAATTGCAAACTTGAAATCACAAACACCATTGGAGAAAAAATTATTTCGCAAGAAATCAATTCAGTAAAAACTAACATCAATATTCAAGCGCTTCCAAGCGGAGTTTATTTCACTAGTGTAACAATGGAATCCGGAAAAACCTGGAATCAAAAATTTATCAAACAATGAAATTCAAAAATGAAATAGAAATATTTCTAAAGAGAATTTGTGTTTACGAATAACTTATAACAAATAACCAATAACAACTTACACCGCAAAACTTTCCCCGCAAGCACAGGTGCGTGTCGCATTCGGATTCACGAAATGAAAACCTTTTCCGTTCAGTCCGTCGCTGTGGTCGAGTGTGGTGCCGCACAGATATAAGAAGCTGCGGAGGTCGGTTACGAGTTTCATTCCTTTATCTTCAAACACCTGGTCATCTTTTTTCATCTCGTGGTCGAACTCCATTTTATAACTCAAACCACTGCACCCGCCGCCCACAACAGAAACCCGAACGAAGTAAGAATCATCCTTTCCTTCGGTCTTCAGAATTTCAGTTACTTTATTTTTTGCGTACTCACTAATCTGTATCATGGTTTTAATATTTACTGGTGCAAATTTAGGCTTTCACCACAGACTAACACAGAGTTATTTCTCAGAGTTCCTTGAGGGCTTAATTTCAGAGACACTCCTGTTTTAAACTCAGGGGTAAGAACTTTATTTTCATCTTTGTAAAAAATTATTTTCTACATGCTGAAAGTCGAACACATTGGAATCGCGGTAAAAAATTTAGAGGCGAGTAAAAAATTATTTGAAACACTGCTCAACACTCCGTGCTATAAAATTGAAAATGTAGAATCAGAAATGGTGAGCACCGCCTTTTTTAAAACCGGCGATACAAAAATTGAATTACTGGAAACTACAAACCCTGAAGGAGCAATTGGAAAATTTATTGAGAAGCGCGGCGAGGGAATGCATCACATTGCTTATGAAGTTGCAGATATAAATGCTGAAGTAAAAAGATTAAAAGATGCTGGATTCATTTTCACCCGTGAAGAACCATTTCGCGGGGCAGATAACAAGATGGTTATTTTCCTTCATCCGAAAAGCACCAACGGAGTATTGATTGAGTTGTGTCAGGAGATAGTTGGCAGCTGATGATTCGGGGTTCGTAGTGGTGCGATGCCATGAACCATGAACTACAAACTAAACTTCACATACTTTATTGTTTTACCAAGCTTGAGATGCATATTCTCATAATAAGTTTTTGCTTCAAGTATTTTATCGTACAACTCACCGGAATAAATATCAGGCGAGTGATAAATAATTTTCAATTTCAATTCTTCAATAATTTCAAGAGTGTATTCATACAAAACTGAAGAATCGGTTTTAAGGTGGATGATTCCAGTTGGTTTCAATACCTGACGATAGATTGAAATAAATTTTGGCGAGGTCAATCGCTTTTTCGCTTCGTGCAATGGCGGATGAGGATCAGAAAATGTGAGCCAGATTTCGTCAACGGAATTTGGTTCGAAGTACTCAGGCAGATGATCAATTTGCGCACGCAGAAAGCAAACATTTTTAAGTCCTTCTTCTAATGCAGTTTTTGCACCGCGCCATATTCGCGCGCCCTTAATGTCAATTCCGATAAAATTCCTTTCAGGATATAGTCTTGCAAGCGCCAATGAATATTCTCCCTTGCCGCAACCTAATTCTAATGTGATTGGATTATTGTTTTGAAAAAACCCCTCATTCCATTTTCCCTTCATCGCCGTTGCTTTCTGAAAAACATTGGTGAATGTTTCCATCTCGGCAAAGTGTTTTAATTTGTTTTTTCCCATCGAGAAATTTTATTCAGAAAAATAATTTTGAAATCAGAAATTATTTTATTCCGTACTTCTCTTTATAAATCTCATACAAATCTTTTTGCTTGTTGTTGAGATTTATTTCTCTGCCTTGTATGAATGCGTAAATGATATTGTTGGTTTTCATGTCGAGAATATCGCCATCACTTACAATGATATTTGCATCTTTTCCTTCAGCTAAAGTTCCGGTTGTGTTATCAATTCCAAGAATATGCGCTGCATTTGATGTGATATACATCAGCGCTTCTTCTGGTGTCATGTTTCCGTAAGCCACGGCTTCTCCAGCGAGAAACGGAAGATTGCGTTGCTGCCAGAAACCATCCATGCTCAAACAAAAATCAACACCTGCTTTTTTCAGAAGCGCAGGAGTCTTGTAAGGCAAATCATAATCTTCATCATCACTGCCGGGCAACGATTGAATTCTTCCTAGTATAACGGAAACATGATTCGCCACTAAAACATCAGTGCACTTCCACGCTTCGCTTCCACCTACAATCACACAATTCATTTTGTATGATTTTGCGAAAAGCACAGCGGCAGTAATTTCTTTCACACCATCCGCATGAAGGAATAATTTTTTCTTTCCGTTAAACAAACCGCTCATTGCTTCGAATTTCAAGTTCACATTTTCGTGCGCAGTTTGAGTGTATGCTTTTGCTTCATCAAAAAAGTTACGGATGTTTTGCATTTCATCAGTGTAATGCTCATTCACACCAATACTTCCGCCGTCTTCATTGAAATGATAAGAATAGAACGAAGGAAAATTCAAATGAATTCCTTCGTCGGTTTTGTATTGCGCATCTTCCCAGTTCCATGCATCGAGCTGCACAACAGATGAAGAGCCGGAAATAATTCCACCTTGCGGAACAACCTGGGCTAACAAAATTCCATTTGAGCGGACAGTAGGAATCACTTTCGAATCGGTGTTGTAAGCAATGATGCTGCGGATGTTTGGATTAAAATCGCCGACTTCATTCGCATCACGAGTTGCACGCGCAGCTTCAATTTCATTCAAGCCGAGATCAGTGTTGCAGGCAATCAGTCCGGGATAAACATGTTTACCATAGATGTTTATGATTTTTGCACTTGATTGTTCAATACGAATGGTTCGCGCATCAGCCACAAAAGTGATTTTACCATTCTCAAAACCGATAGCAGAGTTTTCAATTACCTCTCCATTGCCAAGGTGCGCAATGCCATTCATCAGAATGATTAGCGAATCTTGTTTAGGCGCAACCGGAATTGTTTGCGAGTGAAGCGAAGAGATGAAAAGCGAGAAAAGTATTGAAGAAAATATTTTTTTCATTTCGTTATTTTTTATTGGGCACCAATTTGACTTCCATCACAAAGCATATCACAATCGTAAAGCAAATTGAAATTGAGATTTAAATCCTGTGGCTGTTCACCATTCTTAATTGCATTCAGCATTTCGTTAATAATGCGCGTGCGCTCGGTGTGAATGAAGTCGCGCTTCTGAAGGTCGAGCTGCAGACTGAAGAAACAAATTCCATCTACAAAAGTGTATTCAGGTTTTGCATAAATGCTTAGAGGATTGTTGTTCCATAGAACGAGGTCTGCATCTTTTCCGGCTTTTATGCTTCCGGTTTTATCATCTACATGCAGCATCTTTGCGGGATTGAGCGTGCAAAGTTTCCACGCCTCAATTTCAGTGAGCCCTCCATACTTAATTGATTTAGCTGACTCTTGATTGAGGCGGCGCGCCATTTCGGCGTCATCAGAATTTATAGCTGTTATCACCCCCACTTTAGTAAGTATTGCTGCATTGTACGGAATGGCATCATACACTTCGTACTTGTAGGCCCACCAATCAGAAAATGAAGAAGCATAAACTCCGTGTGCCTTCATCTTGTCGGCAACTTTGTATCCTTCCAATATGTGGGTGAAAGTATTCATTTGAAAATGCATGCTATCAGCAACATGCATCAACATGTTTATTTCACTTTGCACATAAGAATGACAAGTGATAAATCTTTTTCCATCAAGAATTTCTGATAGTGCATCCAATTCTAAATCGCGGCGCGGTGCAGTTAGTATGGTTTTATTTTTTGCGGCGGTTGAATTCCATTTATTCCAGTCGCTTTGATATTTGCGCGCTCTGATAAATCCATCGAACATAGTTTGTTCAACACCCATTCGCGTTTGCGGAAAACGAACAGTGTTGCGGTCACCCCAATTCGATTGCTTCACATTTTCACCAAGTGCAAATTTTATGAAGCCCGTCCATCCTGCAAATTTCATTTGCTCGGGCGCATAACCCCAGCGAAGTTTTATGAGTTGCGTTTGACCGCCAATTGTATTTGATGAGCCGTGTAATAAATGAGATGTTGTCACCCCTCCGGCGAGATTGCGATAAATATTTATGTCTTCCGAACTCACTACATCGCCAATGCGAACCTCTGATGTTACAGATTGTGTACCTTCATTCACTCCCTGAGAAATCGCGATGTGCGAATGTTCGTCAATTATTCCTGATGTCAGAAATTTTCCTGTTGCATCAATCACGCGCGCATTTGCCGGAACTGAAATATTTTTTCCGACCTGCTGAATCTTTCCGTTGCTGATTAATACATCCGTGTTTTCTAAATTTCCTTCAGCTTCATTCGTCCATACAGTTGCGTTTTTGAATAGAACAGTTTCCTGTTTCGGAATTGTATCCCAGCCGTAAGCACAGAAAGGATAAATCACTTTCCCGAATTCAGGGTTCTTGTTTTCTTTTTTTGTTGAATCGTTTTTCTCGCTCTCATCACTTGTTCGAGTTGCGGTCCAAACCACTTCATTTCCCTTCGGGTCTAAACCTTTTCCTGAAAAATTATCTCCCTCAATAAATCCATTCAAGCGGTACAATTGTTTTGTAGAATCTTTCGGCATTGCAAACGAAAGTGAAATCAGATTATCGTTTAGCGAAAATTTTACATCGGCTTTTGTTGAATCATGAAATTCTAATTGCACCGAATTGGATGAAGGATTTTCAATCGAAAGTTTTATCGCGCCCATTCTGTTCAGCGTGAAATCATATGTTCCTTTCAGTGACGAAATTTGTTCATCATTCACACGATACATTTTTCCTTTCACCCAATTCTGATAAATAATGTTTTCATCATTGAAAATGGAATCAGAGCAGATGATGAAGTTCGCGAGCTTACCCTTTTCCAATGAACCTAAATTGTTCCACTCGCCTGAAAGCTGCGCGGGTGTGTAGGTAAGCGCTTTGAGTGCATCGGCTGGATTCAATCCATAAGCAATTGCTTTGCGCAGATTTTTCCAGAATGCATCATCACTACATCCTTGTTTCGTAATACAAAAATTTATTCCGGCTTTATCAATACGAAAAAGATTCGCAGGCGCCTGTTCCCAATTCATCATTTCTTCGAGCGAAATCAAATCAGCATCATTCGGGTCATTGACATTGTATGGTTTTGGAAAATTGATTGGAACAATGAGCGCAACGCTTGTTGTTTTGATTTCATCCAGTCGTTTGTATTCATCGCCCGCTCCCTTGATAATAAATTTTATTCCGAACTCATCACCGATTTTATCTGCACGCAAAATACTTAAGTCATTATCTACCTGAAAAATTTGCGGAAGCGATAATTGACTGTTCAGCGCTTCAAGCGAAATATTTTTTTCTTCATTGCTTCCACCTGATTTGTACCACTGCGCATCATAAAATGTTTGTCGCAGCAAAGCAATTGAACCCATGAGTGATGAAGGATAATCCTGTGTGCTTGTTCCTTTATTGAAAGAATAAAACGAAGCAACATTTCCGCGAACAATCATTTCATTATCGCTTTCATTTCCCGCCAACACTACAGCTCCTGTGCCGCGCATAATTCCATCCATGCGATGAGTGAGCACTGCACCGAACCCAAGAGAGCGTAAATTCTCCGCTTGCTTTTCATCACCATGAAAAAAATCAACGCCGTTAACTTCGGGCATGATGGCCTGATTCCAGTTGTAGGCTCCGCTTTTGTTGGAAATAAATTGTGGTCCCTGCTGATTGTTGTTTTGTGTTTCTGTTTTTACGATTCCATAGTTGCTGAACAAGTCAATGAAAGACGGATAAATGAACTTCCCCTTGCAATCAATCTCGGTTACACCTGCGGGAATTGTAACTGCATTTCCAACGGCAACAATTTTTCCATCATGAATGAGCAAAGTTGCATTGCTCAATAAAGTCTTGTAATCAACGGCAATAGTTGCATTGATGAAAGCATAATATCCTTCGCGCTCATCGTGAACTCCGTTTACCGGGAAAGTTTGTTGAGCACTTGAGATTTTAGAATTAAGAATTAAGATTGGAAGGAAGAGAGCAGCAAGAATTATTTTCTTCATGTAGAATTTTCTATGGGCGAAAAGTAATGGAAGTGTTTAGAAGTTCCGCTTTTCTACTTAGCGGAACTTCTAATGGCCCGAAAAAATGATGCTATTGAATTTTTGCCCTGCAGTCATCACAAAGTAATTTGTTTACCCGGTCAATTGTTTTAATTGTTTCTGCAGCATCACACATCATGCATGTTTTGTTTTTACAATGAGGTAACCCAAGATTGTGACCCAGTTCGTGTAAAGCAACTTTTTGAATTCTTGAGTAAAAAACCTTCTCGTTTTCATTCTTTAATCTGAAGGTTGAAATCACACTGCTGCTGTTTCCAACATAGCCAAATCCAAAAACCCCCCAGTCAGAATATTTCAATTCCGGGTTTTTAATATTTCCGGTTTCATCTCTTTTGGTCACAGAAATATCTTGTTCCGTTATTCCCATTAAATAATCAACTGAATCGGGTTTTATGCTCAACAAATATTTTATAATTAAATCAGCCCGATATCTTGGAGATTTTATATTGATGAAAAATTTTTCAGGAATTTTTATTTCCGGAATAATCAAAACATCAAAATTGTATTCATTCTTTATTGCCACACTGATTGAATCAATATATCCGGATGAAACATTTCCGAGAGGAAGCAGGGATGCTTTTATTTTATTCTCGCTTTTTCCGCAACCAAAAAGGGCACATGTAAATAGTATGAATAATATTTTCTTCAATGATTTTTTTGCAGGAGGAAAAGTAAGATTTGAAATGGAATGTTTAATGATTCTACATTAGCCTTCGAAATTTTTATGGACAAAATCATTCAACACCTAGAATCAAACATCAGTTATTCAATTGAAGGCGCAGGCGAAACGCTTGTGTTGCTTCATGGTTTTTGTGAAGACAAAAGTGTGTGGCACGAATTCAAGCAACCACTTCTTTTAAATGTAAATATCATTTGTATTGACCTGCCGGGCTTTGGAAAATCTCTTCCTGGAAATAATCACCTCAGTATGGAACTGATGGCCGACGCAGTGCTTTCAGTTTTGAATGAAGAACAAATTGAAAAATGTTTTGTGATTGGCCATTCAATGGGTGGATATGTAGCTCTTTCGTTCGCTGAAAAATATTCGGGAAGACTGAAAGGTTTCGGGCTATTTCACAGCTCTTGTTTTGCTGATGATGAACTGAAAAAGGAAACCAGAAAAAAAGTAGCTGAGTTTGTTGTAAAAAACGGGAGCCGAGCCTTTGCCGATCAGCTATTTCCAACATTATTTACCCGGGAGTTTGCTAAAAGTAATGAGAAGCTTATTTTTTCATTAGAAGAAAAAGCAGCAATTATTCCTGAACAATCAATTGCAAGTGCATCACTTGCAATGAGGGAGAGAATTGATAAAACAGATTTTTTGAAAAATACACAACTCCCTGTTCTGATTATAATTGGGAAAAATGATTTGGCAATTCCATTTGAAAAAAGCGTGATGATGGCCCATCTTCCATCAACAGCAGTAATTTGTATGCTTGAAAAAAGCGCTCATATGGGAATGTTTGAAGAGCCGAATGCGGCATTGGAGTCCATTTCCTCATGGATTGCAACTACTAAATTATCATGAACTAATTCCGTAAAGCCCTAATAGATGTACCCTAACAACATTGTGTTTTCTTCTTTATTTTCGTCAATTCAAAAAAACACCAATTTTAATTTTCTATGAAGAGTTATTGGGTTATTGTGTTTTTATTTTTTTGGTGCGCACCTTTTTTTACTAAAGCCCAACAGCCTGTAATTACCCATATTCCTTCTAGTGTTGCCGATTCTACCGGCATTGCTTTACTGATTCATTCTCCGGATAATGCACGATATGACACCTGTGGAGCGCCTGTTGCAATTGTTGTTGCAGGCGGAAAAGGAGCAAATGGCATTATTCTGAATTACCCTGCCGTCTTAACACAATTTGGTTTTGTTGAAGTGTTTTTCAATTTTCCAGGAGGTGGAATTTCAAATTTATTAAGCGGAGGTATTTATGATTTACGAGGTCCTGATTGTGTTAAGGCGCTATGTGATGTAATAAAATTTTGCAGCGGAGAAATTACAGACGACAACGGTAAGTATTTAAGCGAATTAATTTCGGTTGAACCAAATTATCAGGATGTTGGACTTATTGGAGGGTCAAATGGGGGTAATATTTCTTTAGTAACAACAGGAAAATACGGCGAACAATTATCGGGCTTGAAATGGATTTGTAACTGGGAATCTCCTGTCGGGGATCAAAACCAATTAGCAGATATGGGAAATGTCAATACAGGCGGAGCAACAATTACTCATAATGCTGCTTATAATGACACAACCGGAACATTTGATTATTCAAAATTAAAGTATTGCGATACGCTATATTATAATTACACGGCATTCTTTGATACACTTGCCGGATTTTATTTTGATAATGATAATGATGGCGAGCCCGGCGGTACTACAGACTTTCCATTAGAGCCATTGATTTATGGAACGGGATTTAACACTCGGGCTTATTACAGCCAAAAAATAATTCAGCTTGGATATTCAATGGGATTGATTCCAAATCCTCATCCATTTTATATTCCAACTTTTCAGGAAGCAAAAGATTTTTGGAAATGGCGAAATGGCGGCGGATGGATTGATTCAATAGCAAATAAAAAGCCCGGGTTTTTGTTCATGATTACCGGAAAAAATAATGATCATTATATTAATTCACCGGATCATCCCGGAGTATTATTTCAATACAATAAGTTTTTAAATAGCGGAATTAATCTTGTAAGATTAAATCCCGACAAATCATATTTAGAATATGTTTTAGATTCTGTTTATCCGGGGTTACCAGACAATAACTGCTTTGCTTCTTATGACCACTTGACCATTAGAGATGTTATGGTTCCTGATAGTGTGGATCAAAAACTTCTATATGCTGCAGGGGCTTGTGAACTTGCCGACAGAAGTATTCGGGGAGACCACAGGTGGCAATTGGATTCTGTTTATGCAAACTGTAAAAAATATATTCCGGTTTATTATGACTCTACTGAAACAGATTCCGGTTCGGCAAATGATTCTGCAGGTATTGCCTCATCAACAATAAGTTATTTTGGTCAATCGGGTTTATCAAAAGTGTTTCCAAATCCCAGCTCAAATCAATCCAGTATTTATCTTTATTCTGATAATGACGACTTTATAAAAATTGAAATCACTGATTTATCCGGAAAAATTATTTATTCAAAAACCGAAAAAATATTTCAAGGAAAAAATTTAATTCAATTAAAGTCAGACAATATTGATACAGGATTATATCTTATATCTATTAGTAATGATAAGAGGGCGGAAGTATTAAAATTTGAGGTAATACACTAGCATAGTTGGTAAATGGCCGGAAGGTTTCTGCCATAACCATCATAATCCAATCCATACCCAACTAAAAAATCATTTGGCACTTCGAAACAACTGTATTCAACTTTTATATCGTGCTTCAAGGCTTCGGGCTTAAAAAGCAAGGCGGAGATTAAAATCTCTTTTGGTTGAAATCCCCTTAATACGGGAAGAAATTCATTCAGTGTTTTTCCTGTATCAACTATGTCTTCAACAATTATCACAGTGCGGTCCTTGATATTTATATCAAGCCCCACTAGTGTTTTTACATGACCTGTTGATTGAGTTCCCTGATATGAAGCAAGTTTTACAAATGATATTTCACTTGGAATATTTACCTGTTTCATTAAATCAGCCGCGAACATAAAAGAGCCATTAAGTATTGCAAGAAATATCGGTCTTTCTTCAGCAAATCGCGTATTCATTTTTTCAGCCAGCTCCTTTATTCTATTCTGAATTGTTTCGGCGGAGATATAAGTTTTAAATTTCTTATCGAGTACCTGTATTATTTCTTCCATTCAGTAAATATAAATGAGCACAGTAAATCAATGAGTATTTATTACGAATAGCAAAAAGTTATTTCACTTTTAATTTATCGCCAATGCTTAAAACATCGCTTGTAAGATTATTGAATTGCTTTAGCTCAGCAACAGTTAAATCATACATTTTTGAAATTGCATATAGAGTATCTCCTTTTTTAACAACATAAATATTTTCATCAAGCGAATCAGGATGATATGATGTAAGCTCTTTTTGAACAGATTTTTGTTTGCTGCGAAGTTTAGGGGGAGAAATGCGGTCGCTCCGTAAATTCAAAATCTCACCGGCCTCGGGTTGCGTTCCGAATATCATTTTATTTTTTTCATACAAATAGGCCAACTGAATTCCATGCATTTGCGAAATCTCAAACATGGTTTCATCTTCTTTCACTGTGTGATAAGCAACATCACCATTGCGGTGTTTCAGTTGAAGATAAATACGATCACCCGGCTGCACTTTTGTTTTTGAAGTCATGTCGTTGTACTTCAATATTCTTTTCATTCCTAATTCATATTCCACTGCAATCTTCTGTAAAGTTTCTCCTTGCTTTAGTTCAATGCATTTTATGTTGTTAAAAAAATAAACCCGACCATGTTGCGGATCACTTACTAAATCAGAAACAATTGCATCTGTTTCCGGGTCCTGATTTTGAATTTTACACTGAGCATCTGTGCTGTCAATTGGGTTCTTACCGGCAATATAATTCGGATCTAATCCCATTAAATCATATTGCATCAGGCTGTTATTTTCTATAGCAGTAATTAGTATTTCAGCATATTTTGGATTTGTTGCATACCCGCAAGCTTTCAACCCTTTCGACCATCCTTTGTAATCTGTAATATCCAATTGAAACAAACAGGCATAACGCGGTTTGTTTTTTAAAAAATTACTGTGGTCTTTAAAAGATTGATAAGGCGAATCATATTTTCTGAAACATTCATTCGGTGCATCATCATCAAAATGATAGGTGTCGCCTTTCCAGTCTTCATGGCATTTTATACCAAAATGATTGTTGGCTAAAGTTGCCAAAGAACTTCTGCCGGCTTCTGTTTCTATTATACCCTGGCCAATTGTTATGCTGGCCGGAACACCGGTGCGCTTCATTTCTTCAATAGCCAGATCTTTATAGGTAGAAATATAATTTACTACCCGCTGCTGGTAGGTATCCTGTGCAGAAACCTTCAGTGCTGAAACAAAAATTAAAAAAAGGCAAACAGTTCTATTCATCGCAAAATCATTAACGGCAATGTTCCGAAATTCTTTTATATCAAAACAATTTGAAAACCAACGAAGAAATTCGTTTTGTTTAAGAAAATAAACAGAGAAAAATTACTAGGCGACAACCTGTGGAAGGGCAATTTTATTCTCCTTCACAAAATTGCACCAATGACAATCTTTTTTTCCGCACCCTTCAGTAAACGCCAGATTTTTTATTCGGGTGTAAGTTTCTTTTACCTGATTTTTTACAAACTCAATTGCATCCTTGGTGACAACAATTTTTTCTTTCACGAAAACATTTTTCTTTTCGTCTTTCTCTACAAAATCCAGTTCACCGCTCAGCATGTTCCACTTTTCAATTTTAAAATTATCGAGCAGAATTTTATAGAAAACTATTTGCCGCCAGTAATCGCCTCCAATAGGATTTTTTTCATCGGGCGCAAGAAATTTTTCTTTTCCGTATTGCACACTTCCCGTTTTATAATCCACCACATTCACATCAGCACCTGTAAATTCAAGCTTATCTAATTTTCCATTCACAGGCACACCATCCACCTCAATGTTGCGGATAGCATATTCAGTCACCACCACTTTGTTCCATGAGTTGATGTATTGATTGTAATACTCGGGCAGAATTTGTTTGCCGTGCAACATTCTGTTTGTGTATTGTTTTTCGGTGAACGAATCTTTCTGCCGGCTCATTTCAAAACTGAAATCATTCAGCACATCATCAATAGAAGGAAATTTTTTCTCTGCTGAATCTCTCATCTTAACAAACAAACGATTAAGCGCCCAGTGAACGGCATTACCAAAAGCCATTGAATCGTTCTTGGCAAATGGCACATTCAATATCCGCTCGAAGTAATATGAAATCGGACATTCCAGATATTTATTCAATGCAGAAACGCTCATCGAAAAATTTTCGACTTTAGATTGAATAAAATCCCGGTCAAATAATTCGATATGTGGTTTTTCAGATTTCATTAACAAAGCCATGCCCATATCAAATAATTCCTCGGCCTCAACTTTTGATGTGGATACTTCTAATCCGGTACCGGAAGCTACTTCGGCAACAAATTGTGAAGCGGCAAGTTTTTTTCCTTCGTTGTTTGACTCTGCAAATGAAATTGTCAAATGCTCTTTAGCCCGTGTCATAGCCACATAAAATAACCGGCGAAGAGATTCAATTTTATTTTCATCTTTTGTGAAAGTTAGCGTATCGGGTAATGAATAATTATTTCCACCCCCGCCAGCGCTTTCCCATTTATCAGCCGTACACCCAATCAAAAAAACATATTGAAATTCAAGTCCTTTTGCTGAATGGGCTGTAATGAAATTAACCCCGTCTTCGCGGAACACAGTTTTATTAACCGGCAACCCCAAATCATTATTTTCCATTTGCTCAATCATTTCCAGAAATTGAGTAATTTTTATCCGGGGATACTTGGCGCTTTCTGTTTTTAAAAAATCAAAGAAGGTTGTGAGTACCTGCATCAACCATATTTTTTCATCACTTTTTAAAATATATTGAAGCAATCCACTTTCATTCAGAATTTCTTCGAACAACATTTGGAGCGTGATGTTGCCTGCATTTTTTAGCCAGTTGGTAATGTTTTTTTCAAACTTTATTAATGCTTCAGGATCTTTTAATTTAATCTGATCAAGAGATTTTTTATCAGCCAATATTTCCCTCCACTTATTATTAATTCTTTTTCCTCCTGCAAATGCCGCAAGCGCCGAAATATCATGTGGATGAATATGAAAAAAATGAAAGTGCATTATTTGAAACAACAGATATTCTCCGTTGTGTGGCCTGCGCGTTTCTTCATCTAAATATTTTAGTGTTGTTAAAATATTTTGAATTAAGGGTAAATCGAGAATATTAATCTTCTTGCGGACCTGGTATGGAATATTTTTTTTCTCGAATAGCTGAATAAGGTTTTCGGCCTGTGCATGACGATGATAAATTATAGCAACTTCGTTCATGGGGAATCCTTGTTCTAGTAGTGTTTCTATTTGTTTTATTATTCCCGCCTCTTCCTGTGCGAGATTCGGATATTGAATAAATCTGGGCGCCACTTTAGATTCTGTCATAACAGGGTGGCTTGCAGAAAGCGTTTTATCCAAATCCGGAATTTTATGAATGAGCCGCTCGTGATTATTATCAATTAAGACTTTTGATGCATCTAATATTTTTTGATTGCTTCTGTAATTTTCCGTCAGCACAATTGATTTAATATCGGAGCGATTGGCTTCATAAAAATCCATTATATTTTTTACGCGCGCCCCCTGAAATTCATAAATGCTCTGGTCATCATCTCCAACAGTAAAACAGTTTGGCTTATCCCAGTAATTTGTAAGGTGTTTTAAAATTTCGTTTTGCGACCCATTGGTATCCTGAAATTCATCGACCAAAAAATACAGGTAGCGCTCCTGGTAATTGCGCAACATATTTTCATTTTCAGCAAACGCTTTCACCACCCACAAAATCATATCACTGTAATCATATCGATTAAGGGCAAGCATTTTTTTCTGATAAACCGGAAATAATTCTGCAGCTGCACGAAGCGTTTCCATTTTCTTTTTCGCCTCTTCTATAGCATCTTTTTTTACATCGCCTTTTTTTATTCCACGCGGACCATTGTCGCGCTTGTAAATAAATTCATCGCGATTTGACAAATCATTTATGTAATCATCAATGCTTTTCAGGATTTTTTCTGTTGACCAGTCTTCTTCTTTCATCATTCTGAAAAGCGAATTCATTCGTTTCACTTCAAAATAAATATCGCCCTTCAGCCTTCTGATCATATTGGTTGGCGGTAATTCATCAATGATGGATTGAAGAAGAGAAATGTTTTCCAATTCAGAAATTGGTTCCAGAACTCTTTTTCCAAAGAAATCAAGATTGGATTGAATGACTTCATTGCAAAAAGCATGAAAGGTGTAGATGTTCACGCGATATGCAGTAGGCCCTATAAATTTCATGAGTCGCTGACGCATGGCGATAGTGCCGGCATCAGTATAAGTAAGGCATAAAATATTTTGTGGAGCAGTATCTGTTTGTGTTAAAATATTTCCGATGCGGGCCGCAATGATTTGTGTTTTTCCTGTGCCGGGTCCTGCAACTACTAACACGGGCCCATCAATCTGATCAACCGCTTCGCGTTGAGCATTGTTTAATTCGTTCAATGCTTTTTCAAATGCCGCCGATTGAAATTTGTCTGTCATGGAATGAATGTAAAAATGATAATATAATAAATCAAAAATACTTTTTGATTTTATAACTGATTTAGTGAAAAACCTATTTGCTTTTTACTAATGAATAAATTGCTGAGTCTAAAAATTTCCCATGGTAGAAATAATTCTCTTTGAAATAAGCTTCACGAACGAAATTATTTTTCTCTAATAATTTTATTGATGCTGTGTTTTCGGGGTTCACATTTGCTTCTACCGAATGCAGTTTCAATTCATTAAATCCATAATTCAAAACAGCAGTAATTGCTTCCTGCATAATTCCTTTACGATGGAAATCAGAATGCAACATATAGCCAATTTCACTTCTTTCATTTTCCAACTGCAGCTTCCAAAAACAAATTGTACCAAGTAATCTTGAATTATCCTTAAGTGTAATTCCCCAATTTATGCCTTCATTTTTAATCAATAAATCTTCAAAAATCTGAACAAGCTTTTCGGCATCTTCTTTCGTTTTTGCCCGAGGTCGATCTAAATACTTCATCATTCGTTCATCTGAGCGAAGTATAAACAAATCGTTGGCATCGCTCAATTCAATTCTTCGAAGCAGCAATCTTTCAGTGATAAGTGTTGGATAGGGATTAAAGTCTGGAACAAGCATTTTACAATCAACTATTTTTAAAACTCATTTTGATTAAGTAAAAAATATTTTCCCTGGTTAACTTTTCTTTAAAAAGTCCTTTGAGCTTCGTCTTAACCAAATAAATATATAGACACCGGCCCCAATGGAATCAAAAAATAAATCAAGCCATTCAAAATGCCGGGTGGTAGTATAGGTTTCCTGTAATTCTTCAATTACAAATCCGAAAACAATACAAAATACTAATACTGATGTCGACTTTAAAATAAAAGAATTTTCTCTGCCCCAGGCCTGCAAAAGAAAAAGCGAAAACATAAAATATAAAAAAACATGTACCCACTTATCAATAAACAATAAATGAAATAAATCAAAATCAGGCAGGTCGCCACCCGGCATTAAAGACAAATAACAAATTACCCCAGCCCAAACCATTGGCAAAAGCCAGCGCATATTATTTTTATTATTAATGACCAACTAAAGCAGTATATGCTGCTTTGTCCATCAGTTCGTTTGCATCTGAAGGGTTGTTCATTTTAACTTTTACCATCCAGCCTTTTACATAAGGGTCCTGATTAACTAATTCGGGATTTGCATTTAAATCGGCATTAAGTTCAAGTATTGTTCCTGAAACTGGTAGAAATAAATCGCTAACAGTTTTAACCGCCTCTACGGTTCCAAATACTTCTTCTCTCTTTAATGTTTTCCCAATGGTATTTACATCTACATAAACAATATCACCTAATTCGCTTTGCGCAAAATCAGTGATTCCGATAACTGCAGTGTCGCCTTCAATGCGAATCCATTCGTGGTCTTTTGTGTAACGGAGATTGTCAGGAAAATTCATTCAATTAAATTTTGAGAGCGGAAAAATAATATCTGAAAGCGGAATGCCTAATCAGAAAATTAATTTGTGTTTTCTTTAAAATAAAAAGAGCATATCAATTTGAGTTGATGTGCTCTTTTTTTAACTAATACATTATTGCGCCAGAGTAAATCTTATCGTTACACCTGCGTTGGTGTATCTGATCGGATAAGAAGCAGAAGTGGCAGGTATGCTGTATCTTTTATCAACAAACAAACGAATGTTTAAACGATTACTTACCATGTATTCTGCCGAAGGTGAAATACTGATTGTTTTCATTCCCTGTGTTGGCGTGCTTACCGCCTGATCTAATTTGTAATTGGTTGTTATGTTATTGCTAACCGAAACATCGCATTTCAAATTCAAATCATTTTTCAAGCGTTTTTTCTTTCCTTGAATTTTAAAAGGAATTGGGGCATTCTTCCATTTGTATCCCAACCCCACTGTAACTTCTGAAGTTCTTGATTCAACCAATTGATAATCCAGGAAGCTCATCGCCAAATTTCTTCCTTTTTTATATTCAAACTTGGTGCTCACATTATTTTTCCATTGAGCATCTACCCCAATTAGCGGCGAAAATTGTTCCGTGATTCCAATGCTTGGTATATCATAAAAGCTGATGAAATTTCCGGAAACAGAATCAATGGTGCTCGGGAGATTTATTCCATCTTTTACATTGCCTTTAAAATCAAGTGCAGAACTGAAAGAATTAATGGTTAGCGTTGAGGTATATCCATGAGAAATATTAAGTGAGTTCCATATTTTCTTTGCCCATTTCATTTTCGTTAAACCATTGTATGTAACCCTCCAGTTAGGCGCAGGTATACCATTGAAGTATTTATATAGCCCGACAGAATTAATATCTTTCCCTGCATATGCAGCCAGAAACGACGGGATTAATACATCCTGTGAATAAGGACCGTAGCCATTTGCAAAATTAGAATTGAATGTACTATCCTGCGGATTGTAATAAGGACCAACGGCTTCGGGATTGTTTTTTGCTAATCGCTGAGAAACAGTTTGGCGGTACTCTTCAAATAAATTAAAAGTTGGCGAATTTCCGTTTGTGTCTGATTTAGAAAATGCAGTGTTCCATGCAATGAACGAAACACTATAAGTACCAAACGCCCGCCCATTCAAATGCTGGTATCCGAGACTTGTGTTTTTGAAAAATTCAGTTGTGTTGTAGGAATAATTTTTCAAAAAGTTAATGTCAACATTTACATCCTTAAGAGGTTCGAATTGAGCCCGTGCAGTAATGTTGCGATTATAGTTTTGAATGAATTGATAATTCATTGAAGTATCACTTGTAATCCATCCCTTTTTTGCAGCATCATTTAACCAGTTTGTATCGGGCTGCATTCCAAAAACAAAGTCCCAGCCTGGAGAGGTTTTATTCAAATCCTGCCCGAAGTTTTTTGCTTTGTAAATAAATCCGGGAAGAGTGGTTCCTCTTGTTTGAGCATAAGTAAAGGTTACTTTCTTTAAACTGATGATTGGACGAATGATAAATGAAAGACCACCTTTTGCAGTAGGCTGATTGTTTTTCTTTTGATCTTTTGAATCCTTTGTATTGTCTTTATTATCCTTTCCGTCTTTTGTTTCACCCTTCTGCTGGTTGAGTGCCGAAGTATTTGTGTTATATGGCTTCAGGAATTTCCATTTATTATACAAATTTCTAAAGTTCAGATCACTGTTAAAGTTTATGTTCTGATCATTATTTAAAGTATTGCCAAGCGGATTTTCCTTTAGTCTGATTTTTTCAAATGCAGTTCCTTTGTCGGTTGTATCGCTTACAAGAGGTAATGCAAGCCAATCATATTCAGCGCCATACTTTACAGTTCCGGTGATCCAATCTAAAATCGGAATTTTATTTATCGGAAGAGTATAAGCAAGATTTGCAGTATGATGATAATGTGTTGTGCGACCAAAATTTTTAATGTTGGCCCATACAGAATCTTTTTCAGGTTTTGTATCAATGCGACCTGTGTCTTCATCAATGCGTGTATTCGTAATGGCATTGAAATCAAGATTTAATGATTTAGCCAATTCGAATTTCACACCATAGAACCTGTCCCAGGTCCAGAATTTATTATATGTTGGATCAGCCGGAGGAGAAAGCGCATCAGTTTCTCTCATTCGCGTTTGACCGAACTGACGATCCATAACATTTCGGAATGAAATATTTGTAGGAAGCAAATTGAAATTAAAATCGCGAACAGCTTTAAGATATTTTGGTTTGGTTCCAATGAGTTTATTAAAAGGAGAAATGAATTTTGATTTTCCGGGGAAAATGTATCCTATTTCACCATGGTATTTTTTTGTAATGTCACTTTCAATTATCGGGCTTCGCTTGTAAGTTTGAGTAAATGCATAGGTAGCATTCCAGTTTTCAATTCCGTAAATGTGAGGCTTGGCGGTTTTACTGTTATTTACTCTTCGAACATTAGTAAAATTTAAACTCTTGATATTGACAAAATCCTGTGCGGCTTTTCTTGCTGAGTCGCGAGCAGGAGCATCTGTAATCGCATTGAGTTTGTCTTTTAACAAAACATCTAATTCGTAAGGATCATATTTTGGATTACTTATAGAACTTGTAACGCCAAGATACATTGGCAATTGTAATCCAACACTTTTGGGTAAAAATTTACCGAGCTGAAAAGTTCCGGAAGCGTCGTATTGGAAGAAGTTGTCTTTGTATCGCTCATTGAGTTTTTGTTCCAGGGAACCAAAACCAATTGAGTGCATTGTTCCGCTTACAGATATATTCCCAAGGTCAGCCAGCTTCACATCTACTCTTCCCAAAGCAGCATATCCGCCTTCTTCATCAAACCCGCTTAATCTTAATTCATTAAACCAAAGTTCAGCACATTTTGCTCTGCCATCATCAGCATCTCCAACAGGATAACCGCTTCCCTGCTTTGGATTGTGAATACCAAGCATTGCAACTTTTGCTAATCCTAAATCCGGATTTCCTACTATGGTAATTCTATCTCCATTAGATAAAACAAGAGAATAAGGAGTACTGAATGAGGCACCTGCAGCATTACGGGCAGATTTTATTTCAGTTAATTGGTCCAGGGTGATTTCAAAATTATTTGAAGCCGGCCAAACATTAAAAGTATCGTTGTTATTAAAGAGAGATGGCGTTAATGCTTTTTCATATTCATAATAATTACTGATGAAATCTGAACCCAATCGTATGAAAGCAGTTAAATCACCGTAATTGAAAGTATATCCTGTGCCTGCGTTTTCAGCGTGCACAAACATTTTTAAAACCTTAAAAGTGCGCAAATCTAAATTTAAACTTTTATAAACAGCTCTTGAATCTCCATCCTGAAGATTACATGCCTGAACACTTAAAGATTGTTCGTTTTGTAAAAGCGTTTGAACCGAACCTAATTGCTGTTCGCGTTGAATGCCTGGAGGCATTACATAATTAATTGGTTGGCGCTGTGAATTTTCTTCTAACGAAACAGAACCGACATTAAAAAATGTTTCGCCATTGTTATCATCCGGAATGTATTCTCCCGGAGTTTGAAGACTGAATTGATACTTGCGCCATTGGTTACGAACAAATTCTAATTTAGCAAAGCGAAGATTTACCGTAGTATCAAAACCGGCCAAATAAACCCTGATGAAGCGAATTGATTTGAAATCCTGAATTCCACCAATTTTTTTATAGTATTCTTCAATAGGAATTTTTACCTGAATCCATCTTTCTTGTCCGAGTAAATTTCCGTCATTACAATTTACATCAGCTGTCACAATATCGGTGATGTGATTATTTCCGGTACTTATTAAATCATTTGGATTTAATGAAACTTTATATTCAAAATATTCCTCGGTCTCACTTAGTGTATTATCGCGATTTAAGTCCTCTGTTTCGGGGATGTTTGTTGCGGCCTCAGATATTGCCTGGCCTGAAGTTGATATTGGTGAATTACCATCAGGATTGTTATATTTTTTATAGCGATCTAAAATTCCGATTTGATCTGAATCATAATCACCACCAAGATAGTAATGATAATTGTCGCCCGCCGGATCATTTAATGCAGCATTGTAATACGGAGAATTTATTCCATAATTCTGAGCAATACTATCTAAGTAAACCGAGTCAAAGGCAACCTCATAACCGTCTTTTTCTCCAACACCATCATATCCCACATCCTGATATTCTCTTGCAGCTTCATTGTTAGAAAATGAATTTGTTGGCGGAAGATTTACAGGAACAATGGACCAGGTGGTAGTATCAACATTTGCCTGACTTGAACTGCTTTCCGGCAAACCATTTTCCATAAACAAACGAGAATCTTTTAATACATCTTCTGAAATATTTCCAAGATCAATAAAAATATCTCCATACCTGTTGCCTCCATATCCATTCAGATAAGGATCAAGCACCCAAAATTGAATGTACTCAATGTTCGCCTGTTCAAAATCATTGTAATCAATACTGCGCATTATTCCACCAAAATTCTTTTCAGGATTTTTTAAATGAATTCTCCCTTCAGAATCAACACCGTTAAAAGAATTTGGACCAGCAAGAAAATTATAAGGCCCTTTAACATTTGGCTCAAAATTTAAATCGAAAGTCGGAAGATTATTGGGTAAGCCCTGAACCTGTTGTTTGTTTGGAAACAACTCTTTTTCATTTATTTCCCGTGTGTAAAAACTACACTGCTCTGCAGGATTATTTTTTATGTGTTCAGGAGTTGACGATATGTTTCTTAAGAAAAGAGGATCAATGGCATACCACGAAAGCTTTGCGCGGTGATAACCATAAAACAAATTATTAATTGAATCAGCTTCAGGAAACAACCCTGTTGACGATCTGGATGGTGTGCTGGCGAGTACCCAGCTGCTATAAGGAAATTTTAAATCGTAAGTGCTTTGCGTCCCTTCAAAATCGTCGATATATACCTGACCGGCATTTCCTTTTCCTATTGCCTTGCTGTGACCAGGGTCAAGACGAGCAACTTCACCGCTCACAGTAACCGTTGATTTTTCTTTTGTATCAAGCAAAGGCAATTTGTCAATCAATCTGGTTATGAAACCTGATTCGGTTTGCCAGCTTCCATCTAAACCATATATGGCATTGCTGATAGGATCGTCGCCAACATTTAATTTACGGGTATATGGTCGTTCTGATAAATGAAGATATGTTCCCCCTAATTTAAAATGATCGTTGATGTAATAATCAGCTCGCGTTCCAAATAAAGTTTTTGTTGTAAAACCAAAGGTTGCATTGTTTTCAAATGACACATTTATAGGCGCACCGGAATTCATAATTCCCTGGTTTATAATTTTCAATCTTCCTAAATTGTAGTCAACCGTATAGTCGACATTTTCCTGTAACACCTGACCACCTGCGGTTACTTTAACGGAGCCTTGTGGAATATTAAATGCGCCCAATGAAATATCAGTAGACGATGATCCTTTATATGATCCTTTTATTATGTACCGATCAAACTCAGGGAATTGAAGAGCAATTGTTTTTGTTGAATCATATAAAACCTGATAAACATATTTTGATGCAACATTTTGATCGGTAAATTTTGAATTCAAATCTTTTCCGAAAGGCTCAAGAACAGGGAAAATAACTTTCCCGTTGTTGGGGTTAATAGTAACGCCTGGTATAAAATCAAAAACTCCGTCTGGTTGAGGATCCTGATTATTATTTAAACGATCCAATCCGAGCAATCGAATGAGAGGAATGCTATTCACATTTCCTGCTGGAATAAATCTTCTTGCGCCACCTGCGGGATCAAGATAATAAACATCTAATCTGAAGTCAGAAGGATTTACCTGATATGCACCGAGTGAATACACATTCTTCATCATCAACTTCCAAATAGGAAGTTTCGGACGAACAGAAGTGCTCTTCAGCATTTTTAAAAATAAAACATTGGGCACATCGGCATTTGTCGGAAGGTCTTGAGCAAATTCACCAACCTGATAAACTTTTCCGTTGTAGGTATATTGGTATGCAACCGCCAGTACATCATCAGGATTTAATTGCTGATTTAGTAAAATAAAACCAAGTTGCGGTTGAAGTGTATACTCAGAAGGAGAAAGTTGGCGAGCATAAGTTTTTTCAAAATCCTGAACAGCTTGTAATTGATAGCTTCCACCAGTTAATGTTTGTATTGTTGAACTCAATGATCTTGCATTTTGATCCTGCGATAATTTGTAATACAAATCATTTGATGCGCTTTGAGTTGGAAATTTATTTAATGAAGAACCGGCTGGCAAGTTGTTTCCTGTATATGGTAATATCTGAGGACTGTATGGCTGATTTTCTCCTAAATCCTGAAACGCAACAATGTCGCGGGTAAGTGTTGTGGCTCCATTTTTATTTGTAACCCATACTTCAATTTTATTAATCTGGGCTCCTGTATTAATGATAGGAATTTGAGCCATGTTTTTATTATAGTTTTCACGAAAATATTGGCCCAGAAAATAGTTTCTGTTTTCATCGTATTGGTCGGCATTAACTTCAAATGTTTGAGTTTGGGCGCCACCTTGTATAGTGATATTTTGTGCCTGCGATTTTTGTTGTGAGATAACACTGGTTAACATCAACCGCCCGAATTGTAATTGCGTTTTTAATCCAAACAAACTCTGGCTTCCCTGTATTAAAGTAGTGTTGAGCGGAAGACTCACATTTCCTGCTTCAATCTTTTTTATAATTTCATCTTGATATCCCGTGTATTCAAGTTTCACCTGATTTTCAAAATCAAATGAACTTTGAGTATTGTAGTTAGTAGTGAGCTTTAATTTATCTCCTATTTTTCCAACCACATTCATTTGAATATTCATGTCAAATTGAAATCCACCCTGTTTGCGTTGTTGCGCCGTAAGTGTGGGATTCTGAATATTCTGCCTGTTGTAACCGAATGTTAAATCAATATTTCCATTGGGGCGAATGTCAACAGAAGTGCCTCCAAACAAACGATCGGCTAACTGGCCACCAACATTAACTTTTGGAATTAGACCCTTGTGAGTAAGTAAAGAATTTGAATTGCTGAGCTGTTCGAAATTTTCTTTTTGAGTTTTATCGTATTCATATTTTAAAAACTCTTCAAAACTCATGTAAGTGGGACTCCGATAGAATTGATCGCCTATTGTTTCGGTTAAAATGTATTGATTGGTTTCAGGATCATATTGAACATCTTGTTTAATGTTGGATGGATCATTTAAATCCATTGAATTATTATTCTGGTCTGTAACACTTCCGTTATTATCTTCAATTGGATAATGCAAGTCAATATCAGGAGGCGTATCAATCGCTGCAGTTGAAATTGCCGATGCGTTATTTGTTGACTTGAATTTGTTAAATTCATTTTTGCCTATTGCTGATAATACTGTAAGCACAGCAAATGCAGATACAATGATGAATGCAGGATTAGAATTGCGTTTCAATTTCGCCTTAGTTTTTTCTGCTAAAAAATTAAAAAAGTCCCCCCGAAAATAGGTGATGGCTAAAATAGCCCGCACTATAGTCGACAATCAAATTGTTTTCAACACTTGTTTAATGATGTCCTCTACTGTCATAGACGGATTTGAGGCCACCACTCGCTGCACTGCTTGCTCAGCCGGTGCGCGTGAAAAACCCAACATGACGAGAGCGCTTAACGCTTCGTCTTTAACTTTATTATTCGGAGAAAGGCTATCAGCTTTTGTAGCAACCTTAGCCACTTTATCTTTTAACTCTAGAATAATTCTCTTGGCGGTTTTTGGCCCTATACCCTTTATGCGTTCGAATGCATGAGCGTTCTCGGTTAAAATTGCATTGCGCAAATCGTTTGGCGATAATGCAGATAACACCATTCGAACTGTAGATGCACCTACTCCTGAAATATTTAACAACTCAATAAACATGCTGCGCTCTTCTTCTTCAGCAAAACCATAAAGCGAAACAATGAGCGGACTTTGCGTCCCACCTGTGATATGCAGGTAGGTATGTAATTTCCCTGAATCATCGTGCTGTATTTTACTCCAGGTGTTCATCGAAATATTTACATGATATCCTACTCCACCATTTTCAATAATTATATGAGTTGGGCTTTTGAATGAAAAATTACCCTGTAAGTATGAAATCATTTCCGACCACTTTTAACCTGTGCATCCACAACTGCAATGTTCACCATGTTTACTATTTCGCGCACACTGCTGCCGAGTTGCAGTATGTGAACAGGCCGTTTCAATCCCAATAAAATTGGTCCGATGGTATCAGCCAATCCTAATTCCTGAATGAGTTTGTATGCAATGTTTCCGGCAGCGAGGTTTGGAAATATGAGTGTGTTGGCTCCTCCATTTACCAACTCTGAAAATGGATAATTATCGCGAAGCAAATCACGATGCAATGCAAAGTTTGCCTGCATTTCTCCGTCCACTATTAATCCCGGATATCGTTGTTTTAAAATCTGTACTGCTTTGCTTACTCTTTCGGGTTCTTCACCGGCGGTGCTTCCGAAATTGGAATATGAAAGCATGGCCACTCTTGGTTGCACATTAAATTGCTGAACCGCCTTTGCAGTAACGGCAGTTATCTCCACTAAATCTTCTGCACTTGGATTTACATTCACAGTTGTATCTGCAAAAAATAACGGGCCACGCTTGGTGAGCATAATGTACATACCTGCAACTTTATTCACTCCTTCCTCAGTACCGATAATTTGTAGTGCAGGTTTTATTGTTTGGGCATAATTGCGGGTGAGTCCGCTGATGAGTGCATCTGCTTCACCCAGTTCCACCATCATTGCGCCGAAATAATTCCGTTCGTACATGAGCTTTTTAGATTCATGTAATGTTACCCCCCTTCTTTTTCTTTTATCAAACAGAATGGCCGCATACTCAAGACGCTTAATACCCATATCGTGCGAACGAGGGTCAACAATTAAAGAGTCACCAAGGTCTAATCCGTTTTCGGAAATGATGCTTTCAATTTTTTCTTTATCGCCCAGCAAAATTGGTTTTGCAATTCCTTCGTCACGGACAATCTGAGCTGCTTTCAGAATTTTATAAGTATCGGCTTCAGCAAAAACCACGCGTTTCGGATTTCGCTTTGCTTTATTGGTAATGACCCGCATCACATTATCGTCACGACCTAATCTTTTTGAGAGTTCATTTTCATATCCCTCCCAGTCAGTAATTATGTTGCGCGCAACTCCACTTTCAATTGCAGCTTTTGCTACTGCGGGAGAAACTGTAGTAAGTAATCGTGGGTCAATTGGTTTTGGAATGATATATTCTTTTCCGAACGATATATTTTTTTCGTTGTAAGCAAGGTTAACCAAATCAGGCACAGGTTTTTTGGCTAATTCCGCCAAAGCCTTGACAGCTGCAAGTTTCATGGCTTCATTAATTTCCGTTGCGCGAACATCCAGAGCTCCGCGAAATATGAATGGAAATCCTAAAACATTATTTACCTGATTAGGATAATCACTTCTTCCAGTAGCCATAATAATATCTTCTCTCGAAGCAATTGCCAATTCATAACTAATTTCGGGATCCGGATTTGCCAATGCAAATACAATTGGTGTATCTGCCATTGACTGAATATGTTTCTGCGATAATATATTTCCTTTTGATAATCCAAGAAACACATCCGCACCCTTCATTGCTTCTTCAAGCGTTGAAATATTTCTTGTAGTTGCGAATTGTTTTTTGGTTCCATCTAAACCATCTCGGTCTGCACGGATAACTCCACTGCTATCCACCATCACTATGTTTTCGCATAATACACCAAGGGCAACATACAACTTTGCACAGCTGATGGCTGATGCACCCGCCCCGTTTACAACCAGTTTTATTTTATCAATTTTTTTATCAGCAACTTCTAAAGCATTTAATAAAGCTGCCCCTGAAATAATTGCAGTGCCGTGCTGATCATCGTGCATGACCGGAATTTTCATTTCGGCCTTTAATCGCGATTCAATTTCAAAACACTCAGGCGCTTTAATATCTTCTAAATTTATTCCACCAAAGGTTGGCTCTAATGCTTTTACTGCTGCTATAAACTCCTCAACATTTTTGGTATTTATTTCGATATCGAACACATCTATATCCGCAAATATTTTAAAGAGCAATCCCTTACCCTCCATTACCGGCTTTGATGCTTCAGGGCCAATATCTCCAAGGCCCAATACGGCGGTTCCATTAGTAATTACACCCACCAGGTTTCCTTTAGCAGTGTATTTGTAAACATTCTCCACATCTCTGGCAATTTCAAGGCAGGGTTCTGCTACACCTGGTGAGTATGCTAAAGCAAGGTCGCGCTGTGTTTTGGTTTCCTTAGTAGGAATCACTTCAATTTTTCCAGGGCGGCCTTTCATGTGATACTCTAAAGCATCTTCACGACTCACCTTACTTTTTGAATGCGGCTCTATTTTATTATCCTCCTGTAATTCAGGAATGTTTTTTTTCTTTTTTTCTCCAGTCGTCACTGATTCGGTTCCCATTATTGGTGTTGTTGTATGATTTGTAATTCGCTAAAATAATAAAACGATATTATGTAGCTTTTTTGATCTGAAATTTTGTTCAGGAATTTGCTTTTAGCACTAATTCCAACCAAACAATTTTCGAAACAAGCTTAATTCATTAAGGAAAATAAAACTCAGGACAGTTTATGATAAGCTTTGAGCCAACGCTCAGGTAATTCTTCTTTACATGCTGATTGATAATCTTCATAAGAGCATGGCAGCACTTTGTTTTTTCTTCTGATTCTTCCGCGGCCACCAACCGGAACTTCCATCCACCACATGTCGCTTTTTATACTTTTCCAGAAGGTCATTTCATAATGATTTTGACGGAAGTGTATGATATATTTTGTAAAACTCTCATCATTATCACGCGGGTGTTCTTTTCGCCGACTATAAAACCCATCAGCAAAATACCAAACCATTTGAGCAGCAAGCTGAACGGTTTGTTCTCTATCATCAACCATCGGATTTATTTCATACAAACCAAATGAAGTCATCTGCTCACTCAATCCTGCGTATCGTGCAATCTGGCACGCGTCTTCACCACGCAAACCATTTGGTGTCGCATTTCTGTTTCCTGGAGCATCGGAATATCTTACCGCTGAAATATCAAAACTCAACATATTTGTAGAGCGCAATACAGGTTCCATTTCTACGGTACCATCAAACAGTTTCCCCAAACGATATAAATCGAAATGCAATTTATCAAGTGTTTCTAATGTATGCGGAGGAGCAAAATGTGTTTGATAAGCAATGTGACTGTAGTTGAAAAGATAATTCGGTTGATGCATCATTAACCGCATAAGGTAATTATCGCTGTTAATTTCAGGTTCGTTCTCGCGGATATCAATAAACGAATCAACCACAGCAACATTTATTATTTCCTCCAGCTCTTGATAACCGCCGTACTGCGCATAAGTTAAATCATGACTGCCGCCAATAATGACAGGCACAATTTTCATTCGTAATAACTCGGCAACTAGCTTACTCAATGCAACATAAGTATCGCGCATTGTTACACCTCGAATAATGTTTCCAAGGTCAGCAATATTCAAATCGTATTGTTGCTTATAAAGTTTGTAAAGGTGATGGCGAACCGCATCAGGCGCCTCGGCACAACCACTGTTACGCAATGAGCCGCGATCTTCCATCACACCGATTATTGCGAGATCAATTCCAATCAGATCTTCAATTCCTTCTGTGTTAAATCGTATTTGCTTCCCCCACTGTGTGTCGTGCAGATTTTTTAAATCAATGAAAGACGATAAGTTGAGGGGGGTCAGAAATTCTTCAAACATAATTTTTCTATGAACCATAAAAATAATTCTGTGGCTGAGTGCAAAATGGTTGAATGATTATTTCATTTCAACAGTAATAAAATCGTTGAACAGTTTTAAGGGCAAGATTATTTCAAGGTATTATTTTTTTTGATTTTCAAATACATCTAAATACAAAAGGCGATCAAATTTAAGATCGCCCTTTGTATTTCAAATAATTAAAAAGGTAATTAGTCTTTTGCCAATTTCAGCATTTCTTTTTTTCCATTTAGTGAAATCTCAACCAAATAAACTCCCTGGGCAAGCAAAGATGTTTCAATTGGAAGAATATTTCCTCCAGATAATTTCCCATAGTCTTTTGATTGTAATAAACTTCCATTCAAATTATAAATTGAAACCACTACATCAGATTGGATATTTAAATTTAGCTTTAAAAATGACTGGTCACTGGAAGGATTTGGATATAATGAAATTTGCTGTGAAGGGTCAACAAAAGTTATTCCGCTGCCAATGCCCCCCAAATCTGTTCCTGGTAAAAAGCCATTCGCAATAGCTTCATCAATTGTTGTGTGAGAAGCATTATCAATAATTCCATTGTTTTCTATAACCATTCCAATAATATGAATTTGGTTTTCATCCCATCCTGATGGTAATGTAAAAGTGAAATTATCAATTACAATGTCTCCGGCATTTACACTTCCGGAAAAAGCTGGTGCTCCGTCCCAATTCGGATAAATAAATCGAGCAACATGATTGTAATTCATTTGAGAAGCAGGTACAGGATTTCCTAATAATTCAAATCCACCCATAACACCACTACCGCCTCCAGAATAAGCATTTGATTGTGCCCAACTGCTTGTTGTTCCATGCAAACTATCTTCGGTAAGCACACAAGCCAATTTGTAATTTGAACCAGTTACAGCTACCTGCCAATCAGATTTTAAAGAAACTTTTAATTGACGGGTTGATGAATTGAAGGTTGCTCCATTTGTTATAAAAACTTTTGGATTTACTAAAATTCTTGTTTGAAAATCCTGCTCTATTGCTGAAGGATCAATTTTCGGTAACCGGTCAACTAATGCACTTGGATAACCTGAAATAAAAGCTCCAATTGATGCATCATAAGCCGAATCTTCCATTGGATCATTATTATGAACTGCAATTCCGGCGTAAAAATCTCCATATTTTTCTGTCATTAAATCCATATAAACAGCGCCGCGAGGACACCATTGACACCAGGTGCCTGTTGCTTCTTCAGCAACTACTACCTTACCCAGAGCGGGTGTTACCGCTGTAACCGACGCGGTTGCGGTATCATCTAACATATCATCATCGCTTATATTCCCATTAACATTACTGATTATAATGTTTGCCGGAATTGTTCCTGCGAAAAGTGTAATTGTTTGTGATAAGGTAATAGCATTTGCTGTTCCTGAAGCATAATTTACTCCGGTAATATTTTGTGTAACTGGCGCTCCGTTATAATTTACGGTAAGATCAAATGAAGTAATGGCAGATACACCAAGATTTCTAACGGTCACTTTTGGATTTCTGGTTTGAGATGCTAATCCGTTTTGAATAGTCAGCCCCATTAAAGAAGCATTTAAGTTCGGTAATGTGTAAGGAGTATGGCTGTAGCTAACATCATCCATATAAAACGATGAATTTAAAATCGGATAAAAGTCCATTGCAGCAATATCAAAAATCGGATTTTGAAAAGAGCCAACTACAATTCCATCTATCAAAACAGACCAGGAAGCATTATTCAAATTAGCAATCATTTTAAAATCAAACCATTGTCCCTGAGGATAGGTTGTTTGTAAAAGAAGAGAACCGCTGTTTTCAAATTTTACATTTCCATTTGTTTCATAAGTAACATCCATTGTATATACATCACCGTAAGTTGAAGTTCCCTGATAATTAAAATAGGCTCCTTTTCCTGTTGTTACATACATCCAGCTTTCAAACATAAAAGTGCCTGTATTGTATTGTGAACTAAAAGGAAGAATCAAATCATCCGGACCACCATTTGTTGCTGTTGAAGCAAGATAAATGGAATTGGTTCCGCTATGCGCCAAAGTATTGCTAACGGCAACATCATCTGTTCCCCCGCCTGCCGCACTGCTCCATGTTGCCCATGTTGTTGAGGATTGCGCAAGAAGACTTCCTGAGGTATAGCTTTCAAAATCATCACTAAATGATTGAGCTTTTGAAACAATTGCAATTGAAATTATTGCAATGAAAAAGGTAAAGAATTTTTTCATTTTAAGAGAGGTTTGTTGTGTGAATGTATAAGAAAAAGCATAAGAGAAAAATAAAAAGTAAAAAAAGAGTTTTTAATAATAAATATTAAAACACAACCTTAATATTCAATTCTATTTTTGTTGACTGAATAATTAAAATTTCAATGAAAGAATTTTTATCGCAGAAAATACTGGATAATCCATTTGAGCAATACGCCTGGTTCTTGGGCATTCTTTTTATCGTGTTTTTATTTAAAAGATATATATCAGGAATTTTAGGAACTATAGTTTATAATTTCTTTCGCCGATACACAAAAGAAAACAGGGTTAAACAATTTAATGCACTCATTTTTCGTCCGGCATCATGGTTGATTGTTTTATTAACCGCATCGTTTGCGTTTCGTTTATTGAAATTTCCAAAAGCATGGGATGTAGAAATTCTTGATACGGATTTAAAAACAATTTTAGCCAGGTTATTTGCAACCATTATTGCGCTTTCTTTTACATGGGTGCTATTGCGTGTTATAGATTTTATCACAATAATTTTAAGAGATCGCGCCGAACTAACTGAATCAAAAATGGACGATCAGCTTGTTCCTTTTATTAAAGACCTATTAAAAATTATAGTCACTCTTATAAGTGTTGGAATTATTCTTGGCGCCATTCTTCAATTTAATATTGCAAGCATTCTTACCGGACTAGGAATAGGGGGGTTGGCACTGGCTCTTGCTGCACAAGATACCTTAGCTAATCTTTTTGGATCGCTCACTATTTTTTTAGACCGGCCATTTACTGTTGGGGATATTGTGAAAGTGGGAGATGTGACCGGTAAGGTTGAGAAAGTAGGTTTTCGAAGTACAAGATTGCGTACAACAGAAAAAACATTTGTCACCATTCCGAATAAAAAAATGACTGACTCAAGTGTAGATAACCTTACACTCCGTACATACCGAAGAGTGAATATGGTGATTGGTTTAAGTTATGAAACAACCTCAGAACAACTTAGAAATATTATTAATGAACTGCAGAAATATTTTGATGGTCGTGAAGAAATGAATGAAGAAAATTTCGTGCGCTTTGATTCATTCAGCGATAGTGCTGTGAATCTGATGATTGAATATTATGTGCCGCAAACCGAGTATCTGGAGTTTATGAAAGTTAAAGAACAGGTCAACTTTTTCATTCTGGAAACCATTCATAAATACGGAAGCAAGATTGCACACCCGATAAGAATTATGCAGCAAAAAGGTAGCTAACTATTCGTAAACTCTTTTCAGATTCACTTCTTTAGGCGGAATCAAAATCAAAGGGAATTTTTCAATGGTAACCGAACTGGTATCCAATCCAAACTCGCGGCCTTCTTTGAGCGAAACACTTTTTAAAAAGAAATAGCCATCCATAATCAATTTCTCAATAAAAGGTAATTCGTTTTCGAAACTCAAAAACTTTTCTATCACTACAAAACGAAAATCGCCTGATACATTTTGTTTGTTTAATGATTCGTATCGACTAACAGTATCTACTTCATTATTCGCAACCATGTTCTCAACCACTTTCTTAAAATATAAATTGATGCGTGGTGGCACGCGAAACCCTAGCATAAAATCTACCCGGAAAACATCGCCGGGAATTAACGAAGTTACAACATACTCCAATGTATAAGGCTCATCAACCACATCAACATGAACAAACCAATAAACATCAGCACGCTTTGGTTGCTTATTGAAAATGGAATAAAAAATTTTTGATTCCATTTGTGATGGATAATCGGCACTTGTAAGATATATAAGGTGAGAACAATATTTCGGAACAGTTACATCATCACTCAGTGCTTTTAATGGAGGAAGAAAATCTTTAACATTTACAAATTCCAGATAACGATTTTTAATTTTTCGAGCCTTAAACCATACAAACATAACGGCAAATAAAACTGAACCAATAAATACAGTAACATAACCACCATGCATAAATTTATTCAAGTTGGCAGCAAGGAAACATAATTCAATGGTAAGAAAGACAAATGCAGTTATTCCAACTAAAAAATACGAACCGCGTTTGACATATAAATATGTACAATATAAAAGTGTTGTCATTAACATAGTGATGCTGATGGAAAGACCATAGGCAGCTTCCATGTTTTTTGATTCTTTGAAACCTAACACCATTGCAACACAACCAATAAAAAGCATAATGTTTATGCTCGGAACATAAATCTGTCCGCGTAAATCTGTTGGATGAAGCACACGAACTTTGGGCCAAAGATTCAATCGCATGGCTTCATTTATCAATGTAAAACTTCCGGTAATTAAAGCCTGGCTTGCAATAACAGAAGCCATTGTTGCGATAATAATTCCAACTAAAAGAAACCAATCAGGCATAATGGCATAAAATGGATTTTGCGCTGATAACACTTCGCCAGTGTGCTGCATAATCCATGCACCTTGCCCGAAATAGTTTAATAGTAAGCAGGTCTTTACAAAAATCCAGCTGACACGAATATTTTTTCTTCCGCAGTGGCCAAGGTCTGAATATAATGCTTCTGCCCCTGTAGTACACAGGAATACAGCACCAAGCAACCAGAATCCTTTTGGATATTCTATAAGCATTTCAATTGCATACTTTGGATTGATTGCATGCAAAATTCCCCAGTGATTTGCAAGATTTCCTAATCCAAGAATTCCAAGCATGGAAAACCAGATGAACATAATTGGCCCGAAAGAACTTCCAACTAACATAGTTCCCATTCTCTGAAAAATAAAAAGCCCACATAGAATGGCAATAACAATGGGAACAGTATTAATATCTTCATAATATAACCGTAACCCTTCAATGGAAGAAGAAACAGTGATAGATGGCGTAATTATACCATCGGCAAGTAATGCCGCACCACCAATAATTGCAGGATAAACCAACCATTTACCACGCTTGCGAACCAATGCATATAACGAAAATATTCCACCCTCACCTTTGTTGTCTGCTCGAAGTGTTAAAATTATATACTTGACTGTAGTTTGAATTGTGAGGGTCCAGAAAACACAACTTAGTCCACCATAAACCAATAGCTCGCTTACAGGTCTATCACCCAATATTGCCTGCATCACATAAAGTGGTGAGGTTCCGATATCCCCGTAAATGATTCCGAGGGTAACTAATAATCCAGCAAGGGTGAGCTTGTTAAGCCCATGTGATTTTTCCAAGAAATGCTATAATAAGCGGGAACAAATATATAGTAGCAACAACTCAGGAATCAAGTAATGTAACAACTTTAATTTTCAAACGGTGAAGTGACAATGGTTTTTTTAAGTTTGTGGTAATTCAAAAACATGGCTAACTCAATTCTGGTAATTTTATTTTTAGTTGGATATGCGGCCATAGCCATGGAGCATCCGCTGCGAATAAACAAAACAGCAACTGCATTATTGTTAGCGGTTATCAGCTGGGTGATATTAATATTGTTTAGCAGCGTGAACGGCATTGTATTGCTTCCCGAACTTTCACATCATCTTTCTGATATTTCTGAAATAGTATTTTTTTTAATGGGGGCTATGACTATTGTTGAATTGGTTGATTCTCATCGTGGATTCCGCGTAGTAAGTAATCTTGTGAAAACAAGAAACCAGGTTTCGTTGCTTTGGATAATTTGTTTCATTACTTTTTTTCTTTCTGCTATTCTTGATAATCTGACAACATCAATTGTTATGGTTTCTATTCTTCGAAAAATGATAGCTGATAAAAAGATAAGAATAGTTTTTGCCTCCATGGTAATAGTCGCTGCCAATGCCGGAGGGGCCTGGTCGCCAATTGGAGATGTAACAACTACCATGCTATGGATTGGCGGTCAAATTTCTGCTTTAAACATTATTGAAACCCTTTTTATTCCTAGCTTGGTTTCAATTTTATTACCGCTTATTTATTTCAGTTTTGAAATGAAGGGAGAGAAACTAAATGAAATTGAAAAAGATCGTGAACCACCCAAGCCATATTCATCACACATTTTTTTTCTTGGTATTATGAGTCTGGTTTCTGTACCTGTTTTTAAGCAATTCACTCACCTGCCGCCATACATGGGAATTTTATTGGGACTATCACTGCTTTGGGTTATCACAGAATTGCTTCATGCAAAACACGAGCGAAAAGAATTGCAGGTTGCAAGTGTTTTGAGTAAAATTGATTTGAGTTCAATATTATTTTTTGTAGGAATACTTTTAACTGTCGCTGCTTTACAAACGGCCGGAATTTTAGAACACACAGCAGTTTGGTTAGACAAGGCAATTCCCAATATAGACATCGTTATAACAATGCTTGGAATTGCATCTTCCATTATTGATAATGTTCCATTAGTGGCCGCCACAATCGGAATGTATCCTTTACATCTGTTTCCGATGGATCATAAAATGTGGGAGATGATTGCATTTTGCGCCGGCACCGGCGGAAGTTTATTAATCATTGGTTCTGCAGCAGGAGTAGTAGTAATGGGAATGGAAAATATTTCTTTCGGCTGGTACCTGAAAAAAATTACTCTTCCGGTTTTGATTGGATACCTGGCGGGTGTGGGTTGTTATTTGGGAATTTATTCAATG
The DNA here is from genome assembly GCA_947469485.1 of Chitinophagaceae bacterium. Taxonomy (GTDB): domain Bacteria; phylum Bacteroidota; class Bacteroidia; order Chitinophagales; family UBA10324; genus UBA10324. Next base: position 54,548 of record CANIPU010000003.1, on the reverse strand, counting down.
ATGAATTCATAAAAGGAATCATACTTATTTTCCAATCAATGTATTCTTACATTCCATTTCAAAAAAAATGTTTCGTGCGTCAAATTTTTATTTTTCTTCTTCTCTTTACTTTCATTTCTTGTAAAGTATCAAAGAGATACTTAATTCAAACACCATACAGTCAAAATGCCGTTCCACTGTTTCCAGATTACAGTAAAAATTCTTCGTGGGCCGCTTTGCCATCAATGAAAGATGAAGCAGATGAAATGCCTGATAAGAATTTAAAATACGGACAAGACTCAGCCAAGGTGGATGTGTTTTTTATTCATCCAACCATTTTTACTGATGAACCCGAAGGAGAATTTAAATGGAATGCAGATGTGAACGACAAAACTTTGAACAAAAAAGTAGATGAGTCAACCATCAGATTGCAAGCGAGTGTGTTTAATGTATCGTGCAAAATTTATGCGCCCCGCTATCGTCAGGCACACATCAGTGCATTCTATACAAAGGATATGGATGCAAAAAAAAATTCGCTCGACACTGCTTATGCCGATGTGAAACATGCGTTTGAATATTACCTGCAACATTATAACAATGGCCGACCAATAATTATTGCGGGGCACAGCCAGGGAACAATACATGCCGTTCGGTTAATGAAAGATTTTTTTGATAATCAACCGCTGCAAAAGCAATTGGTTTGTGCTTATTTGATTGGAATGCCTGTTCCGAAAGATTCATTTTGTTGTATTTCACCTTGTGAAGATTCAACACAAACCAATTGCTGGATTTCGTGGAACACTTTTGCTTATGGATATATTCCAACCTATTATGAATATGGATTGAATCATGCAGTTTGCACCAATCCACTAACATGGAGGATTGATTCACTCTATGCAGACAATAAATGCAATGATGGAGGAGTGTTACGAAATATTCATCACATCTATCCGGGCATTTGTGATGTCCAGGTGCATAACGGATTGTTGTGGATTAACAAACCTGTTTTCCGTGGAAGCAATTTATTTGACTGGAAAATTTATCACATACTCGATTACGGATTGTTTTATATGAATATTCGGAAGAATGTTGAGGACAGGTGTACTGCCTATATGAAAGGAAATCATTAGACAATCTGTTGATTACTTCAGTATAACATTCTGATTATCGGTTCGTACTGATGTTAAATTCACAAAAAAATTTACATAATGAAAACTGCATTTCGCCTTTCAATTATATCTGTTGTTCTTCTGTCTTTATTTTCTTTCAAATATGGAGAAGGGGATTGGGTATCTTATTCAGAAAAAAAGAAAGCGAAGTTTTCAGTTCAGTTTCCCGAAAAACCAAAAGCAGATAAAAAGGGGAATAGCTGGTTTATATCTGCAACGCTTGACGAGCCTTTAACCAACTTTTATGTCAGCGTTAACTTTGAAGAATCAAATTATACCGAACAAACTTTTCGTGATAAAGTGAAATTGAATATAGGAGTGATTGAAGATATTTTTTCCACTAAAGTGACCGATATTAAAGAAATGCAATTTAATGGAGGTTTATGCATGGAATACCGATATGAAATGTATGGATTGAAATCATTGGTTCGAGCGTTTTATAAAGACAATAAATTATTTGAACTAACATGTAACCCAATAGTGGGAGATGTACCTGAAATGCAGAAAGAAAAATTCTTTAATTCATTTCACTATTTACCTTAATACTATTTTCCGGTTCTATCCATAAAATTTATTGCCTGCTTAGCCTCAGCATGATCTGGCTTTAGAACAAGAGTTTGATTAAAACATATTCGTGCGCTGTCATATTGGTGAACTGTAAAATAAATTCCTGCAAGATTGTACCAGGTCTTAGAATCTTTAGGTCCATACTTCACTGCCTTTCGATAATCATTTATTGCTTTTACAGTATCTCCGGCTATATAATCTTTTGAAGCATTTGAGAGAAAGCCTGCAACCAGTACTTTATCAAACTCACCTAGTTTTGGATGTGATGGTTGAAGTTCGCGTGCTTTATTCCAGAAATATTCAGCGCTATCAATCAGCTTTTTTCTATCGTAGGCAACTCCTAAATTCAGGTAGGGGTCTGTATATTTTGGATGAATGCGCAATGCTTTTTTTAATAAATGAACAGAACTATCGTAACTGGCTTTTTTCAATACTGAATCTTTTGCTTCATCACCTAAAAAAATATATGATGTGCCTGCGCCATTATTTGTTCTTGCACTCAAAGGGTTCGTAACAGCATCTTTAATAAAAAGTGTTTTGTCATTTTTCCATTCTTTACTCCTCGAATATGTTTTGTAGGAGAAAGGAAGAACTATTACTAAAAGAACTCCGACAATAACTGGTTTTAATACTTTCTCCTCAACAAGTATTTTTTTAATAAGCAGAGATGTGGCAGCAACAATTGCAATCAGAAATCCGAACGAGGCTTGAAATACAAATCGTTCACCCATAACACCCCCGGTATCAACAACCAGATTGGAAACAATAAACACACTGAAGAAATAAAACAAAATTCCATAGGCAATCAGGCTCTTCTTTCCTATTTCTTTGAAAGCATAAACCAATAATGCCAATTGAACGGCAATAGAAAGTAATACCCGCCAGTCACTAAAAGAGGTATAAGGAATTTGATTGTATGAATAATCGTAATTGAGATTCAGAGGCAGAAACAGCATCAGAATATATTTTCCTAGCACAAACATTTTTGTCGCCAACGCTTCAAGAGGAGTAGCATACAGGTAGGGCGAATTCATTACTTCGGTAATTTCTTTGTGAACAAACCCAATTATGGAAAACCGGAGAACGATATAAAAAAATACAATTGCAATAAATGGTGCTGTTGCAATAAAACTATTTTTCCAATTCATTTTAGTAAAACAGAAAAAGGTAATTGGAAGTACGGCAATAAATGTCACACCGTTTTCCTTTGACAATAGAGCAAGAAAAAAGCAAACACTACTCAACAACAGAAAAAGTATTTTATTTTTCTTTTTCCAGTCAAGTGTAAAACCCAAAGTAAGCAAAAGAAAAAACCAAGAAAGCAATTCATCGCGACTCTTGATATTCGCAACTACCTCGCTGTGTATTGGATGAATTACAAATAAAAGAGTAATAAAAAATGAAGACCATTTTTCTTTTATGATATGTTTATACAACAACTGATATATCAAAAATGCAATTGCCGCATAAAGCATTACATTATTGAAATGCATAAAATGTGCGAGAGATAAATTATTGTCAATACCGGTTTTATTCCAGCCGAGCAATTCAATTTCTGTAGCAAAACTTACCAGAGCTAATGGTCGCCACCTTCCACCGGTCAGGTCACTTGCATTTCCAACAAAACCAACAAAGCTGTCTTTTGAAAGAAGGTCTGGAATACCCGCAAACCCTTTTTGGGTAAATGAATTCATGGTGATACTGATAACATCATCCAACGCCCACTCATTCTGGAAAGTAACAGCATAAAGTAGTGCCGCAATGATTGCAAGCAAGGCTGCATGTACAGCGGGCCGTTCAAACCACTCAGTTTTAATAATTGGTTTTTGAATCGGAGGTTTTTGAATCGGAGGTTTTTGTTTGACCATTTAAACTGTTTTGTTCGGCGCTTAAAAATATTTCTATTTTCGCAATCCAAAATATTCTTTAATGGAATTTCATGAAATAGTTGCAATCACCGGAATGTCAGGACTTTTCAGAGTGCTTTCATCCCAATCAAATGGAGTAGTAGTTACCAATCTTGAAGATGGAAAATCACAATTCATCTCTGCAAGGGTACATAACATTTCTTCGCTGGAGAACATCACTATTTATTTAGATAATGATGAAAACCGGGAATTGAAATATGTATTTGCGGATTTTTTAAAAATTGAAAATGAAACTCCGGCTCCGGAAGCTAAAGCTTCTAATGATGATCTACGGAACTATTTTACAAAAGCAATTACTAATCATGATAAGGTTAGAGTACATAACAGTGATATAAAAAAGATGGTGCGCTGGTACCACATTCTTAAAGCAAATAATTTGGTAAAGACGGAAGAAGAGCTGAAGAAAGAAGAAGCTTCAGCAGAAAAACCAGCTGAATAAATTAATTATTTACCATTATAGGCATCACTAACATCAGTGTGTCTTCCTTATCATCAGTTGATGTTGGAGAAATTAATGACGCTCTTGTTGGTGTGCTGAATTCGAATTTAACCTCATCGGTACTCAAAGCGCTCAGAATTTCGCTGAGGAAACGACCATTGAAAGATATTTCAATATCCTCACCACTGTAATTGCAAACTAATTTTTCTGTTGCTTCATTACTGAAATCTAAATCGCGGGCTGTAATTGTTAGTTCACTTCCCTTTAATTCAAAAGTAACCTGATGGGTAGTTTTGTTAGAAAATATAATTAATCGACGAAGAGAATTCAGAATTTCGCTGGTCGTAATAATTAATTTGTTCGGATTATCAGTAGGTATTACCGCATTGTAATCAGGGTATCGAGCATCAATCAAACGGCAAATAAGATTTACTGTACCGAAACTGAAAAATGCATTGCTGTTGTTATAGGAAAGGTTTACCTGAGTGTCTTCAGATGGTAATGCGCCATTTACTAATTGCAATGCTTTGCGAGGTATAATAAAAGATGCAGAAGTTGTACTTCTGGTATCAAATCTTTTAAATCGAACCAGCTTATGAGCATCAGTACTTACAAATGTGATACCCTCCTTACTAAGTTCAAAATTTACTCCGGTCATTGCTGGTCGCAAATCGTCAGTACCTACAGCAAACAAACATTTATTAATTGCATTTTTTAAAACAGAAGAACTGATTTTAATATCTTTTATGTCTTCAGCAACCGGAATACGAGGGTAATCGTCTCCATTTTCACCGGTCAGCTTGTATTTTCCATTGTCTGAAGTTATTTCAATACCATAATTCTGCTCATCAATACTGAATGTGAGTGGCTGTTCAGGCAACGACTTTAATATGTTCATTAACATGCGAGCCGGAATAGCAATTTTTCCATCTTCCTTTGCCTCCACTTCCATAACAGTACTCATTGATGTTTCAAGATCAGTACTGAAAACAGTTAATCGTCCTTTTTTTATTTCGAAAAGAAAATCTTCAAGAATAGGTAATACTGTGTTTGTGCTGATAACTCCATCAATAAGGGATAACTGCTTTAACAATGCACCTGTAGAAACAATAAATTTCATTTTGTTGTCGGTTTGTTTTGACTTGCTCATATTTAATTATAGAATGCCTTTAAATTGTTGTAAAGAATAAAATTTCTTAACGGGGTAAATATAAATATTTTGAAATAGGAGGAGGGAGATTGAATAAAATGTTCACAGATTGTTAAAATTCAAAGCCCAACTGACTATCAGTTTTAGTTTCCTTTTTCTTTTTCCGTTCTAATTGGTTGGTCTCAATTGAAAACATGGCTTCTGCAGAAATCGGTTTCAGCAAACCATAAATCGTTTCTTGATTTAATTTTTTATCTAACCATTTTTCCTGTTCTGCTTTTTTTAAAATCACTGGCATTCGGTTGTGATATGGTGCAACTGTTTCATTTGCTTCGCAAGTGATAATTGCGAAAGTCGGAATCACCACTCCATCATTCTTATCAATCCAGCTATTGTAAATGCCGGCATACAATACAGGTTCTTCTTTGCTCAACGAAAAACGGTATCGCTGCTTTGTTTTTTTATTCTCTTCGTAAAATGCAGATGAAATAATGAGACATCGCTGATTTTTCTGAAATGCTTTTCGCCAGGTTGGTTTTTCCAAAATGGTTTCGCTGCGCGCGTTAATATTTTTCCGGAAGTCTTTATAATCTTTCGACCATTCGGGCAAAAATCCAAACTGAAAGTCTTCAACAATTTTTTTTTCTATTGTGATTACTGGCGCCTCCATACCAGGAAAAACCAATTGCTCTTCCACCCCGCCACCATGAATAGCTGAATCTGAAATTTTTAATCCATTCAGCTGCAAAACCTGTTCACGATATTCCTCTTCTGTTATTTTGCCTTCATGATGAGCCGATTTTAATCCACGCTTTTGCAGGTAGGAATAATTGTAACACATACTTATTCCCGGTATTTCGAATCAATACATATGGTAACCGGACCATCATTCAATAACTCCACCTTCATATCAGCACCGAATTTTCCGGTTTCTATTTTTTTACCTGAATCTTTTTGCAATTGCAAAATCATTTTTTCATACATCGGAATCGCAAATTCAGGTTTTGCTGCCTTGATATACGACGGGCGATTTCCTTTTTTAGTAGAAGCATGCAAAGTAAACTGACTCACTAATAAAATATTTCCATTCTCTTCTTTTACTGATAAATTCATTACTCGGTTTTCATCATCAAAAATCCGGAGGTTGCATATTTTATTGCTGAGCCATTCAATGTCTTCGTGCGAATCCGTCTCTTCAATTCCTAATAAAATCAACAAGCCGGCTTCAATTTTTCCAATAACAATTTCATCAACCGTTACACTTGCAAAACTCACGCGTTGAATTACGGATCTCATTCCTTGTCGTAAATTTTTTCAGTGTTGCGAATATCTTCTGCAATTGCCAGATAACTACCATAACGGCTTTTTGAAATTTCACCTTTCTCTACTGCATCTCTTATGGCGCACTTCGGTTCGTTGATGTGCTTGCAATTATTGAATTTACAATGGAGCATCCGGCTTTTCATTTCAGGAAAATAGTGAGCGAGTTCTTCCGGCAGTATATCTAAAATTCCAAACTCTTTTATTCCAGGGGTGTCTATTATAAATCCGCCTTCCGGTATACGAAACATCTCCGCAAATGTGGTGGTATGCATTCCCTTACTGTGATAGTCCGATACATCACCAACTTTCAGATTCATGCCAGGTATCATTTTATTAATGAAAGTGCTTTTGCCTACACCGCTATGACCTGCTACCAAATTCACCTTGTCCTTCATCATCTTCCGAACATCATTCAAATGTTCATCTGTTTTTGCAGAAATTAATTCAACTGAATAACCAGCATTACTGTAAATACTTTTCAGAAATTCAACTTGCTTCAAATCATCCTCGTTATACAAATCCATTTTGTTGAGCAGAATGGTGGAAGGAATATGATATGCCTCGGCAGTCAGTAAAAACCGGTCAATAAATCCGGTAGTGGTTGCCGGTTGTTTTATTGTAGCAATAATGAATGCCCGGTCAATGTTCGAAGCTAGAATATGTTCGGCAGTTCTGTTTCGGGCTGATTGCCGAATGATGTAATTATTGCGTTTTAATACTTCACTGATTACTGCTGCACTGTTGTCTTTTTCTGGTTCAATGGTTACCCAGTCACCTATAACAACAGGATTTGTAGTTCGGCGATTTTCTAACCTCAACTTTCCTTTCAGCCTGCATTGCATTGAATTATTGTCATCCAATAACACCTCGTACCAACTTCCGGTTGCTTTTACCACCCTGCCTTTCATATCAGCAGAAATAAAAAATTTTTAATAAAAAACTTATTGCTGAGCAACACTAAAATAATATAGTTTGAAATTTGAATACTGAACTCATATTGCAGCAACTCCATGAATTGCATTTGCGATTCGCATAATGAGCGAAGTATCTTTCTCAATTGCATTTCCTACAACAACAATATCTGCACCGGCACGGCAGCTTTCCAATGCTTTTTCCGGTGATGTTATTCCACCACCAACAATAATTGGAATGTTTACATTTTCGCGAACTGCTTTTATCATATTACTACGAATTGGTTGCTGAGCACCACTTCCGGCATCCATATATAAAACCTTTAATCCAAGCATTTCGCCGGCAAGCGCAGTACACACAGCAATATCACTTTTATCCGCCGGAATTGGAGTGGTATTACTAATATAAGAAACGGTGGTAGGTACTCCTCCGTTTACAAGCATATAACCCGTTGAAATAATTTCCAACCCACTTTGCTTTAACATTGGAGCAGCAATTACATGCTGGCCAATTAATAACTCCGGATTTCTTCCGGAAATGAGAGAAAGAAAAAAAACAGCATCTGCTTTTGAATTTACCTGCATTGCACTTCCCGGAAATAAAATTACTGGTATATCACAGCTGCTTTTAATTATATCTAAACAAACATCTAATGTATCATTAACCAAAAGGCTTCCTCCAAGAAACAAATAATCTACCTCTGCTTTAACTGAAAGTTCAACAGTACTTAAAATTGAATCACTGCTAACCTTGTCAGGGTCAATCAAAACCGCAAATTTTTTGCGATTGTTTTTTCTTGCTTCAAAAAAAGAATGATAAACAGTTTGCTCCATGCGGGTTTCCTAATCACGACAAAAATAACAGAAACTAGAATATGATTGAAAGCGGTTTTATTTAAGGATGTATGTAACTCAAATAATATAACAGAACACAGTTCCGAAATGAAAATTCACGAGTGAATAAAGTTATTCTAAAAAATCAAAGCGCTTTATATTTTGCAGGCATAATTTTATGCTGAATTGAATCTTAAACTAATAATTTCATCTTTATTTATTTTAGGATTGCAACTTGCTTTCTGCCTGAAAACCGATGCACAAAACATTCTTGTTTCAGGAAAAGTTGTTGATGAAGAAAAAAAAGAAGCACTAATCGGGGTTACCGTATTAGCTGAAAACAACACCGGAACTTATACTGATTTGAACGGTAATTGGAAACTTTCATTGAAAGCCGGACCTCATCAACTGAAATTTTCTTATATCGGATGGAATGACACATCAATTGCGATTTTAATTAATGAGGAAACAGTTGTTCCAGCTATTATTTTAAAACAAAAAGGAAGCACACTAAACGAAATTGTTGTTGGTGCAAATCGATACAGCCGCCCGTTGGCCGAGCAAACGGTAAGTATGAATATTCTGCATTCACAGGAACTTCAGAATAAAAACCTGCAGTCTGCTGCCGAAGCTTTAGATCAGGTTCCAGGAATAACAGTAATTGATGGCCAGGCAGGAATACGGGGCGGAAGCGGATATGCATTTGGTGCAGGAAGCAGGGTAATGATTGTACTTGATGATCAGCCATTGCTTACAGCAGATCGCAACGATGTAAAATGGAATTTTATTTCAATGGAAAATATTGATCAGATAGAAATTGTAAAAGGGGCTTCTTCGGTTCAATATGGTTCTGCCGCTTTAAATGGAGTGGTAAATATTCACACTTCTTTTCCAAGCGATACTCAGGAAACAAAATTCAATTTGTTTATCACTCGATATGACGGAAGCATTCCTGTAAATCGACTTACAGATAGTGCCAAAACCCCTTATGCTCTTGGCGGCTATTTTTTACACAAGAGAAAAATCGGGAAGAGCGATTTTGTTTATGATGCCTATGCTCATGAATCGCAAAGCTGGTTACAGGGAGATTTTGATAAAAGAGTTCGGGGGCATTTTAAGTATCGTTATAGAATAAACGATCGCATGCAATTTGGCGTAAACACAACTGGATTGTTTCAGAACACTTCACAATTTTTATTCTGGAGCAATGATTCAACAGGAGCATACCAACCCTTGCAAGGTACAACTACCCTTGTGGTTTTGAAGGAAGTTTATACTACGGTTGATCCCTACCTCACATTTTTTACAAAAGGCGGAGCAAAAAACAGCCTGCACCTCAGGTATTATCATACCAATCAGATATCCACCGGCATTTGGCAACCCGTTACAAATCTGTATAGCGGAGACTATTTCTATCAGAAACAATTTTCTTCATGGATATTAAGTAGCGGGATAAGCGGTAATATTTATTTTTTCAAGGACGATGGTTTAGGAGGATTGCATATTGGAAATTTTGGAGCTGCTTTTTTTCAACTCGAAAAAAACTGGAAGCACTTCAGAATTGAAGGAGGAGCCAGATATGAATTATTCAGAATTGATACAATTACTGACCAATCAAAACCGGTTGGCAGATTAGGCATTCAATATTCTTTACCTAAAAAACTATTTCTTCGTTCATCATTTGGTCAAGGCTTTAGATTTCCAAGTCCTGCTGAAAGATTTGTCACTTATTATATAGGAGACATTCATGTTTATCCGAATCCAACGCTTTTACCTGAAGAAGGGTGGAGCGCAGAACTTGGTCTTCGCAAACAAATAGAAAAAAAGAATTTCAACGGATTTGTAGACGGCGCGTTTTATATGATGGGCTACAAAAACATGATGGAGTTCACTTTTGGGCAGTGGGGAAAACAAACAGACCCATTGATTGGCTTAGGGTTTAAATCTCTCAATGTTAATGAGGCGAGAATTGCAGGGCTTGAACTGGAAACAGGGGGGAAAACAATTGTCAATAAGGTTAAATGGAATTTTAATGCAGGGTATACTTATTCTTATCCGGTTGATTTGCAGGCCGACTCAGCACTTCGGAACCCATCGAATTTTATTGCAGGATTTGTAAAAGGTTTTACAAATCCCGATAGCTTGTTTAAGGTTGGATTGCTTAGATACAGAAACCGACATATATTAAAATTCAATTCTGATTTTGAGTGGAAGAAATTTTCATTCGGCGGAACAGGGCGATTTTATAGCCGAATGGATAACATTGATTTTTATTTCAATCTGTTTATTCCGGGAATAAAAAATTATCGCGAAACACATTTACAGGGAGACTGGGTTTTTGATCTAAGATTTGCTTTTCAGACTGCTTATGGAAAAATTGCTTTACTCTGTAATAATTTATTGAATGCTGATTATGCAATTCGAATAGGCAAACCCGATGCGCCAAGAAATTTCACATTACAATATTCTTTTAATTTCTGATCAGAACATTTTTATGTAACACCTCTTCCGCTTGTGCTGAATGTGTTCGTAGTTCTGCCACACCTGAATAGCTTTCTGATTGGTTTCAATGATGCCCGTTGTCTCTGCATACTTTACTCCTTTTGCAATCATGGTTTGTTGCAGCTCTGTAATCAGTAATGCCGGAACTCCCTGCCCCTGGTATTTTGGATGTATGCCGGTTAATAATAAATCAACCACTGTCGGATTTTTTAATGCCTTCATTAAATGCCACCAGCCGAAAGGCAATAATTTTCCATTTGCTTTTTGCATGGCCTCACTTAGTGAAGGCAAGCCAATAATGAATCCAACCACCTCACCTTCCTTTTCAATCACTTTAATAAATTCAGGGTTCAGAATGTTGAAATATTTTTTGATGTAGAACTGAATCATATCATCACTCAACGCCACCATGCTGAACAAATCAGCGAATGCAGTATTGAGTAATTCAAATATTTTTTTCGAGTACGGAACCATCTCGCTCTTGCTTTTGAAAGTAATCACTTTCAAACCGAATCGTTGCTTAATCACTTCATTCAACCGCATAGCTTTTTCCGGAACGGCCTGAATGGTTAAACGAAATTCCACCCAGTCAATTTCTTTTTCGTAACCCAATCTCTCCACCTGTGAATGATAATATGGCAAATGATATTCTGAAGCGATGGAAGGAAGATGCTCGAACCCTTCTACCAGCACTGCCTGATGGTCGAGGTTGGTAAAACCAAGCGGACCGTGAATACCTTCCATTCCGTTTTCGCGTGCCCACTTTTCTGCAACTTCAAATAATGCGCTCACCACTTCTGCATCATCAATGAATTCGGTGCGGCTGAAGCGCGCCATTTTTTTTCCGGTCTTATCAATATCCAGTTGGTTAATGATGCCGCCGATTCTTCCGACACACTTTCCGTTATTAAATGCGAGCCAGAATTTTGCTTTGCAGAATTTGAAAGCCGGATTTGTTGATGCTGAAAGTGATTTCACTTCATCATCAATCATGGGTGGCACCCAGAATTTATTTCCTTTATAAAGTGTGAACGGAAGTTTCGCAAATAATTTTAAATCTGCCGTGGTTGTTGCTTCGCGAATGGTTACTGACATGGGTGCAAAATAAGAAGCCGTGAAAATATATAGCGTATGTTCTTTATCATTTGATAATTATCAAGAAGCAATTTTATTTTTTCCTCGCCACCATCAATCCATCCCGAATCGGCAGCAATAAACATTCAACGCGCGAATCCGCTTTTACTTTCTTGCAATACTCCACAAGCGCTTTTGTGTCCTTGTCCTGTTTTTCCTGTAACACTTTCCCGCTCCACAAAACATTGTCGGCAATGATGATTCCACCGGGGCGCACTTTGTCGAAAACCAAATCATAATAGTTCGGATAGTTTTCTTTGTCGGCATCAATAAAAATCAAATCGAAAGTTTCGTTGAGTGCTGGAATAATCTGCATTGCTCTTCCAACATGAAACTGAATTTTATTTTCCATTCCTGATTTCGAAAAATATTTCCTCACCATTGGTTCCAGTTCTTCATTCACATCAATCGTATGAATGATTCCATCATCCGCTAATCCTTCAGCCAAACAAATAGTAGAGTAACCTGTGAAAGTTCCAATCTCCAGAATCCGTTTCGGGCGAATCATCTGACTGAATAATTTTAAAGTTGCTCCCTGCAAATGCCCGCTCAGCATTTGCGGCATGTAAATTTTTGCGTGCGTTTCGCGATTGAGCTCTCTCAGCACTTCACTTTCGGGTGAAGTAAAATCCTCTGCATATTTTTCTATTTCTTCAGGAAGAAAATTCATCAGCAATTCTTTTCTGCAATATTAATTTCTAAAAACCGAGTTTAATTTTTCATTATGATTAATAGTTAACCTTCTATTTATCAAATCAGTAATTTACTTTGCACCCGATGAAGCGCCGGCTCACTTTATTTTTCATACTAATTGTTGCATTGCAAAATGCGGATGCGCAATTGCTTCCTCTTTTTGGCGGAACACGCACAGGCACTACCGGGTTTCAGTTTCTGAAAAACAGTGTGGATGCACGCGGTTCATCGATGGGCGGCGCATTCATTGCAGAGGTAAATGATATATCTGCTTTGTACTGGAATCCTGCAGGCATTACGAAAGTGGATACACAGCACATTCACCTGATGGCTTCACAAACCAGTTTCTTCGCCGGAATGAATCAGCAGTTTGTCGGTGTGGTGATTAAAAAATCTGCTGAAACTTTTTTCGGTGTGAGCTACATGGGATTTTATTCTCCGGAGATTCTTTACACTACTGAGTTTCAACCTTACGGAACCGGACAAACTTTTCGCGCTTACGACATGGCAGTGGGTGTAACACTCGGGCGGATTCTCACAGATAATTTTTCCTTCGGCATCACAGCGAAATATTTAAGAGAAAGCTATGCGGAGGTTCACACACAAAATGGAGTTGTTGATTTTGGTTTTCAATATGAAGTCGGGAAAGCAAACACACGATTCGCTGCCGGAGTCAGCAATTTTGGTTTCACTGCAGAGCCAAAAGGAACTGTTATCGCAACTACTTTAAATGGAGTGGATACACTTTCGGGTTTTGAAAAAATGGCGGTGCCCGCCATGTTTCGGTTGGGAGTTGCGTGGGATGCCGTGAAGAAAAAAGATAACCGCTTAACTTTTTGCGGACAACTCAATCACCCGACAGATAACAACGAAACCTTTTCGCTCGGCGGAGAATATTCGTGGAAGGAAAATTTATTTGCGCGCACAGGTTATGAATTAGGTCAGGATGAAAATGGGTTGCCCTCATTTGGTTTCGGATTGAAATTCAAACGGCGCTTCGGCATCATTCAAATGGATTACGGTTTCAGCAACAAGTATACACTCGGATATATTCATCGTTTCACATTTGGATTAAGTTTGTTCTGATGAAAAAACTGCAAACTCTTTTATTCATTTTTTCTTTTGCTATGGTTTTTTCTTCCTGTGATTTTTTATTGGGAAGTAAAAAAGATAAAACCACGGATGATATTTTTGAGCAGGGTGCCATTGATCCGAACCTTGTTCCCAATCAGGTTGGATATGTACCGCTGCTTCCGTTCTGGAAAAATGTTTCTCATCCGGTTGATGTTTATGTCGGGTACGATGAAATGGTTTACATCATTGACGATGAAGGGCTCGGAGTTTTCGATCAGAAAGGCGAGCGTCACCGTACCATTGCGATTGAAGGTGCAACTGATGTAACACAAGACCGACGCTTGCACACTTATGTTACAGGCAGAGTAAATAAAATTGTGGCGGGCACTACTTACAATCTTGCTGCTGTTTTTCACATCATCAATGCATCCACTTCCACTGAACCATTAATTATTGACACGCTCATTCAACCTTTCTGCGATGTTAGCCGCAACAACTCTGCATTTCGCGGTGCGCTGGACGAAGCCGTTCAGTTCACAGGCCTCACAACACGCGCAGATAATTCTTTACTTGTTGCACGCACCGGACCCACCAATGATTTAGGTTCTGTTGCGCGACCCGATAACACCATTTTATTTTTTAATCAGGATGGAAGCAATACCGGATATTCCATCGGATTGAATCCTGTTACATCATCCTTGAAATCTGTTTTGGGTTTGAGTGCCATCACTTCTTTCGCCGCGCCGCCGCAAAGCATAAGCGGAATAAATACCTCTCCTGATTTTTTAATTCTGCAATCCGATGCTGCTGCGCAATTCAAAGCGCTCTGGATAAAAGAAACTTACGACCCCGATGCCGGAATTTCTTACATCGAAAATTCTTCGCTCACACAATTTGATTTCAGCAAAGCAGATGGATTTTTATACGATGCAAACCGCTTCAGCAATCCGACTGACATTTGTGTTTCGGGTGATGCATCGCAATATATTTTTATCGTCGATGCCGGAAAAGATTCGCTCTATCAGTTCACACAAAAAGGATACGAAGGAGTAAATCCTGCTGCTAATTCCGGTTCCACCAAGCAGGTGCTTGCCTCGTTCGGTGGATTTGGTGCCGGACCATTTCAGTTCGATTCGCCTTCAGGAGTTTGTTATTTCAAGAAGGTGATTTATGTAGCGGATAAAAACAACAACCGAATCTGCCGTTATATTTTGAGTACAGATTTGGAATAGTTATTTTCTGTTTTTGATTTTTGCGACTCAAAAAAATATTTTTTCCCTCTGCAAAAATCATTTTCGATTTTCCTAATGACTTTTATAAAGATTCTATCAACATGTACATAACTTCAATTGATTGTGCATTCTTTTTTCTACCTAACACATTTGTGTAAATATATTTTTGACATCAACCTCCGCTGAACCCCGTGCATAAAAATGTATGGGGTTCGGCATCTGAAACCTCGACTAAAAAACCCTCATCATATGTCTTCCAACACAAAAACACAAACCGGCATTCCGACCAAAGTTGAATTTGAATACTCTGAAATTCTTGCTGCCTGCACCGAATATTTCGGAGGCGATGAACTGGCTGCCAGCACATGGATAAATAAATATGCCATGAAAAATAAAAATGGCAAGTATGTGGAAGTCACGCCCGATGATATGCATCGCCGCATGGCAAAAGAATTTGCGCGCATCGAAAAAAATTATGCGAAACCGAAATCACTGAAAGGTTTATCACCTCAATATAAAAAGCGCGAAGCACTGACTGAAGAAAAAATTTACGAATATTTTTCTCACTTCAAATTCATTATTCCGCAGGGAAGTGTGATGGCGGTATTGGGAAATCCGTATGTGGTTGCATCGTTAAGTAATTGTGTGGTGCTGCCTGAAATTTTTGATTCGTATGGTGGAGTTATGTACACCGACCAGCAACTGGTTCAATTGTTCAAGCGCCGTTGCGGAGTGGGAATTGATATTTCAACTCTTCGTCCTTCAGGTGAAAGAGTGGAGAATGCAGCGGGCACAACATCGGGCGCAGTTTCTTTCATGGATAGATTCAGCAATACAACCCGAGAAGTTGCTCAGAACGGAAGACGCGGTGCGCTCATGATTACAATGGATGTATCGCATCCCGACATTGAAAAATTTGTAACTGTAAAACAGGATTTATCAAAAGTGACAGGCGCAAATATTTCTGTTCGCCTGACTGATGAGTTTATGAATGCAGTAAAGAATAACTCACCCTTCACTCTTCGTTTTCCCATTGATGCAGAAACTCCGAAGACCACCCACACAGTGCAGGCTCGTGAATTATGGGAGACCATTATTAAGAGCGCACATAAATCAGCGGAGCCGGGGTTAATTTTCTGGGACCGTCAGCATCACTATTCCACTTCTTCTATTTATCCTGGATTCAAAAATGTTTCGACCAATCCTTGTTCTGAAATTGCCATGCAGGGCGGCGACAGTTGCCGATTGATTGCCATCAACCTTTTCAACTTCGTAAAAAATCCTTTTTCATCAAAAGCAGAATTCGACTACAAAAAGTTTTATGATACCACTTACGATTCACAACGGTTGATGGACGACCTGGTTGATTTGGAATTGGAATCAATCGAAAAAATTATGGCGAAGGTTGCTGAAGACCCTGAGCCGGAATACATTAAAGAGGTGGAACTCCGCACCTGGCGCTTGTTGTACGAAGCAGGAAAAAAAGGAAGAAGAACAGGATTAGGTTTTACTGCACTTGGTGATACCATGGCGGCTCTCGGATTTAAATTTGATTCGGATGATGCGCTCATGGAGATTTCGAAAATCATGCGCACAAAATGCGAAGCGGAATTCGACAGTTCTGTTGACATGGCAATTGAGCGCGGCAAGTTTGATGGTTTCGACCCGAAGATTGAAAACCTGAGCGAATACATCAACATGATGGAAAAAGAATTTCCGGAATTGTATGCCCGTATGATGGAACACGGAAGAAGAAATATTTCTATCAGCACCGTTGCGCCAACCGGTTCACTCAGCATACTCGCACAATGTTCAAGCGGATTGGAGCCCGTGTTCATGCTTTCATATAAACGCAGAAGAAAAATAAATCCGGAAGATAAAAACGGGCGCGTTGATTTTACTGATGCGATGGGCGATAGCTGGCAGGAGTTTGAAGTGTATCACCCGAAACTGAAAATGTGGATGGATGTTACACACCGCACTGATATTTCACAAAGTCCGTATGCCGGAAGTTCCGCTGCTGAAATTGATTGGATGAAGCGGATTGAATTGCAATCTATCGTTCAGAAATACACTACTCACTCTATCAGTTCTACTATTAATCTTCCTGAAGATGTATCAGTTGAAAAAGTTGGTGACATATATCTCGAAGCATGGATGAAGGGATTAAAAGGAATTACTATTTATCGTGACGGAAGCCGCAGCGGTGTATTGGTTTCAAATGAAAAGAAAGTTGAAGTTTCTGTTGAGGAAATTCTGGAGAACAAAGCACCGAAGCGCCCGCGCAAACTGGATGCTGAAGTAATTCGATTTATGAACGAAAGTGAAAAATGGATTGCAGTAGTTGGTGTATTGAAAGGAAAACCGTATGAAATATTTACCGGTAAAGCGGAAGATTCATTTGCCATACCTGCATGGGTTGAAAAAGGGTGGGTGATAAAAAGCAAGGAAGAAGACAAACAGAATCGATACGATTTTCAATACCTCGACAAAGAAGGTTATCGAGTGACCATTGAAGGACTTTCGCGCTCGTTCAAAAAAGAATTCTGGAATTACGCAAAACTCATCAGTTCTGTTCTGCGACACGGAATGCCATTGACTTCAGCGGTTAATCTTGTTACTACTTTAAATCTCGACAACGATAACATCAACACCTGGATAAATGGTGTGGCGCGTGCATTGAAAAAATATATTCCCGATGGAACCAAGGCAGATAAAAAATGTCCGAACTGCGGCGATGCTGATGGATTAATTTATCAGGAAGGTTGTTTGACCTGCAAGAGTTGCGGGCATAGTAAGTGCGGATAACTTCGGGTGAAAAACTAAAAGTGAAAAATAATTTCCGATCGAAATTTCCTGCACTAGCTTAAATCCGAGCAGTTCGTAAAACGCTTTTGATTTTTCGATGTCATTGGTCGCAATAGTGATTTGCGAAGCACCAACTATATGAAAGGCTGAAGCAGAATCACTTTTGTTATCTGTTTTATATTCTGCTGATTGATTGCATGAAGTGTAAACATAAAGGAACAGTTTAGTACAAACGGGGATTAGGATTTTCTTCATGATTTTAATAGAATTTTTTTTCGAAAATAATGAATTCTCATTTGTAATTCATTTCGCTCCCAACTCAACTGACCATTATCATTTTATTCAGCACTTCAATGAAATAATCTTGTAAAAATTTAATTTATGGAAACTGAAATGAAAGAAAAAACAGTTGGGGAATTAGTGGCTGAAGATTACCGCACTGCAGATGTGTTCAAGCATTATGGAATTGATTTTTGCTGCGGAGGTAAAAAACCCCTCTCGAAAGTTTGTGATGAAAAAGGAATTGACAGAACAAAACTGGAAACTGATTTGTTAAACCTTACCAATACAGGAAAAATTCCTTCACAGAATTTCGATCAGTGGGAAATTGACTTTTTGATTGATTACATTCTAAATACACATCATGCTTACATCAATCGAAGCATTCCGGTAATGACACAATACATTGAAAAAGTTGCCCGGGTGCATGGACATGCTTACACAGAAACTGTTACAGTGCTTGAATTGTGGAATGAAATTGTTGCCGATTTAGCCAGCCACATGATGAAGGAAGAACAGGTATTGTTTCCTTACATTAAACAATTGGTGCAGGCAAATCGTCAGCATTCAAAATTAAATCCACCACCATTTGCCACAGTGAAAAACCCGGTTTATATGATGGAGCACGAGCACGATGCAGTGGGTAAACTGGTAAAAGAAATTCAACGCGTTACCAACAACTACAGCACTCCACCGGAAGCATGTAACACTTATAAAGTTTCGTATGCCAAGCTGAATGAGTTTGCCGAAGATTTATTCATGCACATTCACCTTGAAAACAACATCCTGTTTCCGAAAGCCATTCAATTGGAAAGAAACCTTCAACCCGAAATGCTGTCGGCTTCTGTATAACAATAAAGCAGCAAGTACTGATTATTGATGTAACAGTTTCTCTTTTTTAGTGAAGGGGTTCAAACCGCGCCTGAAAGAACCTGAGATATTTGGGTTCGAAATTCAGGTTCAATCCCTTGATATTTTTCCGGTTCAGAAAAACTTCTTCCACCGATTCAGATACTACATCCATGTGCGCCTGTGTATAAACCCGTCGCGGAATAGTTAAACGCACCAATTCCAGTTCAGGAAAATAATGTTCACCGGTTTCTTTATTTCTTCCTGCTGATACAATGCCGCGCTCCATGCTTCTTACTCCACTGTCAATGTAAATTTCTGCAGCAAGTGTTTGCGCCGGAAATTTATTCTGCGAAATGTGCGGCAAAAATTCTTTTGCATCTACAAAAATTCCATGACCACCAATCGGCTGCACAATCGGAATTCCGGCAGCCATCATTTTATGTCCGAGGTATTCTACCTGACCTATGCGTGCGCGAATGTGGTCGTCACTCAGTGATTCACGAATACCAATTGACATGGCCTCCATATCTCTGCCCGCCAATCCGCCATAAGTATGCAATCCTTCATACACCACAACCATGTTGCTTGCTTCTTCATAAAGTGATTTATCATTCATGGCCATAAACCCTCCGATATTTACGAGTGCATCTTTTTTCGCACTCATGGTTGCACCATCCGTGAGCGAACAAATTTCTTTTACAATTTCAGTAACCGATTTGTTTTCATAACCCGTTTCGCGCTGTTTCACAAACCATGCATTTTCCGCCACGCGTGTCATGTCGTGAATAATTTTTATTCCATGCTTTTCTGTGAGGGCTCTTACTGCTTTCAGATTAGCAATTGAAATGGGCTGACCACCCGCCATGTTCACTGCAGTGGCAACAGATACATAAGGAATTTTTTTTGCGCCGTATTTTTTTATAAGCGCATCTAATTTATTCAGGTCAATGTTGCCTTTGAAAGGATGAAGATTTTTTGAATCATGGGCTTCATCAATAATCACATCTTCAAATGTTCCGCCGGCTAATTCCTGGTGAAGTCGGGTGGTGGTGAAATACATATTGCCCGGAATAATATCTCCCGGCTGAATCATAATTTTTGAAATAATATTTTCTGCTCCTCTGCCCTGGTGTGTTGGAATTACATATTTATAACCGTAACACTCCTGTACTGTTTTTTCGAGATGATAAAAATTTTCGCTTCCGGCATACGATTCATCTCCCATCATCATACCCGCCCATTGATGATCGCTCATGGCTGATGTTCCGCTGTCAGTTAATAAATCAATGTACACATCACGAGAGCGTAATAAAAAAGTATTGTAACCGGCTTCACGAATGGCATTTACTCTTTCTTCATGAGTTGTCATTTTCAGCAACTCCACCATTTTCATTTTATAAGGTTCGGCCCACGAATGTTTTCTTGCTTGTGATTTTACTTCCATAAAAATTGATTCAGATTTTTTTAATAACGCAAAAGCAAAAGTGAATGAACCTGAAAATTGATTTAATGATTATTGTCAGCTACTACCTCAAAACCGGGGCTTTTCCATTTGACTTATATAATGACAGCCAACGCTTTCTTTTCTTTTCAATGCAGCCATAGCAATGAGCAATGCAGTTTCAATTTCATTGCGCAATTCCAGTTTTGAAAATGAAAAACCGTTTTGTTCAATATGAGTGGCGAGATGCAAATGCATTTTGTGCAATTCGTTTATACAGGTTTTCAATCCTGATTTTGTTCTGATAATGCCGCAAAAATTCCACATCAGTTTTTGCAAATTGATTTTCGTTTCACTGAAATCAATTTCAACATTATCTGTTTTTATTTCATCAATGAAAATATTTTCCGGATGCACTTTACTATTCTGAATATTTTTTTGTGTTGCAATGGCTGCTTGTTTTGAAAACACAACTGCTTCGAGTAATGAATTGCTCGCAAGCCGGTTAGCACCATGCACACCAGTGCAGGCAACTTCGCCTGCTGCAAAAAGATTTTGAATGCAGGTTTGTGCATTCAAATCAGTTACTACACCACCACACATGTAGTGCGCTGCAGGAACAACCGGAATCATTTCAGTTTGAAGATTTATTTTTTGTGCTTCGCATCGAATAACCAGATTGGGGAAATGATTTTTTATCTCTGAAAAAGCGAACGAGCGCAAATCGAGATACATGCATGGAGCATCTTGATTTTTCAATTCACTGGCAATAGCAAACGATACAATATCTCGGGGAGCAAGCGACTCAAGCAAATGATATTTATGCATGAATGGTTCTCCGTTTTTATTTTTCAATTGTGCACCAAATCCACGAACCGCTTCGGTGATGAGAAAAGTTTTTTTATCGGGAGCATAAAAAGTGGTTGGATGAAACTGAACAAATTCCATGTTCATCAATTTTGCTCCAGCGCGGTGTGCCATGGCAAACCCATCGCCGGTAGCAACAACATCGTTTGTGTTTTGAAAAAATATTTGTCCGGCACCGCCTGTTGCAAGAAATGTAATTGAAGATTGAATCTGTAACAGCTCATTTTTAATTTCATCCAACACGGTTACACCATAGCAACAATTGTTATTTGTAATTAAATCAATGGCGAAATTCTTTGCAAAAAACTGAATGTTCGGATTTGATTTTGCTTTTGCGAGCAAGGAGTTTTCAATCTCCATTCCGGTATCATCTTTATGATGTACGATGCGTGAAACAGAGTGTCCGGCTTCGCGATGCAAATCAAAAGTTTTGTTTGGCAGTTTGTCGAACTGCACTCCGAATTTTTCCAGCTCACGAATGGCTTCAGGGGCATGTCCCACCATCCACCGCACTGTTTTTTCATTGCACAAACCTCCGCCGGCTTTCAGCGTATCCTGCACATGTTTTTCAAGGGAATCACCATTGGCCAATACCGCAGCAATTCCACCTTGCGCCATTTGTGTATTTGATTGTTCGGGATTTCCTTTGGTGACAACTGTTACATTGCAGAACTCAGCACATCGCAACGCATAAATTAATCCGGCGATTCCGCTACCAATAACGGTAACCTGAGTTTTAATAATTTTCATGAAAGTTCCATCATCCGTTTCACAGGGATGGCCGCCCGCATTAACAGTTCTGCATTTAAACTGATTTCATAATGCTGTTGCTCATTGTTGCCAATGGATTGCAACGCTTTCAATATGTTTTGCAGATTTATTTTTTTCATGTACGGACAATAAATACATGGAGTGATAAACTCCTTTTCAGGATATGCCGCTTTCAATGTTGAACTAAAATCGCATTCCGAAGCAAGAATAAATTGTTTCGAATTGCTTGCGCCTGCATAAGTAAGAATATCATTTGTGCTTCCTAAAATTCCTTTGCCTGTAAATAAATTATCTGCAACAGTTTCATTTGGAACCTCCCAGTGCATTAGCATTTCAGCCTCCGGAAATTGCTTTTGAAAGGATGCGAGTGAGCGCGATGAAAACTGTTCATGTACTTCGCAGGTACCATTCCACAGAATCAAATTCTTTTTTGTAGTTGCTTGAATTTGCCGCTTCAGATTTTCGCCCATGAATTTATCAGGAATGAAAATGATGGTATCGCCAGGCAATTGAGCTGCAATTTTCAGTGCATTGCGCGAAGTGCAACATACATCGCACTCAGCTTTTGTTTCGGCATAAGTATTTATGTACGCCATTACAGGCACACCGGGATATTTTTTTTTCAATGCAATAACATCTTGCGCAGTTATTGACGAAGCCAATGAACAACCGGCTTCTTTATCAGGTATTAAAATATTTTTTGCAGGGTTTAAAATTTTTGCAGTCTCAGCCATGAAATTTACTCCGCAAAAAATAATGTTTTGAGCTTTTACTTTCGTGGCTTCAATACTCAATCCTAGTGAGTCGCCTTTAAAATCTGCCACCCCGCCTTCGCGCTCTAATTGCTGAATAGATGCAGGCATATAGTAATGCGAAAGAATGACTGCATTTTTTTCTTTCTTCAGTTTATTGATTTCTGAAATCAATTCTGCTTCGGTTGAAGTTACGGGTACACTTTCCATCCGCATAATTATTCTAATTCGCTACCGGAATAATTAATTGCTGCAATACTTTTTCGACAGACAATAATTCGCTCTTCATGTTTCCTATCAATTGCTCCGATTCATTTTTCAAACTTGGAATCAACTGGTGGTAATAATTTATGCCAGAGAGCAAATTATTTTTAAACGACAAAAAATATTTCGATTTTTTTTCAGTGAGTGAATTCAAGTTTTTCGATATTTCTTTTTTCAGATACTCCACATATAAATTCAATTCATTCACAAAAAGATTGGGACGATACCTGTTATTCAGAATATTAACCCGACCATAAATATGATCGACCATTTGCCGGAGTGAAAAAACACCGGAGAAATATGCAAGGTTTGGTCCGGGACAAATGCTCACTGCTTTTAATCCGTACGACAATTCCATGTTATTATTTAAAAACACCGCAGCATCCAATCCTTCGCACAAACATTCTTTAGCTGTGATTTCATCAAATGATTTTTGAAATTCTACCTCTGGTAATTCCATTTTTTTTAATTCCTGAATTTTTAAATGCTGGTATTTGCGTGATGCTGTGCAAATGGGTTGCTTGGTAAATTCAGTATTTGAAGAGAGAAATTTTTTATAACACGGACTTCCGGGTCTGCCTGCTTCAATTCGTCTTTTGCGTTCAAGTTCCGAAGAACTTTTTCTGAAATTGTTAAATGGAATGCCGAGTGGTGAAGCATCGCTTATATAAAAATCATCAGGTTCCGCATTTGCTAACTGATTTAAAGTTGCATTATCAATGTTCACGGCTTCGGGTACCAGCAAAAAAGGACTGCCCCAACCCGTACCGTTAATGTTGTAGTGATTCAGTAAAAAATTATTTTCATCGAATGTGCCGATTCCACCCTGCACGGTAATTTTTTGTTCAGGCATTTCGGTGAAGAATTTCTTTCCTGCTTTTGCATTTACATCCGCACAGATTTTAAAAATCTCCGTTGCAAGTTCAGTTTTTTTTGTTTTGAATTCTTCGAGAATGGGGCCGAGCAATTCGCCTTCGGTGGCAAATGCGTGACCACCGCAATTCAATCCCGATTCAATTCTGAATTCAGAAATCCATAAACCTTTTTTCGCTAAAATTTTCCCCTGAATTAATGCCGAACGATAATCACTCACTTTCAGAATGATTTTCTTTTTGATGATTTCGTTTTCATCCGGAAAAAAATCAGCAAATTGTTCTATGAACGAATAAAGTCGTGGATTGTATCCGGCTGAAAAAACAATAGAAGAATTTAAAGTGCTGTTGGCATAACCACGAAAGGCGGCAACAGCATCAGCAAATGCAGCGGGCAGCGGTTCGCCCTGTTCATTCACATTGGTGCGATCAACTTTCGACATAATATTTACATCAATGGAACCGGCAACTATTTTTTTTCGCAAATCATTTTGCTGCTCAATTTTTTCAATCACATTTTTTGTGGCGAGCATTTTCTGATACTCATTTTTCAAATCATGGTTATCAGGCAACAGTTCAAAATATTTTTCTATATCGCTGTCCTCATTGAATGTTTGGTTTTTTAATTCAGCAATTTGTCTGGCCACAATTTTATCGAGCAGGTTCAGATATGCTGTCACTCTCTTTGCCCGATGATCAAAATCTGTTGAGGCAATGGCGAGATATTCAATTCCTTCTTTTTCGCTGTGATACTTGCGCATCTTTTCAATCATGTCATCTTCAATAATTGATACAACTGAAGATATTCCGTAGCGCGCAACTTTCAGCGGCGAGTCAACGGTGTAACACAAACCCATTACCGGAATGTGAAAAGAATGTGGTGATGAATTTGTGTTCATTTGATTTTAAAATTCTCTTCAACTTCAATCATTTGATAGCGGAAAAGAAAAAGCAAAAGAACTTGTTGAAGTGCCAGGAGAAAATGATAATTATCACTCTCATTCTATTTACAGTTGGCAACTAAAGAACTGCATTGCATTCACCATCTATTCTGCTGCTAACTCTTTCTTATTTTCGCCGCACAGAAATTACCTGAATGAAATTTGACAGAAAAGATTTGAGCGATGAACAATTGCTCTCGATGTATAAATCCATTTTGTATCCGCGGATGATTGAGGAGAAGATGCTGAACCTGCTACGGCAAGGAAGAATCAGTAAGTGGTTTTCAGGAATCGGACAGGAAGCAATTGCAGTGGGCGCCACACTCGCGCTCGATGGCGATGAATATATTTTGCCTATGCACCGCAATCTCGGTGTGTTTACCACGCGCAACATGAACCTGACGCAACTGTTTGCACAGTGGCAGGGAAAGAAGAGTGGTTTTTCAAAAGGGCGCGAACGGAGTTTTCACTTCGGTAGTAATGCGCATCACATTGTAGGAATGATTTCGCACCTCGGCCCGCAACTCACCATTGCCAACGGAATTTCGCTCGCGCACAAACTTCGGAAGGAGGGAAAAATTTCGCTTGCCTTCACTGGCGAGGGCGGAACGAGCGAAGGTGATTTTCACGAAGCACTGAATGTGGCGAGTGTGTGGAAGCTGCCGGTGATTTTTCTGATTGAGAATAACGGTTATGGTTTGAGCACTCCGACTTCGGAACAATATGCGTGCAAGCAACTTGCCGACAGAGGAATCGGTTACGGAATGAAGGCGGTGACGATTGATGGAAATAATTTCCTCGAAGTTTATCACACCATAAAAGAGTTGCGCGAATACTGCATTCGAGAGCAGGCGCCGGTGTTACTCGAGTGCATGACTTTCAGGATGCGCGGTCACGAAGAAGCGAGCGGTGTTAAGTATGTGCCAAAAGAATTGATTGAAGAGTGGGCGAAGAAAGACCCGCTGAAAAATTATGAGGAGTTTCTGAAGAAAGAAGATTTGCTCAGTGAAGAAAGTATTTCTTCGATGCATTCATTGCTGAAAAAAGAAATTGAAGAATCGCTCGCTCCGGTTTTTGATGAGCCGGAAATTGTTGCGGATACAAATGAAGAGATGAATGATGTGTATGCGCCGTTCGTTCCGCAAATCATCACACCAAAAAAATCGGAACGGGAATTAAGAATTGTAGATGCGATTTCTGAAGGATTAAATCTCGCGATGCGCAAGCACAACAATCTTGTGCTGATGGGACAGGATATTGCGGAGTATGGCGGTGTGTTTAAAATCACGGAAGGATTTGTGGAAGAGTTTGGTCGTGAGCGCGTGCGCAACACACCGATTTGTGAGTCGGCGATTCTGGGTGCGGCGCTTGGCTTGTCCATCAAGGGTTTCAAGGCGATGGTTGAAATGCAGTTTGCTGATTTTGTAACAGTGGGGTTCAATCAAATCATAAATAATCTTGCAAAGAGTCATTATCGCTGGGGACAAAATGCAGATGTTGTGGTGCGAATGCCAACCGGCGCAGGAGTTGGCGCAGGACCATTTCACTCTCAAAGCAACGAAGCATGGTTCACACACACGCCGGGATTGAAAGTAGTTTATCCTTCGAACCCTTATGATGCAAAAGGACTTTTACTTTCGGCTTTCGAAGACCCGAATCCTATAATGTTTTTTGAACACAAAGCCTTGTATCGCGCCATCAGTGGTGCAGTACCTGAAGAGTATTACACGATTGAAATCGGTAAAGCCAATCTGGTGGAAGAAGGAACGGACATGAGCATTATTACTTATGGTGCTGGCGTGCATTGGGCAACTGAACAAGTTCAGAATTTAAAGTTGCAGGTCCCAAATTTCTCTGCGGATATATTGGATTTGCGTACTCTTCTTCCATTCGATAAAGAAGCGATTGAAACCACGGTGAAGAAAACAGGAAAAGTGATTGTGTTGCACGAAGATTGTTTGACAGGAGGAATTGGCGGGGAAATCAGTGCGTGGATTTCTGAAAACTGTTTTGCTGATTTAGATGCACCCGTTATGAGAGTGGCTTCGCTTGATTCTCCGATTCCGTTTTCCATTCCACTTGAAAATAATTTTCTGGCAAAGACAAGATTGAGTGAGAAGATGAAGGAGTTGATGAATTATTAATTCGTTGCACAAAGCGCACCCTTCGACAAGCTCGGGATGACAGAGCGCGTTGTCATACTGAGCTTATCGAAGCAGACTTCAATAAATGAAAATTTTTTTAGAAACACCACGACTCTTGCTTCGTGAATTTGAAATCACGGATGCTGAAAGTTTTTTTCTGCTGAACAGCGACCTGGATGTAATTCGTTACACCGGAGATGTTGCTTTTAAAAATTTGGAAGAAGCAAAAGCATTGATTGAAAATTTTTGCGCACCATTTTGTAAAGCAACTTTAAGTGTCTTAATTATTTTCTCCGTTAATATAATTGTTAGAAAGTTCTGATTGAACTTAGGTGATACAGATTTAGTTTTGTCAATGGAGATTTAGTTAATTTCAAATTCTTAAAAAGATGAAGCGGATTTTTCTTTTGTTGTTGCTTTTCAATTCAAACACATTTGCCCAAAAAGCGGAGATTGGAGCATTTGGTGGCATCACAAATTACCTTGGTGATTTATCACCTGTTGCATTCGCACCATCTGAAACACAATGGGCTGCAGGGCTGGTTTATAAATACAACCCGCGGTGGCATTTTTCACTCAGAGCCGCTGCAACTTATGGTTTAATTACTGGCAGTGACGCCAGAAATAATGCTGGGCAAGAATATCGTATAAGAAGAAACTTATCATTCAGAACTTATATTACCGAAGCAAGTTTAATAGGTGAATGGAATATTTTTGGATGGCAAGGTGAAAGCTATACGCGCACTATTACTCCTTATCTCGAAGGTGGATTAGCAATATTTCATTTCAGCCCGCAGGCATTGTACAATGGAGAGTGGATTGATCTTCAACCGTTAGGCACTGAAGGACAAGGACTGCCGTCAGGTAAAGGACAAACCCCATACAGATTAACTCAGCTTTCCATTCCATTAGGTCTGGGAGTTAAAATGAGATTGGGTGAACATTGGTGTGTTGCTGTCGATTGCGCACTAAGAAAAACTTTTACAGATTATCTTGATGATGTAAGTACTTTTTTTCCAAACAGGGATGAAATCCTCGCTGTAAGAGGCCAAACTGCTTTAGACTTAAGCGACAGAAGTTATGAGGTCGCTGCAGATTCTTCCAAGCTTCATTTTGCAAAAGGACAAATAAGGGGAGATTTAAGAAATAAAGACTGGTATTTTTTTCCGGGCATTACAATTACCTATAAATTGAATGTATATAAACAGGAAAATAAATTGAATCCTGGAAACTGCCCTACACTTAAATAGAAAAAACATTTGAGTCCTTCTATTATTCTGATTTGTATTGCTGCTTATTTTTTAGTGCTGCTTTTTATTGCATGGTACACCTCTCGCAATGCAGGCAATCATGATTTTTTTCTGGGAAGTAAAAAATCGCCTTGGCTCATTGTTGCTTATGGAATGATTGGCACTTCACTTAGTGGTGTAACTTTTATGAGTGTGCCAGGTGAAGTTTTTATAAAACATTTTGGATACATGCAGGTAGTGATTGGTTATTTCATTGGCTACTTTGTTGTGGCCTTTGTTTTGTTGCCGTTATACTATCGAATGAATCTAACAAGCATTTATTCATACCTGCAAAATCGTTTTGGTAATTCAGCATATAAAACCGGGGCATCATTTTTTCTTTTATCCAGAACGCTTGGTGCTTCTATTCGTATTTTTTTAGTGATGATGGTGTTGCAGCATTTCATTATGGATGCTGTCGGCATTCCATTCGCTGTTTCTGTTTGCATTATTCTGTTGATGATTCTGCTTTACACTTTTAATGGCGGAGTAAAAACAATTGTGTGGACCGATATGCTGCAAACTACCGGAATGATTCTCGCGCTGCTCATCACCATTTTTTTAATTTCAGATGAAATGAATTTTTCATTTTCACAATTATTAAATTCAATGGATTCAGCAGGATTTACACAAACATTTCAGCAGAATGATTGGAAGGCAGATAACTTTTTTCTGAAAC
Organism: Chitinophagaceae bacterium; assembly: GCA_947469485.1. Taxonomy (GTDB): domain Bacteria; phylum Bacteroidota; class Bacteroidia; order Chitinophagales; family UBA10324; genus UBA10324. The sequence continues at coordinate 25,654 of CANIPU010000003.1, read as the reverse complement.
AAATTCTTGGAGGTGCATTCGTTACAATTGCAATGACCGGTTTAGATCAGGAGATGATGCAGAAAAATATTTCGGTTCGTTCGTTGGGTGAATCTCAAAAAAACATGATAGTATTCAGCGTCATATTGGTTTTAGTGAATTTGCTGTTTCTTTTTCTTGGTGGTGCCTTGTATTTGTACATGCAACAAAAAGGAATTTCATTCCCCCTGAAATCAGATGAAACATTTTCAACTGTTGCACTTAATTATCTTCCGCCTGTTGCAGGATTGGTTTTTATTATAGGATTAGTGTCTGCTCTTTTTCCTAGCGCCGACGGGGCTCTTACCGCACTCACTTCAAGTTTTTGTATTGACATACTTGGATTGAAAACAAGAACTGATTGGGATGAAAAGAAAAAACTGTTTGTCCGTCGTACAGTTCACATTTGCATCACAATTTTATTTGTGATATTGATTTTGATTTATCAAAAAGTTATCGAGGCATCAGTCATATCAACCATCCTCAAAGTTGCGGGGTATACTTATGGACCGCTACTTGGCTTATTTGCTTTCGGAATTTTTACAAATCGTAAGCTCACAGGCATTTTTATTCCTGTCGTTTGTATTGCGGCTCCATGTGTAATTTATTTTCTGGCAATGAATTCCGAGAAAATATTCAATGGATACAAATTCGGTTTTGAATTATTGCTGATAAATGGTATGCTAACTTTCCTTGGCTTGTTTCTTATTTCAAAAAAGAATGAAACCATTTAGATTTCTGTTTTCTTTAATAATACTTGTTGTTTTACTTTCATTTAATAAATCCATTCCATTGGCTGATGAAAATTTTCTTCGACCGCCAATGGATATAGCATTATATGTTGCTGGTGCTTTTGGTGAACCTCGAGGTGATCATTTTCATACCGGAATAGATTTCAGTACAAGGGGACAAACAGGAATTCCGGTAAAAGCAATTGCTGATGGATATGTTTCGCGAATAAAAGTTCAGGCAGGAGGTTATGGTCATGCATTATACATCATGCATCCGAATGGATTCATGAGTGTATACGGTCACCTTTCAAAATATTCTGATGCAATTGACAAGTATGTTCAGGAACAGCAGTATGTAAAAAAATCATTTGAGGTTGATTTATATCCCGAAAAAAATCTTTTTGCAGTAAAACAAGGAGAGGTGGTTGCTTCTTCAGGAAACTCAGGAACCTCTACTGCTCCACATCTTCATTTTGAAATTCGTGATGCAAGCGGTGAATCATTTCCGCTCAATCCTTTAAAGTGGATTTCAATTAATGATCATAAAGCGCCTGTAATAACCGGCCTGATGATTTATCAGTTCAACACTATAGAATCTTTAGCTGAGGAAAAACTATATGCTGTTTCAAAAACCGGGAATGAATATTCTGTTGAATCAACCATCATTGTAAATAAATCAAAAACAGAAATCGGAATTCGTGCAAAAGACTTTATGGATGCAAGTGATGCTGATGGCGACTTTGGTATATATTCTATTAGCTCCAGAATAGATGGAAAGGAATTTTATGAATTCAGTCTTAACATGCTTGACTTTTCTGAAGGAAGATATGCAAACGCGCACATTGATTATGAAGAGAATAAAATGAAAGGTATTCAGATTTACCGCAATTTTATTTTGCCCGGAAATAAAGCAAGTATTTATAGCAATGTTTTGAATCGGGGAATAATAGAACTGACAGATACACTCAAGCACAACATTGAAATAAGCGTGAGAGATTATTCGGGTAATATTTCGGTTTTAAAGTTTAAAATCAAAAAAACATTAGTGATAAATAAAGCAGCGGAAATTCCTGCTAAAGGATTTTTAAAATTATTTAAATGGAACGAAGAGAATTCATATTCAACCGACAGTTTAAAAATTACTGTCCCAACCGGAAATCTTTATGAAGATTTATATTTTGCCTGCAGAAAGAAAAATTATGTCAGCGGCAAAATCAAATCACCAACCTACGCAGTTGGTGATCCGTATACGCCAATTCATAATGCCATTACAATTAATATTCTACCTTCAAATATTCCGGAGAAGCTGAAATCAAAAGTTGTGATTTGCTTTCGTAATTATAAAGGAAGCGTGAGTGGAAAAACCACCACATGGAATGGAAATTATCTTGAAACTAAAATTCGTGAGTTCGGGGATTTTTATGTGACTCTTGATACAATAAAACCGGTTGTTACTTACCTTAATCTTCAAAACAATCAAACTCTGACAGGAAACAATATCAGAGTAAAAATATCAGACAACCTGAGTGGTATTACAAAGTACAATGGTTATGTAGATGGCGAATGGGTTTTGATGGAATATGATTTTAAGAGCAGCATTCTTACCTGGAGCAATAATAAAGATTTAAATGCGGGTGAACATAGTTTCAAATTATTTGTTTCTGATGAAGTTGGAAACATAAACACAACAGTTATCAAATTCAAAATTTAACAAATTATGCCATTAGCTATTGGCGATAAAGCCCCGGCCTTTTCAGGAATTGACCAGAATGAAAAAAAAGTTTCATTAAAAGATTTAAAAGGAAAAAAAGTGATTCTTTATTTTTATCCGAAGGATGATACACCCGGTTGTACTGCAGAAAGCTGTAACCTGCGAGATAACTGGAGCCAATTAAAGAAGAAAGGTTATGAAATTGTAGGTGTAAGCGCCGACGATGCAAAGTCGCACAAAAAATTTGCTGATAAGTATGATCTTAATTTTACTTTGATTGCCGATACAGTTAAGAAGGTAATTGAAGCTTATGGAGTTTGGGGAGAAAAAAGCATGTATGGCAAAAAATACATGGGTATCATACGAACTACTTTTGTAATAAATGAAAAAGGAAAAATTGAAAAAATATTTGATAAAGTAGATACCAAAAATCACTCTGAACAAATTTTAGAATCCATCTAAAAAATCCCCCCCCCCAAAAACATAATTATGAAAAGAAAAAACCTGATTACAATTATTGCCACATCTGCCATTGCACTGATTTTTGTTTTTCTGACAACAGATAGTTATACAAAAATTCTTCAACCGCCTACAATTGCCACCGGTGCTCCTTCAGAAAACACTTGCGGTAAATCCGGATGTCATAATACCACTCCGAATTCCTTTTCCGGAACATTAGATGTTTCATTCAATCAACCATTTTACAAACCGGATTCAACTTATGTGGTTACAGTTTCAACCAACGAAACCGGTATGACCCGCTTTGGATTTTCATCAACCATGCTTGATGGTTCTGATGTGAAGCAAGGAATCTGGTCGCTTAGTAATGTTATAAATACTTCGCTACAAACTGCAGCCAACAACCGCGCTTATGTCGGGCATAAATCTGCAAACACAACTAACTCATGGACTTTTAACTGGCAAGCACCTTCAACAAATGTTGGTGATGTAACTATTTATGTTGCTTCAATTTGTGGCAATGCAAATAATTCCTCTTCCGGAGATCATTGCTATACTACATCATTGGTATTTCAGCCCGACCCATTCAATGCGGTTTCAGAATTAACAAAGGATAAAAATTCTTTGCTTATTCAAAATCCGGTTACAGACAAAATATTTGTGAGTTTCAGAAGCTCTCTTTCTGCTAATACGAAAATTGAGCTTTTTGATATGAACGGGAAAATGGTTTCGGTTTTAATGAATGAAGAACAAGCAGCAGGAACTCATTCAAAAACTTTTGAGAAACCATCAGCACCTGGCATGTACTTCATTGACTATTCAAGCGGAAATAATCACGATGTGAAAAAAATAATTGTGCTTTAATCTTGGTTAACTAAAAAAGCGAATCAGGCTGCTTTGAAAACTCAAAGCAGCTTTTTTATTTCCGTTTGATTAAAAAAAATTATTTCAAGACTATACAATTCTTGTTGTTGAAAACCGTTAGTTGTAACCTAAAGGGGCTTTCTATTTTTGGTCACCCCAAATAAAACAATCAGCGTGGATAGTGATAAACCGGTGCAGCAATCGTTCAGGCTGATCTTATATACAGCTGTTATTGTTTCCTGCCTGTCGTTTATTAAAACCGATTTCAGTATTGGGAAATTTACTGCAAAAAAAACTGATTTCTTCAGTGATCTAAAACCGAAACCGGTAAAAAAAATAAAAAAGATTGCTCCGCCTCCTGCTCCTCCCGCTAAAGACTCGTTAGCCAGAAAAGCAAGTGTTTTAATGATTGAACAATACGAAGGGGATACTTCAACTGAGTGGAAATATTTTTTTGAAAAACTTAAAAGAGTTGAAAAAGGAGACAAAACAATTGTGCGGATTGCGTGGTTTGGCGATTCATTAATTGAAGGGGACCTCATCACTCAGGATGTGCGAAATGAATTACAAAAAAAATTCGGAGGTAAGGGCGTTGGGTTTGTTCCCATCACTACTCATGTTCCCGGTTTCAGAAAAACAATCGGATGGACATTTTCAGATAACTGGAAAACTTATTCTCTCACTGATTCGGTAAAGCACAAAGTTCCTTATGGCGCTTACGGACAAGTTTATGTTCCGCGAAATATGAGAGGTATTACCGATTCCGTTGCAATTGCAAAGGAAGCAAGCAAGGTTAAATACAGCGGTGCTTATTCTTCCGAATTAAAAGGACTGAGTCCGCTTTATAATGTTTCGTTGTTATACAGCAGGGCCGATTCTGGAGATTATATTTTATACAGACTGAATAATGGGGAAGAACAAAAACTTGAATTAATAGCCAATGATAAAATAAACAGGTTAATTGTAAATCAGAATAATCCTATTAACTCAATAGAAATCCGCTTTGTTCCAAAGGATACTTTGTATGTGTACGGTTTTACTTTTGAAAGCAGCAAGGGAATTGTAGTTGATAATTATTCTTTGCGTGGCTCATCTGGAATTCATTTATCAGGAGTAAAAAACAGAGTATTCAGTCAGATTCAACAAGCTCTTGATTATGATCTAATAGTGATGCAGTATGGTGTAAATATAGCCAGCGAGAAAACAGCTGATTACAGCTGGTATTCACGAAGCTTTACCAAAACAGTAAATTACCTGGAAACAATTTTCACCAATACCCCGGTTCTTATTGTCGGATGCAGCGATAGAAGCATTAAGCAGGATGGAAATTATATAACCATGCCTACTATCCCTTCATTCATTTCTTCGCAGCGCGAAATTGCATCAAACACTCAATCTTCTTTCTGGGATTTATTTACTGCAATGGGTGGCGAAGGTTCAATGATAAAAATGGCGGATGCAAAACCTGCATTGGCAAATAAAGATTACACACACTTTAAAGCAAGCGGCGGAAAAGTGATTGCAAATCTTTTCGTGCAATCATTGTTGTTTGAATATGATTGGTTTTTATCTCAGCAGAAAAAAAAGAAACCACTTTGAGAAAACTTCTAATCATCTCTTTATTCATTTTTATTTTCATTAATGTTGATTCAAAAGCACAATCAACGGAAGAGATTACCAGACCTTATACTTTCATCCAGGATACATTAAATTACCTGATTAACGATTCGGCGCTGAGCGGTTTTTATAAAAAGCTGGATGAGCTGCAAAACGGAACACGCGATAAAGTTGTGGTGGTTCAAATCGGCGACTCACACATTCAGGCTGATTTCTTTTCAGGAATAATGCGCGAACAGCTGCAGCGGAAATTCGGTAATGCCGGAAGAGGTTTAGTGTTTCCGTATCGCGCTGCAAAAACAAACGAACCAAGAAATTACACGACCAGAACAAATGTGACATGGGAAGCCAAGCGAAATGTTTTTCCGAAACTTCAATTACCAATTGGAATCAGTGGCATCACCATCCGCACATATGATTCATCGGCATATCTTGATTTTAATATTCAGGATGCGGATAGTTTGAACTACGCGTTCAATAAAATAAAAGTGTTTCACTACAAAGCACCCGATGCTTTTGATTTAGCTGTAACAGACGAAACACAAACCAATCTTGCTTACATCAATTCGCGCATCACCACTCCCGATTTTTTTACAACAGAAATTTCGTTGCGCGATACCATGCACAATTTTCAGTTGCACATGATAAAGAGCGACAGCACACAAATGCAATCCATGATTTACGGAGTGGAGTTGGAAAATTCGCAGAAGGGTTTGGTGTACGATATGATTGGTATTAACGGCGCTATGTTCGCGCACTACGATAGTTCGTTGTACTTTGTTGATCAGTTGGTTTCACTTAAACCTGATTTGATTATTGTTTCACTAGGTACTAATGAAGCTTTCACAAAATACTTTAACGAAACAGAGTTTGCAGATAATATCACCAATGTGATTACAAAAATCCGTGCCGTGCTGCCGGATGCAAATTTCCTGCTCACCTCTCCACCGGATGGTTATCGGTATCGTAAGTACAAAAATGCAAGTGTGGCAAAAGCCGTTGCTGTTCAAAAATATTTCTGTGAACACAACAATGCTGCCTTCTGGGATTTTTATCACCTCATGGGTGGCTTCGGTTCCATTTACAAATGGTACACAAAAGGATTAGCGCAACGGGATTACCTGCACTTAACAAGAGCGGGCTACGAACTGCAGGGGCATATGCTATTTAACGCATTGATGGAATCATATAATAAGACCAAGATTCAGTAAAAGATGTTTGATAAAATTCTTCATCAGCTTACTTATCATCAGAATGAGCCCATGCTCTTCAACACCGGAATATTTTTGTTCCTGTTTCTGGTGTTGCTGTTCTTTTATCAGTTCGTTTACAAAAAAGAAAATGCGCGCATCACTTACCTCACACTCTTCTCACTTTACTTTTATTACAAGTGTGGCGGGTGGTTTTTTCTGCTGCTCATTCTTTCTACGGTTATTGATTACACCATTGCCAATTTCATTTACAAATCAAACTCGAAACGCGACCGAACAGCGTGGCTGGTGATTAGCTTGGTTATCAATCTCGGATTTCTTGCATACTTCAAGTACACGAATTTTTTACTTGGCATCATCAACGATTTACAACTTGGAAATTTTCAAGTAGTGGATATTGTGCTGCCTGTCGGCATTTCGTTTTACACTTTCCAGGTGCTCAGTTACACCATTGATGTGTATCGCGGATTGCTGAAGCCAGCAAAAAATATTTTCGACTTTGGTTTTTATATCAGCTTCTTTCCGCACTTAGTGGCAGGACCTATTGTGCGCGCTTCGCTTTTTCTTCCGCAGATTCATACCGATATAAAAATCACGAAGGACGACCGCGCCGCTGCTGTGTTCCTCATTCTCACCGGGTTGTTTAAGAAAGCAGTTATCAGCGATTACATCAGCGTCAATTTTGTTGACCGTGTGTTCGATGCTCCCGCACTTTATACCGGCTTCGAAAACCTGATGGCTGTGTATGGTTATGCCATGCAGATTTACTGCGACTTCAGTGGCTACAGCGATATGGCAATCGGAGTGGCATTGTTGCTCGGTTATCGGTTGGGAATAAATTTCAATCAGCCGTATCAAAGCGCAAGTATCACCGAGTTTTGGCGGCGGTGGCACATTTCGCTCAGCAGTTGGCTGCGCGATTATTTATATGTGCCGCTCGGCGGAAACCGCAAAGGCAAACTGCGCCAGTATGTAAACCTGTTCATCACCATGTTGCTCGGTGGCTTGTGGCATGGCGCTTCGTGGAACTTTGTATTCTGGGGATTTCTGCATGGAGTGGCGCTCGCCATTGACAAACTCTTCCGCACCATTGTGAATGTGCCGAAAACTTTTCTGATGCGCGCACTCGGCGTGTTGCTCACCTTTCATTTCGTTTGCTTCTGCTGGATATTTTTTCGCGCGCAGGATTTTGCCACCGCAACCGAAATGCTCTCGCGCATTTTTGGAAACTTTGAAGGAGCAATTGCGATGCAGTGGATGCGCGGTTATGCATTGGTGTTTGCACTCATCGTGTTCGGCTACCTCACCCATTTCATTCCGGCAAAGTGGAATACCCTATCAGAAAATATTTTATCGCGCGCGCCCGTCATTGCGCAATCACTCGCACTGGTGTTTGTGATTTGGCTCGTGATACAAGTGAAGAGCGCGGAGATACAGCCGTTTATTTATTTTCAGTTTTAGTTCTTATGGGAAAAGGGTTTACTTTTATCTGAGTGAAAAAATATTTTATTTTCTTATTGTTGAATTTTTTTGTAGAGGGAAATTTATTCGCTCAGAAGCAAGGAAACATTTGGCACTTTGGTAAACATGCTGGTATTAATTTTAATTCAGGAAATCCCGTTGCAATTTGGAGTCCTATTCTAACAGCAGAAGGATGTTCCTCGATTTGTGACACCTCAGGCAATCTGTTATTTTCCACAGATGGTATTACAGTTTATAATTCTATTGGAGATACGATGGCATCTGGTTTATTCGGTCACGCGTCTTCTACTCAATCTGCATTGATAATTCCATTTCCAATGGACAATAGCAAATATTATATTTTCACAGCAGATGCCCAAGGAGGTTCCAATGGAATTTGTTACTCAGTTGTGGACATGAGTTTGAATGGGGGATTAGGTGGCTTACTAAGTTTAAATACTCAACTCCTTACTCCTGCTTGTGAAAAATTAGTAGCTGTTATAAATACAAACGGAACTGATTATTGGGTTATTTGCCATGCGAATCCTTCTAGTGAATATTATGCTTACCCTATTACAGTTTCAGGTGTTGGTATTCCTATAATTACTCAGATAGGTTTGCCTAGTAATGGTGGAGCAATTATTTATGGATATTTAAAGTGTTCACCAAATGGACAAAAATTAGCTGCCGCGAGATGGGCAACAAATCAACCTATTGAACTTTTTGATTTTGATGCATCAAATGGTATTCTTTCTAATTCGGATACTATTTCTGGATTAAGCTCATCATATTGTATTTCTTTTTCATCGAACAGTATGAAATTGTATGTTTCAGGAGGAAATTCTTCTCCGTATTACATCGTGCAATATGATTTAACATTACCCAACTTTCAGAATTTTCCTTATACTGTAACTCAAGGAAACGGACTTTACATGGGCGCAATACAATTAGGTCCGGATGGGAAAATTTATTGTTCCAAGTATTTAAAAAACACAATTGCAGCAATCAATAATCCGAATCTTTCAGGGGCAGCATGTGGTTATGTTGATTCTGCGTTGTTCTTCCTTCCGAATACATTATCAGAAAGTGGGTTGCCAAATTTTATTGAAAGTTATTTTAATAAATCAGACTCATCAAGTGAAAGTGTTTCAACTATTTCTTCCCAAAACAATTTCAACCTCTACCCCAACCCCGCCACCAACCAGTTAACAGTTGAAAGCGAGAAGGCAATAAATGCAATTGAAATTACAGATGCTTTAGGTAGAGTTCAAAGTTTCAAGTTCAAAGTTCAAAGACCTGCAACCCAAATTGATATTCATGCGCTTGCTTCCGGCATTTATTTCATCAAGGTTTATTTTGGTGATGGTACAATGGAGGTTAGGAAGTTTGTGAAGGAATAGATATTTAATTTTATAATTATTTAGGTTGTAGAGGTTGCTTATATATAGTTCAATCTTGTTTTTCTATTTAAGAAATTCGAAAACCTGCTTTTTCGTACCAAATTGGCAATAATTTAAAAAATCAGCGGCATTATTTTATACAATACCATAGCTTACAGTTCTGTAAGGGGAAATAGTTTATGCAATATTGGTGCTTACCGTTCTGTAAGAGGCAGTATTTTTAGTCAGGCGGCTTCTTACAGGTTTGAAAGGAGCATAATTTTATAGAATATACATGCTTACAGGTCGGTAAGGGGCAGTATTTTTAGTCAGGCGGCTTCTTACGGGTTTGAAAGGGGCATAATTTTATAGAATATAAGAGCTAACAGAACCTGCCAAAACAAGTTGCGTAAATTATTTCTCCAGTGCCCTACGCAAATAATTAATTTGCCCGGTGTGGTAAGCCAGATGTGCAGTAAGGTGCAACAGAAAAAAAGCCTTGGTTGACCGCTGGCTCCATTTGTCAATGGGATATTCTTTATAAAGGTCTTCGTCAGTTAAGGTGCTCATGGCATGCTGCACCGCTTCAATGGTTTTATTTATTTCTTCAATCAAAGTGGTTCTTGCAATATTCTTTTGCGAAAACTCAGCATCGCGGTTGCGTATGTATCCGCTGTTGCCAAGCACCGCACCTATAAAGTGTTGCAGGTTTCCGCACAAATGCAGTGCAAGATTTCCAGATGAGTTAGAAATACTTCCCTCTACTTTCCAGATGTTTTCTTCTGATTGAAATGCATTCAGCTCTGCCGAAAGTTTTTGCAGGTCGCGCACCAGAATTTCAGAAACACAGTTTGCAATTATTGAAGCCATGGGATGAGCTTTGTTTTATTATCAATGGAATGTTTTCCGGCTCCAACAATTAAAAAGAAAACCGAAACACACATTAAATCAAACGCATGTGATGCATCGCCGAATCCATCCCCATCATGTATGTGCATGTAAAAAGCTACGAACATGGTAAATGCTAACAGAAAAGAACCAAGTCGTGTGAAAAATCCAAGGCCTATCATAATGCTTCCGAAAAACTCGGCAAATGCTGCCATGAATCCCCAGAACACAGGAGCAAATGTGATTCCGATTACTTCCATGTTGCTGCCAAGCTTCATCCATTTATCGGTTCCGCCAATAATCTTTCCCCATCCATGTGCATAGGCAACCGAGAAAGCAAAAGCAAGCCGGAACAGTAACAGTGCTATATCAATTTTATTTTTTTTCATGAATGGAATTTTTTGTTTTGAAAAATCAAAGCTAAACTTTCAATAGTTTCTCTGCTGCCTTTTCTAATGTTTCATTCTCTTTAGCAAAACAAAAGCGCAACTGTTTATGATCGTCGTTATGATTATAGAATACAGAAACAGGAACCGAAGCAATACCAAACTCTTTCACTAACCGCACTGCAAAGTCAGTATCTTTTTCATTAGTGATGGCTGAATAATCCAGAATCTGAAAATAACTTCCTGCAGCAGGAACATATTTAAACCGCGAACCATCAATGAGCTTAAGAAAAAGATTTCTTTTCTGCTCATAGAAATCTTTCAGGTCGAGGTACAGTTTTTTTCGTTTCATGATTTGTGCAAAAGCATGTTGCAACGGAGTGTTAGCACTAAACACAATGAACTGATGCACTTTCCGGAATTCATTCATCAGCACTTCGGGTGCCAAGCAATAACCCATTTTCCAGCCGGTGTTGTGGTAAGTTTTTCCGAAAGAATAAATCACAAAACTTCTTTCTGCCAGTCGTGGATACTTCAATACGCTTTGATGTTCGAGTCCGTCGAATATGATATGTTCGTACACTTCATCGCTTATAATAATAATGTCAGTATCGTGTGTGAGTTTTTCCAGCTGCAGCATATCGTCGTGAGACCAAACTGTTCCGGTTGGATTATGTGGCGTATTAATCATAATCATTCGTGTACGCGGATTAATGCGCTTACGAACCTGCTCCCAGGGAATTTTATATTCAGGTGGTTGCAACGAAATAAAAACCGGAATGCCTTTGCACAATTCTATTGCCGGCGCATAACAATCATATGCAGGTTCAAAAATTATGACCTCATCGCCTTCATTAATAACGGCAGTGATGGCAGCATAAATGGCTTCAGTTCCTCCGGCGGTAACTGTGATTTCAGAAGCAGGATTAAAATCTGCTCCGTATAATTCATTTGCTTTTTCGGCAATGCGCTCGCGCAACGAAAGCAATCCGGGCATGGGTGCATACTGATTCAAACCTTTCTGCATTGCTTCATCGGCATACTTCAACAAATCAGGATGACACATAAAATCAGGAAATCCCTGGCCAAGATTTACGGCATTGTGTTCAGCCGCCATGGCCGACATTACGGTAAAAATAGTAGTACCAACTCTCGGTAATTTACTTCTGACTTTGTTTGGAAACTGAGGCATTAAAATATTTTTATAACAACACAAAACTATTCATCAGGTGAAAATAGTTTTCTAAAATATTTTACAAATTCTAACCTATAAAAACTTATCGCCCTTTTGTCTTTTTATATCAGCTACAATTTGTTTGATTTCCTGTTCGCGTTCTTTCGGGCTAATGAGCAACACATCATCCGTGTCAACTATAATATAATCTTCAAGCCCTTGTAACACTACCAGCTTTTTATCAGGCACCATCACCATGCAATTGTTGGTGTCAAACACCACCACATTTTTTCCACTCACAGCATTGCCCATGTAATCTTTCTGATGAAGATTATATAGCGATGCCCAGGTTCCTAAATCGCTCCAGCCGAATTTGGCCGGCATCACCAAAACATTTTTTGCTTTCTCCATCACTCCTATGTCAATTGAAATATTCTGGCATAGTGTGTAAACTTTATTAATAAATTCTTTTTCCTTCTTGGTGTTGTAGTAGGTTTTTCCTCTTTGAAAAATATCAAACAGTTCAGGTTGGTATAATTGAAAAGCGCGCAGCCACGATTTCACACTACCGATAAATATTCCTGAGTTCCATAAAAAATCGCCACTCTGATAAAATGTTTTTGCAATATCAAGAGTAGGTTTTTCTACAAATGTTTTCACTTTGTGTGCTCCGTTTTCATCACTGCCTTCAATAAACTGAATGTATCCATAACCGGTATCAGGCCTTGTAGGCATAATACCAAGTGTGAGCAAAACATCTTTGTGCGAAGTAATGTTTTTTGCTTTATCCATCACTTCACCAAACATTTTTTCGTTTAGAATAATATGGTCTGATGGAGCAACAATTAAATTGGCGGTGGGATGCAGGGCAGAAATTTTATGTGCCGCATAAGCAACACATGGTGCAGTATTTTTTCTGGCAGGCTCTAAAAGAATATTGGTTTCTTTTAGTTTAGGTAATTGCTCATGCACAAAATCTTTATATACATCGTTGGTAACAACAAAAATATTTTCAGTTGGCACAATCTCCTCAAAACGCTCAAAAGTTTGTTGGATTAAAGATTTACCAGTACCAAGCACATCCAAAAATTGCTTAGGCTTTTTATTCTTACTCAATGGCCAAAAACGGCTTCCAATGCCGCCGGCCATAATCAACACATAGTCGTGTATAGGCATTTAGTTGTTTTGCTTGTACAAAGAAAAAAACATTCAGTTAAACTATTCATGATTTATAACAGGCCTTCCCGCAATAAATCGTGAACATGCATCATTCCACTATAAGATTGTTTATTCATTACAATTATTTGGGTAATATTTTTTTCACGCATTAATTGTAATGCATTTACTGCCAACTCTTCCATTTGAATTGTTTTTGGATTTTTACTCATCACCTCTGCGGCAGTTAGTTTACCATAATTCGAATTTTTTTCAATCATTCTCCTTAAATCTCCATCGGTAATAATTCCTTTCAATTTCCCTTTTTTATCTAAAACCGCTGTTGCGCCCAGTCTTCCACCGGTCATTGCAACAATTACTTTACTTATATTATCGGTTTCAAAAACCATTGGTTTTGTATGTTGGGCTGAAAGGTCTGATACCTTCATGTATAATTTTTTACCCAAAGCACCTCCGGGATGAAATCGCGCAAAGTCCTTTGAGCTGAAGCCGCTGATTTCCTGTAAACAAACAGCTAGTACATCGCCCATTGCCATTTGTGCAGTGGTGCTTGTAGTTGGGGCAAGGTTGTTTGAACAGGCCTCCTTTTCGACCGTAGTGTTCAATACAGAATCAGAATTTTTTGCCAGAAAAGATTTTTCATTTCCAACTATTCCAATTAAAAAATTGCCGGAATGTTTTATTAAGGGAATCAAAACTTTAATTTCTGCACTTTCCCCGCTTTTTGAAATACAAATGATAACATCTTCTTTCTGAATCATTCCCAAATCGCCATGAATGGCGTCAGCAGCATGCATATATAAAGCAGGAGTTCCCGTTGAATTGAAAGTGGCAACAATTTTCTGAGCAATGATGGCGCTTTTACCAATTCCCGTAACAACCACTCTGCCTTTTGATGAATATATTTTTTTTACGGCCAGAATTAAATCGGCATTCAGATACTTAATAAGTTTTTTAACTGCATTGGCTTCAATTGAAATAGTCCGCCTTGCTGAATCAATTATCTTTTTATCTGTTAAAATCAACTTAAAAATAGTTTTAACTGTTTTTGGATTATGCAAAAGTAAAAATTACCTTCACGAACAACATTTTGTTCAATTAATTATTAAATTTGGTAACAAAGCGAATACATCATTACAAAAATTTTTTCCTAGAATGTCATAATTTTTATTACTTTGGTATTGGGGAAAAGGGGGGTAAAAAAATATAAATGAAAAATACAGGAAGTACGGTTAAGGAAAAAGTAAACTTAACCAAAGCGCTGAAAGACCATTTCGGCTTTAGCAAATTCAAGGGAAATCAGGAGAAAATAATTCAGAGTTTACTGGATGGCAGGGATACATTCGTAATAATGCCAACAGGAGGCGGAAAATCATTGTGCTATCAATTACCGGCATTAATGAGCGAAGGCACAGCTATTATCATTTCGCCGCTTATTGCTTTAATGAAAAATCAGGTTGATCAGATTCGTTCTTACAGCGATAAAGACCATGTTGCCCATTTTCTGAATTCATCTTTATCAAAAACTCAGGCCGCTCAGGTTAAAAAAGATATTACAGATGGCAAAACAAAAATGCTTTATGTAGCGCCTGAAACTTTAGGTAAGGATGTCAATATCAAATTCTTTTCCGAAATAAACATTTCGTTTATAGCAGTTGATGAAGCGCATTGTATTTCAGAGTGGGGACACGATTTCCGACCTGATTATCGCCGCATCAAAGCTGTTGTTGAAGCCATTGATCATCGTATTCCGATCATTGCATTAACCGCAACCGCAACTCCAAAGGTGCAATTGGATATTGTGAAAACGATGGGAATGGAAGACCCTAATATTTTTATCAGTTCTTTCAATCGCCCCAACTTATATTATGAAGTTCGTCCGAAGGGCCCCAAGGATGCATTAATGAAAAACATTATTAAATTCATTAAGCAGAATGAAGGAAAATCCGGAATTATTTATACACTAAGCAGAAAATCAACCGAAGAAATAGCTGAAACACTTCAGGTTAATGGAATATTAGCAGTTGCTTATCATGCAGGTCTTGAAGCACATTTGCGAGCCGAACGACAAGATCAGTTTATTAATGAAGACATACATGTAATTGTTGCAACTATTGCTTTTGGAATGGGAATAGATAAGCCGGATGTCAGGTTTGTTATTCACTATAACATTCCGAAGAGTATTGAAAACTATTATCAGGAAACCGGTAGGGCCGGTCGCGATGGATTGGAGGGAAACTGTATTGCTTATTACAATTATACCGACATACAAAAGCTCGAAAAATTCATGCGCGATAAAGGGAGTTCGGAGCGCGAATTTGGTGGACACTTATTGGTTGAAACAATGGCTTATGCCGAAACTTCTGTTTGTCGCAGAAAATTTATTCTTCATTATTTCGGAGAAGAATTAGAACAAAAAAATTGCAGTAATTGCGATAATTGTTTGCATCCGAAAGAGCAAATTGATGGTTCGCAATACATTAAAGCTGTACTGGAAGCTGTAGCTGGAATAAAGGAAAGCTTTACAATTCCATACATTGTAAATATTTTAATTGGCGCAAAAAATCAGGAGGTCGCAAACTATCGTCACGATAAGCTCAAGGTTTTTGGAATTGGAAAAGAAAAAGATGATCATTTCTGGAACAGTATTGTTCGGCAAGCTTTAATAAATAATTTTATTATTAAAGACATCGAAAATTACGGTGTTATAGCGCTAAGCGAAAAAGGAAAAAAATTCCTGAAGAAACCTACAAAAATTATGGTTTCTCTCAATCATGACTTTGAAGGATTGGGTGCAACAAATGATGATGAAGGCGGAGGCGGTGCAACATCGCTTGACCCTGTTCTTTTCAAAATGCTGAAGGATTTAACCAAGGAAGTAGGCAAGGCAAACAACCTACCTCACTTTGTAATTTTCCAGGAACCATCGTTAATAGATATGTCAACTCAATATCCTACAACTATGGAAGAGTTGGCCAATATCAGCGGTGTGAGCAAAGGAAAAGCAGAAAGATATGGTGAGCAGTTTGTTGAAATGATTGCGCAGTATGTTGAAGATAATGACATTGATAAGCCAACAGATGTAGTAGTAAAATCAGTTGTGAATAAGAGTGCAATGAAAATTTATATCATTCAGAATATTGATAAAAAAATTCCGCTTGAGCAAATAGCTCGAGGAAAAGGATTAAAGCTGGATGATGTATTGCAGGAAATGGAAACAATTATTTTGTCAGGAACCAAGCTCAATCTGAATTATTATATCAATGATATGATGGAGGAAGAAAGACAAGATGAAGTGATAGAATATTTCCGCACTGCTGAGAGCGATTCATTTGACGACGCAATGACGGAACTGGGAGAAGAAAATTATACCAATGAAGAATTGAAACTCATGCGCCTCAAATTCTTAAGCGATATGGGAAACTAAATTCAGTGAAAAACTAATAGCGAATAGTGAAAAGTTTTTGATGCAACTTTTTTTTTGATATTGAATTTTCACTATTCACTATTCACTATTAACTATTAACTATTAGTTCTTATGCTTCCCCCTTCGCTCCGAAAAAACAAACCTTCGAAATTCGATAAAGAAAATTTCTTTGAAAGAGTATTTGCTGTTGTAAAAAAAATTCCGCGTGGCCGTGTCACTAATTATGGTGCTATAGCAAATTATCTCGGCACCGGTTTAAGTGCGCGCACAGTTGGTTGGGCAATGAATAGCAGTCACATTTTAGTTCCACCAATTCCTGCACAGCGAGTTGTAAACAGAAATGGATTGCTCACCGGTAAAAATCACTTTGCTACACCCTCTTTAATGGAAGAACTTTTACAGGCAGAAGGAGTGGAAGTAGTGGATGATAAAATCACTCATTTCAAAAAGTTATTTTGGAATCCGGCAGATGAACCTTTAATCAAAAAGAAACGAAGCAAAAAGAACAATTGAATATTAAATTCGCCATCGCATTCCATTAACACTATCTTAATGTCAGAAAAAACTTTTGATTCCTTTAAAGAAGCAGTTCATGAAACCGCGTTCGATAAAGAGATGCATCGCAAACTCAGCTGGAACATTGGCAAGTATGCAGATACAGTAGTGAAAGGAAAGACTCAATATGAAGATCTGGAAAGTGCGAAAATGCGCTCTAAGAATCTGAAATGGAAAGCCATTGAGAACCTTGATAAAAATTTATTGGAGTTCGAATCAAATTTCACTAAGCGAGGCGGTAAAGTGGTATGGGCAGAAACGGCTGATGAGGCCCTCGCCGAAATTGCTTCAGTCATAAATCGAATTGAAGCAAAAAGTGTAGTGAAATCAAAATCAATGACCACTGAAGAAGTTCACCTAAATAGTTTTTTAGAGAAAATGGGAGTGGAAGTGGTAGAAACCGATTTGGGAGAATACATACAACAGCTTGACGGGCAACCACCTTTTCACATAGTAACTCCAGCCATGCACAAGTCCAAAGAAGATGTGGCGAAAGTTTTTAATAAACATTTAGGAACTGACATAAACAGCACACCACAGGAACTAACAATGGTGGCGCGAAAAGTTTTACGAGATAAATATACAAAAGCCGATATCGGTATTACCGGAGCAAATTTTATTTTGCCTGATATAGGTGGAGTTCTGGTTTTGGAAAACGAAGGAAATGCTCGATTAACAGTTACATTTCCTAAAGTGCATATTGTAATTGTTGGAATTGAAAAAGTAATTCCTTCTGTAAACGATTTGCATTTGTTTCTTCCATTACTCGCAACTTTTGGAACAGGACAGCAGATAACAGTTTACAACTCCATACTAACCGGACCTAAACAAGAAGGCGAAGTTGATGGACCTGAGGAAATGATTGTGATATTAATGGACAATGGCCGCAGCAATTTGCTTGCAGAGGCGGAACAACGACAAGCATTGTATTGTATTCGTTGCGGCGCCTGTTTAAATGCTTGTCCGGTTTATAAAAATATTGGAGGGTTTAGCTATCAAACAACTTACAGCGGGCCTATCGGAAGCGTGATTACACCGCACTTCAAAGGCATGGAGGATTTCAAGCATTTAAGTGGAGCTTCATCACTATGTGGAAACTGTACAGAGGTTTGCCCCATGAAAATTGAACTGCATAATTTATTGGTGATGAATCGAAAAGATGCGGTAAATCAAGGTTATTATAACCGCAGTGAAAAATTTGGCTGGATGGTTTGGAAGCGTGCAATGCTTAGTAGAAAAATGATGAATACTGGTGGCGCAGGGATGAAAAATTTTATGATGAAGTTGTTATTTTCAAAAACCTGGGGTGCAAAAAGAGAAATGCCGTTAATTGCAAAAAAATCTTTTAATCAACTCTGGAAAGAGAAGAGTAAGCTGGAATAACCGTAAGGTTTTTATTCCTACCAGAAGAAAGATAAATAGATGCTACGCAATATGCGGGCAACCATTCCTCTGAATTTGTTTTTCATTGTTTCTTTTCTGTGCATGTGAAAATACTTTCGCTAAGAACGAATTTTACGATTTCATATTATATAGTTGTAAGTCATTTAATTGTCAGAAGTCTTGATTGATGGACAAGTAATATTTTTGAATACAATGTTCGAATTGGTTTTGGTGAATTAAAAATTTAGCTTACTTTCATCAATTAATTTTTGGTGAATGGAAAGATTTTTACAAAAACGAATTATATTAACGGTAATTTTTTTATTCATACTCTCAAATTGGAGTAAGGCCCAATGTCCGTTTACAACATCAGGAGTTGTTACAAATGTTTCTTGTTTTGGGTTTAATAATGGTTCTATCGATTTATCGATAGCAGGCGGTTCAGGGGGAAGTAACCCAACCTATTGTTTGCCGACCTACACTAATCCAGGCTGTAATTGCACCACTACTTGGGATAAAATAAATAATTTCTCTACAACAGGAGGGTCAACAAATATTTCTAATTTAAACTCTGGTTGTAATGGCGTTTTGCCAAACAACTTTAATTATTTTTCCGCAATGACAGTAACTGTCAATCCCGGTCAGACTTTTAATTTTGCAGTACAATGTGCTAATTCTGGCTGTTCAAACACATTTCAGCAAGGATTCAGAGTGTGGGTTGACTGGAATAATAATGGAAGTTTTTTAGATGCAGGCGAAAACATCTGGGGAGCAGGACCTGGATTTCAGGTTTTTAATGGTTCCGCAACCGTTCCTGCAAATACTTCCTGTGGACTAAAGAGAATGAGAGTTCGTTGTACTTACGCAACAATTCCAACAGCGCCTTGTTCCCTATATGGATATGGTGAAACCGAAGATTACAATGTTATGGTTGGCGCCCCATATACTTTCGCATGGAGTAATGGCGCAACAACTGAAGACATTTCAAATCTTATTGCAGGAACTTATACAGTTACAGTTTCAAGCGGTGGAACTTCGGCTTTAGATACTTTTGTAGTTACCGAACCACCAGCGTTTAATTTATCAATTAATCCATCAGGGCCAACAACCTTTTGCCAGGGAGACAGCGTTATTCTTACTGCCTCTGTTGCGGCGGCTTATACCTGGAATACTGGTGCAAACTCTTTTTCAATTTCTGCTTTAACAAGCGGAACATATTCTGTTACAGCAACTACTGCAACTGGCTGTACAGCTTCAACAAATATCGTGGTTACAGTAAATCCATCACCACCGACTCCTAATATCACAGCTTCCGGAGGAACATTTTTTTGTACCGGCGGAACCGTAACTCTAACTTCAGATGCAGGGGCTAATTCAGTTTGGCAGCCCGGAGGTACAATTGGATCAACATTAGTTGTTAATTCATCCGGAAATTATACAGCGACTATTACTGATGCCAATGGCTGCATATCAACCGCTGCACCAATAACAATAACTGTTATTGCTCAACCGGTTGCCTTAATTGCAGCAAGTGGTCCTACTACTTTTTGTCAGGGAGGTAGTGTTACGCTTACTGCTAATTACCCAACTGGTATTCTATGGAATACAGGATCTACTGGCACCTCGTTGTCCATAACCTCCTCCGGAACATTTTCATACATTGTTGACTTAGGAAATGGTTGTGCTGATACTTCAGCAAATACAATAGTAACTGTCAATCCAAATCCAACACCTTTAATTACAGCCAGCGGCCCTGTTTCTTTTTGTCAGGGAGGATCTGTTACACTTAACTCAAATTATAATAATGGAAACTTGTGGAGCAGCGGCGCGAATACAAGTTCAATTAATGTAATTGCATCAGGTACATTTACAATAACAGTTACAGATGCCAACGGTTGTTCAGGAGTTTCGCCTTCAGTAAATGTTACAGTTAATCCGATTCCTGCAGCACCTGTAATTACTCCTTCAGGTGCAACCACTTTTTGTCAGGGAGGAAGTGTAAATCTATCTTCAAATTATCCAACAGGAAATCTTTGGAGTACTGGAGCAAACACATCTTCAATCAATGTTGTTAGTAGTGGAAATTATACCGTTTCTTATACTGATGGAAATGGATGTACTTCTCCTTCATCAAATATTCAGATTACTGTTAATCCTGTACCAACCGCAAGTATTGGAGCAGCTCCAAATGCAATTTGTTTGATTAATTCTACAACAATAACATATGTGGGCAGTGCAAGCGCTGGTGCTTCTTATAATTGGAATTTTGGCGGTGGAAATATTATTTCAGGCACTGGCCAGGGCCCATACAATATCAACTTCAGTTCTGCAGGAAATTATACAGTTACACTTACTGTAACAGAACTCGGGTGTACAAGTAATGCAGCAAGCACAAGTATTACCGTATATGGAACACCTATTTCTCCATTTATTTTATCTGATGATACAATATGTGCTGAAGAATCTGTTTCACTGCAGTATACAGGAAGCTCAGCATCAAGCTCCAATTATATTTGGAATACCGGTACTGGAGTAATAGTAAGTGGCACAGGTCAGGGGCCAGTTTCTGTACAAATAAATACTCCCGGATTAAATACATTTTCATTGGTTGTTTCTGAAAACGGGTGTGTTTCTTCAACTACCACTCATTCAGTTTGGGTAAATCCTTTACCTGTTGTAAATATTAATGCACAACCACATTCTGCATGTGATTCACTAACAACAGTATTTACAACAACAACACCCGGAGTTTCATATTTGTGGTCACTTGGTGATGGCTCAACCGAAACAGCAACAAATTTTTCTCATTTTTATCCTAATGGTTTATATGATGTTTCGCTAAGTGTTACTGATAATAATAATTGTTCAGAGACTCTTACTTCTGTTGGATACATAATTGTTTTACCAACACCTGTGGCCGCCTTTACTTATAAACCAACAACGGATTCGGCAATAGATTTATCGGGAGCAACAATTTACTTTAATAATCAATCGAGTTATGCAACTACATATTCTTGGAACTTTGGAGATGGCGGAAGCAGTGGTCTAGCTAATCCTTATCATGTTTATGAAGATACAGGAAGCTTTGATGTTTTAATGTATGCGATTAATGAATTGGGGTGTTATGACAGTGCTAGCGCGGGTCATTTTATAATTCGGCCAAACCCAGATTTCTTTATTCCGAATGCCTTTACTCCAAATAATGATGGGGAGAATGATTTGTTTAAAGTTTATGGAAGCAGGGTTGCCAAAGTTGAAGTGAATATATTTTCAAGGATAGGGGAGCGGTTATATACTCTCAATAGTATTGATGATGGTTGGGACGGAACTTTCCAGGGATTGAAATTGAATACCGGTGTTTTTGTTTATTCAGGTGTAATTCAATTTGATTCAGGAAAGAAAAAGAAAGTAAAGGGAGATATAACCTTGCTTAAATAGACCCTTTGTTTTTTAATGGAGCTGGGTTTTCACCTAATAAAATTGCAAGGAAATTTTTATAAGTAGATTCTACTGAATGAAATTTTTCTGTTTTAATTCGAGCATTGGTTCCTAATTTTTTTCTTAATTCTTCATCATTTATCAATCTGATAATTTGCTTTTCCCATTCTTCAGGAGTATTAGCAATTAAAACATCTTCTTCAGCTACAAAATGCGGTGAAAGACCAATATTTGAAGCAATAATAGGTAACGCAGAAGCTCCATATTCAAGACTTTTATAAGCTACTTTACCTTTATTAAATTCATCATCTTTAATTATAGGATAAAGTGCTATATCTGCACTATTTAATAATTCAAAAAAAGTATTTGGTTCCCATATTTTATGATTAAGAATCGGACTATTATAACCTGCACTTGTTCTACAAACCATTGACAATTTTAGGGGAGATTTTATGTTAATTTTTTCTAAAATCGGAATGATATAAATTAAATTCTCTGCATTGATTGGATTTCCTGTCCAAAATAAATTAAGTTTCTCGTAATTGGAAAAGTCAGTTTTTTTTGTATAGGCAGCAAGATCGAGTGAAAGATCATTCAAATAAACATTTCTATTTAATAACTTGAAATAACTAAATAAATAATCATTTACTACAGATACCTTATTCGTGGTTTTAGCTATTGAGTCAATTAACTTTTTGTTGTGTCCATAGTCAGCATCGAAATAATCTACAATAACATTCTTGTTTAATAAACAAATTAATTTTTCTAAATAGGGATAAAATTGATCATAATATAAAGGAAACATCCCCCTTTGGAAAAAGACTGCTCTGTAATTTCCAGCTTTCATTGTTTGAAACAATCTTTTCCAAAATAATCTAGCTAAAAAAAAATATTCTTGAGCTCTTGATTTTGATTTGAAATATATTTTATCATGATATTCCATATTACAAGGATAATGAATATCATATGTGAAATAGTCTTTATCAAATAAGGGTAAAAAAATCTGAAATCTTGTAATTACACCAGTATTATCTTTGTGAGTATAAGGAAAAAATAAAAAATCTTTTTTCGGTTTTTTTCTTATGAGCAGAAATGGAAATGCAGTAAAAAATAGAGCTACTAATCTTCCAAGGGCTAAGGAAAATAATAAAAAGAGATACGCTAATCGTTCAATCTGCTTTAATAAAAATGGAGTTTCCCTATTCAATGTAAAATCAATTGCAAAAATACTTAGATAGCGCTCTCTTTCAAAGCAAGCTTAACCATAACCTTATTTCCTTTATCAAGGTACTGCATGTTTAAATAAGAATTTACTATGGCTATGCCTCTTCCATGATTGTCAAAAATCCGCGAATCATCGAATTGCAAAAACTTTTCAAATTCAAAACCATCTCCTTCATCTTCAATTACCAGATGAATAGTTCCCTCTTCTTTTTTCATCGAAACCCTGACCCTCCTGTTTTTATATTGGGGGTTCTTCAAACGAATTTCTATTTCATCCTGTAATTTTCCGCTTTCAATCAGGTTGGTTTTTTCTTCATATGTAATTCCAAGGTTCCCATGCTCAACAGCATTTGCTAATAATTCAGAAACATACATTGCTTCCTCAGGTATGGCACAAATATTTGCTATTCGAACCGCTAAAAACTCTCCTTCTGCCATATTATGAAAATGAAAAACTGCTTCATCTAACAACCGAAATGAATTTTCAGCTTGTTTTAATTTGGTGAGTAATTCTTTTTGGTGTTCATGGTCTTGAATTGCAGCATGAATAGTTGAAAGCAGTACCTCGCGCTTTATTGGTTTGGTTAAATAATAATATGCACCTGCATCAATCCCCTCTTTTATATTTTCGGGTTGATCCATACCGGTTTGCATAATCACCTGAATAGTTTCGAACTTAGGTTGTTCTCGAATCCATCGTAATAATTGAATGCCATTCATTTCAGGCATTTCCCAGTCGAGAAGTACTACAGCAATCTGCTCGTTATTTTGTTCGAGAATTAATTGAGCTTCCTTTGCATTCTCGGCAGTAAGCAAAGAATATCCTGCATTGATTAAAAGAGGTGAAATAAGTTTAATACAAAGCGCATCATCATCAACAAGTAAAATCGTTTGCGTCATCTCAAAATTTCTTTTTTTTCCTACAATTATGAAAACAGTCAGTTTTGTTTTCCGGCAAGCACACAAATTTTCTTTTCATGATTAACACTTCCAGTTAAATCAAAGTACTCAAAGAAAATAATGTAAATCCCAATTTCTGCCCGGAGTTTATCATCGGTAATTCCATCCCAATTAAAAACTCCTTTTTGTTCAAGCAGTGCATTTTGAACAAGCGACCGAATAGGTAATCCTCTTTCATTAAAAATTGTAACAGTAGCTACATATCCGGGTTTATCAAAAGAATAAAGAACAGTAACCACATCATTATAGCCGTCTTGGTCAGGGGAAAAAACTTGCGGTTCAATGGTGATATTGTTATCGCCTTGCGGGTTTTTGTATTGCGAATTCTGATATGCCGGAGTCCCGAATCCAATTATAGATGCTGCAGAATGCCAATTCAAAGAGTCCTGAGTTATTGTTGCAGGATTAATTCGTTCGAGCGAAACACCTTCATTATTGTTTAATAATGGAAACTGCCAACTATCGTTATAATGCAATTCATCTAAAATGTTTCCATTAAAAGTGGTGAGTACTACGGTTCCTTCATCATCATTAAAAGAAGGAAGAGTGGTAACAGCCAAAACATTTTGAGGGTTTGGTGTAAAATAATTTAAAGTAACCCAATCTGTATTTTCAGTAAAGGCAACATATTCTCCAGGCATTAATAAAAATCCATCACTGCATTGCGAGGGAGAAATAACAGCACCGGTATCATTTCGTGATGCAATGTATAGTTGTTTCAAATCCAGAATTTTATTGGAGCGATTGAACAGCTCAACATAATCAGAACCGCCTGTTATCGGGTTGAATAAAATTTCATTGAGTATAACATCGTTTGAATCAGGATTTTCAGGAACAGCAAACTGCGCTGAGTTATCATCAGAAATAACATTTCCTGTGCAATCAGAAAGATTGTTACAGGTGATGGTATAAATGGTTCCCTGCAGAATAAGTTGTGAAAAAGAAACTACAACATTGGAGAAATCATTTTTCGGAGAGGCAGAATTAATTGTTCCGAGCGAAGGTGTAACGGTATAATTGCCAATAAAACTTGCAATAGCACTATCGAGCGATTCGTTAAAAAATAATTTGATAGTTTGATTATCGATGATTGTAGCCCGCAATAATTGAGGTGGAGATGAATCCGGATTATTTCCATTGACCGAATTTATTTCTCCAGGTGTTCCGCCTGAAAAATTAGTACTTGCTTTCCAGTTTGTAAGACCTGCACAGGGATTTTGAGGATCAACTCTTTCTAATGACCAACCTCCTGCATCTTTCAATGCATCGCTGTACCACGACGAAGAATAATTTACAGCATTAATCAATGTTCCATTTTCGTTTCTCAGTTTCAAACTATCTCCATCATCATTCAATGTTGGCATTGAAGAAAGAGCAAGAGTATTTCCGAAAGGAGAGAACAAAGAAAAATTCGAAGCACTACACAAAATCAAAAAGCTATCGGGTTGAATGGTGTAGGATGGAATAGTGTAAGTGCTTGTCGCATCACTAATAGTCCAGTTGATAATGTTAATTGGAAAGGCACTGCGATTAAAAAGTTCGAGATACTCCGCATCGGGTAGCGCAACCACCGGATTCGGATTCGCCATTAT
>CANIPU010000002.1 GCA_947469485.1 Chitinophagaceae bacterium | reverse complement strand
TAACAAACTAAATAATAAAAGTAATTTTGTAACCAGTGAATCAGCAAACAATTATCTTAAATCAGGCAGTTAACTTTAGCGGTACAGTTTGCCGCGGAATTACTGGTACACTATGCGCGGAATATCCAATCAACTATAAATTCTGAAAACAATAAAAACGAAACAACTATTTCACCTCAAATTCAAAATTCCAAAAATGAAAATCCTTCTTCTTTTGAAAATAAAAATCTACCTGATTCTTCTGCAACTTTAATTACTGCAGGAACACCTGAACCAGTTATAGTTGGTCCTATTGCTCCGTTAAAACAATCGAAGTGGTTTGTGGAGGCCGGAATAAATTACATGAATAATTCAAGTTCCATTTCAGCAGATTCTTCTGTAGACAGCTACTATGTTTCCAGAAGAAATTTGGAAGAACAAAACTTGAATACACTTAACTACAAAATAAATGTTGGAGCAACTTACAATCACCTTCAACTTATTTCTGGAATTGAATTATTGCAGTTTGGCGAAATAATTCAATATGAAAATAAAAGCCGATGCTTCACAATTGAAGGAAATCCAACAACCGGTTATGATACTTTGGAAATTCATTTGCAGCAGAACAATTCGATTAGTTCTTTAAACGGGAAATCAAAAAACACCTACATCGGCATTCCTTTAAAATTGAATTACATTATTCCTTTAAAGGCTTTTAATCTTCAATTAGGAGTTGGAACTATTTCTTCGTTTCCGGTGAAGTGGAATTCAATTTATTTAAACAAAAGTGTTACTGATCTTGAAAATCCGTCATCACTGAAAATGATAAACGGTTTTGTATTTAATATAAATGCCAGCGCCGGGATACTCATCCCAATATCAAAACGATTTGATGCATCAGTGTCATTTGATTATAGAAAAAATTTAACCAGTGTAGTCAATAAGTCCTATTCTGTAAACCAGAAATATCAAAGTTTTGGAGCTGGAATCAGTTTAAGATACAATTTCATAAAATAATAATAAAGCGACCCAACTTTTCAGCTATAAAATCTCGTGTATATAAGTAACAACAAAATTGAAGCTTCAATCAAAATAATAAAACATAAAATAAACAAATAACTTTAACCTCTAAATCATGAAAACTCAAATGAAAAACACAATTCTAAAAAGAACATTTGCTGCGAAATGGATTTCGCTTCTCGCAATAGTTTCTCTTTTCACCTTCTGTTCAACAAAGAGTAATGCACAGTTTCTTTGTTCAGCAGGATTTCAATATTCAATTTCCAGTACGACTGTTCAGTTTTGGGATAGTTCTTATTCAATGAATGGCTGGAATTGTCAATGGTCGTTTGGTAATGGAACAGGCTCAACACAGTACAATCCTATTGTTACATATAATATTACAGGAGCATATCAAGTATGTCTTACAATTACAGATTCTATCAGTGGTTGCAGCAATTCTTATTGCGATAGTATTTATGTAGGTTCAAGCAGTGGATGCCAGGCTGGTTATTCTATTGTAAGCAATAATCAATTTACAGTTGATTTTGATGCAAGCAATTCCACTTATGGTACAGGTCCTGTAACTTATACATGGGATTTTGGTGATGGTCAAATACTGACCTCAACACAATTGAACACCACTCACACTTATACTGCTGCCGGGTACTACACAGTTTGTCTTTCAATTGCAGATGCTTCAGGATGTACTGACACCTGGTGCAGTACTGTTTATGTTGCAGGGGCTGGAGGCAGTTGTACTGCCGGGTTTATTTCAAATTCAAACGGAGGTAGTTTGGTTGCATTTACCAATACATCGTCAGCAGGTGCTTTCACAAACTATTATTGGGACTTTGGTGATGGAAATACTTCTTCACAAGTAAATCCGAACCATACTTACTCAGCTTCAGGCAGCTATATTGTTTGTTTAACCATTGTAGATTCTTCTGCTTTATGTTCTGACACTTATTGCGACAGCGTTTATGTTTCCGGTGGTTCTAGTGCCTGTAATGCCTCTTTTACTTTTAATGCCAATGTAAATACTGTTTCATTTGTAAACACATCAAGTGGCAACTTTACTGATGCGCAATGGAGTTTTGGTGATGGAACAGGTGCAACCGGATTAACCGGCGCAACCCACACTTATTCTTCTAACGGACCATGGACCATTTGTTTAACTATCAGTGACAGTGCAGGAACTTGCCAGGATTCATATTGTGTAACAATCACTCTGGGTGCTGCTAACAACAATTACTTTATTTCAGGAATGATTTCCGGTAACAACAGTCCAATTGATTTTGCTGAAGTTTATTTAATTCAATATGATTCTTTAACACAGTCATTGAATTTGATTAGTACTTATGAAGTAAGTTTTTTTGATTCTTCTTACTATATATTTTCAAATCTTGCAGCAGGTTCATACCTTGTAAAAGCTGCTGCTGATACAGGTGCTGTTGATTATGCTACTTTGATTCCTACCTATTTCAACAACTCGTTATTCTGGAGTACTGCAACTTATGTAACAGTTGGTCCAAGTCAATATGGAGTAAACATCAATATGGTTCAGGGAGTAAATCCCGGTGGTCCAGGTTTCATTGGAGGTTTGGTTTCTCAGGGAGCAAACAAAATGGAAACTGAAGGCGATCCACTATCAGGTGTTCAAATCATGTTATTGGATATGAGTAATGTGGCAGTAGCAAATACATACTCTGATGCTAACGGCGAATACAGTTTTGCAAACATTGCTTACGGTACATATAAAGTGTATGCTGAAATTTTAAACAAAGTAACCTACCCTGCTATTGTTACAATTGATGCCGCTAATCCGTCAATTGCAAATGTTCCGGTTATTGTTAATACCAATGAAGTAACAACCGGTACACCATATATTGATATAACTAACATTGAATCGGCATTGATTTATCCGAATCCTGCAAAAGGAAGTGCAACTTTGAATTTGAACCTTACTCAGGTTGGTGACTATACAATTCAAATTACCGACATGACAGGTAGATTAATCAATTCCGAAACTGTTTCAATGCAACAAGGTGAAAACTTAGTTAAACTTTCAGTGCAGAATTATGCGGCTGGTTTATACATGGTTCGTGTTTCAGATTCAATCAGTAACTTTAATATGAAACTCACTGTAGTAAAATAAATTCTTGGTTTGTATTTATTCAGAAAGGGCATCTTATAAAAAAGATGCCCTTTCTGATTTTTAGGAACCTATAAGTTTTTAAAAAAGATTTTCCCTTTCAGATTCTGGATATTTGAAATAAAAAAAGAGCGACTCAAAATTGAGTCGCTCTTTTTTTATTTATGTTTTTTTAATAAATATTATCTCGCAAAATTCACTGCTCTCTTCTCTCGAATAACAGTCACTTTAATTTGACCTGGATAAGTCATTTCGTTTTGAATTTTTTGTGCCATTGTAAATGATAATTCCTCAGCTGCTTTATCCTGAATTTTATCGGCTTCAACAATAACCCTCAATTCCCGACCGGCTTGAATTGCATATGCTTTCTCCACCCCATCATATCCCATAGCCAATGCTTCAAGGTCTTTCAAACGCTTAAGGTAACTCTCCATCATTTCGCGACGGGCACCTGGTCTTGCACCTGATATAGAATCGCATGCCTGTATAATAGGAGAAATAACATATTGCATTTCCATTTCATCATGATGGGCGCCAATTGCATTTACAATTGCAGGAGATTCACCAAACTCTTCGGCAATTTTTGCTCCAAGCAACGCATGACTCAATTCAGTTTCTTTATCCGGAACTTTTCCAATGTCGTGAAGCAATCCTGCACGCTTCGCCATCTTCGGATTGATACCTAATTCAGAAGCCATTACCGCGCAGAGATTTGCAACTTCTTTTGAGTGCTGCAATAAATTTTGTCCGTAAGATGAACGGAATCGCATGCGACCAACCATGCGAACCAACTCGCGTTGCATACCATGAATTCCTAATTCAATAATTGTACGCTCCCCGATTTCCATTATCTGGTCTTCGAGTTGCTTCTTGGTTTTTTCTACAATTTCTTCAATACGCGCCGGGTGAATTCTTCCATCAGCCACTAATCGTTGTAATGAGAGGCGTGCAATTTCACGGCGCACTGGATCAAAACCTGAAATCACAATTGCTTCAGGAGTATCATCAACAATAATTTCAACTCCCGTTGCTGCTTCAAGAGCTTTGATATTTCTTCCTTCGCGTCCAATAATTTGTCCTTTAATATCATCACTTTCAATGTGAAAAACAGAAACTGTATTTTCAATTGCATGTTCAGCTGCAGTTCGCTGAATAGTATTGATAATTACTTTTTTAGCTTCTTTATTGGCACGGACTTTCGCTTCGTCTAAATATTCCTTTTCATATTTAAGCGCTTCAGCTTTGGCAGCATCCTTTAATGACTCAATCAGTTGTTGCTTTGCTTCAACTGCGGTGAGTTTTGCAATTCCTTCAAGTTTACGGACATGCTCTTCATGTGCTTTATCCAATTCTGCTTTTCGCGACTGAACCAGTTCCAATTGACGATTCATATTCTCCCGAATGGTATCGTTTTCGGTTTCTTTACGGGTGGCATTCTCAATTTTCTGATTTAAAGATTGCTCCTTCTGTTTATACGAAGTTTCTTTTTGTTCTAAACTACGGGTTCGTTGCGAAATTTCTTTTTCATGTTCAGCTTTCTGCTGAATCATTTGTTCTTTCGCTTCAAGCAGTTTATCACGCTTTAAAGAGTCCGCCTCTTTTTTCGCGCCTTCAATAATTTTTGCTGCTTCTTTTTCTGCGATTTCTTTTTCCTGTTGTGATTTTTTTCCGGCTGTTAGTTTACCAATCAAAAAGCCGAGGCCTAGTGCCACAAGGGCGGTTATAGCTATAGCTATATAGAGAATTGATGAGTCCATTGTTGTTGTTTACTTTTAAAAACATTTTAAAAAATTGTTTCGTACGGCACAGGCAGAATTATTTAAGCCTAACCAATGTTGCCAAAAGTAAGAAATATGTAAGCGAATCAAATACTCATTTTAACAGGAGGTTACTTTATTGTCGAATTTAGTATTCTGAATGGCTTAAATTCTAAATAAACGAAGAATTGTGCCTGTTAAAATTCCAGGCCGACTTTTAAAACCATACGCTGATATTCATAATCGTAATGATTATGTGTGTCCATATAATCGTAATCACGGGTCCATTGTTCAAATTTATAAGCCCAGCTTATCATAAATGCAAAGTCTCCTCTGGTATTAATCTTTACACCAACTCCGGCACCAACATTTAATCCTCCATGATTGGTTGTAAGATCAGGATCTTCATAATAGAAATAATAATTATTGTTTCGTTGACCAACCATAAAATTATAACCACAATCTGCATGAATAAATGGCGTGGCTTTACCAGAAAACAAATCGCTTCTTAAAGAAAAATATAATGGCATTAAAACCACATCAGAATATTCGATTCCTACACCTCCTCCTATAGCCAGGAAATGATTAAACCGATATCCATTAACTGTTTCAAACAAACCTCCTGTTCCATTTTCACCTGCCATTAATCCAACTGAAGTAATGCTAAAAACCCCCTTAGATTTAATGTTTAAAGTTGAATAATTCTTTCCTTTAAATGATTCCTGCTTCATGGAATCAATCTGTGATTTGTTAAACACAATCAGATTATTGTCGTGTGTTAAAAGTTTTATGGAACCATCTGTAGTGGTTCCGGAAATCTGTCCGCGATAAATGCTTCCGTCTTTCAGGTAAATAACATCCTGCGTATTTGTTTGTGCAGAAACAGGATGGAAAGAAAAAAGAAATGCAAGAGAGAAAAGGAAAGTGTAAAGAGCGATTTTGTTTTTCATCTGAAATTTTTTTTGAAGTGAATGCAGCATTCATGTTTTGTTCGGAGTCAAATAAGACAAACAACAGAACCATGAATACTTTTCATAACAACTTGACGACTTCTTCAGGCAAAATGCTGCTTGCAGTTTTATTTTTTTTGTTGCCAACGGTCTTATTCACCGGCTGCCTGAAAGATAAATGCGAACAAACCAGCGCGTACAAATATTTCAAGCCGGTTTACTTGAGCTTATCAGATTTGCGCAAGGCAGTGAAAACAACTGCTGCATCTGATTTGAAGGATGTAGGAAAAGTTTATTACAAAGACCAGTTCATTTATGTGAATGAAATAAATAAAGGAATTCATGTGATAGACAATCACAATCCATCTGCTCCTCAAAATATTGCCTTCATCAATATTCCCGGCAATGTGGACATGGCAGTGAAAGGAAATATTCTGTATGCCGACAGTTACATTGATTTAGTTGCCATTGATATCACCAATCCGGTAAGTGTAACAGAAGTGAATCGTGTGACCGAAGTTTTTCCTGAACGGATTTATGTAAACGGATACATGGGTAATGCAACGCTAGGAGTTATTACAGATTGGATTGAACGCGATACAATAGTTACGCAGGATTGCAATACTTATAATGGCGGTTGCTTTTTTGGAAAAATAAGTGGCGGCGGAGGAATTTATATGTCGGAAGATTTTGCTTCCACTTCAGCACTTTCATCTTCCTCAACAACCACCACTACATTTGCTTCTCCCGGAAGTGGAATTGCCGGCTCAATGGCTCGCTTCTGCATCTACCAGAATTTTTTATATACACTTGACCAATGGCAAATGAAATTGTTTGACATCACCAACACATCTAATCCCATTGCAGGAACAACCATTAATATGAGTTGGAATATTGAAACCATTTTTCCTTACCAGGATAAATTATTTATCGGCTCAACAAACGGAGTTTTTATATATGATAATTCAAATCCATCATCACCCGCTCAACTTGCACAGTTTGTTCATGCAAGCAGTTGCGACCCTGTGGTTGTTTCCGGAAATTATGCATACTCCACTTTGCGCTCAGGCACAAGCTGTAACGGTTTCACCAATCAGTTGGATGTGATTGACATCAACAATATTTCTTCTCCTGTTTTGAAAGTAAGTTATCCAATGACCAACCCGCATGGTTTGGGAATTGACGGAACAACTTTATTTATCTCCGATAACAACGCAGGATTAAAAGTGTATGATGCAACGGACCCATTAAATATTTCATTGAAGCAAACTGTTACAGGCATGGTTCCTTACGATGTGATTCCAATCAACAACGATTTAATAATGGTTGCAGAAGATGGTTTGTATCAATATGATTATTCAAACACAAGCAATTTGCAATTGCTGAGTAAGGTTACGATTGTGAAGAATTAATTTGGTTGAGGGTGGTTAAATCAAAAGGGCTGAACGAAAAATTTTCGTTCAGCCCTTTTGATTTTTTTTATTGAAAAGATTGTATTGAATAAATCAGTGCTGCACAATAAATTTTTGTTGTGCTGTTTTTCCATCTTCTGTTTTTACCGAACAGAAATATAAACCTGAGGGAAGCGATTGAAGATTTATAGTTCCTGATTTATGATTGATTGTTTTTGAATAAACAATTTGCCCGAGTGTGTTGGTGACTTTTATTTCGTCAATATTTGTCTCGCAATTAAAATTTAATAAACCAGTTGAAGGGTTAGGGAAAATTGAAAAACTATTTTCGAATATTTCATTTACACCTGTTATGTTGTCAACTTTACGAATGCGGGCATGATAATAATCTGCGATGTATAAATTTCCATTCGCATCAATAGCAACTCCATCAGCGTAACTTAAATTCGCATCGGTAGCAAGCCCTCCGTCACCCAACCCACTTGAACCACCGCCTGCGATTGTTGTTATTAAACCATTAGTAGATGAAACCATTTTTATTTTTCCGTTTTGAGCATCAGCAATAAAAATATTTCCATGAATATCAAGTTTTACATCAGTAGGAAAATTTAATTCTGCTAAAGTTGCCAAACCGCCATCACCAAAATCACCTCCAATAACTTGTCCTGCCCCAAAACCGTTACCTGCAATGGTTGTGATAATTCCAGACGCTAAATTTATTTTGCGAATAACATGATTATTGCAGTCAGCAACATAAACATTTCCGAAATTATCTGTGGTTAGTCCTTTAGGAAAATAAAATGTTGCACTTGTTGCCGCTCCGTTATCTCCAGTGTAACCACTCATTCCGTTTCCCGCTATCGTGCTAATCAATCCTGTTGTTACATCAACTTTCCGAATTCGAAAGTTGTATTGGTCAGAAATAAAAATATTTCCTTGCGCATCAACAGCAACACCTTGAGGATGATTTAATCTCGCTGTTGTTGCAAGTATTCCGTCACCATTGAATCCAGCAGTGTCTGTCCCTGCAACTCTTGTAATTATTCCAGTGACAGCATCTACTCTCCGAATACAATTGTTATTGTTATCAGCAATAAAAATATTTCCTGAATTATCGACATCAAGTCCAATAAGATTGTCAATAGAAGCATTAATAGCAAGTCCACCGTCACCAACAAAGCCCGCAGTTCCGTTCCCAGCTACTGTTGTAATAATTCCAGATGCAATATCAACTTTGCGAACTCTCCAACTTGTTGCAATATAAAAATTGCCGCTTGCATCTACATCAACATTCCAAGGCGAACTCAAATTCGCCAATGTTGAAAGTCCAGAATCTCCGGTTGTTCCAAACAATCCGTTGCCGGCAACTGTTGCAATATATTGCCCTGAACAATTGAAGGAAAGCAGCAGAACAAATAGTGAAAATAAAAAAATTTTCATGTTGAAAATTATTATGTTTTGAAAAGTTGGTTCGTTATTGATTGTCGTTTTGAAGTTGCGATGTTGCCACGGGTGACGGAAAACTACAATTAAAGAAATTAACTTTTTGCATTTTATCTAAGAATAGTCTTTTGAAAGATAATCTGTTTTTTATTTTTCAACTCAACTTTTCATCACCTTCATCAACTCAATATTTGCTGAGTCGAGTTTGGAAGAAAGTTCTTCGAGCAGTGATTCATCAGGTGAAGATTTTTTTAATTGCTCGGTCATATTCATAATGGCGCTCATGGCTAAATGGTCCTGCGAATCGCTTGATTGAAAATGCAATTTCATTTTCTGAAATTTTTTGTTCAGCAATTCCGCTGCTGCCTGCACGGTTTGCGAATCGCTCTTGCTCACCTTTAGCGAGTAACTTCTTCCGGCAATATTGATGGTGGTGCTAACCTGCTCTTCCATTTTAAATTGCTTTAATAAAATTGATGCAACGGTCAACTTCACGAATGTATTCGTTCAGTTTCTTTTTCAGTTCCTGTGTGTCTTCTGAATTTTGCAAAGCAGCATTCCCGATATTTATCACCTTCATGGACTGCTCTAATTCTTCGAGCTGCTTTTGCTTTGCTTTCAATTCGCTTCGCAGCGATTCAACTTCCGATTTCAGTTTTGTGTTTTGCTCAATCAATAGGGTGTGTCGCTCAGCCACTCTTCGGGAGCGAGCTAAAATATCATCCGCTTGTTTGAGCAATTCGTTTTTCATGTTCTGATTATTGCATTCACTTGTGTTTCTAAAGCTTTAATCAATTTGTTCATGAGCGCTTCGGTTTCCTCGTCGGTCATGGTTTTGTTTTCATCACGAAGCGTGAGACTGATGGCATACGATTTTTTTTCTGCACCGATTTTCTCTCCTCTGAACACATCGAACAACTGCACTTCTTCCAATTGTTTGCCTGCTGTTTTTCTGCAAATGGTTTCCACTTCGGCAAACGAAATTTTTTCGTCCATCACCAATGCAAGGTCGCGATTCACTGCCTGAAACTTCGGCAACTCTCTGAACTGCATTTTCTTCTTTCCCGAAATTACAAGCATTGCATCTAAATCCAAATCTGCGTAATACACATTCCTGCGCAAATCATATTGCTTCAGTAATTTTTCATTTACGAATCCGACATTCCCGATTATTTTTTTATTGACCAGCACTTCCAGTCCTGAAGAAAATTGATTGCTGTCGGTGAGTGGTTGCCACACAATATTTTTTGCACCGCACAAATTCAAAACATATTCAACAAAAGATTTCAGTTCATATAAATCTGCTTCAACCGGTTTTGATTTCCAGTGTTCAGCTTTTGATTTTCCGGAAGTGAGAATGGCGAGCCGGAATTCTTCCACATACTTTCCATCGCGCTTCGAAAATATTTTTCCGGTTTCAAACAACCGTAAATTTTCTTCTTTGCGGTTTTGATTGTAACGAATTGCTTCGAGTGCAGATAACAACAATGAATTGCGCAAACCATCTAAACCCGCATTCACATAATTCTGAAAGCGCACCAGTTGCTCTTCCTGCTCCGGAAAAAGAGTGGAAATATTTTTTGTGTTGACGATGCTGTTATTCATCATCTCCGAAAATCCATTTGCCGAAAGATGATTGCTGATGCTTTCCAGTTGAGCACGCTGCACATCTTCAGTGCGGCGATTGCTGATGCTTGAATGAATGTATCCGGGGAAAGGAATTTGCTCAAAGCCGGTGATGCGCAAAATTTCTTCTGCCACATCTTCAAACAAATCCACATCAATTTTATGCGAAGGAACAGACCAGGTTGAATGAACAGCATTTTTTTCTGACTGAATAAATCCCAATGACAAAAGTGATTTATCAATTTGTTCTACATTCAAATTATATCCAGCCAATTCATTCAATCTCGAATAATTCAGTTCTACTTTTTTAACTGTTATAGGAGTTGTATAAACATCCACAAGCTGATATTCAATTTTAGCTCCAGCGAACTCCTGCATCAATAAAGTTGCGCGACGAATCGCATATTCAGTAAGTGAAATGTCAATTCCTTTTTCGAAATGAATAGCAGCATCTGTACGAAGATTGTGTCGGACTGCAGTTTTGCGAATAGTACCTGAATGAAAATTGGCGCTCTCTAAAAAAATATTTTTTGTTGCATCAGTCACTCCACTTTTCTTTCCGCCAAAAACACCGGCAATACACATTCCTTCTGTTGCATTGCAAATCATCAAATCATCTTTCGAGAGTTTAATTTCTTTTTCATCAAGCGTGATGAACGGAGTTGCTTCAGAAAGTTTTTTTACAATCACTTTATTTCCTACAATACAATCTGCATCAAAAGCATGCAACGGCTGACCGCATTCGTGCAAAACAAAATTGGTGATATCTACCACATTATTAATGGAGCGCAAACCAATACTTTCAATTCGTTGCTTCAACCATTCAGGTGATTCGTGAACTGTTACACCTGTGAGCAACACTCCCATGTATCGCGGACATGCAATAGAATCTTCAACCACAATTTCAATTGGTGATGGCTTCAGATTTTTTTCATCAGCAAAACCGGTGGAAGGGATATTCAGTAGTTGAGAATAATTTTTGTGAGTCGCTAACCAGGCACGCAAATCGCGCGCAACACCAATGTGAGAAAAAGCATCGGAACGATTCGGGGTTAATCCAATCTCCAATGTGTAATCATCTTTCAGGTTGAAAAAATCTTTAACATAGCTTCCGACAATTGCAGCTTCCTGTAAAATCATGATGCCTTCGTGATTTCCGCTTAAACCGATTTCGTCTTCAGCGCAAATCATTCCTTCACTAACTTCTCCTCTGATTTTTGATTTTTTTATTTTGAAGGGTTCACCTGTTACAGGATGAACAGTAGTGCCGTCAACAGCAACTATCACTTTTTGTCCGGCTGCAACATTAGGTGCGCCGCAAACAATCTGCAAATCTGTTACACCACCAACATTTACTTTCGTGATTCGGAGTTTATCAGCATTCGGATGAGCTGTAACTTCTTTTACAGAGCCAACTTTCAATCCGGCAAGACCACCGCGAATGGATTCGTGTTTAATAATGTCTTCAACTTCCAACCCGATGCGGGTGAGAATATCGGCGGCTTCGTTTACATCAATATCAGTTGGTAAATATTCTTTGAGCCAGTTCCAGCTAATTTTCATTTGTATTTTTTACTTCAGACTTTTTTCAATCACCTGTAATACTTTTAAACTATCGGTATAAGTTACAAAGGTGACAATATCTACACTGTCTGCGTTCCATGAAGCAGGAATTTCAAAAACAGGCATGAGGTATTTTGTTGCATGCCCAGGAGTTTTATTTCCAATTATGGGAGAGCCTACTGAAGGGGTTATCATATCTCTTAATACATGATTGTGGGTGTAAAAAGTATCAATGCCAGTTGGTGTTAATTGAGGTTCTTCAATTCCGCTTTCGATAAGCATGACATGCATATTCAGATTTTCAGAAATCGTTTCAGCAAATTGCAGAATGATATCTAATGATAGAATTCGTGAAGCATCATCATATTGATGCTCTGTTTTTATTTGGACCTTTGGAATTGAGTCCGCAATTTCCTGTGCAACAAATCCGGACCACAAGGTTCTGTTAACTGGTCGTGATGTTTGACCTGTAAATAATTTTCTGTCAATATCTCCAATGGGTTTTGATGAAATAGGTCCAATCATGGCTTCAATTTCATCTCCTTCAGTTGTTCTGAAGTCATGAGTTCCGAAAGGATAGGGTCCTGTGAAAATTGAACCTGAATGAAGTGCTACAACAACTACTCTTCCCTCACTATAAGAATCCTGAATAGTTTTTGCCACTAAATGTCCATCGGGGCAATTAACACATCTGACTCCGGTATAATCCTGCAAAATTACATTTCGCTTTTGCGAAGAAAGCGTTGCATCAAATGGAACGGATATAGTATCCCCGGTTACAGGAGCAGTAAAAATCACTCCCGGGCAGGTTTCTTCACAGCTGAAAAATAAACTTGCTGTTGAAAATAAAATTGAAAATATTAAACCCTTTATTATTCTTGAACTCATATTTTTTATCTTTTAAAAAGTTGAATTAATTCCGAGTTTCACTCCGCTGAATGCAGGTTCATAACGACAAACTCCACCGGTACAATTGTATCCTTCTACCTGTTTCACATAACTAATAGAGAAACGAGATGCATTTTGAGTAAACCCAAAAAAGAAATTATAGTAATGTTTCTTTTCAGGGTTTTTTTCAGGATTTGGCTTAAGATTATACATATCAGAAACTGAAAAAGAAAATTTTGGAGCAATATTGAATTCCAATAATGCAAAAGCCCAACTTCCATAATCCTGCTCCGACGAAAGATATTGTAACTCGGCACGCAATGATTTTTTCTTGTTAATCTTATAAGTGGTTTCAATAAATGGAGTTAAGGTTTTTACAATGGGTACTCCTGGTTCATTCTGATATACTTCCTGATTGTATGTAACTGTTTGTAAACCAACATGCGGTTTAATTTTTTTGAACTTGCTTATTTCTAAATCAGCATAAATTTCCTGATACAAATTTTTGTTTGACAAATCATTAACATTAGAATAATTTAAACTTATTGTATAACCTTTTACCGGAGTAAAAACAACATCGCCTTGATAAGCCAGCTCACCTAAATATTGTGAAGGAGCATTATAGCGCGAAAGCAACCGCATGGTGTTTTGTTTGGTTAAGGAAGGAAGGTAATCAAGAACGCCATTTAATAATGATTCATTAGGAGAAGTTCGTAATACGAAATTTTCAGTTCGCTTATACTGTCCGGTAATTCCAAATCCCTTTCTTGAATAAGATAACGAAGTATAAATGACATTTCCGCCTTTATCTTCCATGATTGACAATGGAGTATACATTGCTTCGTGTGTTTTATAGGCATATTCTGCATACCACGAAACATTTTTAAAGTTCAAAGTATTATATGCCGAAATCACATAAACATTATACATTGGACAAAATCGCTGTTCAAGCTGATATGTATTTATATTACTCACAATGCTGTTCATGTTTTCCTGATCAATAGTTCTGTTCAGGTATGCAATTCCCGGAATCAACCGAAGGTTTTTTCCGATTGGAACATCTCCTTCAAGATTCAACCCTTTCATAATTGGTTTGTAGGTAAGAAAAAGATTTTTTTGTCTTCCGGTAAATCCTTTCACCTTCCAGTTATCGTTAATTTTATAATCAAGTTTTAAACCCATTACTGAATAATCAATTCCAAGCCCGCGATCTTCATAGCTGCGAAATACTATTCCGCTACCAAACTGATCATAAAAATTCCCAACTGTTATTTTTAAATTTTTAACATCCTTACTGATAAACCAATTTCCTAATCCCTGGTCAGAATATGAAGAAAGCGGATTGAATAAATTGGAGTTGTGAAAAAAATCGGCTCTTAAACCTGCAGTAAATCCCATAAGGCTGTAGTTGATATTGAACCACGATTCTGCTGAAGAAAGAAAATTCTCATATAGGGGAGTTCCACTCGCACCAATCGTTGAATCTTTCATAAAGAAATAAGAATTCAATTGAAGATTTCCGCTTAGTTGCCCTGTTTGTTGAGCAAAAATTTGTAAAGAACTAATCAAAATTAAAAGAAACAAAATCGACCTTTTCATTTATAAGTATTTGAGGCGATAAATATATAAGAATCAACAGTAATTATTGGACAACAGAATAACATTGTTTTGTGAAATAAAACATGCTTGATTACATTTGATTTTTATTGATGGCATTATAATTGAAAATAACAAATCCCAACTAAAAATAAACCTATGAAATCGAGTTTTTACAATTTTCAAATAAGACTAATTGCTGTTTTAATATTGCTCTCATCTTCAATAAGTAATTCGAATGCTCAGGATGGTAAAAAACTTCCATCTATAAATGTCACTAATATGAATGGTGAAAAAGTCGACATCAGCACTTTAGTTGGTAAAGGAAATATTGTTGTAATTAATTTTTGGGCTACATGGTGTGTTCCATGCAAAAAAGAATTAAATAACATTTCAGAGATGTATGATGAATGGAAAGAAAAATATAAAGTAGAAGTTATTGCTGTGAGTATTGATGATTCAAAAAATACCGCAAAAGTTAAAACTACTGTTGATGGTTCCGGCTGGGGTTTTACAGTAATGCTTGACCCTAATCAGGATTTGATGCACGCACTTAATTTTCAGGCCCCACCTTATTCATTAATTATTGATAAATCAGGAAATATTGTTGAAACTCATGCCGGATATGTTGATGGCGATGAATTTTTAATGGAGGAGAAAATAAAAGAGTTAGCCGAAAAATAATTGTTAAATAATTTATTTTTAAAAGCCACTCAATTGAGTGGCTTTTCTATTTAATAAATGAGAAAACAGATTTTTTGTTTTCATCAAAAATTAATTCAATGTAATATTTTCCACTGCTTAAATTTCTAATGTCAATTGATTGAAATTCAGATTTAAAACATAATAATAGTTGAGCTGATGAATTATAAATATTTATTCTACTTGGTTTGTAAATAGAAATATTTTTAACTGCAATAAAATCAAATGAAGGATTGGGGTAAAAATTAATAAAGTCAGTAAAAAGTAAATTCTTCACTGCTGTATTATCAGCAACATGAATATTAAATATTGCTAATGCATTAATATTAATAGCATCAACAGGATCATAAATAAGTACTTTAATAATACCACTTCCATAATCCATATTCGGATCAATCATTAATTCAATATACCCAGAGTCATAAGGAGGTATTATAAAGTCTGCACTATCAACTTCGCTTCCATGGCAAGTATTGATATCACAAATGCTGTATACCCAGGAAGGAAAAACTGATTCTGATATTCTATACCATCGAAGGTTTAAAGTATCCGATGAATTGTTATAAATACTTGCAAATCCGACCTCGAAAATATTGGTAAATGTTTCAATATATGTTGTGTCAGGGTTTATTGATATAACCTGCGCACAAACTTTATATTCAAAGAAAACGGATAATGAAACAATTAATAAAAACCTTTGCAATTTATTATCAGTCCTTGGTAAACTGACGGGTAACTATTGATCCATTTTTCAATTTCATTCTTAAAAAATAAAATCCACCTTTTAAGTTTACCACATCAATTGAAAAAATATTATCTCCATCTTTATTAATTGTAGCGTTAATCTTTTTGCCCAAAACATCAAACACTTCAATAGATACAGGGAGCATACTGGTAGTAGTTGCAATAATCAACTTATCCTTTGCTGGGTTTGGGAACAATTTAATATCCTGCAATTTCTCAACTGATGAAACTCCACTTCCCGGATCTACTCTTCCAATAAAAGTACCTTCTACATTATCAAAATTATTTCCCTGTTTTCTGAAAGTAACCTTTACAACTCCATATCCTGAAAGTTGATTTGGCTTAAAATCTATAATTATTGGAGAAGTGGCATTAGGTAAAAAATTAAAGTTTTCTGTATTAGTTGCATCACCCCAACATGCTTCAGGGTCACATACGCTTGTAGTCCATCCTGAAGTTAAATATTGCACATTCCTTATCCAATTAGAAGCAACAGTATCTGCTGTAGTATTTGTTAATTCAGCATCAATTCCTAATACATAAAACTGATCGGTCTGCACATCAGTGAAAGGAACTGTAACAGAAAAGGTATCTGCACTTAGTGTATATGTCTGCGCAAAAGAAAAATTTGAGATTAAAAGTAAAAGTGCTGAAGTAATTCTTTTCATGAAATGAATTTTTTATTAAGATTCAAATATAAACGAACTTTTTTGAATCAATTCAAATAGTCAAAAAAAAAAGACCAGCTCAAATGAGCTGGTCTTTTTTTTAATTATTTTTTTCTGATAAATTTTATTTAATAACAGAAAGTTTTTGAGTTTGGCTTTGTGATCCGGTTTGCAAAGTAACTTTATACAACCCTGAAGCAAGATTCTCCAAACCTAAAGTTGTTTGAAGATTTCCTGCAGACAATTGACCTAAACCTTTAACCATAACAATTTCTCCAAGAGTATTTGTTACTAAAATATTCACATCAGAAGCTTCGGTTAATGAGAAATTAACTGTAGCTACATCAGAAGAAGGATTTGGGTAAATACTCATTTCTTCAGCAACAATTTTTGCATTGCTGATGCCGTTTCCAGATGTGATGTTTACATTATCAATAAACACATTGTTTCCGTAACCAGAAACAGCTTGAAACTTAATAAGAACCTGTTGCTGACCAGTGAAAGCAGTTAAATCAACATATTCAGTTCTCCATTCTGAAGCTGATGGAATGAAGTAAGAAGTTTTAACACCTCCAGTCATTAATGCATCACCTTGTAAATCATAAGGAGTAGACCAAGTTGAACCACAATCTGAAGAAACTCTGATTTTTAAACGGTCTTTGTAAGTTGTTCCGTTACTTGAATATTCAGCATAAGCCATATCAAATTTTAAAAGAGGATGAGCCATTCCTACAAAACTTGCAGCAGGTGCCTGATAATCATCAATATTGCCATTTGGGCTGTAATACATTTCCATTACACCACCACCATTGCTATTTCCAAATCCACCATCTCCGGTAGCGCTATAAGGAAACCAAGTTCCATTAGCGTCAGGATCAATTGCAAACCACTGATCAGGAGCAGAGGTTCCTTCAAATCCTTCAACAATACTTGAAACACCTGTTGTTGGATAAACGAAGAAAGTCAAGTCCTTTGAATTATTAGTAGCATTAACATCTGAACTACCATTGGGGCTGGAACAAGTAACTGTTAAAGTATTATCTCCTCCAACTCCTCCGGTTGGGCTAATGCTTACTAATGCAGTAGCGTAAGGTGCAAGACTACCAGTCCAAGGTTGATTGGTAGGTGCTCCACCATTTACAGAAATTGCAAGGTTACAAGAAGTAAGAGTAGTTGAACCATAGTTTCCAATTCTGAATTGAACTGAAGCAGGGGCAGTACAACCAAAAAACTGATCAAATAAATCCGGAGAAGAAGTAACACCTACATCATCACCCGCAACAGCTGAAAAACAGCCTGCATCCATTTTAGCTTTATGGGCAGCAGCAGTCAATTGACCATTTTCGGTAATAATTCTATCTGGGCAAACCATGTAAATAGTTGGAAAATAGCTAATGTCTAAAAGAGTATTTCCTATTCCTGCATCATCAATAATTGGATAAAGAGTTCCTGTAACCCAGTCACCCTGAGTATTAGTACCAGTTCCATGTAAATCTGCATCAGTAGTAGCATTATCACCTTCAATAAAGAAAACCATTAATTCATTGGTTCCTGAAGGACCATAATCGCTATATAATTTTTCTAATGCAGGAACTCCACCAGTGCCGTTTGTAACACCTGTGTGGTAATTCCAACATGGAGAACACCAAGTTGCTGAAACATCAATAAATACAGTTTTACCTTGATCTAAAAGATCATATAAATGCCAAGAAGTACCATTAATATCGGTACCCGTCCAATCAGGACAAATAGTACCATTTGGTAGTTGAGCAGAAACTTTAAGCGAAATGCCCAAACTTACTACTAAGAAAGTAAGTGAAAGAAAAATTTTTTTCATTTTGGTTTTTGTTTTTGGAGTGTCAAATGTATTTCAATAAACCACATTTAAAAACACTTTTTGTTTTTTTACAATTGAAGGTGTTTTTATGAAAATATTAAAAAAAAGAACCATTTCAGAATGAATCCGTATCGCCATTGAATAAATTAATCACATTCAAAGAGATTGG
This sequence comes from Chitinophagaceae bacterium, assembly GCA_947469485.1. Lineage (GTDB taxonomy): Bacteria > Bacteroidota > Bacteroidia > Chitinophagales > UBA10324 > UBA10324. The sequence goes on along the minus strand of CANIPU010000002.1, from coordinate 214,756 downwards.
CTTATTTTTATCGGCCTCGAAAAAGAATAATGGTTTATTGACAATGGAGAAGCAGTTGGCTTTTAGAGTTTTTATTAATGAAAACAACCTCGATCAGAATATTCGCTCGTGGTTGGAATGGTTTGTTGATAGTATTAGCGAACTTAGTTCTTTTGATGTATTTGAATTCTATTCAATTGATTCATCAAGACCTGGATTAAATCTTAAATATTTTTCTGGTAATAAATTATTTTTTAATCCTGAAGGTATTTCACTACCTGTTGCTAAAAAAATATTTGAAACTCAAAATGAGTTGATTTTCCCTAATGAGTTAAAAGATTTGAATTTTGAAATACAAAATCAAATTTTAGATAAATTACCTAAATGGAAGTTAGTAATTCCATTAATAATTGATAAAAAGTGTTATGGGGTCATTTCAATTCTATCTGAAATACCATTCAGGCAAAACGAAAAGTTCATTGTAAAATGCAGGGAATGGGCAAAGCAATCTGCTTTAATTATTAAGAATTCACTTTTAGAAAATAATAACAACTATTCAACATCATCAATTTCTAATTCAATTGAAACTGTTGATGATATGATTTTTGAATTGAATGAAAATTTTGAAATTACTTTTTCAAATAATTCATTTAAAAATTTTCTACAGAAATTTTCAGGCAAAATTTATACTAAATCAAACATTAACTTTAAGTTAATAACAGGAAATGAGTTTAGCGATATTGTTTCTGCAATTCAAAAAGCGTTGAATGGTAATAGAAATTTTTGTGATAAAAGAATACTTATTGATGGCGTAGAAAAAAATTTCCACTTCACTTTCTCACCTGTTTCTGCCACAGAAAAAAAATGCTTCTGTTTTGCAACCGAAATACTGCTTCCCGAGAAAACAAATATAATTTCTTCAAAAAACAACCTGGATTATGGTGGATCCCTTATTCAGTTAATCCCAGATATTGTATGGGTGGTCGATGAAAGAGGAACTATTAAGTTTGTGAATTCTTCATTTGAAAGAATTACCGGGTTTTCCTCTGATGAAGTAATAGGTCGTTCATCATTTGAATTTTTCAGCAAAGAAGAATTGCCAAATCATTTGCAACAAATGTTGTTGTATTTGTCTGGTAAAACCAAAAAAACTAATGATTATTTTGAATTTAAATTTCAAGATAAACAAGGCAAGAACATTGTTCTAGAATCAGTTGCAATTAATCAACTTGATCATGAAGAAATAAAAGGTATAGTTGTTAGCGCCAGGAATGTTACCAGACAAGCTTCAGAGCGACGAGAATTAGAGGACAAGGAAGAACTATACCATTCGTTATTTGAAAGTTTATCAGAGGCTATACTAATAACAGATAAAAACCATTTTTTGGTTTATTGCAATTCACTTCTTTCCGAGCTGACAGGATATACTATGGCAGAATTGGGCTCAATGCCCCTGTACCAATTAATAGTCGCCGAAGAATATTGGAGTCAAGTTATAAATGGCATTAATAACAGACTAAGTGGAACATCAGATCAATATGAAGTAGAATTGGTCAGAAAAGACGGCAACCGAATTTGGGCTTTAATAACAGCAGCACCTTATAAAAACAAAAGCGGAGAAATTGTTGGCAGTGTTGGAACAATTGCAGATATAACGCAACGAAAAAAAGCAGAAGATGAAATCAGATGGCTTGCTAAATTTCCAGAAGAGAACCCTTCTCCAATTATTCGAATTTCAGATTCCGGGAAGGTTTTATATTTTAATAAGCCTTCTCAATCGATTATCAATCACATCAGTAATGAAGGTGTATTAAATTCTGAATGGCAAAATATTATTTCGAAACAAATTCAAATAAAGAATATCAACAAAATCGATATAGATGTTGAGGGTCGGTATTATAATCTAACAATTACTCCTCTCATTAATAAAAGTTATTGCAACATCTATGCAATTGATATTACTGATAGAATTATTTTTCAGAAACAATTACTTGAAAGCGAACAGCGACTTCAGTTTTTGATGAACTCGACAACTGAAGGAATTTTAGTACATGATAACGGAATAATTATTGATTTAAATCAGGCTATTGCCCGATTAACAGGATACAAGGAAGAAGAAATTCTAGGCAAAAGTATTTTGTTTTTTTCCAATGAAATTAATAGAGAATTATTTGTAGAAAATTCAAATAAGGATTTAACACTGCCATTTGAATCCATAATTTATAATAAAGACGGGAATGAAATTAAAGTTGAGATTACGGGTCGTTCACATTTTTATAAAGGAAGAAAAGTTAAAGTTGTTGCAATTCGAGATATTACATTACGAAAAAAAGCAGAACAACAATTAAAAGAGAATGAAGAAAGATTAAAATATTTTTTCAGTATTACTAGTGAAGGAATATTATTAATTAATAACGAAAAAATCATAGATGTAAATACTGCATTTTTAAAACTTACGGGATTTTCACAAGATGAAGTTTTAAATAAAAATATTTCAGAATTAAATAACGAAACGATGAAAGAAAAACTTTCATCGCTATTAGATGCAGAAAATAAAATCGAAACAGTGTTTGATCTGAAAACAAAAGATGGAAAATTAGTTTTTGTAGAGGTGAATTCTGAAATGCAGGAATATTTAGGTCAGCTAATTCGTGTTGTTATTATCAGAGATATTACTCAATTAAAAAAAGACGAAGAGGAAATTTTAAATGCAAAAAAAGTTGCAGAAGACGCACAATATGCTGAAGAACAATTTTTAGCTAAAATGAGTCACGAAATCAGAACTCCAATGAATGGAATTATTGGACTAACTGATATTTTATTAAAAGAACCTGCAACAAATGAACAAGAAGAATATTTAAGACTGATAAAACAATCTGCAGATAATTTGCTGGTAATTATCAACGACATATTAGATCTTTCTAAAATACGCAGTGGCAAAATTCAATTTGAAGTTATTGATATCAATTTGCGTGAGATTATGCGTGCAATATTTATGGCCACTAATACGAAAGCCGTTGAAAAAAAATTGGATTATAATTTTACAATAGATACACAGATTCCAGAAATTATTAGAGGTGACCGTATTAGATTAAATCAAATTTTACTTAATCTGATTTCAAATGCTATAAAATTTACTGAAAAAGGAAGAATAAACTATAGTGCGGAATTTGTTAAAAAGGAATTCGGAAAAGTTTATATAAAATTTAAAGTGGAAGATAGCGGTATTGGAATTCCGGAGAGCGAACAATCAAAAATTTTTGAAGCCTATAGACAAGCATCTGCTGACACCACTCGTAAATTTGGAGGTACCGGATTAGGATTACCTATTGTAAAACAATTGGTTGAGTTACAAGGCGGGGAAATTCAGATTAAAAGTATTAAAGGTGAAGGAAGCACATTTTCCTTCATTTTGCCTTTTGAATCAAATGAAATCTCAGAAGCGAGTACAATTGAAAAGTATTCATCAAAAAAGAATCCTCAGAAAGAAATTGCTGTTGAGAAAAATGGTATAAATATTTTATTGGTAGATGATAATTTTATAAATCGTCTTTTGGTAATTCATTTATTGGAAGAAAAGGGATATTCTGTAATCGAAGCTGAAAATGGCTTTCAGGCTATTGAAAAATTAAAAGAAGAAGATATTGATCTGGTTCTAATGGATATTTCAATGCCTGACCTTGATGGATTGGAAGCCACAAGAATCATTCGCAAAATGGATGAAGCTTATTTAAGAAAAGTTCCCATTATAGCGATGACAGCACACGCATTTCAAGAACAAATACAGGAAGCAATTGATTGTGGTATGAATGATTATCTCAGCAAACCTTTTAAACCTGAAGAATTATTTCAAAAAATTGCGAACCTGTTGAATCCGGATATTTCTCTTGAACCTGCGGAACTTGTTGAAGAAATCACTGATGAAAAATATTATGATTTGTCTTTTCTTACACAGTATTATGATAATGAAAAAGAATTTATAAACAGCATATTAGCCTTATATGTAAAAGAAACTCCTTCTAGCATTTATCAAATTGAAAATGCTTTAACAAAAAAAGATTGGGCAAGTTTTAAATCCTTATCACATAAAATAAAAACTAATATTATGATGATGGGAATAAAAAAAGCTGAGTCGTTTCTGCATATTGCTGCAACAACAGATATTAATAATGTAAATGAAGAAAAATTAAAATCATCGTTTGATGAATTTAGAAAAATTTCATTGAAAGCGATTGAACAAATTGCACAAGAATGTTTGTAGTTAAGATTACATTTTAATGAATAATCCCATCTGAATATTAATTCCTGACGCAATTTTTACAAGATAAATTCCTTTAGAAAACTCAGAAATATCCATTCTGATATTTGCTTCTGAATTTTTAGTTTGAATAAAATCTTCTCTGATATTTTTCCCTGTAACATCAAAGACCTCAATCTTAAAATTCTTCTTTTCATCAGCTCCAATATTGAAATTAATAAAATCGCTCGATGGATTTGGAAAAATCTCTAGTTTGTAATTTATTGAATTAGAATAATTCTGAGCATTCAGATACAACTCAGGTTCATCAAAGCGCACAATACCACTGTTTGTAGTTGCCAACCAAATTACACCATCGTCTTCAACAATAATATCGTTAATTGAACTGTCTGGCATTCCAACAGTAGAATCGTTAAATACCTGCCAATAAATACCTCCAAGGTATCGAACCAAACCTGATTCATAGGTTCCACAAAGCACATTCCCTGCAGTATCAATTGCTAAAGAATTAATTGTGTAGCTGGGCATATCGGAATTTGCAGGACTTAATTCAATAAACGGTGGTGAATTATAAATAAAGGCCCCAAGCCCATGTGCGGCACAACCCAACCACCTGAATCCATTTTGACTTGTAACAAAATCCTGTATAGTATTATCCGGCACACCATTGTTTAGAATTGTATAGGTAATTAATGAAGTATCAACGACTCTAGTTAAGCCACCATTTACTGTTCCAATCCACATCGTATCATTTAAAGAAGGTACAATACATTCAATATTATCCGACATTAATGCTGATGAAAACTGCTGATATATTACCCAAGTAGTGTCCATATCCCAAACCGCAAGACCTCCTGTGGTTCCAATCCACATATTATTATTTGAATCGAATGCTATTGCTTTAATTATGTTAGAAGGTAGTTGAGAATTGGCAACATTATAAATTGACCAGTTTGAACCATCAAACCGTCCCAATCCACCACCGGCGGTACCAATCCATTTATTACCTCCTGCATCAATTGCAATTGCATAAATATTATTTATATAAGAAGTTGTTTGATTGTTAAATAAATAATAATTCCAAATACTTCCATTGAAAGAAGCAAAACCATATTCGCTACCTGCCCATAAAGTGCTTCCTTCCTTGGCCAGGCAATTAATTTTATTTACTTGAAGTGGAGTATTAGTAGTATCATAAACAGTAAACAGTTGCTGTGCATTCACTGAAAGTATTGAAATGAAAAATGCAACAGGAACAAAGATTCGTTTCATTATATGTTAATTGAATTATCGCATTAACATACCAATCTCTCTATCATTGAGATGTTTCCATTTACCACGGGGTAAATCTTTCTTGGTTAGACCGGCATACATAACCCGGTCTAATTTTTCAACAGTATACCCAAGAGCCTCAAACATTCTGCGTACTACACGATTTCTTCCCGAATGTATTTGTATTCCAATGATACTTTTATCATGATCATCAGCATATGCTACTTCATCTGCATTAGCTAAACCATCATCAAGCTTTACTCCTGATGCAAGTTGTTCAAGATGTGCAAGAGTTACAGGTTTGTCAACTTTTGCCATATATAACTTGGAAACTTCTTTACTTGGATGAGAAAGTTTTTGTGCAAGATCTCCATCATTTGTTAAAAGAATTAATCCTGTAGTGCCTCTGTCTAATCTGCCAACAGGATATAATCTTTCAGTTGAAGCTCCTTTAACCAAATCCATAACAGTTTTCCTGTCCTTCTCATCGTTGGTAGTTGTAATAAAATTCTTAGGTTTATTTAATAATACATACACTTTCTTATTAAATGATTTTACTAACTTACCTTCAAACTTAACCTCTTGGTTGGGTTTAACACGATACCCCATTTCATTAACTACTTTACCATCAACCGTAACCTTACCCGCTATAATAAAATCATCCGCTTTTCTGCGTGCACAAATTCCAGCATTACTAATAAATTTATTAAGCCGTGTACCTTTTCCATCATCAGTTTTTTCTTTCGCAAAAAACTTTGGACCATCTTTTTTTATTGGAATCCTTTTTCTCATACATGTGCAAAAGTAATGTGAACATATTTGAAACTGTTACGATATAATCTTTTCAAATTTGTTCATTCAAAAAAAAACTAAAATCATGAAAAAACTGCTTTTACTCTCATTTCTTTTTTCGCTTTTTACATTTAACTCAAATGCTCAATGGTTAAATTGTATTGAAAACGCTTTAATTGATGCTCAATTTAATTGTCCAACTGTTGCTGATTCAGTTTGTGGCTGTGATGGAAATGGCTATTTAAATTCTTGTGAAGCAATTTACCATTTTGGAATTACACATTTTACACATGATCCTTGTTCTGGCAATGGCGCTGGATGTCATGCAGATTTTTTCTTAGTTGAGGATCAAGGAACATTCTCTTTTTATGACTCTTCAAGTGCCTCTGGAACTCAGACATTTTCTTGGGATTTTGGAGATGGTTCTCCTATTTCTAACGATCCTGCTCCATCGCATATTTATTCAGCAACTGGTTATTACACGGTTTGCTTGACAATTGATGATCAAGGCGTTTGTACTAGTACTTCATGTCGTGTTGTTTATTTTCAAGGAGGAGTTCCTTGTAATGCAATTTCAAATTTTAGTTACACCGCTACCGGAACTTCAGATAATACTGTAAATTTTTCTAATCTTAGTTCAGGAACTGGAGCATTGACATACAATTGGTATTTTGGTGATGGTGATTCTTCAACTTCAGCAAACCCAATACATGATTATGATTCCTGTAATTATGATGTTCAATTAATAATTACTGATTCTTTAGGTTGTTCATCAGATACAACAATCTCAATTGATGCATGCTTTAATGGTGTTCCAACATTTAATTCGGTGTTAAATTCAATGTCTGTTTATCCAAATCCAGCTAAAGACAATATTAACTTGGTACTAAATAGCAGATTAAATAGTGATGTCATATTAATTGTAAAAGATGTTACAGGAAGAAATGTAGTTGAGTCCATTCCAGTTCAATTAAATGCTGGAAAAAATAATTACAAACTTGATTTACCTAAATTACCTGCAGGAGTATATATCATTCAAATTAACGATGATTTTGGAATGATGAATACCAGAGTATTAATTAAATAAAATTATTTTTTCAAGCATTAAAGGCTGCCTCTACAGGCAGCCTTTTTTATTTTGAAAATTCAAAGAATCATTATTAAAGAAATTATTTAGTCAGGTTTGGTTCATTTACAGATAAGAATATATTTGCACTCCCGAAATTAAAATCGGTTTAGATTCCTCCTTAGCTCAGTTGGTTAGAGCATCTGACTGTTAATCAGAGGGTCTCTGGTTCAAGTCCAGAAGGGGGAGCCCAAAAAAGGCTGCAGAAAAAATTCTGCAGCCTTTTTTTATTTTAGATTTCTAAATTTCAAATTCCATTTTACTTTTATTGAATTATGCTTGTAAAAACATACGGCTCCGCAGTTTTTGGAATTGATGCTCAAACTATTACAATTGAAACATATTACGGAAGTGGCCAACTTAATTATGTTGTTGTAGGATTGCCTGATGGTGCTGTTCGAGAAAGTTTATATCGAATTGAAGCAGCATTTAAAACTTGTGATTTAAAAATGCCCCGTCAACGGTTGGTTGTAAATCTTGCTCCTGCTGATATTAAAAAAGAAGGATCAGCTTATGATTTGCCAATGGCTATCGGCATATTGGGAGTATCAGAGCAAATCAATCTTGATTTGCTTGATAAGTATATTATCATGGGAGAACTTTCTTTAGATGGCAGTTTGCGGCCAATTAAAGGAGCACTGTCAATTGCAATTCAGGCACGAAAGGAAGAATACATAGGATTTATTCTTCCAAAAGAAAACGCAAGGGAAGCTGCAATAGTTAGTAAAATTGATGTTTATGGAATGAGTCATATTCATGAAGTGATAGATTTCCTAAACGGAAAAACTACTCCTGAGCCAATTTTTGTCGACACTAGAAAAGAATTTGCAGAATCGCAAAACAATATAGACTTTGACTTTTCTGAGGTTAAAGGACAAGAAAATATAAAACGCGCAATGGAAATTTCAGCAGCAGGAGGTCATAATGTTATATTAATTGGTCCGCCTGGTGCAGGAAAAACGATGCTTGCAAAAAGATTACCAACTATACTACCCCCTTTATCGCTTCACGAAGCATTAGAAACAACCAAAATACATTCTGTTGCAGGTAAATTACCGGCTGAAACTGCCTTAGTTTCATTACGACCATTCCGCTCACCCCATCATACTATTAGCGATGTTGCATTAGTTGGAGGAGGTAATAATCCTCAACCAGGCGAAATTTCATTAGCGCATAATGGTGTTCTGTTTTTGGATGAACTCCCTGAATTTAAAAGAACTGTTTTAGAAGTTTTAAGACAACCAATGGAGGAGCGTAAAGTCACAATTTCCAGAGCAAGATTTTCAGTTGATTATCCTTCCAGCTTTATGTTGGTTGCATCAATGAATCCTTGTCCATGTGGCTATTACAACCATCCGGAAAAAGAATGCGTATGTGCACCAGGTGTTGTTCAGAAATATCTGAATAAAATATCAGGTCCATTGCTCGACAGAATCGATTTACATGTTGAAGTTACGCCAGTTCCATTTTCAGAGTTAGCGTCTAAATCAATCTCTGAAAAAAGCTCCGCAATAAGAGAAAGGGTAGTCAAAGCAAGAAATATTCAGATTGAGCGGTTTAAAGAAAAGAAAAACATTCATTGTAACGCACAAATGGAAAGCAAACAAGTTAGAGAAATTTGTAAGCTTACCACTGCTGGTGAAACCCTTCTAAAAACTGCAATGGAAAGATTAAATCTTTCAGCAAGAGCATATGATCGCATACTAAAAGTTGCCCGAACAATTGCCGATTTGGCAAGCAGTGAAGAAATAAAAACCGAACATCTTGCTGAGGCGATACATTATAGAAGCCTTGATAAAGAAAATTGGGCTGGATAATTTAAAAAACTATTTACAATTAACTAAAACAGAGCTGTTATTTTCGCCACATGCGATATTTATTGTTACTATTTTGTTTGTTGTATTTGAAATCGAATGCGCAAAAATCAACAAATATTAAAGACACACTAATTAATGCTCGGTTACTTAGCGGAGCATATACCTACCAGATTCCTGCTGCAGATTTTGCGAAAAGGTTTGGTACCGTAAGTTCAATTGAAGGCAATTTTTTATTCAAATTTGGAAACAACTTTTTGATTGGTTTATCAGGTAGCTTTTTGTTTAGCGGAAATATTCAGGAAGATACAATTCTGGATGCTTTAAAAACAACATCAGGTAATTTTATAAGTAGCAATGGAATTTATTCTTCAATAGTATTAAATGAAAGAGGTTATATAATTCAAGGAAAATTTGGCAAAATCTTTCCTGCTTTTCATTCAAATCCTAATTCAGGAATCATGACAACTTTGGGCTCAGGATTTATACAACATAAAATAAAAATTCAAGAAATCGGAAATGATCTTCCTCAATTTGCAGGAAATTATTCCAAGGGCTACGATCGATTAACGAATGGAATATGCTTCAGTCAGTTTATTGGGTTTGCACATTTTGACCCCAGAAAATTATTAAATTTTTATACTGGAATTGAAGTCGTTGAAGGATTAACACAAAATCGCCGCGACTGGAATTATGACCAAAATAAAAAAGATAATTCAAATCGCCTGGACATATTGATTGGATTAAAACTAGCATGGTTTCTTCCTTTTTATGGTAATACTTATCAGGAATTTTACACTCATTAATGAATCGAATTTATATTTTTCTTTATGATTTAGCCATTCAAATCTATTACCTTGGAATTCAAATATCATCTCCGTTTAATTCAAAAGCTAAACAATGGTTGGTTGGCAGAAAAGGTTTATTAAATGATATAAAAAACACAATTAATGTAAATGATAAAATCATTTGGATTCATTGTTCATCAGTAGGAGAATTTGAGCAAGGCAGACCCGTTATTGAAAGATTAAAAACTGAATACGAAAACCTAAAAATTCTTGTTACCTTTTTTTCCCCAAGCGGCTATGCTCAACGAAACAAAATAACTGATGCTAACTACATCTTTTATTTACCTCTTGATACTAAAAAAAATGCGAAAGAATTTATTCGCATTACAAATCCTCAACTGGTCATTTTTGTTAAGTATGAATTTTGGTTTCATTTTTTGAATGAAACAAGTAAAAAGAATATTCCTGCTCTGCTAATCTCTGGTATTTTCAGAAAAAATCAGTTGTTTTTTAAATGGTATGGTTTTCCATTTCTTTCATTACTAAAATCGTTTTCAAAAATTTTTGTTCAGGATAACAATTCATTAATTCTTTTAGAAAAATATAATTTATCAAATACCGTAATCTCTTCTGATACAAGGTTCGACAGAGTACTTAAGGTAAAAAACAATGCAAAAACATTTATTGATATTGAAATATTTTGTGGTGATAACAAGCTAATTATTGCGGGAAGCACCTGGCCTGAAGATGAAAAAATATTAATTCAAACTATTCAATATCTGAAAAATTCAGATTTAAAATGGATTATTGCGCCACATGAAATATCAGAAAAACATATTTCTGCCTTGTTGAATTCACTTGGTGAAAAAGCTATTCGTTATTCTCAACTTTCAAACTCAAAAAGTAATAAACAATTTTTAGTAATAGATAATATAGGAATGTTAAGTAGTATTTATCGTTACGCTACAATCGCATTTATAGGTGGTGGATTTGGAAAGGGAATTCACAATATTTTAGAATCAACAGTTTTTGGCGTTCCTGTTTTATTCGGACCTAATTATGAAAAATTTCGAGAGGCAAAAGACTTAATCGACCAACAAATCTGTTTCAGCATTAATAATTCAGATCAACTTAGCATTTATATTAATCGTTTATTAAATGATAATAAGTTGTATAACAATTGTTCAACTGGTTGTTCTGCATATGTAGAAAATAATTCAGGAGCCACTGAACAAATAATGAAATATATAACAACAGAAATATTTAAGAAATAAATTAAACTAAAAATCTCCGTTCAACGATATTATAAAATTCAGCAACCATTTCATCCTGAGTATTCCAATGTAACCGATTACGCAATGTATTTTCTATATAGTCCATTGCCTCATTATAATTACTGCTATTATTAATTTTCTCCATTGACTCATCATACAATCTCGAGTCGTTGTTAAATAAAAAATTGATATAAGAAAATCGTTTGTTCAGCCCAATAAAAGTTTTTAAATCTTTAATAGGTGCCTTTCTTAATTTATCATTTAACTCAGTATGTGGCTGATTTAATTTTTCATTAACAGTTGGTCTAGATCCCAGATTTGAATAAATATCTGAAACTGTCTTTTGAGCGCCTTTCCCAGAATATGCCTGATTAATTGATTGACCTGAATTGGTTTCACCTGAATTTTCATTATTTTTTAAGTAATGAGCTCCGTTTCCATTAGCACTACCATTCGATCCATTGCCATTTTGATTTCCATTATTTAACGAAACAGTTGGGTTTTGTGGCTTTGGTTGTTCAATTGGTTGTTGAGGGATTGATGGGGCTGGTGGAATATATTGTTGGGGAGGCTGAGCGGAAGGAGGCTGCTGATAATATTGTTGAGGTTGCTGATATTGAGGTGGAAATTGATTCATTACATTAACCTGCGGGTGATCTATCGGCAAAGCCAATGTTAGTTCATATAATTCACGCACATAATTGAGTAACAAATCCTTATCAATTTTATTGATTACGCCATTATTAAACTGTATAGAATGAAACAAATAGTTGATTTTTTCAATCAACACCGAAATCTTTGTTTCTGTTTTAATATCAGCCATATATCTACAGGGGCCGTAAAGTTACGCTATCAATTGCTACTATTAAATTATTTTAAATTTATCATTAAATATTTTTACAACTATAAAGCTAAAAAAATAATAACTTCATTATTGGAAAAGATTTATGAATTTTCGCTTTCTGAAATTAAATAACTAAATGTTTATAGAACCAAACTTACGGCAACAACAAACCGGCTGGATTGAAGTTATATGCGGCTGCATGTTTTCCGGAAAAACAGAAGAGTTGATTCGCAGGCTTAAAAGGGCAAGAATCGCCAATCAAAAAGTTGAAATTTTTAAGCCACAAGTTGATACCCGTTATCACAGTAGCAACATTGTTTCACATGATGAAAATTATATATCCTCCACACCAGTATCCAATTCGCAAAATATTTTGTTGCTTGCCAATGAAATTGAGGTAATTGGAATTGACGAAGCACAATTTTTTGATAATGAACTCCCATCTGTTTGCGATAAGTTAGCTGCAAAGGGTTCACGAGTTATAATTGCCGGCTTAGATATGGATTTTACAGGAAAACCTTTTGGTCCAATGCCACAGCTTTTAGCGAGAGCAGAGTACATTACAAAAGTTCATGCAATTTGTATGATTTGCGGAAACTTGGCCTCCTATTCTTTCAGAAAATCAAAATATGATGCTACGGTTTTGCTTGGTGAGAAAGATCATTATGAACCTCGCTGCCGACATTGTTTTGAAAAAGGAATGAAAGGATAATATACTTGTTTATGAAAAAACTATTTCTCATTCGCCATGCAAAATCAAGTCATGATGACTTAAAAATAAATGATATTGAGAGAAAATTGAATTCCCGTGGTAAGGAAGACGCTCCTTATATGGCTAGAATTTTAAAAAAATCTGGAATAAACCCAGATTTAATTTTTAGCAGTCCTGCCATTCGGGCACTGGAAACTGCTATGTTGTTTTGCAAAGAGCTGGAATACCCCCGAGAAGCGATTTTAATTGATCCTGTCTTATACTCATTTAATAAAAGTCAGATTTTGTCTTTCATAATGTCAATTGATTCCAATGCTGACACCGTTTTAATATTTAGCCATAATCCTACATTTCATGAAATAGCTAATCATTTCACTAGAAATAAAATACCAACAATGCCAACCTGTTGCATTGTTGGAATTGAATTTTTAACAGATAAATGGGATGAAATTGAAGAAAGCGATAAGCACTTGTTGTTTTATGAATTTCCTAAAAAACACATTAGTGAAGTTGATTAATTTATTGCATTATGAAATTATTTGACCGCGATTTAAGCTGGCTATCTTATAATTCGCGAATACTTCAGGAGGCGGCATTTACATATAACCTTCCAGCTGAACGATTGAAATTTGTTTCAATAGCAAGCAGTAATTTGAAAATATTTATTCGTGAAAGATTATTTGCTTTGATAAATTCTTCAGATGAAAAATCAATAAATAAAACTAAAAAGCTTAGCAAAAAAATATCGAAGCAATTTTCAGAATGCAGCAAAATATTAATTGAAATTTTTGAAGCTTTAAAAATTTCAAAAATTGAAATTCGCTCATTAAAAGATCTGGATGAAATACAACTGAAATATTTGAATGAGTGGTTCCGCTTGAAAATAAAACCTTTTCTTCATCCAAGATTTTTGAATGAATCAAATGATTTGTCTGGCTTTGAAAATGGTCGTATTTATCTTTATATTCAATTAATATTTCATGAAGAAAAAGGTCGGGTAATTATTGAAATTCCGTTTACTAAAAAAGATAGGTTTGTTGAACTTCCTGCCTCTGATGGGAAAACAGTTTTTGTATTTACAGAGGAATTAATCATTTTTTATTTATCAGAATTATTCCCGGGACATGAAATCCCGGCTACTTATTTATTTGAATCAATTGCCGGAAACAAGTATTATTCAGCTGATGAAGAACAAGCCCTGTTTGAAAAACTATCCGTTGAAAATGAACATGTAGGTAATTATTTTCTTTTTAATAAAAACACACCAAAAGAAATTGTCAATGAATTAATTCAGAAAACAAAGGGAAACAAGGTTGCTATTGCAAAAAAAAATTCGTTTTTAGGATTAATTGATTTTAGTGATTTAGGCAAATTACTTCCGGCAGAGCTAAGGCATTCGACCCTTTCCACAATAACCCATTCTTTAGAAAATTCCATCTCAATTATTAAATCAATAAAAGAAAAAGATCAGCTTCTTTTTTTTCCATATCACTCCTTCAATATTATATTAAATTTTTTGAAAGAAGCAGCCACTAGCAATACTGTTAAAAATATATTTATAACAATTTATAGAACTGCGCCAAATTCAGTATTGATTGAACATTTAATTACCGCCGCGTCTAACGGAAAGCAGGTTTTTGCATTTCTTGAAATTAAAGCTAGTGAAAGCGAAGAGGAAAACATTTTGCTCGCAAATAAATTAGAAGCAGCAGGTGTAGTTGTTTCCAGAAATTTTCCTGATTATAAAATTCATGCTAAAACAATATTAGTTGAAGAAGAATCCGAAACAGATGATTTAACAAGAACTGCTTTAATCAGTACCGGAAACTTTAATGAAAATACTGCTGATAAGTATACCGATGTCGCAATTCTATCAGCAAATAATAATATTACCCAAGATGTTGCCAGCTTATTCAAAACTCTAAATTCAGGAACACTAAAAAAATTCAAATCTGACTTCATCTCATTTTCACCAATTACTTACAGGCAAATAATTTCAAAAGAAATTTATAAATGCATTGATACTGTGAAAGAGAATAAAGCTTCCCGAATTATTTTAAAGGTAAATAATCTTGAAGACGAAGAAATTATTTCAGAATTATATAATGCAGCACAAGCAGGAGTGAAAATTGAAATTATTGTCCGAAGTATCTGCTGTATGAAGCAAACAGACAACATTAGAATTATCAGTATTGTTGATCATTTTTTGGAGCACGCGCGTATTTTTTTATTTCGTTGTGGATCAGACGAAAGTCTGTTTATAACAAGCGCAGATCTTATGACCAGAAATCTGGATCGCCGAATAGAGTTTCTTCTGCCGATAAATAACCCCATTCATCGCAAACAACTTCATGAAGTTCTTCAACTTCAGTTACGCGACAATTCAAAAGCCCGATTACTAGATAAAAAACAGAAGAATAAGTTTGTAGAGGCAATTAATGGTGAAGCGACAATAAGATCGCAATTTTTATTGCATGATTATTTTTCATCAAATACAATTTAGTTGTTTATTCAATTCTGATTTTTGAATTTGCTAAATAGATGCAGTCAGTTATTTTCATTCCCGATAAATTAAATTGATGAAAAAACTACTTACAATTTTTTTACTAATTAATTCAGTTACTCTTTTTGCTCAAACTGGCAGCATTAACGGAACAATTTCAGACGCTTCATCGGATGAAGCTTTAATAGGAGTTACTGTTTCAGCAGGCACCTCAGGTGTTGTCAGTGACGATGCTGGTAATTATATTTTGACACTTCCTTCCGGTCAGCAGACTATAAAATTTTCATTCGTAGGATTCGAAACACTGGAAAAACAAATAACAATTAAAAGTGGCGATACAGTTAATTTAAATATTGAATTAATTACCAATGCCAAAGAACTCGGGACAATTGTTGTGAGTTCAAGCCGATATGAAAAAAAGATATCTGAAGAAACTGTCAGTATGGAAGTTATAAAACCTTCATTCATTGAAAACACAAATTCAGTTGATATGCGTGAAGCAATTAACAAAGCACCAGGAGTTAATATTATTGATGGGCAAGCCAACATTCGTGGCGGAAGCGGGTATAGTTATGGCGCAGGTAGCAGGGTATTGGTTTTAGTTGATGATGTACCGCAATTAGCTGCTGATGCCGGAGATGTAAAATGGGATTTCCTTCCTCTTGAAAATCTGGATCAGGTGGAAATTATTAAAGGAGCGGCCTCAAGTTTGTACGGGTCATCGGCGTTGAATGGTGTAATTAATATCAGAACAAACTATCCAACTTCAGTTCCTAAAACACAAATCAATTTTTATCAGGGAATTTATCAAAATCCTAAACGAAAAGAATTGATATGGTGGGGAAACAAACAACCCTATTATACCGGAGGATATTTTAATCATAGCCAAAAATTCGGACAGCTCGATTTAAGTTTTGGAGGAAATATTTTTAACGAATCTGGATTTCGCGAAGGCGAATACACTGAACGCGGCCGGATAAATATTGGGTCCCGATATAGATTTAAGAAAATTGATGGATTAGCTGTAGGATTAAATATTAATTCATTTGTATCACACACTTCTACATTTTTTATTTGGCAGGATGATACAACTGGTGCTTATCGTCCGCAAGGTGGAACAGATACAGCAACAACAACTTTGGCTGAGAATAACAACACCCGCATTAGTATTGATCCATATTTGACCTACTTTAATAAAAATGGAAATCGCCATTCCTTTCATGGCAGATACTATTTGACAAATGCGCTGGCTAGCGACAATAAAAGCACCAACGCACAACTCTATTATGGGGAATACCAATATCAAAAATTCTTTAAGTTCGGTTTGAATTTAACAACCGGAATTGCAGTCAATTCATCAACAATAAAAGCTGATTTATATGGAGATCACAACGCAGATAATGAGGCCTTATTTATTCAATTAGATCAAAAGAAAGGACGATTAAATATTGTTGGTGGAATTCGGTACGAAATGTTCAGGGTAGATACAATAACAAATCACTCCCCTGTTTTAGTCAGAGCTGGATTAAACTTCAGAATTATGAAGGCAACTTATTTCAGAGCTTCGTTCGGTCAAGGATATCGATTCCCTACAATTGCTGAAAAATTTGTTGCCACTCAAGTTGGTCCTTTAAAAATTTTCCCAAATCCTCAAGTAAAACCTGAGACAGGGTGGTCTTCTGAAATAGGATTAAAACAAGGATTTAAAGTCAGTAGCTGGTTAGGATATCTTGATTTGTGTGGATTTACAAGTGAATACAAAGATTTTATGGAATTTACTTTCGGGTTTTATCCGCCCTATAATGTAATACCAGGTGAGCCGATTAATATTAATGACCTCATTAAATATTTAGGCTTTAAAACTCAAAATATTTCTAATGCCAGAATAACCGGCGGTGAGTTTTCAGTTATTGGGCAAGGCAAACTTTTTGGACTTCCTACAAATCTTTTAGCTGGTGTTACCTATATAAATCCAATTGATTTAAATAGAAATAAAATGGTTGATAGTTTACTTGATGTAAGTGCTGGTGCTCCCCAATCTCTTTTAGATTCTATTGGTAATTTAAAGATTCTGAAATATCGTTATAAATGGACTGCTAAAGCTGAATTTGATATTTCATACAAACAGTTTTCAACCGGATTCAGTTTTCGATATAATAGTTTCATGACTAATATAGATCCGATCTTTGAAGGAAAAGATCCGCTCATTCCTATCCCAGTTGTAGCAGGCATTGTACCATACAGATTAGAACATCATACTGGTGACTTTGTATTTGATTATCGAATTTCACTAAAAGTTAATAAGTATGTAAAGCTTTCATTAATTACTAAAAACTTATTTAACAGAGAATACACAGAAAGGCCTGCGCTAATTGAACAACCCAGAAATTTCTCCTTACAAATAAGTGCCAAATTTTAATATAAAAGCTTAAACCACTTTTGGTTTTGTTTATTATTTGATTGATGGATGATAAAGACTATAAAGAATTATTAGATACTCTTCCATCTGAACCTGGAGTATATAAATTTCGTGATCGAGAAGGAAAACTAATATATGTAGGCAAAGCAAAAAATATTAAGAAAAGAGTTAGTTCATACTTTAATCGTGAACATGAGGTAAACAAAACTACAGTAATGGTAAAAACTGCTGTATCACTTGAGTTTACAATTGTTGATAGTGAACAAGACGCTTTATTGCTAGAGAATAATCTCATAAAGGCTTTTTTACCACGATACAATGTTCTTCTGAAAGACGGTAAAACCTATCCATTCATTTGTATAAAAAAAGAAAATTTCCCGCGCGTTTTTTATACACGCAAACTTATTAAAGACGGTTCTGAATATTTTGGCCCATATACATCAATGGGGCGTGTTCATGTATTGCTTGAAACAATAAAAATGCTTTTTCAATTAAGAACTTGTTCGCTAAGTCTTGTACCAAAAAATATTGAAAAGAAAAAATTTAAGGTTTGTTTAGAATATCACATTGGCAATTGTAAAGGCCCTTGTGAAGCATTACAAACAGAAGATGACTATAATCAAACTATCCAACAAATTCGAAATTTATTAAAAGGGCATTTGAAACCTGTAAATGATTTTCTTACCGATGAAATGCAAGTGCTTTCAGAAAATTATGAATTTGAAAAAGCCAATCTGATAAAACAAAAGTTAGATTTATTAAAAGACTATCAGAGCAACAGTACTGTTGTTAATGCAGATATAAATAATGTTGATGTTTTTGCTTTTGTGGAAGATGAAACCACCGCTTTTGTAAATTATATGAAAGTTGTAAATGGATCTGTTATTCAAACAAAAACAATCGAATTACATAAAAAAATTGAAGAAGAAAAAGAAGATTTATTGCAACTGGCGATTACTGAATTACGAGAACAATTTGCAAGTGAATCAAATGAAATTATAGTTCCTTTTTTGATCCCTACTCCATCTGAAAAAATAAAAATTACCGTTCCACAAATTGGAGACAAAAAAAAATTATTAGAGCTGGCAGAAAAAAATGTTTCTTATTACAAATTGAACTTAGCTTTAAATGCTCCGGCAAAAACTTCTCCATCCGAAAGAATATTAAAACAATTGAAAGAAGACTTCAGGTTAAAAGATACTCCTTTTCATATTGAGTGTTTTGACAATTCAAATTTTCAGGGAAGTTATCCGGTAGCCTCAATGGTTGTTTTTAAAAATGCTAAAGCTTCTAAAAAAGATTACAGACAATTTAATATTAAAACAGTGGAAGGCCCAGATGATTTTTCTTCAATGGAAGAAATTGTTTTTCGCAGATATAAAAGAATGATAGATGAAAATCAAACACTTCCGCAATTAGTAATAATTGATGGCGGAAAAGGCCAGTTAAGTGCCGCTGTAACAAGTATTGAAAAATTAGGGCTAAAAGGTAAAATGGCGATTTGTGGAATTGCAAAAAGATTGGAAGAAATTTATTTTCCGGATGATTCCTTGCCTTTATATATTAATAAAAAATCAGAAAGCCTAAAACTTATTCAGCAAATCAGGAACGAAGCGCATCGTTTTGCAATTACATTTCACAGAAATAAAAGAAGTAAGGGCGCAATTAAAACTGGCTTAAGCGATATTTCTGGAGTTGGAAAGGCAACCGCTGAAAAATTATTAAAACATTTTCATTCAATTGAAAAAATAAAACACGCTGATACAAAAGAAATAATTTCTCTAGTCGGAAAATCTAAAGCCAGCAAAGTGCATGCTTATTTTAATTCAGAAAAATTATAAGCTTTAGAATAATTTTAAAAATAAAACATAAAAAAAGCTCTCCGAAAAAGGAGAGCTTTTTAAAGAAATATTATCTATTTTTTACAAAGACCAAAGATCATGTTCCCATTCAAACATATCTTGTTTTATTTTTTCAGCTTCCATCAATGCATCAACACCAGTTTTGTAATCCTGAATTCTGCGATCAAGCACATTTGATTCCTTAATAATATAGCTGCCAAACAATCTTCCTTCAAAAATATCGTCCCAACTCATTCTTATAGCATCGTTCTTAGGGTTAAAACAATCTTGTTTAACTAAAAGCTTTCTAAAATCAGGATAGTAAACCCAATAAAGTGGAAGTTCTCCAGCATCAGGATCTGTAAAAATTGGAGCAATTCCTAATATTCGAACTTGCAATGTTGAAGTTTCTTTATCAAAGTACCAATCTTCCTTTACTCTAAACTTTTTTACAGCATTTGGATCAAATTCATTTCTAACAACTGAATCCTTTACAAAATTTCCATATAGATCATAAATTGGAATAGTGTCGATACTTGCTGTTTTCTTTTCAAAGTCTTCTTGAGTCATTGGCAACTTAAAATACTCATCATTATAGACAACGGCTCCTTCTTTAATAGCATTATTAAATATTGTAATTAATGGGAACATATCTTTCCAATCAATTCCTTCATATTTAAATGGCAAATTAATTTTTTCTCTTGAATCTATTACTCTCCAGATTCTTTTTTCCCAAAAAACATCTGATTCACGAATGTGATCATAAGGAATAATCTCTCTTTCTGATGGAGATACTCGATCATAAAAACCATCCCGAGGTGCTTGTTGCTCAGTTGTTCCTTGTCCAAATACTGAATTACTTCCAGCAAAAAACAAAGTCAAAACGACCAAAAATGATATTATTTTTTTCATGATATTCTTGTTTATGACCACTAAAAATTAATGAATCTCAATTGGAATACTATTAATCGAACGAGTTGTTCCATCAGGCCCCTTAGCTCGAATCTTACGGAAAATTAATTGATCGCCAGGCTTACATCCTTTTAAGAAATCCGCAACTTGCCCTGAAAACTTTGCACCGGTCATAGTAGCAATTTTTGGATCCTGTCTTTTTGCAATGTAAACGCATTCATAAGAAACCACATCGAATTGAACTCCTTGAAAGTAGAAGTCTTTTAAAACTGCTCCGATTCCGGGTGCAGCCTTTATTTCTCCGGTTTTCATTTCACCTTCAGATTTACCATTAATTTGTGCAACTGGATCAGGAATACGCTTAACAACAAATTCTGATGCTCCTACTTGCGTTGTTTTATCTTGGTCTTTTACAGTAACTGTTATCTTCACTTTAGAATTTACAAGGCTTGTTGGCATATTAGCGATATACTTTCCTTTACTTCCAGTAAAAGAACCACTTGATGCAGATGCAGTTAATTTATCAGCTGAAAATCCAGGAACAGAAATTGAAAATGGATTAGGAATACCCGCATAAATCAAATTTAAATTATCAGGAGCAATAACACATGATCCTTTTGCAGTAGTATAAGCAGCTTCAAATGGATAATAAACTGGAACACCATCCGGACCAGTGATCATAACTGCACCAGAATATTTTTGCTCTCCTTCTCCACTTGCCATTGCTTTATACTTACCCATTCCCGATTCAATCTCAAGTTTGTTTCCAGCACCATTAACCGGATTAACTTTAGTTTCTTTATACGAATCTCCATCTTTAACAGCATTACCATTAAGTGGCCCAATCAAAATTGTTGGGTTTGAGGTTGAATTATATGCAGCGACAAAAATATCAGCTTTATACTCTTGCCCAGACATAATATAACTAGATGGAGCAATAACCTTTGCGGTCATGCGATCTACTTTAAAATCAGTCGCATTGATTCTGCTTAATAGATAGTCAATAACCTGAGCTTCAGAATTTTTTGCATCATTTTGAAATTTATTTAATAAGGTTAAGCAAGCAATTGTTGGAACCATATGAAAATTTGCATCTTCCCAAGTCTTTGTTTCACCCTCCTGGCCTTTAATATTATCTAAAATGCTTAAAGGCAATTGTTCTTCAAAATTCTTTTTTGCTGCAGGATCATCAATCAATGCAAGAAGTTTAGCCCTTGTATCTAAAATTGCTTTCTTTAATATGTCAGCCTTTTTTCCTTCTTCAAGCATTAGTCTGGTTGAAACATCAAGATTTTTATCATCACTTAAATGCCCCAATTCAGGTTTCCAACCTTTCATTTGCTTTTGTTCATTTTTATCAACCCATCCACCGCTTCCTTCAACAATTTCATCCATTATTCCATTAATCATTACACATAAATCATCTGTATATTTTTTTGCCTGTGCAGCTTTATCATAAAATGGTTTTGCCTTTTCCTTTTGAATTTCAAGCTGATCGGCAAATATTTTCATTGCCTTATCATTTTTTGAATTCACGGAAATGTTAGAATTATTAATACCTTGATTTACAACATGAAATGCGTTTAATATTTCAGCAGACACATTCATTGCAAGAAGTGCAGTCAACACAAGATACATCATGTTGATCATCATTTGCCTGGGCTCCTTTGGAATTGACATTATTTGTGTTTGTGTTTTTTAATTATCAAATTAATTTTATTCAAAAATACAATTAACGGGAACCTCCGGCTCCCATTTGCATTGCAGAAAGCATGTTTCCGTATATTGAATTTAAATGTCCTAAGTTCTTGGCAAGTCCAGTCATTTCTGTTTTATATTTTTTAGTGTCTTCAACAGAATCATGTAGATTTTCTATTGCATTTGAAAGTGTTCCATAGAACTTATTCATTGTTTTCAAATGACTATTAGTATCTTGCAATTCCAATTCATAAATAGCATTTAACTGAGCAAGATTTTTTGAAACCTGTTGAACTTGTTCATGGTACTTTTTAGTTTCATCAGCACCTGAGGCAAGTAATTCAGCAGCATTAGTTGCTTCGTTATAAGCTTTTTTCATTTCAGTTAAAGCTGTCGCCGCTTCTTTAGCTTTGGCGGTATATTCACCAGTCGCTGACGCTGCATCGCTTACATCTGAAAGTTTAGACAAATTATCACCTAACTTGTTTAAGTTATCTCCTAATCTGCGTATTAATTCCTGATCAACATTTGCAGTTTCTAATAAATTATCAAACTGTTGGGTCAAAGTCCCGTGAGTAGCTTGATTATGCTCTTTTAAAAGTTCTTCTTCATCTGGAGCTATATTAATTTCAGGATAAATCTTTTCCCAATAATAATCAGCATGAGGAGGTAAAATTCCCAAAAGTGCAAAAATGAAAGCTTCAGTACACATTCCAACAATAAGCATTTCACTAGCGTAGGGCCAGTGTTGAAGTTTAAAAAGAGCTCCCATTAACACCACGGAAGCACCTAGACCGATGATTAAGTTTTTTATTCTTTTACCTTTTTCAGTCTCGAAAAAATGAGCGAGTTTGTTCATTGTTGAAAAGTGTTTATTTAGTTAATTATTGGTTGTTAATTGGGTTTGATTTAAGGTTTGTTGCTCGGTAAATTCAAAAAGTCTAATCAATTTCAATTAATTAAATTAATCATTGATTGACCTACCAAGGAAGGTAATTACATCTCTGAATCCAACATATGCTTTAGCAGAATCCTGGTATTCATAATTTCTAGTACCTGTTTGGCAATAATATGCAATATCTTTCCACGAACCACCTCTAATAACTTTTCTTTTAAGGGTAATTGCGTCAGAATTTTGTGCATTATACTGAATATCTGGATTTAAATCCCAAACGAATGAATATGAATTCTCATAAAAAGCTGTTGAAGTCCATTCTGATACATTACCAGCCATATTATACAAACCGTAATCATTTGGAAAATATGCATCAACTTTAACTGTATAGAAACCTCCGTCATCCGGATAATCACCACGGCCAGGTTTAAAGTTTGCGAGAATACATCCCTTTTTATTTCTCATATAAGGTCCTCCCCAAGGATATGGTGAAATATCACGACCACCTCTAGCAGCATATTCCCATTCAGATTCGTATGGAAGTCGAAATTCATCATTAATAACATCACCTAATTCAGTGCGGTAATCATTCCAAAAACGAGTTCTCCATTTAGAGAAAGCAGTAGCTTGCTTCCAATCAACACCAACAACAGGGTAATTATCAAAAGCAGGATGCCAGAAATAATTACGAGTCATAGGTTCATTATATGAATATGTAAAATCATGAACCCAACATAATGTATCGGGATAAACATTTACAATTTCAGTCATTATCACAGAACTACGATCAAAATCAGCATTATGTGGATTAGACCCTGAAGTTCTATTTTCTTCTTTAGCGGCTGTTTTAAAATCAACCCAATAATATACATAATTCAGTAGCTTGGTGTTTATTTCTTTTCTTCCAAGTATCCGTTGGTTTTCAGGTGTATACATTGACGACAATTGATCTTGTATTTCTTCATCTTCCCAATCAATTTTTTCTCTGTAATTTACAGCATTGTCGTCAATTAAGTAATCGCCACCTAGAATTTTATGTGCAATAGAGTCTTTTACAAATTCAACAAACTGACGGTATTCGTTATTTGAAATTTCAGTTTCATCCATAAAGAACCCTTGAATAGAAATAGACTTAGGCTTTTGAATCAATGCATTATTAATGTCTTGATCACTTTGTCCTATGTGCAAAGTTCCGGATGGAATATAAATCATTCCGTAAGGAACAATTGTATTCCATTCAGGTCTGTCGAGGACACCGAGTAGTTGGCCATTGTATCCGCCGTTGCAAGCAGCAAGCAGACACACTAACACAATTAGAAAATACCTTGAAATCTTGATCATGGTTCTTGGTTTATTCACTTAGCAAGTAAAGGTTGTAGCTATAGAAAAAAGTTTAAGGGTGGGTAAAAATAATTATTTCATTAAACTAACCAAATCAAATTTAAAATCCTGACTTTTTGAGTCAGACGCATTTTAACGGAAGATTTGGAGAAAAGGTTACAATTCTGTGACATTATTTTAGAATCTAGGAGTAAAAATTATTTTTTCAGGCTTAGCAGGCTTAGTTAAACTTAGTAAATACCTCATCATTAATTCGTGGCTTCCGTCATTTGAAGATGACAATTTTGAGATTGAATATTCATAAGCATACCCTACTTCAAAGTTAGAAGATAAATTAAATGCAAGAAAGCCAATAATTGCTTCTGGTTGGTTTGAGTTTAAGCCTCTATATCCTGAACCTATCCAGCCAAACTTTTTAAAGCCAAATAAAATTGAAGCCTCAGTTTGCAATTCATTAAAATTATACTTTATGATGGCAGAAGGTTTTATTTTAATCGATTTATTGTTGTTAACGACGAATAAAATGCTGGCAGCTATGTTTTTTACTTCATCAATTGATAATTTTCCTGAATAGGCTGAATATTTTAAAGTTGAATTCAAGAAATGTGATCCTGATATTCCAAAATTCATTACCTTATTCATATAAAAAACTCCGGCTGAAAGTTCGGGTGACATTGATGAGACAGAATTTATTGGTAATAAACCATCATTGTGATTAAGTATGCCTCCAGAATAATAGCCATCTGGTGCTCTAAGTTTATCACCTTCAATCAAAGATTGAATAATTCCTCCTCTAATTCCGAATCCAAAACGGTGGTTATTTTTTTCAGCAATAAAAGAATAACCAATTGTAGCGTAAGTATTCCTCTGAACACCTTGTTGATTATTTAAAATAATTGCTCCTATTCCTCCGTGAATTCTTGGAACGAATGAACTTAGGCAAAGTGACTGGGCAGTCGGATGCCCGGTAAGACTGACCCATTGTGACCTTCCAATTGCTGAAACATTTATTGACTTTGTAATTCCACAAACGGCAGGATTATAGAATTCAGGATTAAGAGAACCATGAGCAAATTGCGGAATTTGTTGCGCTACAGAAATCTCACAACAAAAAAATATACATAATAATAGGCTTACAAAAATGTTTTTACTTATCATTTATCAATTGAGAAAAATAAAAATAATCTATTCAGATTGAATTCCAAACGCGTAAATTTCATTTAATAAATCTTCAACTGAATAAACGGGAGAATTGCAACTATAATTTTTACACAAATAAAATATCGGGTTCTGCGCAAATTGCTTGTCTTTTAACGAAGAAAGTGAAATATTATTTTTTTCAGCAACTATTAAAACACTAACTGGAAGGTATTTTTTATTCAATTGTTCTCCACTAATATGTGCATTTTCACCTGTAACAGTTATTTCATTAAATGAATAATCAAATGAGTTTAATCCTAACAACCAATTGCCGAAAGAAGATGGAAATTTAGCAGCAATGCTTTGAATTTTTGAATACATATTAATTGATTGGTCTCGCCAATCCTTCATATCGAATAATATTCCAAGTTTATATAAATTCTCGGCCATTGTAGAATTTCCAGAAGCTGTAGCGTTGTCATAGTATTCTTTCTTTCTAATTACGACATCTCTTTGCCAATCAGAGGTATAAAATAAAAGAACATCATTTTCATCTGAAAAATGATCCAATACATATTGAACCAGTTCTTTTGCTTTTACTAACCAATCGAATTCAAAAGTTATTTCATAAACATCAATACAAGCTTTAATAAAAGAGGCATAATCATCTAAAAAGGCAGGATTTTTTGATTCTCCATTCTTATAATTGTGATGAAATGCTCCTTTATGTGCCTCATCTATCAATGCTTCAAATAGAAAATTTAAATTTGAAATAGCTGAATTTTTATAGGATTCATTTCCCGTTGCTTTTGTCGCATTGGCAAATGCGGAAATCATCAAAGCATTCCAATTAAGAATAATTTTATCATCTAGTGCCGGTCGAATTCTCTTTGCTCTTTCTAGCAACAATATCTTTTTCCCCTCAGAAATTATTTTTTCAACCTCTTCTTTTGTCTTTCCGCTTGATTTTGAAAATTCTTCAATTTCAATTTTAACATTTAAAATAGATTTTCCTTCCCAGTTCCCCTTTTCATAAACATTATAGTATTTACAAAACAATTCAGCATCTGATTTCAAAATATCTTCAATATCAACTTTCTTCCAACAATAATATTTACCTTCTTCACCTTCTGAATCAGCATCTAAGCTTGAAAAAAAACCACCTTTTGAGTTTTTAAGTTCTCTATTTACAAATTCTAAAGACTCATCTATAATTCTTAAATAATTTTTATCGCCGGTAAGTTTGTATGCATCACAATAGGTTGAGATTATCAATGCATTATCGTATAACATTTTTTCAAAATGAGGCACCAACCACTTATCATCAGTTGAGTATCTTGAAAAGCCACTGCCTATCTGGTCGTAAATTCCACCATTCATCATTTTATCGAGTGAAAGCCGAACTTGTTTTAATGCCATTTCATTTCTTGTAAAAAAATAATACTGCATTAAAAAATTTAAATTAAATGTAGAAGGGAACTTGGGTGCATTGCCAATTCCACCTTCAATTTTATCGAATTGTTCTTCTAATATCTTATAAGCGAGGTTTGTTATCTTCTTGCCGGAATCTTTTAACTGGTGGTTATTCAATAAATCATTTCTGTTTTGCATTATACCAGTTAAATCTTCTGCCTGTTTTATTATTTCGTTTTTTCCATTTACCCAGGCATTAAAAATCCCATGCAGAATTTGAATCCATGAGGGACGATTAAATGCAGGTTTAGGCGGGAAATAGGTGCCACCATAAAATGGTTTTAAATCTGGGGTAAGGAATACATTCAATGGCCAACCTCCGCTACCACTCATAATCTGAACTGCCTCCATATATATATTATCAAGGTCAGGTCTTTCTTCACGATCAATTTTAATATTGATAAAATTCTTATTCATAAATAACGCCACCTTTTCATCTTCAAATGATTCATGTTCCATAACATGACACCAATGGCAAGCAGCATATCCTATACTAACTAATATAGGCTTGCCTTCGTTTTTTGCTTTTTCAATTGCTTCATTGCACCAAGGAAACCAATCTACTGGATTGTGTGCATGTTGTAATAAATATGGACTTGATTCTTTAACAAGTTTATTGGAATACTTTTTCTCAACTGTTTCCATAAATAAAAAAACAGTTTAAAAGTTTAATAAAATTATTATTTCTTCTTTTTTGAAGCAAGAATATATTTTTCAATCGCCATTATCATAGAAGGAGACTCAACCGATGGAGCTATGATATCACATCTTAATTTAGCATCCGATATTGCATTCAAAGTCAAAGGTCCGAATCCGCCGATAACCTGATTTCGTTGTTTATAATCAGGAAAATTATGAATTAGAGAATTTACACTGGTTGGCCCAAAGAATATCAGAGCATCAAAACTCACATCCTTTTTCTTCAACTCTACTGGCACAGTTTTAAGTATCACAGCCTCAGCAAATTCAATTGAATTCTTTTTTAAAAAATCAGGGATATCTGATTTATGAATATCTGCACATGGAACCAGAAATTTTTCACCATCATTTCTATGGTGTAATACAACCTTGAAAAAATTAGGCAAAGTGCCATCGGCATAAAAGACTTTACGCTTTCTGTACAGAATATATTTTTGTAAATACAAAGCAACTGATTCAGTCATACAGTAATACTTTGTTTCATCAGGCATTCGGATTCTTAAACTTTCACATAAACTAAAAAAATGATCGATGATATTTCTGCTTGTAAAAACAACTGACTCAAAATTCAGGGGGTTAATTTTATACTTGCGATACTCTCTGTTTTCTATCCCTACCAATTGAATAAAAGGTTTAAACTCAATTTCAACTTTGTATTTTCTACAAAGTTCATTGTAAGGATTTTTATCATTTTCAGGCTTTGCCTGAGAAATTAAAATAGTTTTAATAGGTCGAGCTGGTACGGCAACAGATACTGGTTCAGTAATTTTCTTTGGTTCAATAGCTTTAGAACCTTTTTTACTTAATGATTTTTTTACATGAGCAGCCGCCTTTGAAATTGAATTGGTGACCTTTTTAATTTGCTTCTTAGTTTTTGTCAACTTCATTAAAGGAATTTTACATCAAATCAGTTACAATCCTTTCGCCCAATCCTTAAGCACTTTTACAAAAATCACCAGAGGCGCTATTTCGAGGGTGCAAATATAAACGATAAAGTGAAACTTATGCTTTGCGAAATAATCATTTCCTATACTAAAGCCCCTTAAATAGCGAAATAAAACAATTGCAGAAATCATTACAAAACTTACCCCGATTGCTAACCTACCAATTTGATTTGGAGAAAAAGTGATGGTAATTAAAAAAGGTAACAATAAAATTCCAATCAATCGATTTAATTGAACTTCATTAAACTGATAAAAGTTTATTTCCTTTTTAAATGGAAATAAACTGCCTGCGATTTTCATTATTACAAACCGAATTATTAATAAAACACTTGCAATAATTATTGAAACCAATAAAAGCCATGAAAAAGGTGGAAAGAAATTATAGTGATGAGCAATTAAAAAAAAATAAACACCAATTACTATAGTTGAGTTTAGACTCAATAAAAATGTTCCTAGTTTTATAATTCCAAAGTTGTCACGAAAAATCTGTTGATTAATACCTATTGGTTTAAAAATCTGGAACACTTCACTGAACTCTCTTGCATAATTCACGCGAAGAAAAACAAGCAATACAGTTAATATCAAAAGCAGGTAAAACATCCACGACTTCCATTCATCATTTCGTTTGCGAACTATTACTTCATCATATGCAGGCAATAAATTTTTCTCTAAAATATTTTCCGGAGAAATTAATTTCCATTTGTCTTTTGGTTTGATGGAATTATCTGTTGCAATCGGAATAACAAAATTCAGAAAATGATTTCGTGGAATTGAATCGTGGTGAACAACCGAAGCAGAATTATTTGTTTGATGATTTGCTGAATCAGTTTGAGCTAACGAAATATCATAAAGCAAAAATGTGCTCATAAAAAAGAAAAGTAAAATCATGAGCCTTTTGAAATCAGAATTCATTGATGTAGCCGAAATGAATTTTTGCTGAACGCAATTGTAATGCATTTCCTCTTTCGCTTCCCACTGCATAACTGACACCAAAGATGCCTGCCTTTGTTTGAAAAGTCAAACCTGCACCAACACCTTTTGGCCAATCGGTATAAAAATTATTTGGCAACTGATGTTCGATGTATGCAAAGTCAGTAAACAAAAACAAGTACGATGTGCGCTGAATCAGGTAACGATACTCAGCTGTGAACACATTGTACCAAGAAGCATAAACCGATTGCTCATCGAAGCCACGCAATAATCTGTTGCCCCCAATCCTGTACAATTCGTTCTGAAAAACATCAGGCGCAATTAGCGACTTGGTTTGAAACGATAATTTCAAAACCTGCGTGCGCGAAATGGAAGTGTACTTATCAGCCTTCGCCAGTAATTCGTAGCGCAATGATTTTTCAGGAAGAGAATCATACAGCGAACTAAAATTAAAATCGGGTTCGTTTAAATCTGTAAGTTGAGTAATGGCAGGATTGCGAATCACTTTTCTGTTACCGACTGCGGCTGATGCAAACAGGTGCCAGCCCTTGCGCGGACTTAATCTGAAATCTAATTTTTCGTAAGCCGCTTCTAATCCATAATAGGTAACCGACAAATCAATTTGCGATGGCAGAGTGTGCGATTGTTTTATTTCAAAAGTATCAACCGACAATAATGACGATGTAGTGTTTCGCACAAAACCCTTGATGTAATTTCTTCCGCTGAATAAATATTGCAACCCAATTTCCTTTTTTACATCAATGTAAAAAGTATCGTTCTTGTTTATTTCAAATCCGAGATTGATTCCGAATGGCTGTTGTAACAAATATGGATATTGTAAGGCAGATTTGAATTCGGTACTGCGCGGCTGTAGTTTATCCAAGCTCAAAGTCAGTCGCTCGCCGCGCCCTAACACATTCCACATATCAAGCGATCCCTGACCTGTTACAATCACTTTTCCGGAAACTCGATTATTGGGCAATACACCAATTACTAAATCGAACTTGCTTGCATTTCTGTTTTTCAGTTGAAGAATGATGCTTGCTTTATCATCGTTGAAAATAATTCTCGCAGTACTCTCCTGCTGCACAAATGGAATTTCATCCACCTGTTTATTGATTTCGCGAATCAGACTTTCGTTGTATAAATCTCCGGGCTTTATTCCGAGGTAACCGTACAAGTATGCGTTGGCAATTTTCACATCGCCATCCACTTTTATGCTGTCAATCGTAATCAGTTTTCCTTTGTCAATCATTAGCGAAGCACTGAGCAGATTTTTTTTCCACACAATGCTATCGAGCCAGACTTTCGCAAACGGAAATCCATTGTTCTCACAGTAAGTCAGTAATTTTTCTTCAATGGATTTTATTTCCTTGTAGTAGAAATTTTTTTCGGTGAATGAATTTGTCTTCAGATTAATACGGTTCAATAAATCTTCACTCACATTTCCTTTCGAAAGAAAAGCCCACTCAACTTGCTTATTTAATTTTATAAAAGCTGTGAAATGAACAGAATCAATTTGCATACTGTCAATCGATGTAAGCAAAAAACCTTTTTCATACAATTGATTGAAAACTGAAGCCAGTTCTTTTTTCGATGAAACAGAATCACTCAGATTATTACGATAGTTAATGAGCTTGTGAAGTGCAGAAGTATCTTTGTCAGAAGCAATTACTTTTAAATGAAATAACGGCTGCGCATGAAGTATAGAAAAACAGAAAATAAAAATTGCAGTGAGCACAGCTCTCAACATTCAAAAGTTTTTTTTCAAAATTAATAAGGCAGCAAATCTATGGCAGGTATTTATGTTCACATCCCGTTTTGCAAGAAAGCTTGTCACTATTGCGATTTTCATTTTACCACTACCCAATACTATCGAGATGAAATTATAAAGCAGTTGGCGAATGAAATTGAACAGCGGAAAAATTATTTAACCGAACGAACAGTCAACACTATTTATTTCGGAGGGGGAACTCCTTCTATTCTGAATGAAGAAGAACTGAGTTTACTGATGAACAGCATTCATAAAAAATTTTCAATTGCTGAAAAAACTGAAATCACTTTGGAAGCAAACCCGGATGATTTATCAATAGAAAAATTATTGATGCTGAAAAAAACCGGCATCAACCGTTTAAGCATTGGCGTGCAAAGTTTTAGAGATGAAGATTTGAAATGGATGAACCGAGCACATGATGCAATACATGCAAAGCAAGCTGTGATAAATGCAGCAAGCGCCGGTTTCAACAACATCAGCATTGATTTGATTTATGGTTTGCCCACTTCAAAATTAGCCGACTGGAAAAAGAATCTAGAGGAGGCTGTTACACTTCCTGTTCAACATTTGTCGTGTTATTGTTTAACAGTGGAAGACAATACTGCTCTTCATCATTTTATCAAGAAAGGAAAAGTGATTGAGAAAAAAGATGAAGTGAGTTCTGAAGAATTTCTGATGGCGCATGAATTTCTTACCGGAAATGGTTTTGAGCATTATGAAATTTCAAATTATGGCTTGAGAAATTTTCACAGCAGGCACAACAGTAGCTATTGGGATAACGAACCCTATCTCGGCATTGGTCCTTCCGCACATTCGTACAATGGAATTTCACGGCAATGGAATGTTGCGAATAATATTCAGTATCTGAATTCGATGAAGGAGGGGAAATTATTATTTGAAAAGGAAGAACTTTCTATCGAGCAACAATTTAATGAATACTTGATGACACGATTGAGAACTTCCAGCGGAATTTCAATGGAATACATTGAAAGTTTTTTTGGGGAAATTTATGCAGATGAATTGCGTCAAAAGATTTCAGCTTATGAAATCCCTTCACATTTCGAAATCAAAAACAACAATCTTCAATTAACGATTGAAGGAATGTTGAAACTCAATTCAATTGTGATCGAATGGATGAAATAAGTTTGCGCCGATAAAAAATTATTTATGGCAGACAGAAAACAATCCTTCCTCGAAAAATTTACACCCGATTATAGTTTTAAAGGATCTACAGTTACAATGGGCGCTCCCATTTTAGATGGCGAAGTACTCACTAACAATTTTGTTAAAGTTCCGCTCAAAACTTTAAATCGTCATGGGTTAATCAGTGGCGCAACCGGCACAGGAAAAACAAAAACATTGCAACTCTTAGCTGAAGGTTTATCCGCGAACAGTGTTCCAGTTTTAATGATGGATGTAAAAGGCGACCTGAGTGGAATTGCAGCAGCAGGAACTTCAAATGAAAAAATTCAGGAGCGTGCAACTAAAATTGGTGTAACTTATTCAGCTTCAGGTTTTCCAACTGAGTTAATGACACTGAGTGAAGAAAACGGAGTACGGCTTCGCGCCACAGTTTCAGAATTTGGTCCGGTGTTGTTTTCAAAAATGCTTGGATTGAATGATACGCAAACTGGAATCGTGAGCATGATGTTCAAGTATGCGGACGATAAAAAACTGCCGCTACTTGATTTAAAAGATTTTAAAAAACTGTTACAGTATGTTTCTGACGAAGGAAAAAAAGAAGTGGAATCGTTGTACGGTGCTGTCTCCACAACTTCCACAGGAACCATTCTTCGGAAAGTAATTGAACTGGAACAGCAGGGTGCAGATCTGTTTTTCGGCGAAATGAGTTTTGACACCAATGATTTGTTGCGCATTGACGAAAACGGAAAAGGATTTATCAGCATCGTTCGCTTAACAAACATTCAGGATAAGCCGAAACTGTTCAGCACATTCATGTTGTGTTTGCTGGCTGAGATTTACAACACTTTCCCCGAAGAAGGAGATCTGGAAGCGCCGAAACTGGTTGTGTTTATTGACGAAGCCCATTTAATTTTTAAAGAAGCAAGTGGTGAATTGCTCGACCAGATTGAAAGCATCATCAAACTCATTCGTTCAAAGGGAGTTGGAATTATTTTCTGTACGCAAAACCCAACTGATATTCCGCAAGCTGTATTAAGTCAACTTGGTTTGAAAGTGCAACATGCTTTGCGCGCCTTTACCGCACTCGACCGGAAATCAATTAAGCAGATTTCAGAAAATTATCCGCTCACTGATTTTTATGCCGTAGATGAATTGCTCACTTCACTTGGTATAGGCGAAGCAGCAATAACTGCGTTGAATGAAAAAGGAAATCCAACAATGCTGACTGCAACATTACTGTGCCCACCATCATCTCGCATGGGAATTTTAAATGATGATGAATTAAATCTCATCAATGCAAAATCAAAACTGGTGAGTAAGTACAGTCAGGTGATTGACAGAGAAAGTGCTTATGAAATGTTATTGCAGAAAATGCAGGATGTTGCAATAGAATCAGCGAAAGATGCACCGCCTGCTCCCACAACAAGGGCCGGACAAAAAACCGAGAAGAGCACTTTCGAAACCATAATGAAAAGTCCGGTTACCCGCTCAGTAGGAGTTGCAATTGCAGGTGCCATCACCCGTAGTTTACTGGGTTCACTCGGTTTAAAATCACGAAGCAGTTCTCCAAGAAAGAAGAGTAGCTGGTTTTAAATATCTCTAAGTATAAAATAAAAAAGCGGCTGCTTCTTTCGAAACAGCCGCCAGATTTTTTATTTGAATTATTTATTCAACAACTAATTTTTTTACTGCCTTTCCGGTTTTGGTATTAACTGTCAGCAGGTAAATTCCTTTCGATAAATCTTTTCCATTTATAGTAAAAGAAACTGCATCTTTTAAAGTTGCAGTAAAAATTAATTTCCCTGACAGGTCATACAACTCATAAGATTGAACGGGAGACTGACGAGAAAGAACTTCAAAATTATCAGAAGATGGATTTGGAGAAACTTCAACAGTTATTGAAGCATCATAAACATTTTCGATGCCTAAATACATTCCTGGTAATGCAAGAGCCTGAACCATTCTAGGAGCTAGATAACCTTGAATAGAATCTATGTAAGCCATTCCTTTTGCCTTCGACATGTTAGGGTCAGTTAATAATCCGCTACCATAAATTGTATCAACTGCACCATTTGTTAATCCATAAATTGTTCCGAGTGTATGTAAATCATTAATATCATACCACTCCCAAGGACCAGCCTGACCATTAAACGGACTAGGGATATATACATTCGGATCTGGTTCAATAAATGGGAACAAACCATTATGGCCGTTATTAACCTGGTTAGCTCGAGTTGTATAAGGATCGTTATATGGAATATTAAATACATCGTTATTTCCGAACGCATCAGCGCGGTTTATCACATCATAACTACCTGCAACATAAACTACATTATCACCTGTTGTTGGTACCACAACCATTCCATGTGTATATGGAGCGAAGGGATCGTTAGGAACATGAAAACAAACCATTGGAACATCTCCGTTTTCTAACCAGGTCGAATCACCCATAGCACCTCCCATATTTACCACCATTGTAACAGCGCTTGAATAAGTTGGCAGATTAGGATAGTTTAAAGCAGCATTGCCCCCGAAACCTTCAAAATCACCCATTAAAGTTGGATTAACATAAGGGTCACCAGTCATGAATCCGTAAGCAGCCTGATCACTTCCACTAAGAAATTTTCCGCTTGCTAATCCAGCAATCTCGGTATTAAAATTGTTAAGTGTAGCATAAGCAAGAGCAACATAACCTCCGGACCCCTGACCACACATTACAATTTTACTTCCGTCAATTTTATAAGTGGTACTTGTTGAATCTAAATAACGAACAGCTGTTTTTGCATCTTGAAGTGCACGATAAACTGCTTGTAATAAAGAACCTGTCCGAATATCCTGACCAGCAGCACCAATAGCTTGTGGGTTCCATCCTAGCCGATAATCAATTGAAGCTACAACATATCCCCTGCGGGCAAATCTTCTACACATTTCAGCCGAAGCACTATCTGTACGGGCTCCCGTTGGTGTTTTGTTAAAAAGGATTGGTAAAAAACTTCCTGTGTGTAAATAAACAATTAATGGTCTCGCAGAAAGAGTATCTCCGGTTGGAGAATAAATATCCATTTTTAAGTCAGTAAGAACTGGTGCACCAGTTAAAACCTGATAGTTTTTTCCATAAGTAATATTTGGTGTTACTGTTACTCCTGTAAATACTTCATCAAGGTATCGTTGCTGTGCGTTTGTATTTTGCATTACTGAAACTGTCAGTAAAAAACAAAAAAGTAAAATTCGTTTCATTGTGTTTTAGTTTGATTTTTGTAGGGTTAAAGTTAATTAATGTTTCAATTACTCCTTTACTTATTTTTTCTTCGGTTCAAATAAGAGAGAAAAATAAGCCATTCTGCCAATGTAGGGACCACCATAAACTTCATAATGACTATTATTCAGAAGATTGGAAGCGCCGATTTTTACGGTCATAAAAATTTTGGGAATCTCTTTGTTTAATTGCATATCAAACAACCCATAATTCGGAATAAATCCTGTAAATTGAGGAGAGCCTTCGTAATTAAAACCCTCAACCCATTTAAAATTAACACTGAAACCAAAATTATGAATATGCAAATTCAAAAATTCTAAATTGATATTTAAATCTCTGGCGTTCATTCCAATATTGAATTTGTTTTCAGGGGTATTAAATGCCGGTATGATTGGATCAATCGTGTCCTGTTTATTTAAAACATTCCATGAATAGTTAGCATTAAAGCCATAATGCTTTTTGAAATAATAATTTAATCCGGCTGAAAACCCTTGAGTCGTAACTCCTGCATCAGCATTGGCAGCAACTCTGTAAACCTGTAAATTATCAATTTCATTAGGCAAAAACGAATTGAATTTAACAGATGCTCCAATTTTATATCCGATAAAATTTTTATAGTAGCTGTAATAATATCCAACATCAACAAATAAATGTTTGAATAAAATTGCACGATACCCAACTTCAATGGTCTTTACTTGTTCAGGCTTTATGGCAGGAGTATTAAAATATCTGAGGGTATCTAAATTTTTATATAGAAGAAAATTATACAAGGAAGATAAAGTTATAAGAGAATCGTATCCTGAAATATTTCCAAGCAGTTTTGCTCTGCCAACATTGTAATATAAAAACTGATCTGTTAAAGTTGGATTTCTGATTGCAGATGAAAATGAAACTCGGAAAGTGTGTTTTTTCAAATTATAAATAGCAGAAGCAGCTGGTGAAAAAAGATAATCAAAATTTTGATTCTTATCCATTCTGATTGCAAAATTGAATTTCCATTTATCATCTAAAAATTTTTTTTCAAAGCCAGTATATAGTCCAAATTCATTGTTCTTTATTTTTCTTGTTCCTGTATCTACGAAAATTGTACCCTCAGAATTTGGCCTGTACAATCTGTAGTTCGCACCTATTGTTATTTCAATAAATTTCGGTGTGAATTTGTATTCGCCATGTAAATGATACAAAGCTGATTTATCAAAAAACA
Source organism: Chitinophagaceae bacterium (assembly GCA_947469485.1). GTDB lineage: Bacteria > Bacteroidota > Bacteroidia > Chitinophagales > UBA10324 > UBA10324. Next base: position 177,725 of record CANIPU010000002.1, on the reverse strand, counting down.
TAGAACCGCCTTCACCATAAGACTTTTTTGAAATAATTGAATTAAATGCAGAATCAAACGAAGCAGTTCCCGGGTGATAAAATGCATGCTCACCTAATCCAATGGCAGAATCATTTGCATAATTTGAACATGCCTGATGAAGTGAATCTAAAAGTGGGATTAATTCAGGGTTACCTAAAAAAACTGCAATGCTATCAATCCAATCTAAATAATGCCCCGGAAGAAATTGCGGATAGCCATCTAAAGATTGGATGGTTCCAGCACAATTTTCAGTATAATATTTACTGTAATCTATACCCCAATTAACATCAGTTTTATTTAATTTCTGAAGAAGAAGCGCAGTAAAATAAGCATCATACGAATTCCCTGCATCTTCGTTGGTTGAATAAGCTCTTATAAAAAACTTGTCTTTTTTTCTAACCTCAACTCGGTTTTGCAAAAAAAGAATATTCTTTAAACTATAGCGGTTATCCCCCTGATAAACGGTTGTTCCTGTACCGAAATTTGATGAGAAAATTAATTCGGTTTCATTGTGAATTTTGTAATGAAAAGCAGAGGAAAGTTTAAGATTACGGGTGTTATAATCTACTAAATCAGTTTCGTTATACCCTGTTCGGTAATATCTGTTAAGTCCGGGCTGATTTTTTATTCCTGAATTTCCGGTTTGATCATACTGCGAATTAAATTCATCACCATACCGATTAACTGCATCATACCCGCCGGGGTTATTTACTCCATCAGGCGATTGTTCTGTTGCCGCGTAATTTTTCGCTTCCCAATCATTTGCTCGTAAATAATACAAATTGAGTTTATAGGCAAATTTGTCGTTCCCTGCTTTGTTTTTAATAATCTGATCCCACCTAACAGCTGTTTCAAATAACCCGCGCTCACCTGTTTTTGTCATCACTGAAAATCCCGGATGGTAAAATGGGTCTTTAGTTGTCATGCTGATGACACCGTTAAATGCATTAGGTCCATAGAAAGCTGAACTTGCACCAACAACTAAATCAACTTTTACCACATCCAATTCTGATGCACCTAAAAAATTTCCCAGTGAAAAATTTAATCCCGGAGATTGATTATCTACTCCATCAATAATTTGCAGAGAACGAACAGGAGAAGTACTGTTAAATCCTCGAGTATTAATTACTCTGAAACCAAGCGAAGCAGTTGTAATATCTACTCCTTTTAATTGCCCTAATCCTTCATAAAAATTAAATGCAGGAGTTTGCTTGATTGCCAGTAAATCCATTGACTCTACTGTAAGAGCTGACTCACGCTGCTTATCAGTCAGTCGCGAATCCTGAACAACAATTTCATTGAGAGTAACATTGGAAGATTGAAGAAGAATGGAAAGTTTTTTTGCAAAATCATTAACAGCTACTTCCTTATTCTCATAACCTAAATATGTAATTACAATTGTTGCTGATGAAAATCCGGTAACGGTCAATTCAAATTTACCATCAGCATCGGTTTGGGTTCCGTTATTAGTTCCTTTAACAACAACAGTAGCTCCAATAAGTGCTTCATTTGTTTTAGCATCCTTTATTATTCCGTAAATAATTTGAGAAAATCCTGCTTCACTTATTGAAACAAGAAGCATTACAAAAAACAATACTTTTATCTTATTCAGATAAAATTTTGACATGTGATAATTTGATTCAAAAAAATTCGATATTTTTTTTCAGAATTAATTATTTATTCAAAAACAATTTTTACAGTGCTTGAATAATCGACATTACTTATTCTGATAAAATATGAACCGGAAGAAAGATCGGCTCTATCAATTTTAAGTTTTGCTCCTGAAAAATCAATGTATTCTAAAACCAATTTTCCATAAATATCAAAAAGCTGAATGGTATTTTGCTTCATTGATGAATTACTAAAATTGATTATTAGATAATCAGTAGCAGGACTTGGATAAACATAAAAATTACCTGAAGTAATTTCAGAAAGTCCACTTGGTTCACTTACACTTGAACTTTGGGATGTTGAACACCCATTAGCATCAAACACAGTAACAGAATAATTACCAGCTGTAAGATTTGAAATATCTTCAGTAGTAGACCCATTGCTCCAGATAAAAGTATATGGCGATTGTCCGTTTGTAATAGTGATGTTAATTGCACCATTAGTCCCGCCCATTGTTGTTACATTATTAACAGTTGCAGTTGCTGAGGGTCCTTGAGATTGATTTATATGAATCGGAGTTCCCGGAGAATAGGTGCAACCATTTGCATCAGTGATAGTTACATTATAAAAACCAACAGGCAAATTGCTTAGGTCTTCGGTTGTATCTCCATTACTCCATATAAAAGTACTTCCACTACCCGCAACATTTAAATCTATATATCCTGAATTTGCTCCTGTACAACTAACAGACTGAGAATAAGAAACAGAATCTATTACAGGAGAATAACTATCTAAATGGTGATATAAAAAGTCTGAAACATAAGCCAATGTTGTATCCATATAAGCCTGATCTCCCAAATATGGTACATGATCTGCTCCTTCCCACTGATAATACCAACTGTCAACTCCTTGCGAAAGTGCATAAGGATGAATAACAGAACTTCCATCAACAACCATTATAGAAAAGATGTTTAACATGTAAAGCATTGCATGATCATAGGGAACTGTTCCATCCATTGTTCCATGCATACTACAAACAGGAATATCACCCGGAACAATCCAATTCTTATCACCAAGGGCACCACAAAGATTTACGATAGCTTTTACATTGGAAGGATATCCCGGATTTCCACTTGTTCCTTCCATTCCTCCAAGAACAGTTGTATCTATTGTTGATGGTAATTCAGAAGGTTGATTTAAATACGCTAAGTGTAAAGCAATAAAGGCTCCTGCACTGCTGCCTCCTAAAAAAATCTGATTCGGATCAATTTTATATATGTTAGTTGTTGCAGCATCCTGACGAAAAAAACGAACCGCTGCTTTACCATCCTGAACTGCACGATAAACAGCATCAGTTGCTGTTGCTGCATTTGGAATAAATCCTTGAATACCTACACGGTATTCGTAAGAACAGGTAACATACCCTCTTTTTGCAAAATTTTCGCAAATAGCAACAACATCCGGATCTGTTTTTGTTCCTCCTAAAAATGATCCTCCATGTGCCATAATAAGTATAGGGCGAACAGAAAGTGTATCGCCAGTTGGTTCATAGATATCCATTTTCAGATCAATAGTGTTGCCATTAATGTCTACACTGGAACCAAAAATTATATCAGATGTCAGAGTAAAATTTGAAAATATTTCTTGCTGATATCGATAATCACATTGAGCATTTACAAATAAATTAGAAAGTAAAATTGCGATTGCAGTTGTAAAAAGATGTTTCATTTTTTTTGATTGTGGCAATAAAACTAAAATAGTATTGCTAATAAAGAAACATTATAAAAAACAACCTGTTTCATTTTACTTATTTCTGGTTCTCATCCGGTTTATCGGGTTGAAAATTTAGATCTGAATTTGATTTTGAAAATATGGTTGTATTTGGGAGCGCCATTTTTAATTCGTTCAAACTTGTTTTACTAATATTAATAAAACTTATATCCAATCGTTTCAATTGTGTTAAATGCTGAATTGAACTCATCATTTGCAATACATCAATATTCGGATTAAAACTCAAATTAAGTTGTTGCATATTTTTGAGTTGTTCAAATGATTTTGGTAATACTTTTAAATCGTTGGCCTTTAAATCAAGAATTTCTAATTGAAAAAGGTTGCCAAAATCATCAGGTAAATCCGTAAGGGCATTGTTTCTTAAATGCAATGCTTTCAGGTTCGTGAGTTTCGAAATTGACTTCGGAAGTGTTTTTATAATCTGATCATCAAGTGTTAATACTTCCAGGTTTTTAAGATTACCTATTGACTCAGGCAATTTTATAAGATGTGGAACAACTTTATTTGGAAAAAAATTGCCATCCAATTCCAGTACTCTTAAGTTTTGCAAATCTCCTATCCATTCAGGAAGCAACAAAAAATAATTGTGTGCTGCTCTCAGATATTCGAGATTAGATAGTGATTTCATATATGATGGTAACTCACTTAAGCCACACCAATTCACATCTAACTCTTCAAGATTTTTCATTTTGCTTAAATCAGGAAGTGCGGATAAAAAATTTCCACGCAATATCAAAGTTTGAAGGTTCACTAAATTGGCAAATGAAGCAGGGAATTTTTCTATTGCAGTTCCACTAAGGCTTCTGTTTTCTGAACCGATATTGAATATTTTTAAATTCGTGAGTTTACCTATTGAATTAGGTAGTTTTATAAAGCTATTGCCACTGGCATCAATATTCTCTAAAGAAAGAATGGCTCCGATTGATTCTGGAATTTCACTGATGTTGCATGACGAAATATTTATTTTTTTTAATGAAGAAAGCTTGCTTAAAGCGGTACAGGCTTGTTTAAAATCAAGAGCCTGATTATTACTCAAATCAATTTCTTCCATTAGAACACATGATGAAATAGAATTGGGTAATTGAACAAAATAATTTGAGCCCAAATCCAATTTTTTAAGAGCTATAAGTTCTCCAACATTTTCAGGTAACAAACGAAACTGATTTCCGGACAAATCAAGAAATTCAAGTGATTTGACTTTAATCAACCGATCGATTAATTCTTCTAACCGAAGTGAAGAGTTATATGGAAGAATAATATTTTTCAGGTTGGAACATCCCCCAATCCCTTGCGGTAATATTTGCAATGCATTTGTTTTCAGGTTAAGCGTTTCTAAATGATCTAAAAGATTTATGTCTTCTGGTAATTTATCTAATGCACTTAAACTTATTTCGAAATATTCCAATTTAGGCAAAGCTGAAAGTTTATTAATTGCCTGATTCCAGTTCACACTCATGCAATGTCTGAATGCAATGCTTCTTAAATTATAAAGAGCACTCATATCAGGTAATTTTGTTAGAGTATCCCATTCAAGAAAAAGATAAAAACACTTTTGAGGGTTATTTAAGGCTAAATCGACCCGATAAAAGGTACTGTCAGAATTTCGTGGAATATCAAGTATCTGAGCATTAGAACTAATTGAGAAGAATGAAAATTGAAGAATAAATATCAGTACACTAATAATTGCAATTCTTTCGGTTTTCATTAAATATTTATAACTAATTCTTTTCATGCTTGTAAATATGTTAAACACTTTTTTACCCAGATAAAAATACAATCAACATTTACATTAATTTTTTCAAATAAGTATTTATCTGTCCTTCTTTTTCTGATAATAAACAATTAGAACTCTAAACATTTCCACCTATATGTTGTTATATTTAATTCAAGATAAAAAAAGAAAGGAATTTAAATGAAAACGAACAAAAAAGTAGTGGTAATTGGCTCAGGGTTTTCCGGGCTTGCTGCTGCTTGTTGTTTAGCCAAACAGGGCTTGGATGTAACAGTTATTGAAAAAAACGAACAAATTGGTGGTCGTGCCCGTGCATATAGTTCCGATGGTTTTCTATTTGATATGGGACCAAGCTGGTATTGGATGCCTGACATTTTTGAAAATTTCTTTCAGCTTTTTGGAAAGAAAGTATCCGACTACTATCAACTTAAATTATTGTCGCCTTCGTTTTCAGTTTTCCTCACAGGTGATGAAAAAATTGAAATACCTGATTCTCAAAAACAATTAGAGGAATTATTCGAATCGATTGAGAAAGGAAGTGGTGAAAACCTTAAAAAATTTCTTGCTGAAGCAAAATATAAATATGAGATCGGAATGAAGGAATTGGTTTATAAACCGGCTCTTTCATGGCTTGAATTTGCTGACTTAAGGGTTTTAGCTGGTATAACCCGCTTGCATATTCTTCAATCATTTCAAAAATATGTAAGAAAATACTTTACAGACCCACGACTTATCAGTATTCTGGAATTTCCGGTTTTGTTTTTGGGTGCCCAACCAAAAGATACTCCCGCGCTTTATAGTTTAATGAATTATGCAGGACTATCTCTGGGTACCTGGTATCCAATGGGTGGAATGAAAAAAATTATTGACGCGATGGAAAACTTAGCGCTGTCGTTGAATGTTAAAATCGTCACGAATACTCCGGCAACAAAAATTTCTGTTATAAATAATAAAGTAACTGGAGTTTGTTCGAATGAAATTTTCTTTGAAGCAGATGCTGTTATTGCTTCTTCTGATTATCATTTCACAGAGGAGAAATTGCTTACTCAAGAATTCAGAAATTATTCAGCCGAATACTGGAGTAAGCGAACTATGGCACCATCTTCAATTATTTTTTATCTCGGAATAAATAAGAAAATCAAGAACCTTCAACATCACAACTTGTTTTTTGATGAAAGCCTTCATCAACATTCAGTAGAAATTTACGAGACTCCTATGTATCCAACCCGTCCTTTGTTCTATGTATGCTGCCCCTCAAAAACTGATGATGCAGTTGCGCCTATTGGAATGGAAAATTTATTTATTCTGATTCCGATTGCTGCCGGATTGAAGGATGATGATACAACGCGGGAAAAATATTTTGACATCGTGCTCTCGCGATTGGAAAATAAAACAGGAGAGAATATTAGAGAACACATTATTCACAAGAGAAGTTATGCCATCAACGATTTTCAATCAGACTATAATGCATTCAAAGGAAATGCTTATGGTCTGGCTAACACACTTCGACAGACAGCAGTATTGAAACCTTCTATTAGGAATAAGAAACTGAAAAATCTTTTTTATACAGGGCAGTTAACCGTTCCTGGCCCCGGAGTTCCACCGGCTTTAATATCAGGACAACTAGTAGCTAAAGAAGTAATTAAACAACTCAATCTTAATTGATGAAAAATTTATTCGACAGAATTTCTGTGCGTAGCAGCAAGATGGTCACAAGAACTTACAGCACGAGTTTTTCATTGGGAATTTATTTTCTTAATGGAAAATTTCATGACCCCATTTATAGTATTTATGGTTTCGTTCGTCTGGCTGATGAAATAGTTGATAGCTTTCATGATTATGATAAAGAAGAGTTGCTGAAAAGGTTTCGGACTGATACACAATTGGCTATTGACGAGCAAATCAGTTTGAATCCTATCCTGAATAGTTTTCAGAAATGCGTGCATCAATATAAAATTGAACAGGAATTGATTGATACATTTCTGCACAGCATGGAAATGGATTTAACACAATCGTTTCACGATAAAAAATCATTTGATAATTATATTCTTGGTTCAGCAGAAGTGGTTGGGCTTATGTGTCTACGGGTTTTTACAGAAGGAAATAATGAGATGTATGAAAAACTGAAACCAGCAGCAATGTATCTGGGTGCTGCTTTTCAAAAAGTGAATTTCCTGAGAGATCTGAAACAGGATTACAATCATTTAGGGAGAGCTTATTTCCCAGGAATTGACCTCGATAATTTTGATTACGCGCAGAAAGTAAAAATTGAATCAGATATTGAATCTGATTTTACACTGGCATTGAATGGAATAAAAAACCTGCCAAAAGGAGCTCGACTGGGCGTGTATGTTGCCTTTGTTTATTACAAGGCATTATTTGCAAAAATTAAATCCGTTCCTGCGGAAAGAGTAATGCGAGAGCGAATCCGAGTTCCGAACAATAAGAAATTTCGTTTGCTTATTAATTCTGTCATCCGTCATCAATTCAATATGCTATGAAAATATTTTTCATTTTCATTTTTGCATTCTTCATTTCAGTAACTGCAAAATCACAGTCACTTATTCAAATCAGAGATCAGTTTTACAGAGCTCAGGTAAATGGTGAATCGGCTGATTCATTTTATACAAAAATGCAGAGTGTTACCGCCAGTGCTTCTGCAGTTATGATTGGATATAAAGGAATGGCCGCATTTATGCTTTGCAATTATTCATACAATCCTTACAATAAATTGAAATATTTCAATGAAGGAAAAAGTTTTCTTGATAAAGCAATTGCAATGAGTACCGATAATACTGAGCTTAGATTTTTACGATACACTATTCAAAAAAATGTACCGTCGTTTTTAGGTTATAGTTCAAATGTGAATGAAGACAAACAATTTGTAACCAAAAAAATTTCGGATTCACAATTTAAAAATACCGATTACGATTTGTACAACAGAATGGTTAAGTACATTTCTTCTGAAAATAATTGATTAACTTAAATGACGAATAGAGTTTTTAAAAATTCAATACAATGAAACCAATTCAAAATGTAGTGCTCGTGAATGAGCAGGATGTGGCCCTCGGAAAAATGGAAAAACTGGAAGCGCATATTAAGGGCGAACTCCATCGCGCTTTTTCAATTTTCATTTTTAATTCTGAAGGTGAATTGCTTTTGCAAAAGCGGGCCGATGGAAAATACCATTCAGGTGGTTTATGGACCAACACCTGTTGCGGACACCCTGGTCCAGGTGAAGTAATTACAAGCGCTGCTTCAAAACGATTGAATGAAGAAATGGGCATGCTTTGCGATTTAAAATTCGGTTTTAAATTTCTTTATAAGGAAAATGTAGGGAGCCACTTAACTGAACACGAAGTTGATCATGTTTTTTTCGGAATAAGCAATAATTTACCTGATATAAATGAAGATGAGGTTTCTGCATATCGTTATATTTCTGTAGAAGAATTAAAAGAAGAAATGAATGATGTACCAGATACATTTACCGAATGGTTCAAAATCATTTATGAAAAGGCTTTTGATTTTTTCAGTGTTACACAAAATTTTTTAACTAAAACGGATGCCTACTAATTGCTATAAAACCTAACGAGTTTCAATTATGACAATTCTACTTAATATACTGGTTCTGATTTCATTCTTCGTTTTGATGGAAGGAGTGGCATGGTTCACACATAAATTTATCATGCATGGATTTCTTTGGCCGTTGCATAACGACCATCATTTAAAAGATCATGAAGGTTTTTTTGAGCGAAATGATTTCTTCTTTTTGCTGTTCGCTGTCCCCGGAATTTTTTTGATGTCGTATGGACTTACAAATTCTTATTCCGATTTTCGTTTCTGGATGGGGGCCGGAATTACTTTGTATGGAGCAGCTTATTTTTTTGTACACGATATTTTTATTCATCAGCGTTTTCCGATACTTAAACAACTCAACTCAACTTATTTCCGCGCACTGCGCAAAGCGCATAAAGTGCATCACAAACATTTAGGAAAAGAAGAAGGCGAATGTTTTGGAATGCTTTTTATACCTAAGAGGTATTACGACGAAGCAAGAAAATCAAAGAACGAACTCTGGGGTTAATGAATCACTTCACTTATCTCGCTGTAAATATTGGAGCAATTTTATTTCCTTTCATTTTCAGTTTTCATCCAAAACTGAAATTTTATAAAACATGGTTTGCTTTTTTTCCGGCTATGATTATTGCTGCAAGTATTTTTATATCAGCCGATGTTTTGTTTACTCATTTAGAAATCTGGGGATTCAATCCTGATTATTTAACCGGAATTTATTTTTTCAATTTACCCATTGAAGAATACCTTTTCTTTTTCTGCATTCCATACGCGTGCATTTTTACTTACCACTGTTTTAAAATACTGATAAATCAATCTCCCGACGAAACCACAACCAGATTAATTTCAAAAATTTCAAGTGTAGTTCTGTTCTTCATCGGAATTATTTATTTCAATCACCTCTATACTTCATCCACTTTTATCGCTCTGGCAATTTATCTTTTCCTTACTGCACAATTCAATTTCACTTTTTCGTTGGGAAAATTCTTTCTTGCTTACCTCATTTTATTAATTCCCTTTTTTATCTGCAATGGAATTTTAACAGGTACCGGATTAGAATCTCCGGTTGTGTGGTATAACAACAATCAGAATCTTGGAATCAGATTTCTCACCATTCCAATCGAAGATTTTTTTTATGGACTGTTGCTGATATTATTAAACGCAACAATTTATGAGCGCATACTTCGCAGTAAAAAATAATTTCGATTAATATTCTCCTTGTTCTCAAAGTCTCAGTGATAAAATATTTCGAAGCAAAATATTTACTCCATAGTTTTCTCAGGCCTCATCTGAGGAAACAACAACACATCCTGAATCGAATGTGAGTTGGTCAGAATCATACACAAACGGTCTATTCCCATTCCGAGACCTGCAGTTGGCGGCATGCCATATTCAAGAGCGCGTAGAAAATCTTCATCGAGCATCATAGCTTCTTCATCACCACGCTTGCCAAGTTCAAGTTGCTCTTCAAATCTTTTACGCTGATCAATCGGGTCATTCAACTCAGAAAATGCATTACATATTTCCTTGCCATTACAAATGGCTTCAAATCGTTCAACCAAACCGTCCTTACTTCGATGCTTCTTCGCAAGAGGACTCATCTCTACCGGGTAATCAGTAATAAAAGTCGGCTGTATTAGTTGTGCTTCGCACTTCTCACCAAAAATTTCATCAATCAATTTTCCCTTTCCCATCGTATTGTCAATGGGCACATGCAACTCTTTTGCGGTCGCGCGCAAAGCCGCTTCATCCATTGCAGAAATATCTATTCCGGTAAAATGTTGTATCGCTTCGAACATGGTGAACCGTTTCCAGGGGCGTGCAAAGTTGATGATATGCTCACCCACTTGCACTTCTGTTTTTCCATAGAGGTCAATACAAATTTTCTCTACCATCTCTTCCACCAAATCCATCATCCAGTAATAATCTTTATATGCCACATACAACTCCATTTGTGTGAACTCCGGGTTATGAAAGCGATCCATTCCTTCGTTGCGGAAATCTTTTGCAAACTCAAACACACCATCAAAGCCGCCGACAATCAAACGCTTTAAGTAAAGCTCGTTCGCAATGCGCAGGTACAAAGTCATGTCGAGCGTGTTGTGATGCGTTTTAAATGGGCGAGCCGCAGCACCTCCATACAACGGTTGTAAAATCGGAGTTTCTACTTCCACATATTGTTTCGAATTCAGAAAATTACGCATGCTCATAACTAGCTTACTACGCTGAATGAAAACTTCCTTCGAATGCGGATTAATGTTCAGATCCACATACCGTTGACGATAGCGCAACTCCACATCACTCACCGCATCAAAAACTTCGCCTTCCTTTTCCTTCACCACAGGCAAAGGCTTAAGTGCTTTCGACAGTAATTTCAGATGTTGTACATGTAGCGATATTTCTCCGGTCTTCGTGCGGAACACATAACCTGCTACACCAATAAAATCTCCCAGATCTAATAGCTTTTTAAAAAGCACATCATACAGTTGCTTGTCTTCGCCGGGACAAATATCATCGCGCTTAATATATAGTTGAATTTTGCCTACCGAATCTTGTATCACAACAAATGCTGCCTTTCCCATATCGCGGCGGCTCATGATTCTTCCTGCAAGCGAAATCGTTCTGCCTTCGTAATGCGCCGCATCTTTTTCAAAATCAGTTTTTATGCGAACCGAATTATCATTCACTTCAAATAAATCGGCTGGATATGGATTAATGCCGAGATTAATTAATTCTTCTAAAGCTTGTCGGCGTAAAACTTCGTGCTCGCTCAATTGCATTTGCTTTTAATAATTTTTTACAAATGTAACAGAGAAGAATGCAGATTGAAATAAAGGAAAAATTGAAGTTAAAGAAAAAAATAATTTCTACTCTTTTTGTTCCCACTCATGAAAATCTGGAAGCAATAAAACCTTCCATGAATCCATCACTCTTCCTTCTTCCAGAAATTCTTTGGCGAGCAGGTGAAGATGATACTCCATACTTTCTTCATCTAACTGAAAGCGCTCAAACACTTCCTGCATACGACCGTCTTTTCGGATGAGTGAAACTTCGTCCCACGAAGGAAGCATTTCTACATGACCTAACTGACCTAGATCATTTCCGGTAAGCACTTTGCTTAACCGAATGCGATCAGGAATGGCATCGTAACCAATAGCAGGTTTGGTGTTTGGTTTCGGAACTTCAAAAATAGCAGAACCACTTGCACGACAGTAGTAATCATTTCCCATGCGTGCAACGAGATCAATTTTGTGCGGATCAATTCTTCCGCTTGCATCCAATACATTTTCGCTTACATGCATCAACAATATTTCGCAGATGATGAGATTGGCTGCGCCACCCTCATGTCCCATTTCTTTTACCTCCACCACTTTGCATTCCATTTGCACCGGAGATTCTTTTACACGAAATGGTTTTACGATTTCAGATGCAATGGGAGTGAATCCTGATTTCTCAAATTCATTTACGCCTTTCGGAAACTCGACACTGGACAGCGACATCTGATGCACCATTTCGTAGTTCACCACATTGATGACCACTTCTTTTATATCGTAAACATTTTCTAAAGTGTGCTTGATTGTATTGTCTCGCACTCGTCGTGCCGGTGAAAAAATTAGTGTGGCAGGATTGGCGCCAAACGCGTTAAAGAAACTGAAAGGCGATAAATTGGGAACTCCGTTTTTATCTATCGTACTTGCAAATGCAATTGGGCGGGGGGCAATACTACCCAGCACAAATGCATGGAGTTTTGCAGTTGTAGTTTCTTTTGGATCAATTCGCAACATCAGATTTAATTTTCTTTTTACCGAGTATGGAAAAATCGCTTTCGGCCTTGACGATGGTATTTGAAATTTTTCCGAGTCCTGTTATTTCCATTTCCACTACATCGCCTTCCTGTAACCATTGTTCTTGGTAATTCGGATCGTTAAGTTTTCCGGTGCCATTCAATTCCAAAAAACATCCTGTACCAACCGTTCCGCTGCCAATAACATCGCCGGGATGAATGTCAACTCCGTATGCACAGCGCTCCAATATTTCAGCATAAGTCCAATCCATATCGCCCATGTTTCCTTCTGAAACTAATTTTCCGTTAACCCAACATTTCATATCAAGATTAAAATTATTACCGACATGATTTGGCTTTGCTGGAATTTTATATTGTTCGAGTTCATCAGCAGTCACAAGCATGGGACCAATTACTGTGCAAAAATCTTTTCCTTTTGCAGGTCCGAGATTTAACATCATTTCTTCCATCTGTAAAGTGCGGGCACTTATGTCGTTCATGATCATATAACCACCAATATATTCATCCGCCTCTTCTGCTGTAATATTTCTTCCCTGTTTGCAAACCACAATTGCTGACTCCAATTCGAAATCTAATTTCTTAAAATGATCAGGCATGCAAATAATATCTCCGCCACCCTGAATCGCCTGATGATTGGTAAAATAAAAAATTGGATACTGATCAAATTCAGGAATCATTTCCACTTTTCTGTTACGGCGGGCCGCTGCAACATGCTGACGAAATGCGTATCCATCGCGGCAAGAAGCTGGATGAGGAACAGGAGCCATGATAGTTAAATCGGCAAGTTGTTTTGGCTTAGCTGATTTTACTTTTCCGTCTATTATACGCTGATTGAATTCTTTAGCCAGGTCAATCACATCTTCCCATGCATATAAAAAGAGTTGCATGTTATCAGGAAATTGCCAGTCGAGGTCGCGCATATCATACACCAGATCGTTGTGTAACATTCCAAGTCGATCTTGTTCTTCAGTTGGACTCCAGTAGGAAACGAGTTTCATTAGTTGTGTTTTGTATTTATGGGGGCAAATATAATCTCACATCAACAGGTCTTTATCCCTGTCGTCATTCGGATTGCTTTTATAATTTATCCGTGAATGGTATTTCTGAATTTGTCTTTCAATCACAAGGTCAGCTAAAACTTCCGCAGGTTTATCCGGATGCTCAGCTAACAGTTGATTAGCACGGCTTTCACTTACATCCACCCGATACAGCACCCACAATAATTTTTCGAAATCGTGGTGTAACAGATCTTCAATTTTATCTTTTAATACTTCGCGAAATTTTTCAAAATCGCCAATAGATAATTCAGGCAGGTTAAAATTTCTGCTGATGATTTGCTGCGCCTGCGTTTTTACTTCATCGTTCGGAATCTCCATGAAAAAAGATTTTGGGATAACAAAACAAGTTAAATTTTTTCCATCACACCAATACCGAATAAAGCGAAATCATATTTCACAGGATCTTTTGCATCGAATTGTTTTAGTGCTTCTGTTAATTCAACTGCTGTTTGCCAGTCTGCATTTTTTCTATTGATGAGTCCGAGTTTGCGCGCCACTCTTTCCACATGCAAATCAACCGGACAAATAAGTTGCGATGGATTTAACTTTTTCCAGATTCCGAAATCAACTCCGCAATTATCGCGGCGCACCATCCAACGCAGGTACATGTTCAATCGCTTACATGAACTTTTACGAGCAGGTGTTGGAATGTGTTTGCGTGTTCGGTTGGGTGAATCATCCAACGAAAAAAATAAATTATGAAAACGAATCAATGCATTTTCCATATTCAATTCATTCTTCTTAGGAAGAAAAGCATCTTCCAATGAATTGTGTTTTGAATAATAGTGCTGCAGAAAATGAATGAAGTAAAGTGTATCAGTGAAATTAAATGTCCGGTGTTTGAATTGACTGAATTTTTTCAAATCACTTTCCTGATGATCCAGAATAAAATCATGCGGCTGCATATCCATCAATTGCATTAACTCTTTACTCTTATTGATAATTGTTTTTCGTTGCCCCCATGCAAACACAGCTGCAAATAATCCTGCAATTTCTATATCCTGTTTCTTGCTGAACAAATGCGGAATACATATCGGGTCGTGTTCAATAAATGAATTACGATTGTACTGACTGACTTTTTTGTTGAGGAAATTTTTCAGTTCAGGATTAGTCATGATATAAATTCATGAACTCCACTGTCTTCACAATATCATCATGTAACACTCTGTCGGAAGTATTGAATGAAACTGTTTTGCGATATTCAGCAATTAGTAATTCAATTTTATTGCTGCTCTTTTTTGGTTTGCGGAATTCGAGCGCCTGTGCTGCGTTCAATAATTCTATGGCTAAAATGTTTTCGAGATTATTCACAACACGATAACATTTAGTTGCACCATTCGCACCCATGCTCACATGGTCTTCCTGTCCGTTGCTGCTCACAATGCTATCAACAGACGAAGGTGTGCAGAGCTGTTTGTTCTGACTTACGAGCGATGCAGCAGTGTATTGCGGAATCATCATTCCGGAATTCAGTCCGGGATTGGAAACCAAAAATGCGGGTAGATTTCTTAGTCCGCTGATGAGCTGGTAGGTTCTGCGTTCGGAAATACTTCCAAATTCTGATAAAGCAATCGCCAAAAAATCCAGTGAAAGTGCGAGTGGCTGACCATGAAAATTTCCGCCACTTAAAATCATATCTTCTTCCGGAAAAATATTCGGATTATCTGTAACAGAATTTATTTCAGTTGTAACTACAGATTCAACATGTGCGATTGCATCCTTTGATGCACCATGTACTTGTGGTATGCAACGGAAGGAATACGGGTCTTGTACTTGCTCTTTTTTCTGTGAAGCAATTTCACTTCCACTCAACCAACTCAGAATATTTTTTGCGGTTTGAATTTGTCCGTTGTGCGGTCGGGCAATGTGAAGCAACGAATTGAATGGTTCCAGTTTCGAATCAAATGCATCAATGGAAACACATGAAATTAAATCCGCCCAGTGCGATAATCTTTTTGTTTGCAACAACAAATGCACAGCATATGCGCTCATGAATTGTGTTCCGTTCAGCAGCGCTAATCCTTCCTTCGATTTTAATTTAAGCGGCTGCCATTTGAAGTGAGGAAGCAGTTCAGAAGAAGAAAACTTTTTTCCTTCATAATAAACTTCACCTAAACCAAGTAACGGCAAACTCAAATGTGCAAGCGGTGCTAAATCTCCTGAAGCTCCAAGCGAACCTTGTTCATACACCACCGGATATATTCCGAGATTAAAAAAATCTATCAGTCGCCAAACAGTTGTTAAATCAACTCCTGAATTTCCGTAAGAGAGCGATTGAATTTTCAGCAGCAACATCAGCTTCACAATTTCCTGAGGCACTTCAGCGCCAACACCACAAGCATGCGACTTCACTAAATTTTCCTGTAACAGTTCAATCTGATCAGCAGATATTTTCACATTGCACAACGAACCAAAACCAGTATTGATGCCATAGAAAAGCTCATCGTTGCTTTTTAATTTATTGTCAAGGTAATTTCTGCAGGCAATAATTTTATCGCGCGACTCATCGCTGAGCTGCAATTTGTAATCGCCGGAAATTATTTCCTGAATTTTTTCTAAGGTTAATTTATCTGACGAAATAAGATGAGTCGATACCATGTAATTTATTTTTTCAATTCTGAAATTATTTCATCACCACTCAACAATCTCTGTTCACCGCTGTTCATGTTTTTGAAGGCAAGTTTTCCTGATTTCATTTCTTCGTCGCCAATGACAATCACGAATGGAATTTTTTTATCGTTAGCATACTTCATTTGCTTTTTTAGTTTTTCTGCTGATGGATAAAGCTCTGTTGAAATATTTTCTTTTCTGAATTGCTGCGCCAATGGCAATGCAAACTCAATTCCCTTTTCATCGAAACAAACAAACAACACTTGGGTGGTCTTCAATGATTCTTCGGGAAATAGTTTTAAGTCTTCTAGTACATCATACATTCTGTCGGCTCCGAAAGAAATTCCAACACCACTTACTCCATCCAAACCAAACATGCCGGTCAGATTATCATAACGACCGCCGCCGCCCAAACTTCCCATTTGCACTGTTACTGGTTTCACTTCAATAATGGCGCCTGTGTAATAATTCAAACCACGCGCGAGTGTGAAATCAATTTTAATTTCGGAATTGGTTGTTCCGCTGAGCGATAAATAATTCAGCACATTTTTTAATTCCAGTATTCCCAATTTCCCAATTTCCGAATCCCCCATTAACCCTTCCGCCTTTTCTAATTTTTCTATTTCAGTTCCGGTCAATGAGAAAAATTTTTCAAGCACTTGCATCTGACTTTCGCTGATTCCTTTATTGTGCAAATCCTGCCGTACTCCCTGCAAACCAACTTTATCAAACTTGTCAATCGCGATAGTGATGTCCACGAATTTATCGGTTGCATTCATTGCTTCAGCAATGCCTGAAAGTATTTTTCGGTTGTTGAGATGAATGGCAACTGGTAATTTGAGTTGAGAAAAAACTTCATCATAAATCCGCACCAACTCCATTTCGAGAATCAATGAATCGCTTCCAACCACATCAGCATCGCATTGCCAGAACTCGCGGTATCTTCCTTTTTGAGGTCGGTCGGCGCGCCACACAGGTTGTATCTGGTATCGACGAAACGGAAAAGTGATTTCATTCTGATGCATCACTACATAACGCGCGAAGGGAACTGTTAAATCGTAACGAAGAGCTCGTTCGGATATGTGTTTCAATAAGGGTTTAAATATTTCTCCAAATTCTTCTATATATATATTTTCTCTAGGATTCTTTGAGTCAAAGACGGAAGAAATTATTTCTTGGTCTTTATCTTTTAACTCTCTCATGAATGGAATAAAAAATTGAGATGAAACATCAGCAATTAAATTTCCTGAATTCAATATTTTAAAAATTAATTTATCTCCTTCATCTCCATACTTCCCTGTGAGGGTAGAAAGATTTTCAAACGAAGGAGTTTCAATCGGTTGGTAACCGTACTTCTCAAAAACTGTTCTGATAGTTTCAAAAATATAGCGGCGCTTTGCAACCGTTTCAGGGTTGAAATCTCTGGTGCCGCTTGGAATAGATGGTTTTTGCTTTGCCATTGTGCGGCGAATATAATTAGTTGATAGTTTGAAAAATTAAAATTGGACTTGCTTTAAAAATAACAAACACTAGTCCATTGAAAATAATGGACAAAGTTTTAATTTCTAATTGAAAAAAACAGACCCCAATTTATCAATCGCCGCCGCCAGCTTTCTGTCTTTCTCTGTTACAATATCACCCATTGAGTGAGTGCTGAGTTTCAACACCACTTTATTATAAACATTTGCCCACTCAGGATGGTGGTCCATTTTTTCGGCAATAAATGCAACCCTTGTCATAAAGGCGAATGCTTCTGAAAAGTCTTTGAACAGAATAGTCCGGTGCAATGCATTTTCTTTTTCTTCCCACATATTAATCGAAAATTAAATTGTCGCGTGATTTCAGCGTTGTAACATCCACCAGTTTTACAGCCTGCACTTCAGTTATCCCCTTAAGTTGTTTCAGAATATCCACTTCTTCTCCGCAACATTCGCCACGAATAAGAAACAGATAATCTGCAATTTTCAACTCCGGAATAAATAAACTTCCGTTGTATTTATTTGAAAGTAAATGATATTCCCATTGCATTATTTCATCTTTACAGGAGAAGCGGCTGAAATTTGCAATAAGGTTCTTTTTATGAATATTGACCTCTAAATCCTCTTCCCGTTTCAGTTTTAAAAAAAATGCTTTCTGAATCTGGTAACTCAAATGATAATCGCGCAAGGTGGTGGAAATAGCAAACAGTTTGATATCAAAATCAAATTCAAACTTTAAAACCTCCTTGTGTTTACCCTTATGAGCTTTCATATAACAGGATCAAAGATGTTATCAAAAAACAGCAGAAAGTGTGCATGAAATCAACGGAAATGTGTGTAAGTGTATCAGGTTTGAAAATGAGACCGCAGTTTCTTTTATTTGCACCCTCATTTAAAAATCTAAATTTAAAATTCAATTATGTCAGACATTGCTGCAAGAGTAAAAAAGATCATCATCGATAAATTAGGCGTTGATGAAAGTGAAGTAACCAACGAGGCAACATTTACAAATGACCTGGGAGCGGATTCACTTGATACTGTTGAACTCATTATGGAATTTGAAAAAGAGTTTAACATTTCTATCCCTGATGAACAAGCTGAAACTATTACTTCAGTAGGTCAGGCGATCTCTTATGTTGAACAAAATGTAGCTAAATAATCTACTTACATTTTAATGCAGTTAAAACGAGTTGTAGTTACAGGGCTTGGTGCAATTACTCCGCTTGGCAATTCAGTTGCTGAGACATGGAATAACATGTTAAAGGGTGTAAGTGGCGCCGGACCTATCACATATTTCGATGCATCGAAATTTAAAACCCGCTTTGCATGCGAGGTGAAAAATTTCGATGCCTCGTTAACGATGGATAAAAAAGAAGCCCGTCGTCTCGACCGTTTTACTCAGTATGCCATTGCTTCGGCTCACGAAGCATTTCTTGATTCAGGAATTGACTCAGAAAAAATTAACCGCCGTAAAGCCGGAGTAATTTTTGGTTCCGGAATTGGCGGTATTCAGGAAATCACAACAGAACTTGAAAGCTATTACAAGACTGGTGAAACTCCACGCTTCAACCCTTTCCTTGTTCCGAAAATGATTTTGGATATTGCTGCCGGACACATTTCTATTCGCTATGGGTTTAACGGACCCAATTATGCAGCGTGTTCTGCCTGTGCCACTGCAACTAATAATATTATAGATGCATTCAATCTTATTCGTATGAATAAAGCAGATATAATTATTACTGGTGGTAGTGAAGCCCCAGTTACAATTCCTGCTTTAGGTGGATTTTCATCAGCCAAAGCTTTGAGCGAGCGGAATGATGACCCGATGACCGCTTCTCGTCCGTTCGATAAAGACCGCGATGGTTTTGTGATTGGTGAAGGTGGAGGTGCATTAATTCTGGAAGAACTGGAACATGCAAAAGCACGAGGTGCTAAAATTTATGCCGAAGTTGCTGGTGGAGGAATGAGTGGCGACGCTTACCACATCACAGCCCCGCATCCTGAAGGTTTAGGCGCGCAATATTCAATGGAAAATGCTTTTGAAGATGCTGGTATTACTCCTGATAAAATTGACTATGTGAATGTACACGGTACATCCACTCCAATGGGAGACCCGATTGAATTGAAAGCGGTTTCTAAAATGTTTGGCGACCATATTTATAAAACAAGTATCAGTTCCACCAAGTCAATGACCGGACATGGATTGGGTGCCGCAGGCGCATTTGAAAGTATCGCTTGTATCATGGCAATAAAAGATGGAATTATTCCTCCTACAATAAATCTGTTTAATCTCGATCCTGCTATAGATCCACGGTTAGACCTGACTCCGAATGTGGCCAAAAAGCGCGATGTGAACTATGCACTTAACAATACTTTTGGTTTCGGTGGTCACAATGCTTCTGTGATATTCAAAAAATATACAGATTAACTTTTGCGTCAGCTTACGCGACAAATAATTGCGGGATTATTTTCCCTGAATAAAAAATTCTCGAACAAAGTTTATCATCTAACGGGTTTTTATCCGGTTAACGCTCAGTTATACCATCTGGCATTTCTGCACAGTTCACTTGCTTCTGAATCAAACATGAGCAATGAACGATTGGAATATTTAGGTGATGCGGTTTTAAGTTTAGTAGTTGCTGATTATTTGTTTTTAAAATTTCCATTTCGCGACGAAGGATATTTAACAGACCTGCGCAGCAAAATGGTAAGCCGCAATAATCTGAACAACATTGCTTTTAAAATGGGCATTGAAGAAATGTTGCAATACAATAAGAGTGATTCTTTTCTAAGCCGGAAATCTATTTCGGGCAATGCGCTAGAAGCATTGATTGGCGCTGTTTACCTCGATCATGGATACAACGGAGCAAAACAATTTATTATGCGCAAATTAGTGGCGCAGCACATGGATATTGAAGACCTTGAAGCTTCGGAATTTAATTACAAGAGTAAAATTTTAGAGTGGGGTCAGAAGAATGATGTAAAAATTGATTTCGTAGTACTGGAAGAAAAACGAACCCTGCGACACAGTTTATACAAAATTGCCTTAATGGTTGATGGCAACGAATCAGGAATTGGTCAAGACACTAGTAAAAAAAACGCAGAGAAGAAAGCAGCTAAAGAAGGGTTTGCTAAATTTGGGATAAAAGAAAAAGGATAGTAACTACTTTAATCGTTCAGTCAATAATCTGACTTCGAGCATTGGCGAAAATTTCTGATATAAAATATTATAAGTCGCTTGAGCAATCGGCATTTCCACTTTGTATTTTTTATTCACTTCGTTGATGCAGGCAGTTGCATAATATCCTTCTGCAACCATGTTCATTTCTAACTGAGCGCTCTTCACAGAATATCCTTTTCCTACCATGTTTCCGAAAGTTCTGTTTCGACTGAATTGCGAGTAGGCAGTCACTAACAAATCACCGAGGTATGCAGAATCTTTTATGTCGCGCGTGATTGGATGCACTGCTTTTACAAATCGCTCAATTTCTTCAATCGCATTACTGATAAGTACAGCCTGAAAATTATCGCCATATCCTAAACCATTACAAATACCTGAAGTAATTGCATACACATTTTTTAAAACTGCAGAATACTCAGTTCCGAAAATATCGTCGCTTGTATTTGTTTTCATGTAACGACAGTGTAAAAGTTGCGCAACTTTTTGTGCGTTACCTGAATCTGGACAGGCAATAGTCAGGTACGAAAGTTTTTCAAGAGCTACTTCTTCTGCGTGACACGGGCCACTGATCACAATAAAATTATTGTATGGAACATTGTATTGCTGATGAAAAAAATCTGCAAGCACCACATTGTCGCCAGGAATCATTCCCTTCACAGCAGAAACAATCAATTTATTTTTAAAATCAAGCGGGTGAAGCGCACTCAAGGTTTCTTTTACAAAAGCAGATGGAATGGCGAGAAAAATAATATCAGCTTTGCGAACAGTATCAATTAAGTCTTCCTGAATATGAATCAGTTCTTTTTCAAAAAAAACGGAACTGATATAACGAGAGTTATTTCCATGTTCTTTCAACGACTTGCGAATATCTGAATTACGAATCCACCAATTAACAATTTGCCGGTTTTCAGTCAACACTTTTACAAGAGCTGTTGCCCAACTGCCGCCGCCAATCATTGCCAACTTTGGATTAATGTTCATGTATTTCGCTCCTGTTTTATTAAGCGAACATAAGAAACCAATTTGAACATTAAAGAATTGAAAATATGATTGATAAAATCAAAAAATACCGGATTCAGTAATAACCGTTTTTTAAAAATAATGATTTAAATGAAATATTGAATTAATTAAGGTTTCGTATAAATAACCTGTCGTACATATAGTTTTTTTCCAACATGAATTTTTACAAGATAAGCACCTGAAGGTATTGAGTTATCCATCGTAAATATTTCACTGATTAAGCCATTTTGTGTTTGAGGAGTTCTTGTTTCTATGACCTCACCTTTTCGATTAACAATCTCCATGTTAGTAATTCCTGATTGACCTACCGGAATTTCGAAATTGACTTCAAATACTCCTGATGTTTGTTTTGGCGAAATAGAAACAACATCGTGAAACTCTGCATTCCGTGTATTACCTGATGAAGTTTTCTTTTTTGATTTCTTTATAATCAAATCCGCATCTGTCAATAAATTACTGTTATCTTCAGAATGAATGCCTTTTTGATTTGATCTATTGTTAACCAAACTATCGCCCCTGTCAATATTAGGCGCAGTTAGGAGTGTATCAGAATTTGTTATAATCCTGGCTTTTGCTATATCACTTTGTGTAACATTTTGTGTAAAAAAGAAAATTCCAACTATAAATGTCGCTACTCCAAACCCTCTTGAAGAAAAACGAAGGGTTCGTTTTAGAGTTATTACTTTTTTAACTTTTACTGTAGTTTGAAAACTTAACCTTCCCATTTTTTAGAATATCAGGAGCTTTTACTTAAGCAAACTGAAAAGGTTTTAAATATTTATTAAGAAATTTTTCTATTCTTCCTTAATTCTTGATTCAATTGAAGTTGTACTGTAACCACTTAATAATTGTACAATTTCAACTTTTCCACCATATGCCAAAACTTCTGATGAACCAATAATCTGATTAATTGAATAATCACCTCCTTTAACCAAAACATCAGGCTTAATAAATTTTATAAGTTCTAAAGGTGTTTCTTCGTCAAACAAGATAATTGCATCAACACAGTTTAATGCAGCTAAAACAAGTGCCCGTGCATTCTGGTCTTGAATTGGGCGGCCAGGCTTTAATTTTGAAACTGATGAGTCAGTATTTAATCCAACAATTAATCTATTGCCAAAGTCCGCTGCGGTTGTTAATGTATGAATGTGTCCGGGATGCAAAATGTCAAAACATCCGTTGGTAAATACAATTTTTTGAGAAAGCAAATTCCATTTATGAACGAGCTTGCTTAACTGTTCTTTAGAAACTATTTTTTCCTTAATAATATCAAGCCTGTTCATTTGCCTTTTTATTTAAACCGCGGTTATAAAATGGCAGAATAAGAAAACACAAGGTTCCAAAAACAATTACAGCCATTGTTTGTGCACCATGACAAATGGTTGCAAATGATAACCCATCCTGCTGACTTAAACCATAAACCATCATGGTTTGAGTTACTATATAATGATACGCACCAATTCCGCCTTGTACCGGAACAATAAACCCAAGACCTCCGAATATCATTATTGTAATTCCCTGCAACATGTTCATGTGTGATGAAAAGTCAAAACAGAAAAAACAGAAAAAAGCCATTAAAGTATAACAACCCCAAAGAATAATTGTATGGCCTATAAACCAACCTTTGCTTTTTAGTTTACGAATGGTATTTAAGCCTTCCATAAATCCTTTTAAAACTCCAACCAGCTTTTGATAAAATTTTGTAGTGCGAAAGTGTAATACAAATCTCCAAATGATAAACACTAGTAACCCAACAACTATAAAAGCAATTAAATAAAACACAATCCCCTTGTCCATAAATCCAATAATTTTATTGGCAAACGGATGCAGAAAATTATTCATTACAAAAGTTGAAAGCAAACCAAATTGTGCCAGCACAACAAGAAATAAAATAATAAGAAGCGATATTACATCAACTACTCTTTCGGCAACAACAGTTCCGAATAATGACTGAACTGGAATTTTTTCATATCGATTTAAAACCGTACAACGGGTTAATTCTCCAATTCGTGGAACAGCCAGATTTGCTAAATATCCTATAAAAACTGCAGAAAATGTGTTCGTAAGTTTTGGTCTGTATCCTATTGGATGAATCAGCATATTCCATCTTACAGCTCTTGAAACATTGCTGATTAAAGCAAAAAACAATGAAGGCAATAACCACCAGTAATTTGCTTTGGAAAGTGTTTCCTTAATTCCATTAATATCCTGACCACGGAATGCAAGCCAGAAAAAGAAAATTCCAATTGCAAGAAATAGTATGAGTTTCAGAGATGAAAGTATTCTAGCTTTCATCAACTTTTTAGTTTGTTATTTTCATCCGGAAAAACCAATGATGGTTTAAAAAACTTTGCTTCTTCTTTATCCAATAAACCATAAGAAATAACAATGACTATATCACCAATTACAGCTTTTCGGGCAGCTGGTCCGTTCAGGCAAATGACACCTGAACCACGCTTACCCTTTATTACATAGGTCTCAATTCTTTCACCGTTATTAATATTCACTACCTGCACCTTTTCATTCTCTATCAGGTCAGCAGCTTCCATTAACTGCTCATCAATGGTTATGCTTCCAACATAGTTAATATCTGCCTCAGTAACCTTAACTCTGTGAATTTTGGATTTTACTACTTGTATCATCATGGCGCGCAAATGTAAAATTTATCATTATAACCTATAACCTAAAGAAGCAGTTCAGTTCATGAAATCAAAACATTATCAATTAACCTCACCCCATCAACCCATATTGCTGTTAAAATAACCGATGGTTTTCCTTCAATAAAAATTTCTATTGGACGCAATGTTTCTTCATCACATACTTCAAGGTATTCCAAAATCGAATCCGGAATTGCCTTTAATCTTTTTATGCCTTCGGTTCTTAAAGTTTTAATTGAATTAAATTCATTTCTCTTTTCAACTAAGAAAAATAGTGTTTGAGAAATAACCGATGCATTATGCCAGGCATCTTCACTCAATCTTACATTTCTTGAACTCATTGCCAATCCACTTGCTTCCCTGACAATTTCACATGATTCAATTAAAATAGGAATTTTTTCAATTTCAATCATTTTTCGAATAACCTGAATTTGCTGAAAATCCTTTCTCCCAAGATATAAAATATCCGATTCAACTTTTTTCAATAACCTGAATACCACATTTGCGACCCCTTGAAAGTGCCCCGGGCGGAATGCCGCTTCAAGAACTTTATCAAAATATCCCAAATCATATTCTTTTAAAAGCGGTTTACCTTCCGGATAAATTTCATTTGAAGATGGCAAATAGAGAACTGTGCATCCGGCTGCTAAAAGCATTTCCATGTCATGCTCAATTGGTCGTGGATATTTTTCCAGGTCTTTTGCATTATTAAACTGCGTAGGATTAACAAAAATGCTGCAAACCACAATGTCACATTCTGTTTTAGCTTTATCAATTAACGATATATGCCCCCTATGCAATGCCCCCATAGTTGGAACAAAGCCGATTTTCTTTCCTTCTTTTTTTTCTTTTTGAAGAAAAGGAGTTAATTGTTTTTCTGATTTAAACAGGTACAAATTGAAGGTTTCGGACAAACCTAAACCTAATTTTTTAATTGATTTTCCGTCTATTCCAAAAATTGTCTTTGAACCATTTCATTTCCCCCGATTTTTTTTTATTATCTTTGCGCACCTTTTTAAAAACCACGGCTTAATGACTAAGAAAAGAGTGTTGATTGTAGCGCATGAAATGAAGCCTTACAATATACTAACTGAAGCAGCCACTATCGTAAACAGACTACCCGTTTATCTGCAGGAACAAGGAATGGAAATTCGCGTTTTGATGCCCCGATTTGGTACAATTAACGAGCGCCGCCATCGTTTGCATGAAGTGGTTCGCCTTTCAGGTATGAATATTATAATTGATGATGATGATAATCCATTGATTATTAAGGTTGCTTCGTTACCCGGTGCCAGGCTTCAGGTTTATTTTCTTGATAATGAAGATTATTTCAAAAGAAAACATGTTTTTACTGATGATGAAGGAAAGTTTTTTGATGACACCCACGAGCGCATGGCATTCTTTTGTAAAGGAGTTATGGAAACCATAAAAAAATTCGGCTGGCCTCCTGATATTATTCATTGCCATGACTGGATGACTTCATTAATTCCAATGTATTTAAAAACCGTTTACAAGAAAGATCCTGTATTTCACGCTGCCAAAATGATTTATTCGGTTTATGATAATACTTTTAAAGAAACCCTTCACAAGGATTTCACCAAAAAAGCGATAATCAGTAAAGATTTAATTAAAGACACTGATTTTGCCCCTTTTAAAAAAGCAAATAATACCGCATTTAATGTTGGGGGTGTTACTCATGCCGATGGAGTTATTTCAGTTGGGAAAAAATTAGACCCTGCTGTTAAAACTGCTTTGAAGGCAATGAAAAAAAAGCCAGTACTTGAACATGATTCTGACAACTATCTTGCAACCTATGTTGAGTTTTACAGGTCTTTGATGAACGATAAGTGAAAATAAATACCCGCCCCCTACTCCTCCTTTTTGTTTTTATTGCTTTTGCAAACTCTGGTTGCAAAAAATCTACGCTGATTGGTAATGATTTACTTCCATCAAGTGATGATTTAAATGGAATATTTACCGATACTTTAACACTTAAAACAAAAACTGTTACAGAGTTTCCGTTAAAAACATCTACTAATTCCAAATTTTTATTAGGAACAATTGATGACCCTGTTTTTGGCAAATCAACTGCATCAATATACTCCCAGTTTCAGATTGGAGGACAAGTTGACCTTGGAAGTCCTGATTCATTGTTTATTGATTCTCTTGTTTTAAACCTTCAATATACCGGTCACTATGGAAATTTTGATCAACCGGCAAATATTTCTGTCTTTCAGTTAACTCAGGATATAAATGCTGACAGTGCATATTATTCGGATAGAAACTTCAGACATTATCTTCACGCAGTTGGTCAAAAAATAAATTTTATTCCGAATTTTGAATCACCACTTTATGTTGGTGGAGATACAATTGCACCTTCGCTCCGAATAAGGTTGAGCGATCGCCTCGGACAGGATTTATTAAATCAATCGAAAGGGACAAACTTTGCAAGTAACGCTGCTTTCCAATCTTTTTTCAAAGGGTTACTAATTGAAACTGATTCTAACATTACCGGAAAAGGAATTATGTATTTTAATATGACCTCATCGACTTCTGTATCAAAGCTGACTGTATATTATCATAAGCCTGATGTTGATTCATTAAAATATGATTTTATAATCGGAACTGATTGTTCAGTTTTTAATCATTATACCCATAATTATATATCAACAGAAATTCAAACCACACTCCAGTCAACTTCTCAAAGTGATAGTATAGTTTATGTTCAATCAATGTCTGGATTGAAAACAAAAATTACTATTCCAAATTTAAAGAACTTAGGAAATATTCTGGTTAATAAGGCTGAATTGGAAGTTACTGTTCCTTCATGGAAAATTGATCCTGATTCAATATTTACAAGCCCTTCAAGAATGTTGTGTTTACTGGCTGATTCAATTGGCAAAAACGCAATTATTCCTGATCAGATTTCTTCTAATTTAATTTACGGAGGATTTAAAGAGACAGCCTATTTAAACGGACAAAAAGTTTACAAGTATAAATTCAGTTTAACCGAACACATACAGGATTTAGTTAGCGGTTCAGTTACTGATTACGGATTATTTCTTCTCACCTATCCCAGTCCTGAAATAGCAGACAGAATAATTTTAGCAGGCGGAAATCGCAGCGATGATTTACGAATGAAAATAAATCTCATTTACACAAAACTCCCATAATAACATGTGCGGAATTGTTGGTTACTTAGGATCTAAACAGGCATACCCGATACTCATAAAGGGTTTGCAACGATTGGAATATCGCGGATATGACAGCGCAGGAGTTGCGCTCCTGAATGGGAAATTAACTGTTTTTAAAAAAGCAGGTAAGGTTGCCGAGCTTGAAGGATTTGCTTCAAATAAAAATACTGAAGGAACCATTGGAATTGGCCACACACGATGGGCAACTCATGGTGAACCTAACGACAGAAATGCTCACCCTCATTTTTCCAATTCGCAGAATCTTGCCATTATTCACAACGGTATTATTGAGAATTACGCAAGCATAAAAGAAGAACTGAAATCACGCGGCTACAAATTTCATTCTGATACTGATACCGAAGTTTTAATTAATCTGATTGAAGACATTCAGAAAAATGAAAATGTAGATGAAGAAGAAGCCATTCGTCTGGCTTTGAATGAAGTTGTTGGTGCTTATGCAATTGTAATTATTTCAAAAAGCAATCCTGATAAATTATTTGCTGCCCGTAAAGGCAGTCCGCTGGTTTTAGGAATCGGTGACAAAGAATTTTTTATTGCATCAGATGCAACACCCATTGTTGAGCACACTAAAAATGTGGTTTATCTTAACGATGAAGAAATTGCGGTTCTTAATCGCAACGGAGAATTTTCAATTAAAACAATCGGCAATAAACAAACAACTCCATACATACAAGAGTTGGAATTGAAACTTGAAGCATTGGAAAAAGGTGGTTACGATCATTTCATGCTGAAGGAAATTTACGAACAACCTACTTCTATTCTTGACAGTATGCGTGGTCGCCTGAATACAAAAACAGGAATCATTGCTCTTGGGGGGTTGCTTGAATACAAACAGAAAATTAAAAATGCCAATCGGTTAACCATTGCAGCCTGCGGCACAAGCTGGCATGCCGGAATTGTTGGCGAATATTTATTGGAAGACCTGGCCCGCTTGCCCTGTGAGGTGGAATATGCTTCAGAGTTCCGTTACCGCAATCCCATTATTACAGCCGATGATATTTTATTTGCCATTAGTCAGAGTGGCGAAACAGCTGATACGCTGGCCGCAATTGAACAGGCAAAATCAAAAGGGGCAACTGTATTTGGTGTGTGCAATGTGGTTGGTTCGTCAATAGCGCGTGCTACTCATGCAGGCAGTTTTACTCACGCAGGTCCTGAAATTGGTGTTGCATCAACAAAGGCATTTACTGCACAGGTTACAGTGCTTACTCTTATTGCACTTTACTTAGCCAAAGAAAGAGGAACCATTCAGGAATCGAGATACCACCAGATTATTAATGAACTGGAAAATATTCCGGCGAAGGTGAAGAAGGTGCTTGATGCGAATGAAAAAATAAAGTACATAGCCGATATATTTAAAGATGCTTCGAACTTCCTATACCTGGGTCGCGGTTACAATTTTCCCGTTGCTTTGGAAGGCGCATTGAAGCTTAAAGAAATATCGTACATACATGCCGAAGGTTATCCTGCTGCAGAAATGAAGCACGGACCAATTGCTTTGATTGATGAGGAAATGCCGGTGGTAGTATTGGCAACCAACCAAAGCGCTTATGATAAAATCATCAGCAACATACAAGAGGTGAAAGCGCGCAAGGGTCGCATTATTGCCATTGTTGAAGAAGGTGATACCATAATTAAAGATTTAGCCGAATTTGTTATTGAAATTCCGGCTACAGAAGAACCACTCACTCCTTTGTTATCAGTAGTTCCATTACAATTGCTTGCCTATCACATAGCAGTTATGCGCGGTTGCAATGTTGACCAGCCTCGAAATCTGGCGAAGAGTGTAACTGTTGAATAATTTATTTTAAGGAACGATAAGAATATTAATAACTACTGACAGAATATTAGTGTCTGCGGTTGGTAAATAACCTATTACGACTGGAATCGTACTGTCCGCTAGTAGAATATCAGTGTCTTTATTAGAAATATTATTGTCCGCGAAGGGAATATTATTGTCTTTATTTGGAATAATAGTGTCCGAATCCGGAATAGTAGTGTCCGCGAAGGGAATATTATTGTCTTTATTTGGAATAGTAATGTCCGCGAATAGAATATTAGTGTCTTTATTAGGGATGTTATTGTCCGAATCTCACAAAATTTAAGTTAAAACGCTGTTATTTTAAGAATTTTGAGAAAAAAGGAAGGTTTATTCCTTCACCACCCTTTTCACCTCGCTCCATTTATCGCTTTTAACTTTTATAAAATAAATGCCGGATGGAAGCGATTGAAGATTGAGAGTGGCAATACTTTGAACTTTAAACTCAGCACTTTGAACTACCTCGCCGAGCGTATTTGAAATTTCTATAGTGCAAGTACTGCAGGGTGAATGGAGTTGAACAGTTACCAAATCAGCAGTTGGATTCGGGAATAGTTGAAAGTTATTTGATGTGGTGATTTCATTTATACCAACTCCTGTAATTGTGTAACATGCTGAAGTATCTGTGCAACCATTTTGTGTAACTTCTACGGCATAATTTCCATTGGCAGTTGCTGTGAAAAATTGATTGGTTGCTCCGTTGATTACTGCAAAGTTGTTATTGCAATTGAGCCATTGATAGGTTGCTGTTGTTGCATTAGCAGATAATGTGAATCCATTTTGTGTAACAGAATTATTAACTGTATTGATTGTGAGATTTATTGTAAGTGTGCTATCGCATCCACCCGCATTAGGAATTGTATCAAGATGAATCCCTGATGTTGTCCATGTATAATTTCCACTTGGTGAAGTATAACTGTTGCAACTGTTTTGTGTAATATTTGCTGATGTTGGTGTGCAGATAAAAACTTCTGATATTAATCTTCTCCATACATATCCTGTTGTTCCTGCAAATAAATAAGTCGCATTATGTGCCAATGAATAAACAGTCAAATTAGTTAGACCTGCATTAATTGTTGACCATACAGTCCCACCATTTATTGATTGAAAAACTCCCGCCCCACTACTGCTCGCTGCAAAAAGATTATTTCCAATTACTGTAAATGAACTTATAGCATCAGGCACATTTGTAACACTCCAACTTCCACCGCTATTTGTAGAAATGTATAAGCCAGTATTTGTTCCTGCGAAAAATGTTGTTCCATAAATTATTACACAATTAACTTGAGATGGTAAACCAGTATTTATTGTGTTCCACGATGAACCCCCATTTGCAGACATATAAATTCCACTACTTAAAGTCGCCGCTAAAATTGTTGTTCCACTTACAGCAATGGAAACAACAGTTGCATTCCAACTTGTAATGCTTGTCCAAAGAAGACCATTGTTCGTTGATTTATAAACTCCATTATCTCCTGCATAAATATCATTTCCGTCTACGGTTATTGCTCTCACATCATAGGCAGGTAACCCACTGCTTGTATTTGTCCAGTTTGTTCCGTTGTTAGCTGATTGAAAAACTGCGCCTGCACTTGCACCTACATAAACATCAATTCCCTTAACAGCTAAACCATAAATGTTTCCGACTAAACCATTACTTACCAAAGACCAGTTTGTGCCATCGTTAGCAGTTAATGAAACAGAAGTTCCAGCAGAAGCGAAAAGATTTGAGCCACTAATACATTCGGAAGTAACATTTGGTTGTGTTGGTCCAGTTGTAACTTGCCATTGTGCTGAAACATTTTGAAGCATTACAAAACAGAGTAATGTTATTGTTGTTACAATTAGCTTGTTCATTTTTTTTATTTCGCGACTAATCTAACAATCACATTCCAAACTCTATCTAATAAAAAAGAGAAGCAGAAAAACTGCTTCTCTTTTTCATTAGTAAAAATTAAAAACTACTTGCTTGCTTCAGCAAACCGGCGGTTCACTTCATCCCAGTTAATTACATTAAAGAAAGCTGCAACATAATCAGGTCGACGGTTCTGGTATTTTAAATAGTAGGCATGTTCCCACACATCCATACCAAGTATCGGGTTGCATTTTACCTCAGCAATATCCATAAGTGGATTATCCTGATTGGGTGTAGAACAAACGCATAATTTTTTTGAATCATCAACACCTAACCATGCCCAGCCCGAACCAAAGCGGGTGATGCCTGCCTGCGAAAATTTTTCTTTAAAAGAATCGAAAGTTCCGAAAGCAGCATTAATTGCATCGGCAATTGCACCTGTTGGAGTGCCGCCGCCGTTTGCTTTCATCAAAGTCCAGAACATGGAGTGGTTGTAGTGTCCGCCACCGTTGTTGCGCACTGGCATCGGAAATTTTGAAATGTTCTTTACAATTTCATCAATGCTCATATTCTCTTCGGGCTTGCCGGCAAGGGCAGCATTCAGGTTGTTTACATAAGCAGCATGGTGTTTTGAATGATGAATGGTCATTGTCATTGCATCAATGTGTGGTTCCAAAGCTTCAACAGCATAAGGTAACGCGGGTAATGTGAAAGCCATATTTAAAAATGTTTTTAGTTTATGAATTTGAGTTCGCTAATGTAAACTTATACTGCTATGCTTTGGTTCAGCATAAGATAAATTTCATTAGGTTTTATTTCTTTTTGTTTTGAAAAACTCTTTTACCATCATAGATGATTCTTCAGCCATTACTCCACTCTTTATTTCACACTTCGGATGCAGTACTTTATTACTGATTAAAGTGAATCCTTTTTTCTCATCGTTAGCACCATACACCAATCGCGAAATCTGCGCCCAGCCAATTGCTGTTGCACACATCATGCATGGCTCGAGGGTAACATACAAAGTGCAATCAGTTAAATACTTACTTCCGAAATGGTTAGCAGCTGCGGTAATGGCTATCATCTCGGCATGTGCTGTTACATCTTTTAGTAATTCAACCTGATTGTGACCTCGGGCAATTATTTTATTGTTGCTCACTATTACGGCACCAATGGGAACTTCATCTTTTGCCAAAGCATACTTTGCTTCTTTCAATGCTTCGCGCATAAAATGTTCGTCGGGTAAAAGTTGAGCAGGTTCGTTCATCAGTAGTAATCAGGAGGCAAAAATGAATATGAACTTTCGAAAAACACAGGTCTATTTTCATTTTCATTTCATCTGTGTGATTTGAACGGAAAACTATAGGTTTGTCGCCTCTTAATTCAACAAGTTCTTGGTACACCATATTATCCGCTACTCTCTCTCAATAGCTTTTATCTGTTGTTCTGTTTTTTCGTACGCACAGGAATCATGGTCGCTTGAACAGTGTATCACCTATGCACAGCAAAATAATATTCAGCTCAAACAATCTTCACTCGGAACTGAATTGAGCGGAGATTCTTATTTGCAATCGAAATTAGGGTTGTTGCCGAATCTTAATGCATCATCAAGTTACGGAATTAACACCGGAAAAAACATTGACCCAACGAGTAACCTGTTTGTTAATCAAACCATCCGTTCAGGAAATTTTTCGCTTTCAACAAATGTTACTTTGTTCAGCGGATTCAGTAAGATCAACGAAATGCGAAAAGCATACTTTGATTTCATGGCTTCGAAATACAGCTCCGCACAATTGGTTAATGATATTTCATTGAGTGTGGCTACCGCATATCTTCAGATTCTTTTTGCTCAGGAACAATTTGCCAATGCTGAAGCTCAGCAGAAATTAATGCAGGATCAGGTTGACCGAACTAAGCAATTGGTAGATGCCGGAGTTTTGGCGCAAGGTTCTCTTCTGCAGATTCAATCACAAATGGCATTAGAAGAATTAAATACAGTTAATGCGAAGAATCTCTTATCACTCGCAAAACTGAATCTTCAACAGTTGCTGAACATGGATCATACAATTGATATTGTTATTCCATCATTAAAGATTCCGGTAGGCATGGCTTTTCAGGAAATGAATGCAGGAACAATTTATGAAACAGCTTTGACACTGCAGCCCGGAATTAAAAGTGCGGAGTTGAAATTAAAAGGCGCTGAAAAAGGTTTGGCTGCTGCCCGGGGTGCTTATTCTCCTACACTTTCATTATTCGGAAGTTTATCTTCTCAATATTCAAATGCAGTAAAAAAAGTAAAAGAAAATTCAATTACTTACGATACTACCTTGATTGGATTTGACGGGCTAACCTATGCTCCTGTTTATACTTTTTCTCCAAACTATGAATTTGAAAACACCCCATTGGGCGATCAGATCAACGATAATTTTGGGCAGGCATTCGGAGTTTCTTTAAACTTTCCGCTGTTTAATGGCTGGATGTCTCATACTAATGTGAGCCGGAGTAAAATCAACTTACTGAACGAGCAATACAATCTTGAATTGCAAAAACAACAATTGAAAAAAAGCATTGAGACTGCATTTAACGATGCGGTCGCAGGCAAGGACAGATATTCAGCCGCATTGAAAAGT
Source organism: Chitinophagaceae bacterium (assembly GCA_947469485.1). Taxonomy (GTDB): domain Bacteria; phylum Bacteroidota; class Bacteroidia; order Chitinophagales; family UBA10324; genus UBA10324. Next base: position 143,669 of record CANIPU010000002.1, on the reverse strand, counting down.
GAATCGTCGTTTGAGTTAAGTTTTGATTACACCAAACAAAAGTTTGATGCAGGTTTACTTACTTCATTTGATTATGTAACTGCTCAAAACAGTTTGAGTAAAGCTATAAGCGAAACCTTGCAGGCGAAATTTGAATACATCTTTAAATTAAAAGTGCTGGATTATTATCAGGGCAAACCTTTAAATCTTCAATAGATGACTAAGAAATTAATGATATGGCTTGGAGTGGCGGTTGGCGTGTTGCTTCTTTTTGTAATTGTTGGAAAAAAAGCCGGCTGGATATCGACTGACAATGCTGAAAAAGTAAGCACAGAAAAAGTAAGCAAGCGCGATATTGTAGAGAAAGTATCGGCATCAGGAAAAATATATCCTGTAACTGAAGTTAAAATAAGTCCTGATGTGTCGGGTGAAATTATTGATTTACCGATTGAAGAAGGTGATAGTGTTGTGCAAGGACAATTGCTGGCTAAAATAAAACCGGATATATATGTTGCCATGGTTGACCGGGCTGTAGCATCTGTAAATAATTCAAAAGCAAATTATTTGAATGCGCAATCGCAGCTTACCCAAATTGCAGTTCAGTTTGAAAAATCAGAAAAGGATTATAACCGGAATAAAGATTTGTTTAATAAAAAAGTAATCAGCCAGTCGGAATTTGATGTTTATGAAACAGCATATAAATCGGCAAAGGCAAATAAAGAAGGAATGCAACAGGCAGTGGATGCTGCAAAGTTTATGGTTAGTAGTGCCGAAGCCTCATTAAAAGAAGCAAATGATCAGCTTTATAAAACTTCTATTTATGCCCCAATGAGCGGAATTATTTCGTCGTTAAATATTGAGAAAGGTGAGCGCGTGGTTGGTACTTCGCAATTTGCCGGAACAGAAATTATGCGCATTGCCAATTTATATGAAATGGAAGCAAGAGTTGATGTGAGTGAAAATGATGTTTTGAAAGTTTCAGTTGGCGATACCTGCGAAATTGAAGTAGATGCCTATCCGGACAAAGTTTTTAAAGGAGTGGTTTACCAGGTTGCCAATTCGGCAAGTTCATCCAGTGCTTTAGTTAGCACAGAAAGTGTTACGAATTTCACTGTGAAAATATTACTGGACCAAAGTTCTTTCGTCGACATGATTGATGTAAAGAAAAAGAAATTCCCCTTTCTTCCTGGCATGACTGCTTCAGTAAATATTTTAACCAATCATGTGTATGGTGTGAATGTGGTTCCAATACAATCTGTAACAACACGGGAAGACAGTACTGCTAAAAATGATTCTGAAAAGAAAAAGACCACCAAAGAAAAACTGAAGGAAATTGTTTTTGTGCTGAACAATGGAGAAGCAATAAAAACAGTGGTGACCACCGGCATTCAGGATGATGAATACATTGAAATTTTATCAGGACTCAAAGGTGATGAAGAAATTATTACCGCACCTTACAGCGCCATCAGCCGCCGCCTGAAAGACAAAATGAAAGTGACCAAGGTTGATAAAAAGGAATTGTATAAAGACAAAAAAGGCGGAGCTGAGGTTTCTGTTGAAGTAGACTAATTGATTTTATTGCCTTTTTTCTTTTTCAAACCATTGATGCAAAATTATCAGGTTCCAGATTCGGTTGTATAGGTATTCTTCTCTTTTCATAAATCTGGAAATTATATTTTTTACTGTTTCGTATTTCACAACTCCGTGTTTCTCCACCATTTCTTTTGATAAATAAAAATCAACCAGATGTTTGAGTTCCTTTTTCAGCCAGTGTTTCAACGGAATGGAAAATCCCCACTTAGGCCTGTCGAAATATTCGCGCGGCACATAATCGTACAACAATTCTTTCAGCAGATATTTTGAAGTTCCGTTTTTCAGTTTCAGATTTTCATTAAGGTTCAATGCAAATTCCACCACTCGATAATCGAGAAAGGGAGTGCGCGCTTCTAACGAATACTTCATGCTCGCTCTATCCACCTTCACCAGTAAATCATCTTTCAGATAATAACGCAAATCGAAAAGCGCCTGTTCTTCCTTAGCTGATAATTTTCTTTTCAATGAAGAAGTGTTCAGATCAATCCGGAATTCTTCTTTGGGCTTTTCAATTAAAAGATTTTCAATTTCCTGAGCAGAAAAAAAGTACTGCTCTTGCGAAAAAATATGTGAGCGAAGAAATTTAGGGTCAGCATAATTCAACAATTCACTAACTCGTTTATACTTTGAAGGAAGCATGGATAGTATTCCACTCAATGGTTTTCTGAAAGTGGTGAGCAATGGATTTTGAAAACGCTCCGCCCATTTGTATGCTCCGTATCCCATGAATAACTCATCACCGCCATCACCGCTCAAAGTCATGGTCACATACTGCCTTGCTAATTTTGAAACCAGCATGGTTGGTATAATAGAAGGATCAGCAAATGGTTCGTCGGTTACATCCACAATGTTATCAGCAAGTTCAATGGCTTCCTCGTAAGTAACCATGAACTCATAATGTTCCGTGTGCAGGTGGCGCGAAACTTTTTTCGCATACTCGCTTTCATTAAATCCTGATTCTTTAAACCCGATGGAAAATGTTTTTACCGGATCAGCAGAAACCGATTGCGCCATGGCGGTAATTAAACTCGAATCTATTCCGCCACTTAAAAAAGTTCCGAATGGCACATCGCTTATCATCCGCATTTGCACACTGCTGCGCATCAAATCATTCAACTTATTTTTTGCCGTAGTAAAATCACTGACAATATTCTGATCTACATTTTCTTCGGGTTTCCAATAGAAAGAAAAATCTAACTCGCTGGTGGTGGAGTCAATCTTTGCATAACTCCCCGCCGGAAATTTATAAATGCCTTCATAAATAGTATTTGGTTCTGCGATATAACCGATGTTCAAGTATTGCGCAATCGCTTTCTGATTTTTATTCCGATTACTTTTAAAATCAGGAAACTGTAATAGTGCTTTTAATTCAGAGGCGAAAACAAATTTTCCATTTTGGAAGGAATAAAAAATTGGTTTCACACCCAACCGATCCCGGAAAATAGAAAGTGATTTTTCCTGTTTATCATAAAGCGCAATGGTGAACATGCCGTTGAGCAAATTCACTGCTTCGGTGCCCTTCTGTGAAAGTAATTCGAGAATCACTTCACTGTCTGAATGTGTTTTCAAATCAGTTGTTACCTGAGAAGCAATTTCCTGAAAATTAAAAATCTCACCATTGAAAACCATTACATAGCGCGAGTTATGCGAATACATGGGTTGATTTGCCGCACTTGATAAATCAATAATACTTAAGCGCCGATGACCAAGACCACTATGTTCATCAAAGAAAAACCCATCAGAATCAGGGCCACGATGCGCAATGGCATCGGTCATTTTTTTCAGCGTTTCTTCGTCGCGGAAAGGTTGAATAGAATAATAACCTGCAATGCCGCACATTTAATTTTTCTGATTTTCTTTTAAAAACCTAACAAACTGTTCAGATTGTTTTTTTCGAGTATAAAACAACATCTTTTCATAATCGGGAAAAATTGCAAACATATTTTTCCCTGTTTTCTTTTCCTGAATTTGATCAAGCAAGAATTTTTTAAATTCTCCAATAGTTTGAAATGTCAATCCTGATTTTGTTTCATTTATTAAATTACTTAACAATCCATTGTCATCGGGCAAAACTAAAATTGGTTTTTTTGCAGCAAGATAATCATACACCTTCGCAAAAATTGCCTGGTAGTTCTTTTCAGTAAATGCAATCAGAAAATCTGAACTTACATTTTGCATTAATGCTTCCTTCCTTGTTATTCTCGGACTGGTTTTCAGGTACGGCTCAATAATACTACTGAAATTTTTTACTCTTGTATTCTGAGATGGATAATATTCAAGTCCAACGAAATTCAATTGAATATCATTTGGTGTTATCTTTTTTTCTTTATGCAGTTCGAGTATTGCTTGCAATAAAAATTCAACTTGCTGACCGGCTGTCAATGTACCGGTATGTGTAAGTATTAAGGTTTTGGTTTGATCAGATAAATCTTTATTTAAAAATTCTTCAAAGCCGTTATAAACTACTTTGATATTTTTTTTATGCAATTTACCAAGTGCCTCTCCAAGGTAAGGATCGGGTGAACTGATGAAACTACAATTACTTAAATATTTTTTTTCGAAACTGAACTCCCACAATTGCAAAAACCGATTAAGCATATCACGGTTGTGTCTCGTAACATGATTTAATTTCCATCCATCGCGAAAATCAGCAACCCAGGGAATTCCGAATTCTTTATGCAATAAATATCCATATTTGAATAAAACGAAGGGTTCTCCTGTAATTAAAATGAAATCCGGTTTTTCGTTTTGCAAATACTTTCTTGCCTCAAAATACAAGCGTTTGTGTTTATCAAATGAAAAAGAAACAAACGAAAATATTTTATAAATAACAGTTAGCATTTTTCGCAAGATCCTTTTTTTATCCATTCCGTATTTCAAAAGTATTTTTTCAGGAAGAATTAATTCTATCGAAACTCGAATTATGGTTCCTTTTTCAGATTTTTCAATTATTACTTTTTCTGTGGATGTATGTTTTAAAACATCTTCTGGTCTTTCAATTTGTGTTGTCCATTGTTTGGTAATAACTACTGGTTCAGCTCCCGATTCTTTAAAATAATTAAACCAGCTATAAGGTCGCAGTGCCCCGACAGAATTTAATGGAGGAAAATCGTTACAGATGATGAGTACGCGCACGAAGGAGTTGAGTGGTGCAAAATTAATTTTAAAACCCAAAAAGAAATTCTACTTTTCGGAATCAAATTTTATCTCATGAAAAAATTGTTTGTTTTTTTATTTCTGACAATGCTATCTCAAGTTGTTTTGGCTGATGGCTATCCTGTGCTAAAAGTTGTATTGAAAGGAGGTCTTAGTGGAAGGGTTGAATCAGTTGTATCAGAATTAAAAAACAGACCTGGAGCAGGAACCTGGTGCTTTGATTATGTTCAACAAACTCTTGGAAACCTGGAAAATGATAAAGTTGAATTCGGTTCTTATTTAATTTTAGATGTTACTGATTACAGAATCAGCAATGAATTGATGGAATATGCTCAAAATGAAATAATAAAAAATCATTTGAAGGGTACATTTACCCGGGAAGTGCCGGATGCACTTACAGGATGCAAAAGAGTTTATGTGCTTACATGGTTATCAAAAAACAAATTCGGCGATAAAGGGAGTATAAATATTATCAAACTCGATTCCCCTTCGTGTATGCAGTCATTAGTTTCCTGATTGCATTTTTGCTTAAATTAATGATTAGAAAGAAAATTGTATTTCAACCAATTAAATTTTCTTCAGTTGAGGAATGCTTGGAATCAATACCGGAATATGAATTGAAAATTGTGGAGGCATTGCGGAAAATAATTTTCCATTGCATTCCAGATGTGAAAGAAAAACTATCGTACAACGCACCGTTCTATAAACGAAAAGGAAACATCTGTTTCATATGGCCGGGTTCCATTCCGTGGGGGAAAACCAAGGAAGGTGTTCAACTCGGATTTACAAAAGGATATTTATTATCTGATGATGGGTATTTAGAAAAAGGAACCCGCAAGCAGGTTTTCTGGAAAACTTTTTATTCGGTAAAAGAAATTGACAGTGATAAAATTGGTGCACTTTTATATGAAGCAGTATTGCTCGACCGTTAATTATGCAACGCGCGATTTTCAGTTGCCACTAAACATGCTTCGCGAAATGCTTCACTGAAAGTAGGATGCGGATGACTCATGCGCGAAATATCTTCAGCACTTGCTCGATACTCCATCGCCACCACTGCTTCCATAATTAAATCGGCCATGCGCGGACCAATCATGTGCACTCCAAGAATTTCATCTGTATCCGCATGCGCTAATATTTTTATAAATCCATCCAAGTCCATACTCGCCCGTGCGCGACCGCTTGCACGAAACGGAAAACTTCCTTTCTTAAACGGAGTTTTATTTTTTATTAATTCTTCTTCAGTATATCCAACTGCAGCAACTTCAGGCCATGTATATACAACTCCGGGAATGAGATTGTAATTAATGTGAGGTTTTTGTCCGGCTAAAAATTCTGCAACAAAAACTCCTTCTTCTTCGGCCTTATGTGCGAGCATGGCGCCGCGAACCACATCACCGATTGCATAAATACTTTCAATTGAAGTTTGCAAATTTTCATTCACAGTTATTCTTCCCTTCTCATCGGTTTTCAAACCGGCTTTTTCCAATCCTAAACTTTCAGTGAATGGTTTTCTGCCAACAGCCATCAAACAATAATCGGCTGACCAGTCGTGTGTTTTTCCTTCTGCATCTTCAGCACTCACCATCACTTCATTGTCAACTCGCATTACTTCTTTCACTTTAAAACCTAAGTGCATTTCCACTCCGAGTTTACGCATCACTCTTTCTAATTCCTTGCTCAGGTCTTTATCCATTGTCGGAATCAGATTGGGCAGGTATTCAACAATTCGCACTTTTGTTCCGATGCGCGCATATACCGATGCCATTTCGCAACCAATCACCCCGCCGCCAATCACAATCATTTCTTTCGGAATTTCTTTAAGTGTGAGAGCTTCGGTGGAAGAGATGATTCGTTCTTTATCAATAACAATATTTGGCAATGAAGCAGGTTTACTTCCGGTTGCAATAATGATGTGTTTCGCTTCAATTTCCTGTTTCTCTCCTTTATCGATTTGAATGGAAATTGTTTTTGCATCCAAAAAACTTCCGACTCCGGTGAGCACATCAATTTTATTTTTCTTCATCAGAAAAGAAACGCCATCACAGGTTTGTTTCACCACTTCATTTTTGCGCTTAATCATTTGGGTGAAATCAACTTTCAGATTTTCGAGTTGAATGCCGTGCTTTTGAAATGTTGTTTTTGCATTGTGGTAATGTTCAGTACTGTCGAGCAACGCTTTACTCGGAATGCAACCTACATTCAGACAAGTTCCACCAAGAGTATTATACTTTTCAATAACTGCAGTTTTAAAACCTAATTGTGCGCAACGGATTGCCGCTACATATCCGCCGGGGCCGCTGCCAATAATTGCTACATCGTATTGAGTCATTTTATTCTTTGAAAAGTGAAAAAATAAATGTGTGATTTATAAATCCAGTAAATATTTCATCGGGTCTTGACCAAATAAAAGATGTGATGGATTTTCTAATTGTTCTTTTAGGCGAACTAAAAAAGTTACTGATTCTTTTCCGTCAATCATACGGTGGTCGTAAGAAAGTGCGAGGTACATCATGGGCCGAATCACTACTTGTCCGTTAAACGCAATTGGCCGCTCCTGAATTTTATGCATTCCTAAAATTGCAACTTGTGGAATGTTGATGATTGGAGTTGACATCAATGAACCAAACACTCCGCCGTTACTGATGGTGAAAGTTCCACCGGTCATTTCTTCGAGCGATAGTTTATTGTCTCTTCCTTTTTTCGCCAGCTCTGCAACTTTTTTTTCTATTTCCACCATGCTTAAACTTTCAGCATTGCGAATAACAGGAACCACTAAACCTTTCGGAGTGGAAACAGCGATTGATATATCGCAGTAGTCGTGATAAATAATTTCGTCGCCATCGAGACTCGCATTCACCGCAGGGAATTCCTGCAACGCATTGCAAACTGCTTTTGCAAAAAACGACATGAAGCCCAGACTCACTCCGTGTTTTTCTTTGAATGCATCTTTGAACTGATTACGGATATCCATAATCGGTTTCATATCCACTTCGTTAAAAGTGGTGAGCATGGCAGTTTGATTTTTTGCTGTCACTAAATGCTTACTAACAGCTTTGCGAAGCGAACTCATCTGCTCGCGGCGCTCATCTCTTGTTCCAGATTTTTTTACTGAAGGATTTTTTATTGCGGTAAGCATATCAGCTTTTGTAACTCTTCCGCTTTTGCCACTTCCGGTATTTATTTCTATTCCTGATTCACGAATCATTTTTGCAGCGGCGGGTGATGGAGTTCCGGTCGCGTAATTCTTTTCTGAAACAGTGTCGGGTTTCTTTAAATCAGTTTCTGGTTTTGATTTTGATTCTTCTTTTTTTTCTAAGGGTTGAATAGAGGTATCAATTCTTGCAACCACATCACCGATTTTTAAAACCGCTTTGTCGGTTGCCACTACTGATAATTTTCCGGCTTGTTCGGCGCTGAGTTCAAAGGTTGCTTTCTCTGATTCGAGTTCGCATAAAATTTCATCTCGATGAACAAGGTCGCCATCTTTCTTCAACCACTTTGCCAATGTTACTTCACTGATTGTTTCGCCAACAACGGGAACTTTTATTTCTAAAATCACACGATATTAATTTGTAATGGCAAAGGTGGAGTAAGATAATTATAGTAGCAAGTATCAATACACAAGCTTATTGATACATGAAATATTTATAACCAAAAAAATTGAATTAAATACTCAACCCACCACAAACACTCAGCACCTGACCTGTGATGTAGCTGCTCATATCGGAGCCGAGGAAAACACAAAGGTCGGCTACTTCGGAAGTGGAACCGAAGCGCCCCATTGGTATGTCGGCTGAAAATTTTTGTTTGACATCGGGTGCGAGCGCATGGGTCATTTCGGTTTCGATGTAGCCGGGTGCAATGGCATTACAACGGATATTCCGTGAACCTAATTCTTTTGCAATTGATTTTGTAAACCCAATAATTCCCGCTTTGCTTGCCGAATAATTTGCCTGACCAGCATTGCCAAATATGCCAACAACGGAACTCATGTTGATGATGCTTCCGCTGCGTGCTTTAAGCATGTGCTTAGTTACATGCTTGGTGATATTAAAAACTGATTTTAAATTGGTATCAATTACTTCCTGCCATTGTTGTTCGCTCATTCGAAGCAATAATCCATCGCGGGTGATGCCTGCATTGTTAACCACAATATCTATTTTCTGGAACTCCATCATTACATTTCCAATCAGATGCTCGGCTTCAGCATAGGAGGCAGCATTAGATTTATATCCGATTGCCTTCACTCCATATGCGTGTAGATTTCCTTCCAGTGCAAGTGCTTTTTCGGCTGAGGATAAATAGGTGAACGCAATATTGGCTCCGTGTTCTGCAAATTTTTTTGCTATAGATTCCCCTATTCCGCGACTAGCTCCGGTTATTAATGCTGTTTTTCCTTCGAGAAGTTTCATTTGCTGGTGTCTGTTATGAATTAATATTCAATATCAACAATTGATATATCACTAAGATGTTACACTCATTGCTTTTGCCATTTTAGCGCCAATTTGAGCTGGGCTTTCAACAACCATTACACCACACTCTTTCAGAATCTTCATTTTCGCAGCAGCTGTATCATCATGCCCGCCCACAATTGCACCTGCATGCCCCATTCTTCTTCCGGCTGGTGCTGTTTGTCCGGCAATAAAACCAACTACTGGTTTTTTATTCCCGTTCGCTTTTATCCATCGCGCTGCTTCTGCTTCCATTCCTCCTCCTATTTCACCAATCATTACTATACTGTCAGTTTCAGGGTCGTTCATTAGTAATTCTACCGCTTGCTTGGTTGATGTTCCTATAACAGGGTCTCCACCAATTCCGATTGCAGTACTTACACCCAAACCAGCTTTTACAATCTGGTCGGCTGCCTCATAAGTTAGTGTTCCGGATTTGGAAACAATTCCAACTCTTCCCTTTTTGAAAACAAAGCCAGGCATAATTCCAACCTTTGCTTCATCAGGAGTAATTACCCCAGGACAGTTTGGTCCAATTAAAGTGCAATTTTTATCCTTGATATACTCCTTTGCTTTCACCATATCCTGAATCGGAATTCCTTCGGTGATGCAAACAATAACTTTAATACCAGCTTCTGCTGCTTCCATAATAGCATCGGCTGCAAATGAAGGTGGCACAAAAATGATACTGGTGTTTGCACCTGCTTGCTTAACAGCATCGGCTACAGTATTGAAAACAGGCTTATCTAAATGCATGGTTCCGCCCTTACCGGGAGTTACTCCACCGACCACATTGGTACCGTATTCAATCATTTGAGTAGCATGAAAAGTGCCTTCGGTTCCGGTGAACCCCTGCACAATAACTTTTGAATTTTTGTTTACTAAAACGCTCATATTTATAATTCTTGATTATTTATTTTTTTCTTCAGATAATCTTTTCGTGTTCTGTTCTTTTATTTCACGGAAAAACCGCCCGGCAAATATAAAATCATTCAATTGCTGATTGGTAGCATTCATGATTTCATTTCGGCTGCCTTCCCAAAATTTTTCTCCCTTGTAAAGAAATAAAACATAATCGCCGATTTCCATAACAGAATTCATGTCATGGGTATTGACTATTGTAGTGATTTTATAATCGTCGGTAATGTCTTTAATCAGTTTATCAATTACTATTGAAGTTTGTGGGTCTAAGCCTGAGTTTGGTTCATCACAAAAAAGATATTTTGGATTCATTACAATAGCCCTTGCTATACCAACTCTTTTCTTCATTCCACCGCTAAGTTCATTCGGGTAAAGCTTGTTTGCTTCTTTAAGGTTTACTCTTTCCAGACATTCGTTAACACGACTCATTTTTTCTTTGAAGGTCATGTTCGTGAACATATTCAAAGGAAAAATCACATTCTTTTCTACCGTCAAAGAATCAAAAAGCGCGGAACCCTGAAACAACATTCCGATTTGCTTTCTTAATTCTTTTCTTCCTGCATCGTCAATATTCAGAAAGTCGGTATCATGGTTATAAATAATGCTGCCATTGTTAACGGGTATTAACCCAACAATACTTTTCATCAACACTGTTTTTCCTGAACCACTTGCTCCGATAATAAGATTGCATTTCCCCGGTTCAAAAACAGCAGAAATTCCTTTAAGAATTTGTTTCGCTCCAAATGATTTATTTAAATTCTTAACTTCAATCATAAAAGCAACTGTGCGAGTATATAGTCAAACAATAAGATTAAAACACAGCAAACAACAACTGCCCGGGTTGCTGATCTACCAACCTCCAATGCTCCACCTTCAGTATAATATCCATAATAAGATGATACAGATGAAATAATAAATCCGAAAGTGGTGGCTTTTATCAAAGCAAAATTTGCCATAAAAGGAATCCAGTATTGGATAGCGCCAGTCATGAAATCTTCTTTCGTAACAGCCCCAGTAAATTCACCAACCCACATTCCGGCATAAATACTTAAGAATGCAGAGATGATTACTAATAATGGAATCATTAATGTTGAAGCTAATATTTTCGGCAAAACCAGGTAAGCTGAAGAATGTACTCCCATAATTTCAAGCGCATCAATCTGTTCGCTGATTCGCATAGTACCCAATTCTGAAGCAATGTTGCTTCCAATTTTTCCTGCGAGAATCAATACAGTTACGGTTGGTGCTAGTTCCAGAATTATACTATTTGCTGCTATGCTTCCGATAATTGATTTGCTGATTAGCGGAGTGGTTAATTGATAGGCAGTTTGTACGGTTACAACTGCCCCGAGAAATACAGAAACAATTACAACAATTCCAACTGAGCCAACACCTATTTCAACCATTTGCCTTGCTATTTCCCTCCAGTAAATAGAAGTTTTTTCAGGTCTTACAAAGAGACTCTTCAACAATAATACATAACGGCCAAAATGATTAAAGAAAGTCACTTAATGGATTTGAAAATTTGGTGATTTGTTGATTTAGTATCGAAAACACATCTGTTAATGTATTGGCTCAAATGTAATTTGTTTAAAGTGCTTTGCAAGGGATATTGATAGTGAAGATGTGCTTATTACCTTCGTTGAAAATTAATGTAAAAATGTTTGCAGTTATAACCGGCGCAACGAAAGGAATTGGGAAGGCAATTGTTGATTCTTTTGCGCAAGAAGGATTTGACATTGTTTTCTGTGCGAGAACTGCAAAGGATGTTAAACTATATGAATCAAACCTGAAGAAAAAATTTCCATCTCAACAATTTATCGGTATTGTTTGTGATGTAAGTAAGCGAACATCATTAAAGGAGTTTGCCAGACAAATAATTTCTTTAAAAAAACCCATTAATGTTTTAGTAAACAATGCCGGAATTTTTCTCCCCGGGAAAATAATTAATGAAAAAGAAGGGACTATTGAAAAACTAATGGCGATAAATGTTTTTAGCGCATATCATTTAACCCGCTTGATTTCTCCAATGATGATCAAACAAAAAAGCGGACACATATTTAATATTTGTTCAACAGCAAGTTTATACGCTTACGCAAACGGGGGTTCATATGGCATTACCAAATTTTCTTTATTAGGCATGACCAAAAATTTAAGAGAAGAATTAATTCGCTATAACATAAAAGTAACTGCCGTAATTCCGGGTGCAACTGAATCAGCGAGCTGGGAAAATGTAAAATTAGTTGCTAACAGAATTATGCCTGCAACCGATATAGCATCAATGATGGTTGCTTCATTTAAAACTTCAAAACAAACCGTTGTTGAAGAAATTTATATGCGCCCTATGAAGAAAGATATCAGCGAAGAGGAATTTTAAAGATTATTTCTTTTTAGGATAAGAGTTTTTGATTGAATCTAATTTTCCAGGGTTCGGTGCATTGTGTTCTGGCATCTCCTTATGGTTTTGCAATGTGCCACCGGGCTTCTTGTTATCTGCATCTTTATCCTCTGATTCCTTATTAAAATTCACAGTATCTGATTCAATCGAAGTTGAGTCATTTGGGGCCAATTCCCGAAGTGTATCCGGAGCATGCAATGTACTATCGAGAGTTTCTTCTGAAATGTTGGTTGTGTTACAGGACGAAAGAGCTGCAACTAAAATAAGACTACTGAATAATAATTTTTTCATTGGACAACAATTTATCTCCGGATTGTATTTGTAAAATGTAAGTTCCTTTTGCTAATTCATTGGTGCTAAACGAAAATTTAAAATCTCCTCGTTTCACTGTTTCATTCAATAATTGTTTAATCATTTTTCCTTGTAAATCGAAAAGTGAAATTTTAATTTTATTTATTTCTTCATTATCAAAATTTACTGCGAACCAGTTTGTTGATGGATTCGGAAATACTGAAATTGATTCGTTAACAGGAAGAACCTCTTCAGTATTCACCGAACTATTCACAGTAATTTTTGCTATCCAGTTGCCGTACTCATTTGCACTGGTTCCATAAATTCCAAAAATGAAAGCAGTAGGTGAAGTTTGAGAATGATATTTTGCAATTCCTGTATAGTCGCCCCATCGCTGAGTGCCTCCGCCGCCCATATCAATATATGAAGCCCCTGATTTTACTAATACTTCATTTGAAGTATTTCCGGCATCATCAACTCCAATTACATCGAATTGTGGCTTAATAGAAGAGTTTGATTTTGTGTATGCAATAATTACAGATTTGTCATTAATATTTTTACCCATCCATCCAACTGCAGGGTATCCCCAATCTTCCCCGCTTTTACCATATATAAAAGAGGATGCTGATAAATTAGCTGTGTTGATACGACTATAATAAATTCCATTCCATCCATTTACAAAATTTGCAGTGAAAACAAGATGAATAATTCCATTTACATAATATGCTCCCTTAATTCTGCAATCTCCAATATCCAAATCACCTCCCGGAGAGGGCTGATTAGCATTTGCTCCTATGGCAAAATTTGTTGAGACAAGTGAACTACCAAATAATTGTTCATTGCTACTACTCATATCATTTGAAATTTGAAATAACTGCAAACGATTACTACCTGATGGGTCGGTATTGCTTACCAAAAAAATGCCCGGTCCATAATTGGATGCATTACCAGACTGAACAGGAAACAATGAAAAAGTATAATTACCTGCATCGTCCTGAATATTATCGTAATACTGAAAGTTCATTGTTCCGCCCGAATAACAAGTGGTTTTTGGAATTTGCAATGCAAGAACATCTGAAAAATCATCATTGCTGTCAAACTGATTTACTGTTACATAAACCTCATTATTGCTTACACCGATATTCGGATAATCTGCCCAGGCGCTATTACCATTTACATCAGCACTAATTGTATAATACCACCATCCATCAGAAGGATTATTGGTTTTTGAGAAGTACAGAAGTATATCAGAATTTCCAACAGTATATCCAGCTAATTCTACCATAAAAAAACGATCAGCACCAGCATCATACAACACTTTAGGATCAAATATGGTTGATGAAACAGAATTGTCATTTGTAAACTGTGTAATGTCTTGTGAAAAGGTTTTCGTTCCTGAGGTAGTAAAATATGCAATGTTGCTATTAATTACGCTTACAATTTTCCCACCATTTGATATTGCAATTGTATTATCTGAAGGATAACTTCCATCAAACAAATTACCGGTAAAATTTGTACTTAAAACCGGTGTAACCTGGCCATTTGCTTCGATTTTATTAAAAGAATTACTAACCGATTGTTTCTTATCAATCATCATTTTTTCCTTCATAGCCTTCACTTTTGGAAAAGCATTCTCTTCGCTTTCCATATCCTGTAATCTAATTGGCCAGGTATCTGATTTTTCCAAGCCTGTTAACAAGCCCTTACAGGGTGTTTGCAATGGCAATGACTTGCGAGCAATAATTTGAGTTGTGGTGGATTGAGCTATTGATCCGATTGAAAAGCAAACTATACTTATAAGAAAAAAAAGTTTTCTCATTTTTAATTATTTAGGGTGGGTGAAAATAAGATTTGAGAAATTCCGTACAACTATGTTTTTATTAAACTTTATAGTTCATAAGTTGTTTAATTATTTCTTATTGAAAAAAATCCTTCTTAGAAAAAGGAACTTTTACTTTTACACCCAATGAATATTTCTGATAAAAAATATTGCAACAATTTAACTGCATATTCCAGATTCATTACCAAGGAAGTTATAATTGGTAATATTGGAATAGGAGGTAATAATCCAATTCGATTGCAAAGCATGACCACAACTGATACAATGAATACCATTGCAACAGTTGAACAAAGTATTAAAATGATTGAAGCCGGTTGCGAGTTGGTTCGTATTACAGCTCCGAGCATCAACGAAGCAAAAAACCTGGCGAACATTAAAAAAGAATTACATGCGCGTGGTTATAAAACTCCATTGATTGCCGATATTCATTTCACCCCAAATGCAGCTGAAGTGGCTGCAAGAATTGTTGAGAAGGTGCGTATAAATCCGGGCAATTTTGCTGACAAGAAAAAATTTCAATCCCTTGAATACACCGATACAGAATACAATGAAGAATTAAATCGCATTCGCGAAAAATTTTCTCCATTAGTAAAGATTTGCAAAGAATATGGAACTGCAATAAGAATTGGAACGAATCATGGATCATTGAGCGATAGAATTATGAGTCGATATGGAGATTCTCCAATGGGAATGGTAATGAGTGCTTTTGAATTTTTAGATATTGCCGAAGATTTGGGATATGGAAACATTGTTTTGAGTATGAAGTCAAGCAATACTCAGGTTATGGTGCAGGCGTATCGATTATTAGTTCATGAAATGATGAAAACCGGTAGAAAATATCCGTTACATCTTGGTGTAACTGAAGCTGGTGATGGAGAAGATGGCAGAATAAAATCTGCAATAGGAATTGGAACTTTATTGGAAGATGGTCTTGGTGACACAATTAGAGTTTCACTTACCGAAGATCCTGAACTTGAAATTCCTGTTGCGAAAATTTTAGCCGACAGATATTCTTCAAAAAGACTTACTCCTGTTGTTCCATCAATAAAAGAAAATCCGATTAATCCCTTTAATTATTCAAAAAGAAAAACTATTTCTATTATAAATATCGGGGGTACTAAAGTTCCCGTAGTAGTTGCAGATTGTAGTATTGAACGAGAAATTAATCAGGCTTCATTTATTCCACTTGGATATATTTATGATGAAACCAGCGACAAGTGGAACATAAGCGATACTGCTGCCGATTATATTTTTACAGGAATTCATCATGTTAATTTTGAAATTCCCGGTACGCTTGGTTTAATTCAGAATTATAAAGTATGGTTAAACAATACTGGTGATAAGAATAGATTTCCGCTTTTTACTACTACTGAGTTTTTATCTGAATCTGTTTTTTCTAATTCATTAAATTTTATAAAAATTTCGATTGATGAGTTTTCAGATTCATTTCTTGAAAAACTGGAGCAACAAAATAATTGCGTTCTAGTAATTACTTCCAATCATATTAATGGCATGATTCAGCAAAGAAGATTAATGTTTGAATTGCTGAACGAAAACATTTCTACCCCGGTAATTTTCAAGCGTGAATACAATCATTTAAATACTGATGAACTTTCGCTCCATTCAGCAACAGATTTTGGAGCTTTATTATTAGATGGATTTGGCGATGGAATTTGGTTAAAGGCAGATAATCAGCTTGCGCAAAATGTTAATCGCTTGTGTTTCGGAATTTTACAAGGCTGTCGCCAACGAATTTCAAAAACTGAATATATAAGCTGCCCGAGTTGTGGTCGAACACTTTTTGATTTACAAGAAACCACCGCAAAAATCAGAGCAGTTACAAATCATCTGAAAGGTGTAAAAATTGCAATCATGGGTTGTATCGTCAATGGTCCGGGAGAAATGGCTGATGCTGATTATGGATATGTTGGCAGCGGTCCCGGAAAAATCACCTTGTATAAAGGAAAAGACATTATGAAGCGCAGTATAAATACAGAAACAGCCGTAGATGAATTAATAAATCTGATAAAAGAGAATGGTGATTGGATAGAAATTTAATTAAAAATAAATTTTTTGAATGCTTTGAAATATTATTGAATTACTCATCGTTGCATATAAAAGTTTTTAGTGGAAAATATTATTGAGCTTAATAAAATATCAAAATCTTTCGGTGCATTTAATGCGGTAAACAAATTATCACTTGATGTTTTTAAAGGTGATGTATTTGGTTTTTTAGGGCCAAACGGTGCCGGAAAAAGTACAACCATGCGAATGATTCTTTCCTTGATAAAACCTTCAAGCGGAAGTATAAAAATTTTTGGCCTGGAACTTAATTCTCATCGTAATGAAATCATGCGCCGCATCGGATGCATTATTGAAAAGCCAGATTTCTATTTATACATGAGTGCTGAAAAAAATTTGCAGCTCTTTTCAAAACTCAGCGATGTTGATGTTTCAAAAAATAAAATTCATGAAGTTTTAGAATTGGTAGGATTAAAAGGTCGAGAAAAAGATAAAGTAAAAACTTATAGTCACGGCATGAAACAACGACTTGGAATTGCCCAGACTTTAGTTCACAATCCTGAATTAATTATTCTTGACGAACCAACAACAGGACTTGATCCACAAGGTATAATTGACATAAGGGAAATGATTTTGCGATTGAAAAATGAAATGAATAAAACCATTGTTCTTTCTTCTCATATATTAAGTGAAATAGAATTAGTTGCCAATAGAATGGTAATTATTAATAAGGGAAAGCAGGTAGTACAGGGAGAGGTTAAAGAATTGCTTTCTTCGCAGGATTTGATTTTGAGTGTTGAAGTGGAAGATGGAAAAGTTGCTTTGCAAAAGCTGAACGGATACAAGAAGGAAAAATTTTCATCACTAGAAAATAACACTTTAAAATTTTCACTTTCAAAAAATGAAATTCCGGAATTGGTGGATGAACTGAGTAAAACCGGTATTAAAATCTACGGAATCACTTATCGTCGTGCGCTTGAAGAATATTTTTTAAAACTAACACAACATTCTAACTGATTATGGTATATCGTTTACTGAAAGTTGAGTTGAATAAAATATTTTCACGGCCACGCAGTTACATTGGTTTTGTTGCTATCGCTATTCTGGTATTTATTTTCCAACTGGCTCTTTATGTTGATGGAAAAACTTACCTCACATTTCTGATTCAACAACTTGAAACAAACTTTTCAATTCAAGGAAATATTCTGAACGGATATTTAATCACTTACATCATTCTGCAAACACTGATTGTACAAATGCCACTGATGGTTGCCTTGGTTACCGGTGATTTGCTTTCTGGTGAATCCTCTTCGGGCACTATGCGATTACTCGCAACAAAACCAATTTCACGAGCCAACATTATTACAGCTAAGTTAATCGCTGGAAGTTTTTATACTTTGCTTCTGGTAATTTGGTTAGGCGGATTGGCTTTGGGTTTTGGGCTTTGGATATTTAAGCCAGGCGACTTAATGGTTTTAAGCACTGACCACATTTCAATCATTCCTTCGTCAGAATGTTTATGGCGCTTTTTTGCAGCTTGTGCAGTTGCATTTATAAGTCTTTCAGTCGTAACAACTTTTTCGTTAATGCTCAGCGCTTTTTCTGATAATTCCATTGTACCCATTGTAACAACCATGGCTGTAATTATCATTTTCACTATTGTCGGAACGCTTGATGTTCCATTGTTCAATAATATTAAACCCTTTTTATTTACAACTCACATGATAGTTTGGCAAAAATTATTTCAGGACCCGATATCAACTTCAACAATTACAAAATCAATTTGTATCATGTTTGCATATATTTTCGGTTTTCTTTCTGTTACTTATTATCGTTTTATAAAAAAAGATATTCTCAGCTAATTATGATTCGTTTTATTCTTCTCGTTTTATTTATCACTTTGAATTCTCCAAATTATTCAGAAGCACAAACCGCTTCGCAAATCATTAATAAAGTAAATACAAACTTCAATAAAGTAAA
This sequence comes from Chitinophagaceae bacterium, assembly GCA_947469485.1. Classification (GTDB taxonomy): domain Bacteria; phylum Bacteroidota; class Bacteroidia; order Chitinophagales; family UBA10324; genus UBA10324. The sequence goes on along the minus strand of CANIPU010000002.1, from coordinate 125,035 downwards.
TGATTACACTGCCGATATGAGTATTCATCTTGATGTATCTTTTGTTAAGATGAAAGACATAATGGCTAAAGTTTATTTCAAGAAACCAAAAAAATTTAAGGTTAAGGCCGAAGGAATTATGTTATTGCCAAAGCAAAATCCGAATAATATTCAGGCAATGCTTGAGGATACAAGTTCTTATTCAGCAATAAAGACCGGAACAGTAATTACTAACGGAGTTAATACTTCAATTATCACTGTTATACCAAATAGTGATACTGCTGATTTAATTCTGGGTAAGTTCTGGATAGATGCAAATAAGGGTGTGATATTAAAAAGTCATCTCACTACAAGGAGCAATGGCAATTTGGAAATTGAACATTTTTATGGAGTAAATTCCAATTACGCTTTACCAGACAAACTTATCTTCACAATCGAGACAGCTAAATTCAAACTACCAAAAGCCTTGGTTGTTGATCTTGGATCTTCTACTGAAGATTCAAAAAAAGAAGATAACAAAAAAGGTAAAATAACTATTGTATTCAGCAACTATATAGTGAATAAAGGAGTTGACGATAAGATTTTTAAATAACAAATACCAAAGTAGAATTTACTATTTTTTACTCCACCGATTTTGTCTCGAGCAATTTCTTCTTTTTATTATTGCTGTACCACCAGTATCCTAAACCGCCAATTAATGCATAAGGCATAATAAGCAAGTATAAAATTCCAACATTTAATCCGGCAGCACTTGTGTTTCCTTCCTGCAATGAAGTTTCAACGGTAGCTTTACATAAAGCACACTGCGCAGAAGCAAAATTGAATTGAATTATAGTAAATAAAATAACAGTTAAAAAAATTATTACGACCTTTTTACTCATGTATATCCATGGTTTCAATTTATAGTGGTGAGTCATCGATTTTATTTTCTAATTATTAACTCAAAAGTAAGGTTGAGATATTAAGTGTGCAACTTAATGTTGGTAATAAGGTGACAATAGTAAATAAACAATTACTCCGGTAACAGATACATATAGCCATAAAGGCCAAGTCCATTTTGCAATGCGGCGATGCTTATCAAATTTTTCCTGCAAGCCTCGCGTGAGCGTAAATAAAATCATGGGCACAATTACAGCCGCAAGAACAATGTGAGTGATTAGTAATAAAAAATAAACCGGACGAATCCAACCTTCGCCGCCAAAATGTGTTTCAACCGCCAGCGTATGATACACCACATACGAAATCAAAAACAAACTTGATAAGCAGAAAGCAGTAATCATAGTGTATTTATGATACTGAATTTTATTCTGCTTCATAAACACATACCCAACGATTAACAATAATGAAACTGTGAAGTTGATCGAAGCATTGAATGCAGGAATAATGGAAATATCAAACCCGATTTTTATATCCGGGGGCTTCAAATAGAATAAAGCAACAACTACTAATGGAATTGCTATGGATAATATTCCAATAAAAATATTTAGTTTTTTTTCTTTCATTTTAATAAAATTTAAAACACAAACAACTGATTAAAGATAAAATTTACGACTTCGGCTTTTCAATCAACAGCCGTTCAATATCATTATAAAGCGAGTCAACCATTACGGTGTCTTCGACAACATTGTAATAGCCGCGTATCATTCCTGTTCCATCAACCAACACCATCCTGTCGGTGTGAGTGAATTCTTCTTCACCATTTACATCTTCAACCACCGGAACTTTAAAACCTTTCTCTGCCAGATTGTAAATAGTGTCCTTAACTCCTGTTAAAAAATACCACTTCGTATCAACTGCATTATATTTTTCTGAATAAGCTTTCAAAGCAGCAACCGAATCCCTCATTGGATCAACCGTGATGGAAACAAATTTTATCCGCTGTTCATCTTTAAAATTCTCCTGCATTTTACTCAGGTGATTGCTAAGCTTCGGGCAAACTCCCGGACAACTTGCAAAGAAAAAATCAGTTACATATGCATAACCTTTTAAATCATCAGATGTAACAGTATCTCCTAATTGATTCACTAATTTAAAAAACGGAACCTGATAATATTCTTTAAGCCTAGGCGAAAGCATCGGCGTTTTATAAATATCATAGTAAATCCAGAAACCAAAAGGTGCAAGCAGAATAATTGCCGCGGCAATTAATCCTGCGGATGGTTTTTTCATTACCAGATTGTATTTTTCATATTGAGCCAACTGCTTCCTTCAGCCAGGAAAATACATATGGTATATAATAAAAGTATAAGCGGAACTAAAATAGTAATGATGAGGTGTTTTACCTCAAATTTTAAGTGCATGAAAGTTCCAACAATATAAAATGCTTTAGTTAAACTCATCACTATGAAAAATATATTTAACGGCATGCGATTCATATCGTGCGGATAAAAAATCGCTGCTACAACTTCCACAATTGTTAGAATTAACATAATCCAGAAAGTTCTCCAGATCAACTTTACCATATTACCGTGCGCTTCTGCTGACATGATTGAAATTTTTTCTATTCGTTAATTATTAAAGAAGGTAAAAAGCCATGAACACGAACACCCAAACCAGATCAACAAAGTGCCAGTACAATCCGCACTTCTCTACCATTTCGTAAGAACCTTTTCGGTCGTAAACTCCACTGGTTACATTACTTAAAACAATGCAATTGATTATTACACCGGTAAGTACATGGAAACCATGAAAACCAGTAATACAAAAGAATAACCACCCGAAAGCTGTTGCGCCAAATGGGTTACTGGTCATTACCATTCCTTCTCCAATAAGGTGAGTCCACTCCCATGCCTGACAACTTAAAAAAGCAATACCACCAAGTATGGTAAAGAACAACCACATGGCAACTTTCTTTTTATCTTTTTCTGCATTTCCATAATGAACTGCAAGTACCATTGTAACAGAACTCATAATAAGAATGAAAGTCATAAGACTAACAAACATTAAAGGCCAATTTGCGTGTTCCACAAATGGAAAAGACTTAAATACTTCATTTGGCACAGGCCATGAATCGTAACTAAAACGCAATGCGCCATATGTTACAAGAAATGAAGCGAACGAAAAACTATCGCCTAGCAGAAAATACCACATCATCAGTTTTCCCCAACTAACCTTAAACGGAGAGACTCCTCCGTTCCAGGAATTTTTTGTTGTGGTTGGTGCTGTAAGAGTTGCTTCCATCAGAGTGTATGTTTAGAAGAATTTTATTTGGAAGAAAATGAAAAGATAAATCCACAGAAAATCAACAAAGTGCCAGTAAGTAGCCATCAAGCCAATTTTATGAATGTGGTCTGGATTGTAAGAATTAATTGTAGAGCGAATGGCAACGATTGATAAAAGTACCAATCCTAGTATTACATGAACAACATGCACCATTGAAATAACATAAATGAATGAGCCCCCTGGATTTCCATCAATATAAATTCCGGTTTTAGCAATTGCCAGCCATCCCATGTATTGAAAAATAATAAATGCAATTCCTAAAACAAAAGTTAACCAAACCAGCATTCTGTACTTAGAAATATTTGCAGAACGATGCGCTGCTTTTGCAAAGTAAAAAGCTACACTGCTTGAAATAATAATTGCTGTGCTTATCCAAAACTGAAGTGGCATTTTTACATACAACCAATTGCCTGCACCTTGTCGAACAATATATGCACTAGTGAGCGCAGTGAAGAGCATCGCAATTGTTGCAAGACCTAAATACAAACCAAAGCGTTGAGCGCCTGCTTGTTTTTTATTTTCTTCGGTCATTGCCATTGCAGCTATCATTTATAATTATATTTTATCGAAGTACAACGCAAGTTGAACAATTGGTAAATAAAAAAATGATCCGAACATTAATTGCCGTGCAGCACTTATAGTGCATTCACGAAATAACTTAACTGCTTGCCAAAGGAAAACCAATCCTACTGCAACTACTATCAACATTGAAATAAATCCTGTAAATCCGAAAAAATAAGGTAATACACTTATGGCAATTAATACCCCCACACTGAAAACTGTTTGCATGGCACTTGCTTTTGATCGTCCTTCCTTTGATGGTAGCAATTTGAAACCGGCACGGATATATTCTTCATATCCAACCCAACCAATTGCCCAGAAGTGCGGTAACTGCCAAAAGAACTGAATCAGAAATAAAAGTGAGGCTTGCTCATTCAACAAATTTGTTGCGGCTACATATCCAATCATTGGTGGTAACGCTCCTGGAATTGCTCCAACATAAACGGCTATTGGACTGTATCTCTTTAATGGTGTATAAATGAAAGCATAAGTGAGTAATGCAATGGCACTTAACAATGCAGCAGCCTGATTAAAATAAATCCAAAGAATTCCAATTCCACTAACTGCTAAAATTCCACTGAACAATAATGCTTCAATTGTGGCCATTCGTTCAGTAGGCAATGGTCTGTTTGCAGTGCGTTTCATTAAGCGATCAAAATCTTTTTCGATCACTTGATTCAATGCATTTGATGCTCCGGAAGTTAGCATTCCTCCAACACATATCATTATGAAACCTTGCCAGTTAATCGGACCAGTTAATCCCATCAGGTAACCAATACCTGAAGAAAATACCACCAACATTGATAAACGGAATTTCATCAATTGCGCATAGTCTTTCAACTTCGCAATTATCAATGATGAAATTTCTATCCGTTCAGTCTTTTGCATCTGGTTTCTTTGAAAATATTAATTATCCGTGATGAGTGGTTTCGCCAGGCCGCATTGGAACTGTTTGTGGAATAAAATCCTCACCATCCTTACCATAGTCATATGGTCCACGGAAAACTTCAGGCAATGGGCCATCCCAATTTCCGTGTCCAGGGTGAATTGGAGTAGTCCATTCTATTGTATTTGATTTCCATGGGTTTAATTCAGTTACTTTTTTGCCACGATACATACTATATAAGAAATTAAAAACAAAAAGTAATTGTACAAGGAAAACAACAATAGCTGCAATTGTGATGAATTCACTTAATGCACCAAATTTATTGAAAGATTCAAATGCGCCATGTGAATAGTAACGGCGAGGAACTCCTGCCATTCCCTGGTAATGCATAGGCCAGAAAATACAATACGAACCAACGAAAGTGACCCAAAAATGGATGAACCCAATTGTGCGATTCATAAAACGACCATACATTTTCGGAAACCAGTGATACACCCCTGCAAACATTCCAAAGAAAGCGGCGACACCCATTACAATATGAAAGTGAGCAACAATAAAATAAGTATCGTGCAATTGAATATCAATAGAAGAGTTTCCTAAAAATATTCCAGTCAATCCTCCCGAAATAAATAATGAAATAAACCCAACCGAAAACATCATGGCAGGCGTGTATCTGATATTCGCTCGCCAGATTGTGGTAATCCAGTTGAAAACTTTTATGGCAGAAGGAATGGCAATTAATAATGTGAGGAATACAAAGACTGAACCTACGAATGGATTTAATCCGGTAACAAACATGTGGTGTGCCCAAACAAAGAAAGCGAGAGCAGCAATTGCCAACATTGAAAGAATCATTGCACGGTATCCAAAAATTGGTTTTCGGGAATTCACAGCCAGCACTTCAGAAACAAGCCCGAAAGCTGGAAGAATTACAATATAAACTTCAGGGTGACCTAGGAACCAGAATAAATGTTGGTATAAAATCGGATTTCCGCCTTCGTGAGGCATCGCTCCTATTCCACTCATATAAATTTTATCTAGATAAAAGCTTGTTCCCATTGAACGATCAAATATCAAAAGGATTGCAGCGCCTAAAAGAACCGGGAATGAAAGCAATCCAAGAATTGCTGTAATTAATATAGCCCAAATTGTCAATGGCAATTTTGACATTGACATTCCTTTAGTTCTGAGATTAAGAATTGTAGTGATATAATTTAATCCTCCCAACAAACTCGAGACTATAAACAGCGCCATACTAATCAACCAAAAATCTGCCCCTGCTTCCGAACCAACCGCTGCTTCTCGAATTGCACTCAGTGGGGGATAGAAAACCCAACTAACTCCTGCTGCACCACTAGGAAGAAAAAACGAAGTGAACATTACTGCCCCTGCTAAAAAGAAAAACCAGTATGAAAGCATATTTAAAACCGGTGAAGCCATATCGCGTGCACCAATTTGAAGCGGTATTAAAAGGTTAGCAAATGTTCCACTTAATCCTGCAGTCAATACAAAGAAAACGAGAATGGTGCCATGCATTGTAATAAGCATGTTGTAAAAATCAGGGGTCATTTTTCCACCAGGTGCCCACTTATCCCCAAAAACAGTTCCGATAAAATGTAAAGGCACATCAGGAAATCCCAATTGCATTCTGAAAATATTCGAAAGTGCCCCACCAATTATTGCCCAGATAATTCCGGTAATCAAAAATTGTTTACCAATCATTTTATGATCAGTACTGAATATGTAGGTGTGAATGAAATTCTTTTTATTTCTATCCCCGTCATGATGACCATGGTCAGCCTCGAAACGAATTACTCCTTCAGTATCCTGATAATGTACATGGTCAGTAATTACAGCACCGGTATGATGCTCACTATGTCCATGATGAAGATCTTTTGCGTCCATCTCCTGAATTTTAATGATTTGAATGATCGCTTCCTTTTTCGGTGGAAACTTTTTCCGTAACAGATGCCACTATTTTCTTTTCAGCATCAGTTCCTTTTATTGCTGTTTCAAAAAATGATGGTTGCTTTTTTAACCATGCCTGATATTGCTCTTTGGTATCAACATAAACCATCATCTTCATGGCAGAGTGCCCCTTGCCACAAATATAATCACAACACATTTCATAATCGAAATTTGGATTATCTGTCTTCTTCTTCATCTCATCTGTAGTAATAGTTGGGGTGAATTTGAAATGAGTCGGAAGCCCTGGCATTGCATCCATATGAATTCTGAAATGCGGTAACCCTACATCATGAATAACATCACGGGCACCAATCTTTAACAGATAAGGCTTATTTACTTCAAAATGAAGTTCTGTTGGCATGATATCATCAATTCCGGTTTTGTCATTAAAGTCAATTCCAACTGCATTAGTTTCATCAATTAATTTCCAATTACTGGTGCCCAATTTGCCATCAGGACCCGGGTAACGAACCAACCAGTTAAACTGCTTTCCAACAATTTCAACAACTCGTGCATCGGCCGAAGCAGGACCAGTAATTCTAAACCAATAATATAATCCTACAACAACTAAAATAGTTAAAGCAATAGCAGGAACAATTGTCCAAATCATTTCCAGCTTATTATTTTCAGGATAATAAAACCCAAGTTTTCCTTTTTTGCCGTGGTATTTCCAAGCGAAATAGCCCAAAGCAATTTGAGTCAGAACAAATACGATTCCGGTCAGAATCAGGGTAATGTTAAACATGGTATCAATCCAATGACCATGTTCAGAAGCAGATTCAGGAAGAAACAACGGAAGATAATACCATGTACTCCAAACAATTCCAACTAAAAACAAAACTGTAAATATTAACCAGAGAATACCATTGATTCTATCTGTATCTAATTCAGCATCGTCACCTCTTAAGGTATTAATGTATTCATTGGCTTTCGAAATCTGAACAACCAGCATCCCAATGAGGAGTAAGGCTGCTATTACTAAGTATGTTGTCATTGCAAGTTCTTTTTCTCAGTCAGTTATTAAAGGGAATTATGAATACTCTCTTGTAAAAAAGGATGATTCTTTGGAACCAAAGGTGCCTTTGCCAATGAAGAAAAAACTACATAGAGCAAAAGACCAATGTATAAACAAGGCAATCCGATTTCAAGAAAACCAAAACCATTATTATCACCCACAGTAGCGGGCATAATCATTAAATAAAAATCAGTAAAATGTCCGATTATTATGATGCATGCAACTAATACTAATCTGTTCATGTTTCTTTTTGCATCTCTTGACATCAACAATAAAAAAGGCAATACAAAATTCAAAACAAAAATTCCATAGAAAAGCGGCTTGTAATGGCCATATCTGTGCTGGAAATAAATTGTTTCTTCAGGAATATTAGCATACCAAATCAACATGAACTGACAGAAGGTAACATAAGTCCAGAAAATGCTGAATGCAAACATCATAATACCAAGATTATGTAAGTGGTTTACATTAACTTCTTTTAAATAACCTTGCTTCTTTAAATAAATAGTAAACAAAGTAATTACTGCAATACTTGTTACCCAAAAGCTAGCGAAAGAATACCAACCGTACATTGTACTATACCAATGAGGGTCAAGCGACATTAACCAATCCCATGCAGTAACTAAAATATATACAGCAAAAAACGGAATGAAAACAGAAGCGATAACTAAACTTCTTTTATACATTGAAGTATCACCAGAAGTCATAGTATCTTCCTTCAAAGATGTTTTTCTAAGAAGTATAGTGCAGGTAACCAATGCTCCAACAAAAAAAGCAAAGCGAATAAAAAAGAATGGGAGATTCAGGTATGGAGATTTTGCTTTTAGTATAGGATCTTTTTCAACTTCTTCCATATGAGTCCACTCATATAAATTTCCATGACCAGCGATTAAAACCAACAATAAAATAACTGCGGCAATTGGCATCCATTGAGAGATAGCTTCTGGTACTCTTTTAAATACTACAGAAAATCCACCCCAAGCAAGGTAAACAGCTGCAATAAAAAATGCTGCTCCCATTCCAATGCCCATAAAGAAGACGCTGTCTAAAAGCAAGTTTGCCCATACTCGGTTTATTTCATCTCCGCTATAAACAACAAAGCCTCCTGCTAAAGCAGCAGCACCAATTAACATTAATACAATGCTTATGGTTTTTAGTCTTGATGTAAAATTAAATGTCTCGTTCATTGCAGCGTTTAATTTTCTGTGTTTACATTTTTTTTGTTGAATCAGAAATTGCAGGAATACCAGCTAATGTTTTTCGGTAATCGTCCTGCATACTTCTCACATAAGAAATAATTTTCCAGATTTGCATTCTATCCAATTGAGAACTATAAGAGCCCATCAGGTTCTTTCCAAAGTGAACTGAGAAATACATTTTTCCTTCCGGAAGACCTAAAATCGCATCGGTAAAATATGATGGTGGTGGTGGAAACTTGCTTGTAACATTATCTCCAACTACAATATGTCCAGAAGCTTTTCCGTCTTCGCCATGGCATATTGCACAATAAATATTAAATAATCTTTTTCCTTCTCCTAAAATCTCAGGAGTTATTGTTAATGGGTTTTTTACATCAACTCCGGCTGCTTCATAGCCTTCAGGTGTGTTGGTGTAATGAAAAGGCATAAATGCACTTTCGTTTCCAATTATTCCCTGATACATTGGAATTGTTCCGCCAACAGGCTTTTGAGCATTCATGCTGTCAGGAAAAATTTCGTTTTCTAAATATGTTTCGTATGCAACAGGATGTGCCATGTCAGGCATGTATTCACGACCAGGTGTTCTACGCGGCTCATTACTACAGGCGCTTTGAAGCAGCCAAACTAATAGAACTAAACCTGCTGATATTATGGATGACCTCTTTATCATGATTTTTTTTTCGAAATCAATTAATAATGTCTTTTTAAATCTCTTTCTTTAATTTCTTCTGCTCCTGAAGATTGAAGCATTTCTTTCATTTTTCCGATTTCTTCTGCAGAAGTTTTTTTATTTATTCTGAATACAACAGCAAACTTATCATCAGTTGTACGCTCATCTAATTTCTCACGAATTCTTCCTGGATATAATCCTGAACGAAGTAAAAAGGTTAAAGTCATTCCAATGGATGCACTCAAAACTGTAAATTCAAATAAAATTGGAATAAAGGCAGGAAATGAAAAGTGAGGTTTACCACCAAAGTTTAATGGCCAATCTGAGGTGAACACCCAAGTCATGAATGTTAACGCTATGGTCAATCCAGAGGCTCCATAAATGAATCCAGTGATGTGTAATCTTGATTCATTTAAACCCAAGGCATCATCCAAACCATGAACTGCAAATGGGGAAACCACATCGTAAACTTCTAAATGGTTTTCACGCATTTTGCGCACACCATCTATCATTTTATCTTCATCACTGTATAAGCCGACTAAAAATTTATTTCTCATGGTTTATGAAATGATATAGCTGAACCTTGGTGTCCGTGTGCATGCTCAGCAGCAGCTTTTTTCTGAGCATCACCTGAAATTCTTAAAATGTGTTTTGTTTCTGCCATAGCTATTACAGGCATAGTCTTAGCAAACAACATGAATGCTGTTAGAAACAATCCAACAGTACCTGCAAAAATGCTAATTTCAACATATGTTGGAGAGTAATATGACCATGATGAAGGAATGAAGTCACGATGAATTGATGTAACAATAATTACAAAGCGCTCGAACCACATTCCGCAATTGATAATTATTGACATGAAGAATGTAAACCAAACGCTTCTGCGCAATGGTCGAACCCAAAACAATTGTGGGCTAATAACATTACATGTCATCATTCCCCAATAAGCCCACCAATATGGACCAAGAGCCCTGTTTGCAAATGCATATTGCTCGTAAATATTTCCGCTATACCAAGCAACAAATAATTCAGTAATATAAGCAGAACCAACAATAGAACCAGTGAGTACAATAATTTTATTCATTGATTCTATGTGCTCCAAGGTAATGTATTCCTGAAGATTCATTACTTTTCTAGCAACGAGCATCAATGTTAATACCATAGCGAATCCAGAGAAAATTGCACCGGCAACGAAGTATGGCGGGAAGATGGTGGTGTGCCATCCAGGTATAACTGATGTCGCGAAGTCAAAAGATACAATGGTGTGAACTGAAAGCACAAGTGGTGTTGAAATCCCTGCAAGCACTAATGAAAGTGCTTCGTGTCTTTGCCAATGTTTAGCTGAACCTGTCCATCCGAAACTTAAAACGCCATATATGAATTTTGATAATTTCTTTTTCGTACGGTCACGAACAGTAGCAATATCGGGAATCAAACCTGTATACCAAAATAAAAGTGATACAGTAAAATAAGTAGAAATTGCAAAAACATCCCACAACAATGGAGAGTTGAAATTCGGCCATAGTGGCCCGCGTGAGTTAGGATAAGGAAGATTGAAAAATATTAGCCAAACTCGACCCATGTGAAAAATTGGAAATAAACCGGCACAGATAACAGCAAAAATTGTCATTGCTTCTGCAGCGCGATTAATAGCCATCCGCCATTTTTGGCGGAACAATAATAGAATTGCCGAAATTAAGGTTCCCGCATGACCAATACCAATCCACCAAACGAAATTTGTGATATCCCATCCCCAATCAACGGTTCTGTTCAAACCCCATGTCCCGATTCCGAACCAAACGGTCCAACCAATCATGAACAAACCCCATGTCATTAACAATGCAGTGATTGTAATCGTGATGATGTAAAGTCTAGTGGGCTTGCTTTCTATAGGGCGACAAATATCTTCAGTAATCTGATGATAATTTTTGTTGCCGTAAATAAGCGGGGCCCTGACGGCCGATTCTGCGTGCATAATTTTTCTTTAGTTATCTAATTAAGCCATGTTTTCATTGTTCCTAACTTTAACCATGTAACCAATTGATGGTTTAACATGTAATTCAGCAAGTACATAATAATTGCGTTCATCTTCCCGAGTCTTTGAAACTGCAGTTTCTTTATTATTCACATCTCCAAAGACAATTGCATCTGCAGGACAAGCTGACTGACAGGCAGTTCTGGCTTCTCCATCAACCAATGGACGATCTAGTTTTTTTGCATTCAATTTAGCATCCTGTAATTTTTGAACACAGAAACTACATTTTTCAATTACACCTCTTGAACGAACAGTTACATCAGGATTCAACACCATTCGTGTTAAATCATCAATCATCATTGCAACACCTTCGCTCTTATCGTAAGTATTCCAAGGGAAACTATCAGAAGTAGTATAATCAAACCAATTGAAACGACGAACTTTATAAGGACAGTTATTCGCACAATACCTTGTTCCAATACAACGATTGTAAGTCATTTGATTTAATCCTTCGCTACTATGATTCGTAGCTGCTACTGGGCAAACATTTTCGCATGGAGCATTTTCACAATGCTGACACAACATTGGCTGGTGAACCACTTCAATATCCTCCCAATCCTTTACATCGTCATATTGATTTCCAAGTCCAACTGCATTTGAGTGAGATTCTTTAGTAATTCTTTCTTTATCTCCTGCAAAAGAATAATAACGATCAATACGAATCCAATGCATTTCGTGCACGCGACGAACTTCATCTTTGCCGACAACAGGAACATTGTTTTCAGTAGAACATGCAACCTGGCAAGCACCACATCCGATGCAGGAATTCAAGTCAATGTTCATTCCCCAACGCAACCCATTGTACTGATGAATATCTTGTGGATATAAAGTTACATCATTTAAATGCTCATATTCTTCTATTGATTCATTACCGGCCTTTGGGTTTTTTTTGTATTCCGATAAAGTTGTTTCCTGAATTACATTTCTGCCTTCAAAGGTTCCGTGCGTTTGAGTTATTGCTAATTCGTATTTATTTCCGGTTGGCTTTACACTAACTTTTGAATTTGAGTAGCTCATTGTTTCGCCGCTCATTGAAACAAAAGGATAAACATTTTTTCCAACTCCGTTTCCGGCACGGCCGACTTTTTCACGCCCTAATCCAACTGAAACGGCAATAGTATTATTAGCAATTCCGGGTTGAAGAACTACAGGCAATTCCAATTTGAAATCACCAGCACTAACTTCAATCATGTCTCCATCAACCAAATTATTTTCTTTAGCATATGGAACAGGAACCATAGCCACTGTATCCCAAACTACTTTTGTAATAGGATCCGGATTTTCTAATAACCATGGATTGTTGGCATACTTTCCATTTCCTAATCCGACAGATTCGTAAATTACCAATTCCATTCCTTCAGCCTTTTTTCCACTTATTGCAGAAGCAGCAGAATTCACATCTCCTGCAAATGCTATTGCTGAAGTTGCGGTTGAAGGTTTTTCATAAATTCCAACACGAACACAATTATCCCAAAAAGATTGAAAACTAATTTCCTGCGATTGTGTAGGGAAAACATATTTTTCCCAATTTTTTTTAATGAGAGTTGCATAGTCATCAGCACTATCCATCCACTTCAACAAACTATCACCCGCTTGACGAGTATCAAAAATAGGATTAATACATGGTTGACTCAGGCTATATTTTCCAAGTTTAACTTCAGCATCATTCCAGCTTTCTAAATAGTGATGGTCTGGACAATGGTATTTTACCAAAGAAGTTGTTTCATCATTTCTCTCATTGAGAGAAACAGAAAGGCCAACTTTCTTTAAAGCTTCTCCAAATTTATTTCCTTTTGAAAAACTATAAACAGGGTTTGTATTATAAATAATCAAAGCATCAACTGACCCGGCTTCCATTTCAGAAAGCAAATCAGAAAAGTCTTTATCATATCCCTGTGCAACATTTGAATAATTATCTAAATCAATAGTATTGCCATAATTACCGAGAATATCATTTATGGCATTCACTAAAATTTGTGAATTAGTATCATTTGTACCGCTAACTACTAATGAAGCACCCTTATTTGCCCACATTTCAGCTGCTGCTTTATTTAATGACTTGGCAGCCTTTTCTGAAACCTTTCCTCCAGAAATTCCGGTTTTACCGGCAAAACCTGCAACCAAATTATAAAGGGCAATAATATCATCTCCTTCTTCAGATGGTTTAATTGCTATTCTTTTATCAGCATTACTTCCGGTTAATGAAACATTGGATTCAAACTGATAGTGACGAGACATTTCAGCCTTTTCCTTTGATACTTTTCTGTTAGCTACATACTGCTTTGTAAATTCAATCGGGGATATCCAGGATCCAAGAAAATCAGCAGCGAACGAAACAATAACTCTTGCCTTATCGAAATTATAACCAGGAATTACACGCTTTCCAAAACTCTTTTCATTAGCTGAAAGAATTCCGGCGTTTGACATTGGTTCGAAAACAATATGTTTTGTGTTTCCATAATAAGTTCCGAAATCCGCAATCAGGTTTTTTGTGGAAGGACTTAAAACTGTAGAAGATAATATGCGAATATTTCCTCCTTTTGTTTTTATTGCTGCCAATTGATTTTTAATATCAGAATCAATAGCAGCCCATTCTACCGGCTTATCACCTTGCTTTGCACCATTACTTCTTGCTTTATCATATAAGGAAAGTATTGAAGCTTGTGTACGGGCATTTGTACCGCCTTTTGTTATACTTGAATTTGAATTTCCTTCAATTTTAATTGGACGACCATCTCTCGTTTTAACCAAGATACTGCAATAGTCGCTTCCGTCAATATAAGTAGAAGCATAATAATTTGCTAAGCCTGGAACAATTTCCTCAGGTTTAATAACATAAGGTATTGCCTGATGAACTGGAATTTTACAACTTGCTGCAACAGTCGCAGCAGTTACACTGAAGCCAAGCATTTTTAAAAAGTCACGACGAGCTCTCGGCTTTTGAACAAAATTGCTGTTAAAAATTTCCTCTATCGGAAGTTCCTGAGCGAACTCTTTGTCGCGCTCATGAATAAACTCCGGGGTTTCTTCTAATTCAGCAAGACCTTTCCAATATGATTTATTTTCCATCCAGTGTTATTTTACAACTGAGGTTTCAAAATTTTTAATAGTGACATTTTTGACATTCGGTTCCACCTAAATCTCCCTCTGTTACTTGAGTTATTTTTCCTGTTTTCAACTCTTCATGCAATTTACTGAAAAGTGGTTCGTAGTATTTATTCTGTTCAAATTGTGCCCCGGTTGTTCTGTGGCAGTTAATACACCATCCCATAGAAAGGCTAGCAAATTGCTTAACCTCATCCATAGTTTCAATTGGACCATGGCAAGTTTGGCAAGCTACCTGACCGGCTTTAACATGCTGAGAGTGATTGAAGTAAACATGATCTGGTAAATTGTGAACTTTAATCCATTTAATTGGCTGGTTATTATCATAAGCAGCATAAATCTTAGAAATCTCTTCTGTACCTGTAATTGGTCCTTCCTTAATAGCTTTATGGCAATTCATGCAAACATTTACAGAAGGAATTGAAGCAGTTTTGCTTTTTTCAGCTCCAGCATGGCAATACAAACAATTAATTTGATTTTGACCCGCGTGAATTTTATGAGAAAATTTTATCGGTTGAATTGGCTGATAATCTCTGCTACGACCGAGTCCCTGAGCTGCATCTACCATCCAGAATCCAAGATACATCACACAGATAAACAACATCAATGCAACATTTCCTTTGGTAAAAATTGCTTTAAAAAACGGACGCTCTTCAGGAATTTCTTCTCCTTCTTTTTCTCCTGCATAACGACGAAGATTATTATTGATACGGAAAATTAAAAAGCTTAAACCTGCAAGTGTTACAACAACAACCCAAAGAATTCCGGTATAATTATCAGCACTCTCTTCTGTTGCACTGATAACTCCGCCAGCCGGAGCACTTGCTACTACAGGAACTTTATTACTTGCGTCATTTATATAGGCGATTATTGATTTAATATCATCATCACTGAAAGAAAGAAACTGGGTCATGCTCGCTTTCTTATATTCCTCATAAATTGCAATGGCATCTTTATCGCCACTTGCACGGAGTGCATAATTGTTTCTTATCCAACTAATCAACCATGTTTCTGATCTCTTCTTGTCAACATTTTTTAATGAAGGACCAACCAAAACCTGATCTTTATCTGGAGTAGTATGGCAAGAACGACAATTGTTTGCAAACAGTTTCTGACCGTCAGCAACGCTTACAGCAGCATTTGAATTCGAAATACTAAAAGAAAAAAGAAAAGAAAGCAATAAAAGCAATCTGGCAGAACCCTTAGTAAACTCACCAATCCGCGAGGGCTTGAAGTATAATATCATGCGGGCTATTTTTTTTGAATGGTGGCAAAAATATACAGGCAAGTCATGTTTTTACATTGTTGTGACAAAATATTTTATAACAGTTATTCGTCGTTAAGATTTTTTTTGAAAATCAGTTAAAAAAAAGCATGAAAATTAACGATCTAAATCTTTCTGAAACACCTATTGGCAAAGAGTTTCAGAAATAATTAATTTATATAAATTTCAATCAATTTTGAAAATCATTTGAATAAAAAATATTTTTTATAAACCCTCTCTTTAGAATAAATCTAAATATAAATCTACTGTTTCAAATAATTTGCACGGGCTTTGTCTTTATCCTTGCACTCAAGAAAAAATTATATGAAAAAGATACTTTTACTTTTTATTTCTATCAGCATTTTAACAAGTTGCACAAGTATTCAGAAAGAATTACGGAACGGTAATTATGATTCTGCTTTTGAAAAAGCATTGAAACGCGTAAAAAATAATCCAGGCAAAGATAAATATGCTGTTTTGCTTGAAGCTGCTTCTGATAAAACATATACAAGAGATATTAAGCAGATTGAGTACTGGAAAAAAGAAGGTGAACCTTCTCATCTCGTTGATATTTATTATCAAATGTGTGCTATTCACAACCGATACAATGCAGTTGAACCAATAATGCCATTACATATTGCAAGCAAAAAAAGAGATGCGAATTTTAAAGATGTAGCTGATGAAGATTTGATTGCTGCAAAGACCAAGGCCGCTGAATATTTATATGCACATGCTGTAAAAATTTTAGGTAGTAATAACAGATATGAAGCCCGCACGGCTTATGAAGAACTACTAAAAGTAAAAGAATTTTTTCCTGGATTCAAGGATGTGGATGTTCAAATACAAAATGCTTTTTCAAAAGGCATTTCAAATGTGTTGTTAAATGTTATGAATTCGTCGAATGCAATAATGCCTGCCGGTTTGGAAAAGCAGTTAACTACAATTGATCTTGTTGGATTAAGTTCTTTTTGGGTGAAATTTGATAGTAAAGCCAAT
Organism: Chitinophagaceae bacterium; assembly: GCA_947469485.1. Taxonomy (GTDB): domain Bacteria; phylum Bacteroidota; class Bacteroidia; order Chitinophagales; family UBA10324; genus UBA10324. The sequence continues at coordinate 108,135 of CANIPU010000002.1, read as the reverse complement.
GAGGGCACCACATATGATTATCGTGTTTTGGTACACCTAGTTAAAATTGATGCCAGCCCAGAACAACTTTTAAAAAATAAATATACTGATACCAAAAAAGTGGAAGATGGTTTTGAATATGTTCTTGATGCGAAAGGAAATGTTAAAAAAGACAGCTTAGGTAATGATATGAAAACCAAGAAGTATAAAATTATTGCCTGCGATGTAATTGAAACCGTCCAACAAAAGGATGGATTGGTTGGAGCCACTGTTGATTTTTATACTGCACAAAATGAATTGATCTACTCCTACCCCATAAGCGGAATGAGTCATTGGCAATACTTGAGTGCAGTTGCTGTTGGCGATTTAAATGCCCTTACTGATGCGAGCAGAGCCAAACTCACACACACAGTACCTGCTCCATTTATTTCTGATGAAGAAATTGTTTTAATGGCCGGCGAACAATTGAAACCATATTTGAAAAGTGCGATTGAAAACAACAGAGGGTTGATTAAATAACTTTAACCCTTATTGCGATAAAGCGAAGCATCCACCACTTCCACCATTTTATCAATCTCCATTTCCTCATCTAAAAAACTGGCGATGGTTTCGGCAGCTTCTTCTGGGTTTGCGATTACCTCTTTGTAATTCAGTTTTAAAACTTCGGCACCAGGAGTTCGTGCAATCCACGCATCGGCTTTTTCCAATTGTTTTGTAAATGCTTCGGCGAGTGCAATTGGATATGCCTCTTGCCGCACCGCACGATTGTGACCGAGCATTACCTGTTGAGAGCGCAGAACTTCATCCATATCGCGCTGCATAAAAATAATTTTGTAGTTGTATGCAGCAGGTAAATTCGGAAGCAACGGTGCCACCACTTTCACTGCTTTGTCAACTGCTTCATTAACCCATGTGTTATCGCGGAACAAACTTTTTACTTTTTCAAATTCCAGGTATCCTTTCGGATTGTTGGTGTCGTTTGCACGAATGTTATCAGTGAGAATTTCTACTCCTCCAGCATTTAGCATTTGCATAATCATGCTCGTACCGGTGCGCGGCAATCCTGAAACAATGGTAATGGTGCCTTTTATATTTTCCATAATAAACTGTTCGTGGTATTTTATTTTTTCTTCATCGTGCAAATGATCTTTATAAATTTTTAACAACCACTGATGCGCTTTGCGGCTTCCCGGCGCCTGACTGATTACTACTTCAAAAGCCATTGCAGCATCATGGTATAATTCAAGATTGTACATGGCTTCGCCCAAACAATAATGCGCTTGCGGCATGGCATACATTAAACCAATGGCGGCTAAAGATTCTTCTGCAGCTTGTTCATATTCTTTAGAGCGAAGCAATGAACGCGCAATTCCAAGATGCGCCGATGCATTGTTTGCATCTATGTCCAATGCGCGATTGTATGCCTGTTGCGCCTTATCCCATTTTCCTAATCGCTGATATACTCTTCCTAATTCGTTATAGTAATATGGTAAATGTGCGGAGCGTTGTTCAGCTTTCTCTAACAACTCCATTGCTTTGCGGGGTTTGTTTTCAGCAATGAATAATCCTGCTTCTAATAAATCGAGCCGAGCGAGTTCAGCAGCTTCGGTTGTTCGTAATTTATCCATCAGCACCCGGCACTCTTCATTTTTCTTTAATGCCATATAGCATTCATGCAGTGCTAATCCATACCGGAGTTTATCAATATTTTCCGAAAATATTTTCTCCAGAATCACTGTCGCTTCGCTGAATTTTTTACGGTACATCAACACACGCGCTAAATAAAATTGTGATTCGTCGGTAATTTTTTTCAGTGCTTTCTCCTTGTCTTCACCGGGTTTTTCTACATAACCCAATTCAATCAACTGATCCATTGCCGCTTTTGCAGCCCACGGATCTTCGCGAACATCGCCGGGCAACATACCTGCATCTCCTTCAGTTACATTTTCCCAACTGTCAATAAAAGTTGGTTCCACTTTTTTATCGAATGTTTGAAGCAACGATTTGCCAATCATATCCTTCCCGACAGGCAAACCAAAAAGCGTGAGAATGGTTGGTGCAATATCTAAAAGTGTAGCGCCATAAATGCGTTCATCTTTTTTTATATGCGGTCCCTTCATTGTAAAAATTCCGAATGGTGCATGTTCAAATGCAGGACCAGCTGGTTCTTTCGGAATACGATTTGGTCGAAGATGATCAGAATGAAAACCATGATCACTCATAATAATAACAGTAGTATCATCACCAGCCAAACGCAACAATCGTTCAAGCATCATATCATGAAAACGATAAGCACCTTGCACTACATCTTTATACAAATCATATAAATTATCAGGAATATTTTTTCGCTTAGGTGGATAATACTTCATAAAACCATGGCAGAAATGATCAATAGCATCATAATAAACAGCCATGAAATCCCATTCGGAATTTTGCATTAACCAGGTTGCTGCACCGTGAACAGAGGAACACTCAGCCAGTATTTTTGCAACTGATGCAAGATGCCTGTCTTTATCCTGATCAACCTTTAATGCATCAGGCACAAATGGTAAAATGTGCGACAATGTTAATTCACCAGGATGTACTCGCCACTCACTGAGGTGCTCCATTTCTTTAGGGTGAATATTTCCATCAGGCATTGGCCACGGGGTACCAAATTGCCCTTTTACTTTTTGAAAAAAATTAGAAACCATTACACCGTTAATTGGCTCAGCCGGGTTCGAAGGCCACCAGCCAACAACATTTGATTTCAGTCCTTTCTGGCTTAACATATTCCATAATGCTTTCACTTTTCGTGATCGCGAGGACACTGGTCGAACAGTCTGATTGTTTGCATCAGGTTCAACGAATCCAAGAATACCATGTTCATCAGCAGTTTTTCCTGTAGCAATTGAAGTCCATAAAATCGGCGATAAGGGAGGATCAAGTGTTGCAAGATTTCCCATTACACCCTGCTCTACAAATTTGTTGAGTGTGGGTAATAAACCCGCATCGAGCATTGGCGAAATAATTTTCCAATCCGCTGCATCCCAACCAATAAGCAGAACTTTTTTTGCTAAACGCATTTATTAGTCGTTTGAAGATGTTGGTTTGTTGTTACTTGTAATAGACTCCGTACTATTTCCGAACTTTTCTTCTTCCTCCTGTTTCATTGCTTCCGCTCTTTTCTTTCTCCATAATTTTAAACCAACATCACCAAGTGCTAATAAGCCAAGCATACCTTCAGCTGGGACATCAAATTTTTCGTTATTCAAAAAGATTTGCTCTTCAGAATTGATTTCCATATTTTTTTCACCCATTAAATTACTGTTTGTGCTGCAATGTAAAAAGAAGAATAAAATTTAAGGGTTATAAATAAAAAAACGGACAATCTCTTTTCAGAAGATGTCCGTTTTTCAGATATTTTAAAAAAGCTATTTTATACCCTCAACAAGAACAGTAACTTTATTATCAGCCACTTCAACAAAACCTCCCATCACATTAAAATTGGTAGTTGTTTTATCGTGGTCAACTTTAATGTTTCCTTCTTTCAAACTGCTGATCATAGGAGCATGATGATTTAAAACCTGAAATGAGCCATCAGTTCCCTGCATCTGAACTGAACTTGCTTCGCCGGCAAAAATTTTTTTCTCAGGTGTTAATATTTCTAAATGCATGTTTTTTCTTTAGTCTTAAGATGCTTCTGCCATCATTTTCTTTCCTTTCGCAATGGCATCATCAATTGATCCAACAAGGTTGAATGCTGCTTCAGGGAATTCATCCACTTCGCCGTCCATAATCATATTGAAACCTCGAATAGTTTCTTCAATCGGAACCAAAACGCCTTTCAATCCTGTGAATTGTTCTGCAACATGGAATGGTTGAGACAAGAAACGCTGAACGCGACGGGCACGACTTACAATTAATTTATCTTCTTCACTCAATTCATCTAACCCAAGAATAGCGATGATATCCTGCAATTCTTTGTAACGCTGTAAAGTAAGTTTCACTCTTTGAGCACAATTGTAATGTGCTTCTCCAACCACATCAACCGATAAAATTCTGGAAGTTGAATCTAAAGGATCAACTGCAGGATAAATTCCTAACTCAGCAATTTTACGACTTAATACGGTGGTCGCATCTAAGTGAGAGAAAGTTGTTGCCGGTGCCGGATCAGTCAAGTCATCAGCAGGTACATAAACAGCTTGTACAGATGTGATAGAACCACGCTTGGTAGAAGTAATTCGCTCTTGCATCATTCCCATTTCAGAGGCAAGTGTTGGCTGGTATCCTACAGCTGAAGGCATACGACCTAACAAAGCTGATACCTCAGAACCTGCTTGTGTGAAACGGAAAATATTATCAATGAAGAAAAGGATATCACGGCCTTTAGCTTCATTCGGATCTCCATCGCGGTAATATTCAGCTACGGTTAATCCGCTTAACGCTACACGGGCACGCGCACCGGGAGGTTCGTTCATTTGTCCGAACACCAAAGTTGCCTGTGACTTTGCCAATTCATTTTTATCAACCTTACTTAAATCCCAATCACCTTTTTCCATGGCATGTTTAAATTCATCGCCATATTTTATAACATTAGACTCAATCATTTCTCGAAGCAAATCATTTCCTTCGCGTGTACGCTCTCCAACTCCTGCAAATACTGAAGTTCCGGCGTAAGCTTTTGCAATATTGTTGATCAATTCCATGATCAATACTGTTTTTCCAACACCTGCTCCTCCAAACAATCCGATTTTACCTCCCTTTGAATATGGTTCAAGCAAGTCAATTACCTTAATTCCAGTGAATAAAACTTCCTGTTCTGTAGAAAGATCTTCGAAAATCGGTGGTTTACGGTGAATGGCATATCCGCCTACATTACTTACTTCACCAATTCCATCAATTGCTTCACCTATTACATTAAATAGGCGACCTTTAATTTGTTCACCTGTAGGCATGGTAATATTCGAACCGGAATCAACGGCTTCCATACCACGAACCAATCCTTCAGTTGCATCCATTGATATGGTGCGTACACTGTCCTCACCAAGGTGCTGCTGAACTTCAAGAATCAATTTTTGTCCGTTCTCGCGTGTAACTACTAAAGCGTTCAAAATTTCGGGCAACTTTCCTCCCTCAAAAGCAACATCCACAATAGGCCCGATTACTGTTTTTATGCGACCAACATTTGCCATTTTATAATTGTAATTTTTTTTAAAGTGCCGCAAAACTAACAGGCGAAGTGAAAGAAAAAAATGTCGGAAGAAAAATTTGAACTTGATTAATGGAAATTATCAATTTGAGATAAATTCACCAAAATAAATAAACAGAAACTCTTTTATAACCGTTTTAATAAATATTTCGACAAACTTGCCTACAAGATAATTAGAAAACGGATTCCTAGCTGAATTGGTATAGCAAATGACTCTTAATCAGTGGGTCTGGTCTGGGGTTCGAATCTTTACCAGTCCGCCATATTTTCAGAGTTTTGACAATAACTGATGACGCAAATTTTATTTTAAGCAATTATTGCACGACATAAATCATATTTCGTGTAATGCTGAGCCAATATGTTTGGCAGCTTCAAACTTTATCATGTCATTCAAAACAATCATTGAACCTTTCAGAATAAAAATGGTGGAACCAATCACCATGACCACCGAAGTGCAGCGAAAAAAATTTTTAGAACAAGCGCACTACAATCCTTTCCTCTTAAATTCAGATCAGGTGTTGATTGATTTTTTAACCGATAGCGGAACATCAGCCATGAGCGCGGCACAATGGGCCGGCATGATGGAAGGTGATGAATCGTATGCAGGAGCACGAAGCTGGAGACGAATGGAAAAAGTAATTCATGACCTCACAGGATTGAAATATGTTTTTCCAACCCATCAGGGAAGAGCAGCCGAGCGGATTTTGTATGGATACCTAGGAGGAAAAGGGAAATTTTTTATCAGCAACACACATTTCGATACAACCAGGGCAAACATTGAATTTTCGGGAGCCGAAGCAATTGATATTCCCTGCATAGAATCAAACGACACACAATCGGAATTTCCGTTTAAAGGAAACATGGATGTTAAAAAATTAGAGGATCTGATTTTAAAACATAAACCAAAAAATATAGGCGGAGTAATTTTAACCGTTACAAACAACAGCGGTGGTGGTCAGCCGGTGAGTATGGAAAATGCAAAGTTGGTGAGTGCGGTTTGTAAAAAATACAAAGTGAAATTATTTCTTGATTGCTGTCGTGTGGCTGAAAATTCTTTTTTCATTCATCAGAAAGAAAAAGGATACGAGAATAAAACCTACAAACAGATTGCGCAGAAAATGTTTTCACTGGTCGATGGAGCAATTATGAGTGCAAAAAAAGATGCACTGGTTAACATGGGTGGATTTCTGGCTCTGAAAGATTCTTCTATTGCTGAAGCTTGCAAAAATTTACTCATTATCACTGAAGGGTTTACCACTTACGGCGGACTTTCAGGCAGAGACATGGAAGCAATTGCCATTGGACTCGAAGAAGTTTTTCATGCCGATTACCTTTTATACAGAATCAGAAGTACTTCATTTTTAGGCGACAGATTACACGCCATGGGTATTCCTGTGATGCGACCGATTGGCGGACATGCCGTGTATGTTGATGCGAAAAAATTCTACTCACAAATTCCGGTTGAACAATATCCGGGGCAGGCATTGGTTTGCGAGTTGTACCTGAAAGGCGGAATCCGTTCTGTAGAAATCGGTTCGGTGATGTTTGGAAAATATGATGATGTAGGAAAATTAATTCCTTCGAGAATGGAATTGGTTCGACTTGCAATTCCGCGCCGTGTTTACACACAAAGTCATATTGAATATGTGATTGAAGTTTTTGAAAAATTAATGGAAGGAAAAAATAAAGTGCGCGGTTATGAAATTACTTACGAGCCAAAATTTCTGCGGCACTTTACAGCGAAGTTTAAACCTGTCTGAAATAATTTATTCTATTTCCTTCTTCGTCGAATTATATATCAGGTGCATCTGATATGAATCTGTTGAATTACTCCATTCACTTGAAAGAATTTCCTGCGAATATTCAGAGAGTTTCATTTTAATAGCTTTAAGTAAAACCGGATCGGTTTTGAGTGAAGGATTATCAGGATTGGTCTTCAGAATTATTAATTGAACGGGCTTTTGCAAATCATTTAGCAGAAAGCCAACATCCACATAAATCTGATCTGTAACAGTTATTGAATCCTGATTTGCAGTTTGTGAAAATGATTTTGAGTTGAAAGCGAAAATCAGTAGAAGAATTGAAAGCGTTTTTTTCATTGAAATATTTTATGATTTAACATTTATACTTTTTATAACACAATCATACAATCGCTCTGCAGTTAAATCCCAACTGAATTTTTGTTTCTGCATATTTCCTTTTGCAATTAAATTTTTCCGGAGCGAATCATCTGTTGCCATTTTCATCATGGCATTTTCTATTTCATCAACAGAAAATGGATTGATAATTAAAGTGGCATCGCCCGCCACTTCAGGCATGGAAGAAACATTGGAAGTAATCACCGGCACTCCTGAATTCATGGCTTCAACAATCGGAATTCCGAAACCTTCGAACAACGAAACATAAGTGAGCGCTGTTGCCGAAGCGAGCACCTGCGCGAGTTCATTCAACCGCAGGTGACCAAGAAAAATAACATCGTGCTTGTACTTCATGCGCTCGTAAGTTTTCATGGCTTCATCGGTGTCCCACGCTTTTCTTCCGGCTATAATTAATTTAAAATCGCCACCGAATTTTTCTTTGAACGAATCGAAAGCGAGAAACAAACGATTCACATTTTTTCGCGGATGCACCGCACCGGCATAAATAAAATAAGGAGCGCCGCCCGAAATTTTTTCCCGAACTAATTTTTGCTCCTCACTAGAAAGCGGTTTGAAAATTTCGTTTCCGCCATTGTGTGTTACATCAATTTTAGCAGCAGCGATTTTATATTTTTCTGTCACATCTAGCTTCGTGTATTCCGAAACAGTTGCAATTCGTGTGGCGTGTTTTGCAAATCGCGGAACAAAATATTTATAGTAACGAAGCGTGAGCCAGTCCACATGATTGCTGAAATGTTCGAAAGCCAAATCATGAATCACGAGCACCTGCGGGATTTTTACAGAGAGCGACAAGTATCCGTCAGTGGAAAGAAAAACATCTGGTTTTATTTTTTTCAGCGCCTGAGGCACAGCATATTCAAACCACGCATACCATAAAAACGGATGACGCGCCGGTGGAAATAAAACATGCGGCACCACATTTTTTGCGAAGATGAATTCATCAGAAAATTTGCGGTCGAACAAAAAATGGAATTCGTGTTCGGGATGTGCAAGCACCATTCGCTTCAGCGATTCGTAAGTGAACCAGCCGATTCCTTCGAGTTTATCTTTCAGTAAGAAGCGGGTGTTGACGGCAATCTTCATGCAGTGAAAACAATATTATCTGATTCTAATTTCCTTTCCATGCAAAGTTGCTCGGGATTATTGCTGCGAAAAAGTTTTCCGTCATCATCAATCAGGTTCATTGTATAACCATTGCTGACTAACAAATTCATGGCATCAATATGTTGCTGATTGTTGTGAAACTGTTTGCTCCAGAATTCCATAATGATGGCGGGCTTGTGTGTGTTTAATAATCGGTTCATGCCTTGTAACACCTTAAGTTCGCTTCCTTCTGCATCAATTTTAATGACAGCCGGAATCAGTTTTTCTTTCTCCGAAAAGTCATCAAGCGAAACACAGTTCACCAGATTTCCTTGTATGGTTTCGTTCTGTTCTTCTTCAGCGCTCATTCGACCGCTCGATTCTGTTTGTCCGGGTTTTCCTTCAATGAACATCACACTTCCGGATGTTTCACCAACTGCTGCTTGCACCATTCTTACTTGACGCAATCGCTCAATATTGTTGTGCAGAATATTTGCGGCGAGTGCTGCGGGTTCGAACGAAATAACTTTTCCGTTTTCTTCCACCAACTGCGCCGCGAGCAAACTGAAAAAACCAAAGTGCGCTCCCACATCAAAAAAAGTATCGCGTGGTTGAAGGGTCTGAATCATCCATTTTGCAAACCGCAATTCTGAATCATGGGTTTTACAACCGCACAAAAAAATATCCAATCCATCGGGCAGTGCAACAGTCATCCTGTAGTCGAATACCAAATGCGCTGAAGTGTAATTGAGCTTTTTTGATCGTGGAAAAATCAGTTTTGAAAAAGTTAATCCATAAATCCGGTTGACCGGATTTGATAACAGGCGAACCCACTTCGATTTTTTTTCGAGGCGTGCAATCCTGTCAATTCGCTTCAACCAGATTTCTTTGTTCATTCTTCGCGCCACGAATTAAATAATATTCCATCAATAAGTATTCACCTCGTCAGCAAACTCAATTTACAATTTGTAATCAGAAACTTGTAATAAGTATTTTGCACTCCGATTAATGAAGCAAACTTTTTTCCGCAATCTTATTTTTCTGTTGGTGCTTAATGTGCTCATCAAGCCTCTCTATGTTTTGGGTGTGGACAGAACCGTTCAGAACCTGACGGGGCACGGCGATTATGGTTTGTATTTCGCGTTGTTCAATCTCAGTATTTTATTCAGCATCATTCTCGATATCGGTATCACAAATTATAACAACCGCATTATTGCGCAGCAGCCATCACTCATCAAAAAATACCTGTCGAACATTTTATGTTTTAAAGTTTTGCTTTTCATTTTATACTGCCTGCTCACTTTTGCTGCGGCCATTTTTTTGCAACCAACAAAAGAAGGATACTATATTCTAGGTATATTAATTCTCAATCAGGGACTCAATTCACTGCTGCTTTATCTGCGAAGCAATCTTTCTGCCCTGCAATTTTTTAAGCTTGATAGTTTTCTTTCTATACTCGATAAGTTGCTGATGATTTTATTGTTCGGTTGGTTGTATTATTTCAAACCGATTGCCAGTGAGTTTCAAATCGAATGGTTTGTGTATTCGCAAACTGCGAGTTATGTCATCACCATTTTAGTGGCATCTGTTTTACTGTTACAGCGCATTCCGAAACTGCAGTTTTCATTTGAGTTCAGCATGCTGAAAACAATCTGGAAGGAAAGTTACCTGCTTGCCATTATTGTTTTGCTGATGGGAATTTACACTCGTATTGATGCCGTACTACTGAAAAAATTATTGGGAACCGAGGGAGATATTCAGGCAGGAATTTATGCTTCTGCTTTTCGTTTGCTCGATGCTGCCAATCAATTCGGATTTTTGTTTGCTGCATTACTGCTTCCGATTTTTTCGCGTCTCATCCGGCGCGGGCAAAAAGTGGATGAACTCACTGCTGTCAGTTTCAAAACCATTTTCATTTTCAGTTGGATGCTTGCTGTAGTGTGTTTGTTTTTCAGAAATGAAATCATGCAATTGCTTTATCATGATACCACAATTTATTCAGCTAATATTTTAGGAATACTGATGTTCGCATTGCCGGGAGCTTCCACCGTTTATATTTTCGGAACACTGCTCGCCGCGAACCGGAGTTTAAAGGAATTGGCAGTCGCCACCGCTTTAACAGCCATCATTAATTTTTCACTGAATATTATTCTTATTCCTAAATATCAATGTACCGGTGCCGCCATTGCTGCGGTTTCTACCCAATGCATTATAGGTGTGATAGAAATTTTTATCAGCCGGAAAATATTTCAACTGAAAATGAATCTGGAATTAATCAGCAAACTGATTTTGTTTTCACTACTCTCTCTTGCAGTGGGTTATTCTGCACATACATTTATCACTTCACTCATTCCCGGAGTAATTGCCGGATTGGGGGTTTCATTACTCATAGCTTTCGGATTAAAATTATTTGAGTTGAAAAAAGTAAGGTCAATGCTCATTTCAGGTGAGGAATAATTTTTCTTAAGATTCACACAATAAAATATCTGTTTTTACAATGGTGGCAAAACCAATTTGCTAATCCTGTTCATTACTTTAGGTTTGTGCAAATTTTTAAAAGCCTTAAATGGAAAAGCAACTCAATCTTATTTCAGTCATCCGGATAATTTTTAAATGGAAGAAATCAATTCTTATCGTTTGCGCCATTGCATTGGTGGGAAGTATAGTGATTTCTGACCCTCATATTATGAAACCTTACTATGCTTCCAAATCGGTGATACTGCCATCGAACCCGAGCATTACGAACAGTGAAAACATGTTCGAGCAAAAGAGCCAGAATTTTTTCGGAACCAGTGATGATGTGGACCGCCTGATGGCCATTGCACAAAGTGCACAGTTGAAAATGTTTATGGTGCAGCGGTATAATTTATTCAAGCATTACGACATTGATTCAGCCACTTCTGACTATCCGAATTATGCTGTGCAATTAGAGTTGGAAGACAATGTGAATATTGAACGCACCGATAAAGGTTCCATTGAGATTACCGTTTACGATCAGGACAAAGACACCGCAGCGCACATGGTAAATGCTATGGTTTGGAAGATAGATGATATCAGTAAAAATCTGTTGATGGACAACAAACAGAAAATGGTGAGCATTTACAACAATAAGATTTCAGCTAAAGAAGCAACCATAAAAATTCTGACTGATTCCATTATCAAGTTGCGTAACCGATACAACCTCGCCGGAAATATTTCAGATCTGAATCGAATGAACAACATGAGTGTGGAGGAGAAAACCAATTTTGATATGGCTAATGAAGAAATAAAAATTCTCGACGATAAAAAGAAAGCCGCACTAAAAGAACTGAACAACTCCATCGGGCTTTCCGAACAATTTAAAGCAACTATAAACCGCGATGTGCCGAGCATTTTTATTCTCGAGAAAGGATTTCCTGCCGAGAAAAAATCAAAACCGGTTCGCTGGTTAGTTGTTTTCAGTTGTGTGTTTATCGCTTTTGTGGTGATGGTTCTGACCGCTCTTGTTTCTGACTATTACAAAAACATAAAAGGCGAACTGAATGCTCCCGAGTAAAGCGCTGCTTTACGATAAATGGATGCTTGCTGCCGCTGCCACTGTTACACTTGGCAGTTTATTGGTGGGCTGGCTTACCTATACTTACTTCTGGTTTGCACTGCCGTTTGCGTTGCTTTTTTTATATGTAACAGTCGCCGATATCAAGTTTGGTTTTTATCTGCTACTGTTTTGTTTGCCGCTCTCTATTGAATTTTCATTCACCACATCACTTGGTACTGACTTACCTACCGAGCCGTTAATGCTTGGGTTAATGTTCGTGTTTATTGCTTCCTGGTTTTCGAATAAGAAAATTGTAGCGCAGGAGTTTCTCACCCATCCTTTATTCTTTTTACTCGCCCTTCATTTTTTCTGGATCATTATTTCAGTTGTTTATTCTTCCAACCACATTGTGTCATTCAAATTTCTGCTGGCAAAAACCTGGTACCTCGTGGTTTTTGTTTTACTCGGTGGAGTAATCATGCGTGAGCAGAAAGATTTTAAAAAAGCTTTCTGGTGCATTTTCATTCCAACAATTGCAACTATTTTTTACACACTTTATCGTCATTCTAAAAAAGGATTTTCGTTTGCCGATGTGAATACGATGATGGAACCCTTCTATCGAAACCATGTGGCTTATGCAGCTTTTGTGGCGCAACTGATTCCGTTAACATGGCTGGCGATTACCTGGTATAAAAAAAGAACTGTTACGCGCAACATGCTGATTGCTTCGTTGCTGGTGATGTTGGTTGCTGTTTATTTTTCTTACACACGCTCGTCATGGTTGAGTGTGATTGCTATTCTGCCGTGTGCATTTTTAATTCAGCATCGTTTGCTTGGCAGAAGCATGTTGATTGGAGCACTACTAATTATCAGCGGAGTTTTTTACATGGGATATCAGAATCGATACCTGTACTATGCGCCGAATTTTGATGAAACCATTATGCACGAAGACCTTGAGTCGCATTTGTCTGCAACATATAACATGGAAGACATAAGCAGTGGCGAGCGGGTGTTTCGTTGGATTGCAGGTTTCCGTATGTGGGAGGCAAATCCGATTGTGGGTTATGGCCCGGGAAATTTTTATAATTTTTATAAACCATACGCAGTGAGCAGTTATGCAACTTTCGTTAGCCGCAATCCGGAGCGAAGCACTGTGCACAATTATTTTCTGCTGCTGTTAATTGAGCAGGGAATTATTGGCTTGTTTATTTTTTCTGTTTTCACCGGAGCATTGTTGTGGTACGGGCAACGCATTTATCATCAGTTGAAAGACAAACAACTTCGCCAATTTGTAATGGCGCTCACACTTACATTGATCGTTGTTTATGTAAATACTTTTTTGAGCGACCTGATTGAAACTGATAAAGTGGGAACACTTTATTTTCTGATTGTGGCGATGCTGATCAATCTGGATATAAAATCGAGAAAGGAAGTTGTTTCTGAAAACAAATAATTATTTCTGACTCATAATCCATTTCATAATATTCGATTCAAGAATAGCAAGCGGCAAGCAACCATCTTTTAAAACCTGGTTATGAAATTCGGCATAAGAAAACTTGCCGCCCAATTGTTTTTCTGCTTCGTTGCGCAAGGCAATAATTTTTAATTGCCCGATTTTGTAAGCAAGCGCCTGCCCGGGAATTGCCATGTATCTTTCCACTTCGCTCGTAATATCAGACTCACCTTCAGCTTCATTTTCCAGACAAAATTGTATAGCCTGTTCGCGTGTCCAACCTTTTAAATGCATGCCCACATCAACAACCAATCTTAAAGCACGATGCATTTCTTCGCTCAGGTTTCCGAATTTTTGAATCGGGTCGGTATATAATCCCACCTCCTTTCCAAGCGATTCAGAATATAAAGCCCACCCTTCTCCATATGCACCATACCAGATGAAGCGGCGGAAATCAGGAAGCTCTTTATTTTCCTGCTGCAAAGAAATCTGAAAATGATGCCCGGGAATTGCTTCGTGCAGAAACAAAGTTTCCATGGCAATGGAATTAAATTTTGTGGCATCAATAATCGGTACATAAAAAATTCCGGGTCGAGAACCATCAGCCGAGCCTTGTTGGTATTCGGCACTAGAAGATGCTGCACGGAATTTTTCTGTTTGCTGTATGCGGAACGGGCTTTTTGGTTGTACGCTGAACATTTTGTTCACCATCGGTTTCTCTGTTTCATAGATTTTCCTGAACCCTTGTATCACCTCCGAATCTGTTTTGAACGGGAAATATTTTTTATCGGTGTTAACGAATCCGAAAAACTCTTTCAGTGTTCCTTTAAATCCTAATTCATTTTTTATGGCCTCCATTTCGCCGCGAATTCTTTTCACTTCACCCTGTCCGAGATTAAAAATTGAATCGGTGGTGAGCGTAGTTGTAGTCCACTGCTTAGTTAAGAAATTGTAATAATCTTTTCCAAATGAAAGATCACTTATGCCGGTTGTATTTCTGCAGGCAGGAATATAAGTGGTATTGAAAAAATCATAGAGTCGCTTATAGGCAGGAATCAGTTCAGTCGAAATAGTTTTTTCATATTCATCAGTCAATCTGTTTTTATCAGCTTCAGAAAACGATGTCGGAAATTTATCAATCGGCATGTGAAAAATACTCTGATGAATATCGCTGACAATCATGCTTTGCAATTGCGGCAATACTTTTTTTGCCAATACCTGAGGAAGTGAAATACTCTGCGCAATGCCTCTTTTCATATTTGATATCGCTGTATCGCACCACGGAATAAAACGATGAGCACGCATTAAAAAATTTTCGTAATCTTTTACTGTTTCAAAAGGTTGAATTCCTGATCCCGCACCTAATTGTCCCATAGTAATAGACAAACTCCAGAATTGATTGATAGGCATTAACTGGTCAGGAAATTTCAGCGCTTCCAGATTTTCATTTAAATCCCATTGCAGAATATCAAAACTCGTCTGATTGTTTTGATTTAATGCAGCGCGGTCGAATTCGCCAAGAAAATCAAGTGTTGAAGCGTAGAAATTCTTCAAAGTATCTCGAAAAGATTGAGTGATATTATTTGGCAATTGATCGTCGAATCTATGATCGCCATTTTGGGTAGCTTCCAACGGAAAAAGATGAAGTCGCTGTTCATAATAATTTTTAAACAAAGAATCAATTCGTGCATCGTCGTTTCCGGATATTGAATTTTCTTTATTGCTGTTCGAAGCACAGGAGATGAAGAAGGAGAGTGAGATTAAAAGAAGTAATTTTTTCATTTTAGATTTGAATAGAGAAACAATAGTAAATACTACTTTCTAAGCATTGAAAAAAAACACTTAACATTAAATATCTGATATTTGAAACGGTAAGAATTTGAAAAACAATATCTGTTCAAAACGAACTTCTAAAGAGAAGATATTTACCTTTAGGGAATTAAATTATAATTGAAATGAAAACAGTTGTCAGGAAATTTACAGTTTTACTTATTGCTTTATTTTTTATTCAAAGCAATTTTGCTGATGCTCAAATTGTTACAAATACATCTGTAACAGCTTTGCAATTGGCTCAGGCTTTAGTAGGTCCTGGGGCTATTGTATTAAATCCGCAGATTACAGGTATGGCTACCTCTTATGGTACATTCGCAAATGGGTTTTCAACCAATATTGGAATTGGACAAGGCATAATACTTACCTCTGGTAATGCTAATATACCAAGTTCAAATACAGCATCTCCTTGGTCTACGGCATATTACTCTCCGGGTGATCCGCTTTTGGCTTTTGCAGGAACAACCAATGATGCCTGTCGTTTTGAATTTGATGTTGTAGCCTACGATTCATCGTTGACATTTAATTATGTGTTTGGATCTGAAGAATATAATGATTGGGTTGGTACCAGTTTCAATGATGTTTTCGGATTTTTTATTTCCGGACCAGGCATTGTTGGTCAACAAAATATTGCATTATTGCCAGGAGGAGCTCAGGTTACAATAGGGAATGTTAACTGTGGAAATAATGGTCTGTACTATACCTGTAATGACTGGTGGAATCCAACTTCTGGTGGATGTACAAATCAATGTCCGCCAAACCAAGCTGCAACTACTATTGAATATGATGGTTTTACAGTTTTACTCACAGCTCAAGCAGATGTAACTCCATGTGATACTTATCATTTAATTTTAGTAATTGCAGATATTGCCGATGCAGGATATGACTCTGGAGTTTTAATTGGCAATCTAATCGCCGGAACTAATATTTCAACTACAGTTAGTGATTCGTTACCTGGTTTAGATAATACTTCATTAATGGAAGGTTGTACTACTGGTCAAATTCAATTGAAAAAACAATCTGTTACAAATGGTGGTGCCTGTTCTTTAATAGATACCTCTAACTGTGCAACTGATTCATTGTGTTACAAGTTGGTCACAAGCGGCAATGCCATAGAAGGTGTTGATTATATAGCCTTACCTGATACAATGTGCTTTGGAATGGATACTGTAATGTATATTGATATTATTCCTATTGCTGATGGTATTTTTGAACCTGGTGTAGATACAATTATCATTGATTTAATTCCGGTTTCTGATACTACTAATTGCCCTGGTGCAGCATTGCTTCAATCCTTTCAGGTCAAATTCTTTTTAGTAGATCAACAATTATTTACAGTGCCAAATACGATTCTTTGTATTGGGCAATCATATGACTTGATAACAACTTCAAATTTACCGGTAGTTACATGGTCACCTCCAACGGGATTGTCTTGTACTACTTGTCTTTCTCCAACTGCTACTCCTACCAGTTCGACTCTTTATACTGTTAATGCTGCATTAGGAAGTTGTTCATTATCTCAAACTGTAATGGTTGATGTTGATTTCCCTCAAGCAATTGTTGCGTCAAACGATACAGCAATGTGTTTAAATGACAGTATACAGTTGAATGTAACAGGAGCAACAAATTATGTTTGGTCTCCTGACAGTTCCGTTACAAATCCGAATATTCCAAATCCAATTGCATTTCCAACAACGACAACAACATATACTGTTACAGGATTAAGTCCTTGCGGAATTACAACCGACACAGTTGTTGTTACTGTTCATCCATTACCAATTGCTGACGCTTATCCGGATACAATTATTTGCCCTTGGGGAAGCACAACTCTTTATGCTAGCGGTGGAATCCAATATTTGTGGTTTGGTGATGGATTATTAACTGATACCGGTTCAATGGTTGTGGTTGCTCCTCCTGTTGACTCAACCGTTTATATGGTAATTGTTTCAAACGAATTCTTCTGTGTTGATACTGCATACACCGCTGTTGATTTTTTCCCAATACCACAGGCATATGCTGGTCAGGATGTTACAATTCAGTTGTATGACAGTGTTCAAATAGTTGCATCCGGTGGTGTATCATGGATTTGGGATCCGTCTTATGGCTTAAGTGATACTACTATTGGAAACCCTTGGGCTAATCCTGAAGTATCTACTTTATATCATGTTATTGTAACTAATGCAAATGGTTGTGTAGATGACGATACTGTTTGGGTTTTTGTTGATGATAAACCATATGTCTATTTACCTAATGCTTTTTCACCAAATGAAGATGGAATAAATGATTTATTGAAAATAATCCATCAGGGTATTTTTGAACTCGAAGACTTCAGAATTTATAATCGTTGGGGAGAACTTGTTTATCAAACAAATGACATAAAAAAGGGATGGAATGGTCTTTATAAAAGTGAGCCCGCTCCAATTGGGGTTTATGTTTACTACATAGCTGGGCATGGTCATAATAATCAGCGGGTTTCCATGCGAGGCAATGTTACTTTGCTGAAGTAGTTTGTTTTTTATTGCTTTTAACCAGTTGTGAAAAATCAATTCAAAAAATCTTTCTTTTGAATTTATTAACTCACTTTTGAATTTTCTGATTTAATAAATTGACATTTTTTTAATAAATAGACAATTATGAATTTAATAAACAGGTTGATTTTAATACTTGTAATAGGAACGATTACTGCATCCCCTTTTTGTTCTTTAGGACAAATAAATACAGTTCCCGGAGTAACAGCTTTACAGTTGGCTCAAGCTCTTGTAGGTCCAGGTGCAACTGTTTTGAACCCAGTAATAACTGGTGCTTCAGGAGCGTATGGTACTTTTTCAAATGGAAGTTCTACTAACATAGGAATTGACCATGGAATAATATTAACCTCCGGTACTGCCACACTTCCAAACACTAATACAATGCAAAGCTTTGGTTTAAACAATGGTTTACCCGGAGATCCGCTGCTTGCATTTGCCGGAACTACTTTGGATGCAACCAGATTTGAATTTGATGTAATTGCTTATGACTCAATTTTAACTTTTAACTATGTCTTTGCTTCTGATGAATACAATGATTTTGTAAATTCCATTAATGATGCTTTTGGATTCTTTATCAGTGGTCCTGGAATAATCGGACAACAAAATATTGCTGTTGTACCAGGTACTTCAACTCAAATTTCAATTAACAATGTAAACTGTGGCTTAAATGGAGGTTATTATGTATGCAATGATCCATACACACCAAACGGTGGTGGTTGTACAACACAATGTCCGGCATCTGCGACACAAACAAATGTAGAATATGATGGATTTACAACCTTGTTAACTGCTCAGGCAAATGTAATGTCATGCGACACTTACCATTTAGTTCTTGTTATTGCTGATGTGAGTGATGGCATTTATGATTCAGGGGTAATGATAGCCAACTTACTAGCGGGAACTGTTGTTTACCAAACAGTAAGCAACCCTATTCCAAATTATCCTACAAATGTAATTGTAGAAGGCTGCACCACGGGGGAAATTCAGGTGAAAAAGATTTCAAATAGTGGTCCATGTGGGATAATTGATACAACAAATAACTGTCAGATAGATACCCTTTGTTATCAAATTGTTACAAGTGGCAATGCCATTGAAGGCATAGACTATCAAAACTTACCGGATACAGTATGTATTTCATTTCTTGATAGTATTTTCTATTTAAATATTATTCCAATCGCCGATGGAAATTTTGAGCCACCATATGACACCATCATTGTTGACCTCTATCCAATTCTTGATTCATTGGATACTGCAAATTGTTCTGGCGCAGCATCGTTGGTTGCACTTCATGCCATGTTTTTGCTTATGGATCCATTCGTACTTGCAAGCCCTGATGATACTATATGCAATGGAGGCTCTGCAAATTTATCGGCCACTTCAAATTTATTAAGCTATACATGGTCACCTCCATTAAATCTATCGTGTACGAATTGTCCTAATCCTGTAGCATCTCCGACTATAACAACACAATATACCGTCACTGCTTCTTTTGGCTCTTGTAATTTAACCGATGATGTACTAATAACGGTAGATAATATTCAGGGAGTAAACGCTGGAACCGGTGGTTCAATGTGCCCAGGCGGGTCAGTCTTTTTAAATGCAAGTGGCGCTTCTGGTTATCAGTGGACTCCTGCAACAGGATTAACCGCTCCAAACT
This sequence comes from Chitinophagaceae bacterium, assembly GCA_947469485.1. Classification (GTDB taxonomy): domain Bacteria; phylum Bacteroidota; class Bacteroidia; order Chitinophagales; family UBA10324; genus UBA10324. Next base: position 88,738 of record CANIPU010000002.1, on the reverse strand, counting down.
CATCTGCTACTCAGGCTTCCCCTGCTGTTTCAACTACCTATACTGTAACTGCTAACAGCCCTTGTGGTGTTTCTTCAGATACCGCCATTGTTACAGTACATCCTGTCCCAACGGCAAATGCATGGCCTGATTCTTCAGTTTGTCCAAATGAATCAGTACAGCTTCATGCAAGCGGTGGAATAAGTTATGCCTGGACCGGTTATTTCCTTAGTGATTACAGCGTTCAAAACCCATTGGCAACACCAACTACTTCAATAGTTGTTTACACCGTAACTGTTGCAAATGAAGAAGGATGCACAGATACAGCTCAGGTTACCCTGCATTTATATGAATTCCCTGAAGCAAATGCAGGAACTGATATCTCAATGTATCTATTCGATAGTACTCAATTAAATGGAAGTGGCCCTGCCGGAAGTGTTTATTCATGGACACCGCCAAACGATTTAAATAACCCAAATAGCCCAAATCCTTTTGCAAACCCAACATTAACTACTGTTTATATTCTGACTGTTACTTCAGCTGATGGCTGTGTTGATATGGATACAATGATTGTGGTGGTAACAAACGAACCTTTGGTTAAAGTACCAAACGCATTTTCACCAAATGGCGATGGACATAATGACTTCTTAAAAGTTATTCGACTTGGAGTTTTTAATCTTACTTATTTGAAAATATATAATCGCTGGGGAGAGATTGTTTTTGAAAGCCACAATATTTCTGATTGGTGGAATGGAAAATATAAGGGAGAAGATTGTGAAGTCGGAGTATATACCTATGTTTTAGAAGGCGAAGGATATGGAAATATTCAAATCGAACGAAAAGGAAACATTACACTTGTCAGATAATCGATTGTAATCAATATCATCCGAAAAGGCAGTTGAATTCACCAACTGCCTTTTTTTATTCCATTGCCTTACAGACAATTTCTTCCTGTTCCTGATTATGCACTTTCTGAAATCCGGTTGCGGGTGAGGCGCTCGCCTTTCGCGAAATCATTCCCCACCTAATTTTATTATAATTGAGTTGAATAAAACTCCATGCGCCCATATTGGCGGGTTCTTCCTGCACCCACACAAAAACTGCTGTTCGGTATTTTTTTGTGAGTTCATCCAACTGTTTTATTGGCAAAGGATACAATTGTTCTAGCCGAACGATTGCAACATCGTCTTTTTTATTCGCGATTTTTCTTTCTAGTAAATCATAATAAATTTTTCCGCTGCATACCAGCACTTTCCGAATTTTTGCTGAATCAGTTACACTTTCATCATCTAATAATTCCTGAAATCCTCCAGCAGTAATTTCATTGACATTGCTTATACATCGTGGATGTCGAAGCAATGATTTCGGGCTCATCACCACCAATGGTTTTCTGAACGGACGATATAATTGCCGGCGCAGTAAATGAAAATAATTTGCAGGCGATGTCACATTCGCCACTGTGATATTGTACTCGGCGCTTGCCTGTAAAAACCGTTCGAGTCGTGCGCTGCTGTGTTCCGGTCCTTGTCCTTCATATCCGTGCGGCAACAAAAGTGTTACACCACTCATGCGCTGCCACTTGCTTTCGCCGGCGGTGATGAACTGGTCAATAATTGTTTGCGCGCCATTGGCAAAATCACCAAACTGAGCTTCCCAGATTGTTAAAGAATTAGGTGAAGCAAGCGAGTAACCATATTCAAAACCAAGCACCGCAAATTCAGAAAGCAAGGAATTGTAAATCAAAAATTTTCCTTTCTGATTTTTTTCCAAATGGTCGAGGCGATTATATTCATTGTTGTTGTCTTCATCGTAAATCACTGCATGCCGGTGACTGAAAGTTCCGCGTTTCACATCTTGTCCGCTCATGCGCACATCGTGACCTTCCAATAAAAGTGTTCCGTAAGCGAGCAACTCCGCCATTCCCCAATCAATGCGCCCATCATCAAAATAATTTTTGCGGCGCTGACTCAGCATCGTTTCAATTTTATTCAGCGGATTAAAATTCTCCGGATAATTCATCAAACCTTTTATCACACGGTCAGCTAACTCTTTGCTGACAGCAGTTTCAGGTGACGAATCAAAATCTTCGGCAGTATTTGCTCTTCTTAATTTTTTCCATTCCAATTCGGGCAACTGATAATTATAGGGGAGTGGATGTTGCTTCACAAAATCCAAACGATCCTGCAATTGCTTCCAGAAATCTTTATCCATTTCCTTCGCCAGCTCTGCATCAATATCTCCGCGAGTGATTAATTGCTGACTATAAACTTCGCGCGGATTCACATGTTCGCCAATGAGTTTGTACAAACCCGGCTGCGTGAATTTCGGATCATCGCCTTCGTTGTGACCGTGACGACGATAACAAACCATGTCAACAAAAATGTCGCGCTGAAATTTTTGTCGCCATTCAGTTGCGAGTTCAACTGCAAACACCACTGCTTCCGGATCATCGCCGTTCACATGTAACACTGGTGCTTCCACCATTGCCGCAAGTGAAGTGCAATAATCTGAAGAGCGCGCATCATCAAAATCGGTAGTGAAACCGATTTGATTGTTAATTACAAAATGAATAGTGCCTCCGGTTAAATAACCTTCCAACTGCGACATCTGTAACACTTCGTACACGACTCCTTGTCCTGCAACCGCAGAATCACCATGAATTAATATTGGAAGAATGCGTTTGAAATTTCCATCGTACAACAAATCTGATTTCGCTCTGGTGTAACCTTCCACCACCGGATTCACAGCTTCGAGGTGCGATGGATTCGGAGAAAGTTTCAGCATCATTTCTTTTCCATCAAAAGTGTTAACCTGGGATGCGTAACCGAGATGATACTTCACATCACCATCACCCATTGTTGTATCGGCAACTGCATTGCCTTCAAATTCATTAAAAATCTGCTCATAAGTTTTACCAAGTGTATTGGCGAGAATATTTAATCGTCCGCGATGCGCCATTCCCATTACAATTTCTTCTACGCCATTATTTGCGCCGTAATTAATTATTGCATCGAGCGCCGGAATAGTTGTTTCGCCACCTTCGAGCGAAAATCTTTTTTGACCGACATACTTGGTACTCAGAAATTTTTCGAACACTACTGCATCATTCAGTTTTTGCAGAATGTGTTTTTTCTTTTCAATCGGAAATGAAAGTTGCGCGAAATTTTTTTCCATTTTGCCGAGCATCCATTCATACTGCTCATCGTCGTTCAGATATATAAATTCTGCTCCGATGCTGCTACAATAAATTTTCTGGAGCTGCGTAATAATATTTTTTAAAGAAGTTTTTCCGAGTCCGAGAATATTTCCAACTGAAAAATTTTCATTCAATTCATTTTCATTCAGCCCGAAAAATTTCAAATCCAGATTTGCATAACGGTTTTTCCGTTTGCGAATCGGATTGGTTTTGGCTTCCAGGTGCCCCTTAGCGCGATAAGCATTGATGAACTGAAAAACTTTTAACTCCTTCACAAAATCAGTTGAAGCTGAAACAGTTTCAGATTCCGCTGTTGATTTTTTTTCTGACCCGATTTTTTCCAGCGTAGCTCCTCCGTTAACTGCATTCGCAGAAACGGCAAAATCAAATCCTTCAAAAAACTTCTTCCATTCTAATTCAATTGAATCAGGGTTTAATTTGAATTCCTTGTAAAGTGATTCAACCACATTGGGATGAGCATTGCTTATATATGAAAATTTATCCATGGTTTTTTTTGCTTTTGCAAATATAACCGCATGTATGCTCCTCCTGATTTCTGATAAAGGTTTTTAGAAATAGACTATTGTGGAAATTCCTTTTTCAAAACATCAGCCAAATACTGAATCTGCTCAATTGAATTATATGCCTGACCTGCAATGCGCAACCACCACCTCGGATTGTTTCTCGACCAGCCAAATACAGGAGTCTGAATGTGATATTCATTCACCAGTTTTTGCCAGAATGGGTGGATGTAATTGAAATTTGATTCAGGTGCTTTGAATTCAATCGGTAATGGAACAGTGGCTAAACTGCCCAACATATTTTCAGGACAAGGGGCTTCAGCAGCTCCCAAAGCACTCAACAAAAGTTTTCTTCCTTCCACGATTAAATCATGATTGTGCTTGCGCAAAGTTTTCCAATCGCCCATTACTGAACCCATGAATTCAATTGAATTTCCAATACAAGCGTAAGCAGTGTAATCCGAAGTGCCGGGCCAGAAGAAATGTGATGACCATAATTTTTCACCAACCTTTTTATCGTAAGTATGACTGACAATCAACGATCGAAAGTTTTTTTGTTTGTCTTCGCGCACATGTAACAATGCTGAACCCTTGGGTGAACAAATCCATTTATGACAATTTCCGGTGTAATACTCTGCACCAATTTCATCAATATTTAAATCCAGCATTCCGGGAGCATGAGCGCCGTCAATTAAAACTTCAATTCCTTTTTCATGGAGAGCAACAGTTAATTTTTTCACAGGGAAAATGATTCCAGTTGCAGAAGTCACATGATCAATCATGGCGAACTTTGTTTTTGGTGTTACGCCTTTCATAAATGATTCTACCAATTCGTCATCTGATTTTATAGGGAAAGGAATTTCGGCAATCAACAGTTTCGCTTTACTCTTCTCTGCATAATACTGAACAGCATTCCAGCACGCACCATACGCATGATTATGAGTGAGAATTTCATCACCTTCATTCAATTCCAGGTTATTCATCACTGTATTAACTCCATAAGTTGCATTTGGCACAAAAACTAAATCTTTTGCTTTTGCACCAACTAAGGAGGCGAGTTGTTCCTTGTTCTTCCACAATAAATCTTCCAGTTCAGTAATCATAAATTTCACCGGCTCCTGCTCCATTCGGTTTCGATATTCAGTTTGTTTATTCAACACCGGAATGGGACAACCACCAAACGAACCATGATTTAAAAACACAGTGTTACGGTCAAGCATCCAGTGCTCTGCATATTTTGAATAGGAAGGAAGTGAATTCATTTTTGTAAATATTTATTGGACTGCAAAGTAATTGCAGTTTTAATAAGTGATGTAGTCCGGATTTAAAAAGAAGTGACGAACGGAAATCATTTATATACCATTAATAAAATAGGTGATTGGATTTAGTCAGAATGCTGAAAAAACCAACATACTCGAACTACTTTTCGTATTACACTCATCAAAATAATTCCAACGAAATAAATTATACATGAAATTGAAAAAAATTCTTTGCCTGATTTTAATTCTTTCTGTATGTATTAAAAGTTATTCTCAGATTATTTATGGCGTAAATAATTATATCGAATATCATAAAGGAACTCTTCCAATTATTATTTCTGTTCCTCATGGTGGAAGTTTAACTCCTTCATCTATTCCGGATAGAACATGCAACAATCCTACATTGGTTACAGATGCTTATACTATTTCATTGGCAAAACAAATTGATTCAAGTTTATTCAATCTTACAGGCAAGCATCCGCATATTATTTATTGTAATCTCAAGCGAACAAAGATTGATTGCAACAGGGAAATTGTGGAAGGCGCCTGCGGAAATGCAGAAGCAACAGTTGCATGGAATGAGTTTCATCATTTTATTGATACTGCTGAAGCTATAGCTCAGAATCAATTTCCCGGCAAAGCTTTTTACATTGACCTTCATGGTCACGGTCATACTATTCAGCAGTTGGAATTAGGATATTTATATACACCCACTCAACTTGGATATAGTGATAGTGTTTTAAATACTTCCTATTACACTAACCTTAGTTCAATTAAGAATTTAGTGGCTTCAAATGTTAATGGGTACAATAACGCGAATATGCTTCGTGGCAATTTTGCTTTAGGAACACTGCTGGCAAATGCAGGATTTCCTTCGGTTCCAAGTATGCAAACTCCCTCACCTGGAACAAACCCATATTTTGATGGCGGATTTAATACAGCAAATTACACCTGTCATGCAGCAGGAAATCCTGTGAACGGTGTGCAGATAGAATGCAATTCAAATGTTCGCAGTAGCTACGCAAGCCGAAAAGTTTTTGCCGATTCACTCGCATTAGTATTGTTTAAGTATTTTCTGATTCATGAAAATTTAAATCTTTCAGGGTGCACTATCACCACTCCGGTAATTTCAGCAAACGGACCCACAACTTTTTGTCCGGGAAATTCTGTTACATTGACTTCAAGTGCATCGACTTCTTATTTATGGAATACGGGAGCAACCACTCAAAGTATTCTGGTTTTAGCTGCAGGAACCTATAGTGTAACAGTCAGCAATGCTCCGGCTTGTTATGCATCATCAGCTCCCGTTAACACTACAGTTTCAATTTGTGCAACACCAACAAATATTTCTTCAACAGTTATCAGCGGAACATCAGCCACAATAAACTGGACCGGAAATTCGTGTGCTTATCAATACAGAATTCAATACCGAAAACAAGGAACTACCACTTGGACTGAAACCATAATAACTGCACCAACTGTTATTAAAACAATAACCGGTTTAACGGCCAACAATACTTACGAGTACCAGGTAAGAACTGATTGTAATTCAGCGGGCACTTCTTTTTCTGCCTATTCTGCTGTTCAAACATTTATCACCATTTGTACCTGCGAAAAACCAATAAATATTGTAACGGGGAATATTTCTCAAACGAGTGTAACAGTCAATTGGACCGGTAACTCATGTGCATATCAATATCGATTGCAATACCGAAAACAAGGAACCAATTCGTGGACGACAAAAACAATTCTTGCTCTAGCAACAACAAAATATTTAACCGGACTCACTGCTAATTCTGTTTACCAATACCGCATGAGAACTGATTGCAATTCTTCCGGTTCGGTAAATTCAGGGTTTACAACCATTACCACATTTGCGACATTGCTTAGAATAGAAGGTGGAGAAAATAGTTTGGTTTCTAAAATGGCGGTGACACCAAATCCATGTAACACTTGCGAAATAACCGGAGCAGAAAATGCAGCGGATTTAATTGTTACAGATATACTCGGAAGAAAACTTCAGGCAACTTTTAGTCAATCTTCAAATGGATTTTACATTAATATATCTGAAAGCTATAAGGGAATATTATTTATCAAGAATATAAAAACCGGAGAAGTTGTGAAATTTGTGAAGGAATAATTTTCTTTAATCGACTATTTTTCAAAAGCCGCATGAACATTGCGGCTTTTTTATTTTTGAATAAGTGCAAGTCACTTCTTAAGATTAGTTATTCATCTTTTCCATTACATTAACCCCATCAAAATAATTTTAGCTGATGGAAAATAATTCAAGAAGAAATTTTATTCGCAACGCTGCACTCACTTCAGCAGCAGGAATTTCACTGCCGTCATTTCTGCAAAAAGCAAAAGCAGAACAAGTAATCGGTCAGTTGAAAAACTTCAATCACGCAACTGTTACAGATGCAGTAATGGACGAAGATTACTGGCGCACCATCCGACTCGCATATTCTGTTTCACCTTCAATCATTAATCTGAATAATGGTGGAGTAAGTCCGTCGCCGATTATTGTGCAAGACATGCTCGACAAATACAATCGCATGGCATGCGAAACTCCAACCTACTACATGTGGCGTGTGATGGATATGGGGCGCGAACCATTACGCGAAAACCTTGCATCACTTGCCGGAGTTTCACCTGAGGAAGTTGCTATCAACCGAAATGCAAGTGAAGCATTGGAGACAATTATTTTCGGATTAAATCTTCAGGCAGGAGATGAAGTGGTTTTGTGCAAGCAGGATTATCCAAACATGATGCATGCGTGGAGCCAGCGCGAAAAACGCGATGGAATAAAACTGGTGTGGATCGACCACATTCTTCCGGTTGAGAACGACGAGTACTTTACAAAAATTTATGCTGATGCAATAACTGCAAAAACAAAAGTGGTTCACCTCACACATTGCATCAACTGGTGCGGTCAATTTATTCCTGTTCGAAAAATTGCTGACGCAGTGCGTGCAAAAAATGCAGCAGTGGAAATTGTGTGCGACTCAGCACATAGTTTCTGTCACATTGATTTTAAAATTCCTGACCTTGGTGTCGACTATTGGGGAACAGCATTGCATAAGTGGTTGTGCGCTCCAATCGGCTCCGGGATGTTGTGGGTGAAGAAAGAAAAAATAAAAACGCTGTGGCCATTGTTTGCAAATGATAAACCCGACAGCGAAGACATCCGCAAGTTCGAATCACTCGGCACACGCAGTTTTCCAATTGAACAATCAATCGGTTATGCCATTGAATTTCACAATGCCATAGGTATACAAAAGAAAGAAGCACGACTCCGCTACTTAAAAAATTATTGGTACGATAAAGTAAAAGACATTCCTAAAGTCAAACTTTACACTTCACAAAAACCGGAATATGGTTGCGGCATCGGCACTTTTTATATTGAAGGAATGGAACTTAAAGACATTGATGCAACGCTGTTCAATAAGTATAAAATTCACACTGTGAACATCGAGTACGAGCATTTTAAGCATGTTCGTGTTACTCCCAATGTTTACACCCAACTTTATGAATTGGATAAATTTGTGAAAGCGATTACTGAAATGGCTACAACTGCTCCAACCCCATCAGTAAAATAGTGGTTTTATAGCTAAAACTTTCTTGAAATGAGGGCGTAAAGCACGCGCGAAACACCCTCTACATGAGTCGCTATTTACACCCAAAAATTTCGGTTAAACAAAAAGTAAAAATTGCACCTGCTTTAATTTACAGTTCCATCGGAATCGCTTTTGCAGGTGTAGTCAGTTTAATCATGTTTTTATATTCCAATTTAGGAAACAGCGCAAGTACCTTTGCAAGCGCAGATGAAATTTCAACAACCGCAATCAGTTTCGAAGTAAACCTTGAAGGCAAACCAGACGGATATTTTTTAACTCCGGAAATTTCTAGAAAAGGAAAATGCTGCAACGCAGTTGATTCTGATAACTGTGTTGAGTTCAATGTAACGCTCGATAAAAATGCAGAAGGAATTAAATTTGAAATTGCTTCAGGCGAACTACCTGTTGGTTCGTTGTATTATTATATTGATTGCGAAAATCCGGTGGAAGTTGGTCAACCTGTTTGTTTGAGTGGTTCACACAAAATTTCTTTTTGCAAACCGGGTAACGCACAAAACACTTATCGTATCACTTCTTTTTCAAAAGCACAATTTCCAAAAGACACAAGTGTAAGAATCGGTGGACCATCCATCACTTTAAAAACCGAAGGATTGCTTTCATCAAGTGTAAACTGGGAATCAATTGCTCCTGGTTACGAAGGTCAATTCAATTCATGTCTCAGCAATACCAATGGAAGCATGATTTCATTTTTATCGAATCCGAATTGTCCGGCTTACATTGATTATGCAGTTTCAGGAACACATCTTTCTGCTTGTGACAATACACAAACCGTTACAGACACTGTTCGCGTAAATATTTTTTCTGCAATCAATATTCACTTTAATCCCGCAATTGCAATTATTCCAGCATGTGGTTCATTGAATCTGAATGCAACAGTTACAGGTGGGAAAGGAAAATTCAGTTATCAATGGTTCAATGAAAAGAACCAATCCATCAGTTACGATTCATCATTGGCCATTTCAACAGAAGGAAATTATACTTTGATTGTAAAAGATGAAATGAGTGAAACGATGAGCAGTGAAACTAAAACAATTTCAATAAAACAATCCAGCTGCTACCAGCCAACCGGATTCACAATTAGTAATATCGGTGCTTCAACAGTAAAAATCGGGTGGAAAGCAAATGAAACAGTTTATGGTTTTAAAATCCGCAAGCGCGTTGCCGGAGAAAAATCATGGTCCAGTTCCGGAACCATTTTGCCCTACAACAACCGCACACTCACCAATCTGATTGACAATACTCCGTATGAAATTCAAATACAAACTGTTTGCGACCCGATGCATAACGACACAAGTAGCTGGTCGCAGATTTATTCTTTCAAAACAAAATCGTTCTGCAATAATCCTGATTCTGTAAAAGTGATTTCGGCAGGTGATACATCAGCACAACTGAAATGGAGTATAACAGACAATGCAATCATTTATAAAATCAGACTAAGAAAAGTTGGTGATACTACCTGGATATTGAAAAATCAAAGTGCAAGTTTCCCTTGTGAGAAAAAACTGAAAGGACTGGTACCGAATACAACTTACGAATTGCAAATGCAAAACGAATGTTACTGGAAATCAGGAACTGAATACACCAAGAGTATTTCATTCAATACAGCTTCTGCTAAAAACACTGAAATAATTCCTGTTGAAATAAAACCGGAAGACATTGGCAAATTTTCAATCACACCTAACCCATCATCCGGAATTTTTAACCTGGATTTAACAACAGGCGATAACAATACTTATCAATTGTCAATTGTAAATCTTATCGGTGCTGAAGTGTATGAGGCAAGTGTAACAGCCACAAATGGAATTGTTTCAAAATCAATTTCGCTCAACAACAATTTGTTAAAAGGAATTTATTTAATCAGGGTTTCGAGCAGTGAAGTGAAGTATACAGAGCGGTTATTGCTTAGTAAATAAATTAAAAAAATTATTTTTTCCGTTCCCAAACTGTTATGAAATTTTGCCCTTGCGGTTTATAGGTTAAAACCGATGGCCCCTCAACATAATTGGTTGCACTTCCAGGACTATACTGATCGGCGATGAAAACTAAATTATAATTCTCCTGAACATATCTCTGAGTCCACTCAAAAAGCTCCATTTCACTTTCTTTTGAAAACCACAATGAAATTGGAATGATAACATCAACTATGTAACGCGGTTTTTTTGTTTCTACATCTTTTATGGCTTCAGCTCTCATTGTTTTGGTAAATGGATATTTCAGGTTAATTATATAAACTACATTGTGCTTGGTAATACCCAGTGTATTTGTATATAAATATATTTCCGGTTCAGATCCGGCAACATAAATCTGATCTCCGAGTTTCATATTCCGTTTCAGAAAATCTCCGATAACTTTTGCTTCAGGGAACGGATTGCCGCCATAACCATCGTGTAAAATTTTATCGAAATCCGGTTTTAAATAATACGAGGTTGAATTAACGAAATGACTTATTGGAATAACAAGAAAAAGCACGCCCAAAATATTTTTAAGCGCGTTGCTTTTCCCAACCAATTGTTCGAGCAATTGATAAGTGAGGCAAATGGAGAGTGCAATGCCGGGAACAAATAGTATCCAGTAGTGACCGTAAAATCTATAGCCCGGTACAATTGGTAAAAATGAAAGGATAATAAAAGAATAATAAACAATTTTTTTGTCCCATGAAATTTTAATAAAAAATCCTGCAACCAATCCTGCAAAAGCAAGTACCCAGAATAAAAGTTGTTCTCCCCTTATTTTTTGAAAAGTGTTGATGAGCATATTTATTCCATCATCAAATGAAATATCAACAAGATAATATTTTCCAGGAAATTCCACCATCCAGAATATCATATCCTTGGATAATCCCTGCATTTGTATCCATAAAAAAATCAGGATAAATGGAATAAAACCTCCTATTGCAAACGCAATGGTTTCGAAAATAAATTTCCGCAGGTTTTTATTTTTCAGCCAATCAATCAATATCCATAAGGCGCCAAAAAAGCAATAGAATATTCCAGCTTGTTTTATTAAAACTGAAAAACCAAGCATTATTCCAGAACAAAGTAAAATCCATAAATTATTTTTCTGCTTCGCAAGTGTAAACAAATACAACCCTGCTAAAACAAAAATGATCACGAAGAATTCTGCCTGAATGGTGAATCCATAAATCTGTGGATTCAGAAAAAGCAAGCCGCCAACAGGCAGCAACACCAACGCCAATTTTTTTCCGAAGAGATTCCGGAAGAATAAATAAAAAAATAAAAGCAGGAGTGCATATACATAACAAAATCCTTTTTGTAAACTCAATGCATCATAGCCAAAAAGTTTCACCATAAAACCATACACTAAAAAAATTCCGGGAGGTTTCATTTCATAAAAATCAACATACGGTTTTGCGCCATCTACTAACCATTTTCCATACATCACATAAGATCCTTCATCGCGCTCCATCGGAATACCTAAAAAATTTCTTCTTAGAAAAAACAAAGCTGTAATTATCAAACCAACCAATACATATTCCAGCCAGGGTAATCTTTCGAATAATGTCTTGCTATCAATTTTTGGAGGTGATTGTATACTTTTTGGAGGTGAAACCTTTGCTTGTTTTTTACTCATCATCTGAAAAATAAGGAAGGCAAAATAGGAATGGAAGTGATAATTTAAGAATGAAAATTTGAGTAAGTATTATCAATTAATAATTTGGGCTAATTTCGTGGATATTTAATATTTGTAGAGTCAATTACTTTAAATATAATTGACCACAATTATTAAATAATACTTATAAAAAAGTGGTAATTGATTTTTTTATGAAAATTAAATTTGAATCAATAAATAATTAAAAAATGAAGGTAGTTATTCTTGCAGGTGGATTGGGCACCCGACTTTCTGAAGAAACTGATATTCGTCCAAAGCCAATGGTGGAGATTGGTGGCAAACCAATTTTGTGGCACATCATGAAAATTTATTCTCATTATGGTTTTAATGAATTCGTTATTTGTCTTGGCTACAAAGGTTTTATGGTGAAAGAATATTTTGCGAATTATTTTCTGCACCAGTCTGATGTAACATTTGATCTGTCAAATAACCAGATGAAGATTCATAATACTGCAACTGAAAACTGGAAGATAACCTTGGTTGATACCGGAAAAGACACCTTAACCGGAGGTCGAATCAAACGAATAAAAGAGTATGTGAATGGAGAAAAATTTTTCCTGACTTATGGTGATGGTGTTTCAAATGTAAACATCAAACAACTTTTGGATTTTCATGACTCAAAGAAAAAAATAGTGACTGTAACTGCCATTCAAACAACAGGAAAGTTTGGGGCATTACAAATAAATAATGATTTACAAGTGATGAATTTTAAAGAGAAACCAAAAAGCGATGGACACTGGATCAATGGAGGTTTCTTTGTTTGTGAGCCTCAGATATTTGATTACATAGAAGGAGATGACACCATTTGGGAAAGAAACCCGCTCGAAAAAATAACTGCCGGAAATAATTTAGTTGCATACAAGCATGAAGGTTTTTGGAAGCCCATGGATACACTAAAAGACAAAATGGATTTGAATGAACTTTGGAATAGCGGAAATGCTGAGTGGAAAATCTGGAAGTAATTAGATAAATGGATCTGTTCAATAATTTTTATAAAGGAAAAAAAATAGTTGTAACCGGTGATACCGGTTTTAAAGGTTCATGGCTTTGTATCTGGCTGAATGAACTAGGAGCAGATGTTTATGGTTATGCATTGCCTCCGAAAACACCCAATGATAATTTTGTAAAAACAAACCTTGCTTCAATCATACATCATAAGGACGGAGATGTCAGAAACAGAGAAGCTTTCAAAAATTTTTTCAATCAGGTGAAACCTGAAATTGCTTTTCATCTTGCAGCGCAACCATTAGTGTTACTATCATATTCGGATCCGGTTGAGACTTTTGAAACAAATATTATTGGTTCTGTAAATTTTTTTGAAGCAGTTCGTGAAACTTCATCGGTCAGAGTTGCTTTGAATGTTACAAGCGATAAGTGTTATCAGAATAATGAATGGACGCGAGGCTACAACGAAAATGATGCGATGGGTGGAAATGATCCGTACAGTGCCTCAAAAGGTTGTGCCGAACTGATTACCAATTCTTATACAAAATCTTTTTTTCAATCAGGCGATTGCGCAGTTGCTTCAGCCCGAGCAGGAAATGTTATTGGTGGTGGCGATTGGGCCGAGAACAGAATCATACCTGATTTATTCAGAGCTTATTTTTCTAACAGCGAACTAATAATCAGGAATCCAAATTCAACAAGACCATGGCAATTTGTTTTGGAGCCTGTGTTCGGATACATGAAACTTGCTCAATCATTGTATGAAAAAGGAAAATCATTTTCAGGTGGATGGAATTTTGGTCCGAAGACCGATAAAAATTACAGTGTATCAGATGTAATAAATAAGATTTCAAAAACTATTAATGATCTCAAATACAAACCAGATAACAATCCAAACAAACTACATGAGGCAAGTTTGTTGAAACTTGATATTACAAAGGCACTTAACAATTTAGATTGGAAACCTCTTTTAAATTTTGAGGAAACAATTCAATACACTGTTGATGGATATCTGTCAGAAAAGGAGTCAGAAAATGTGTATGAAAGCAGAGTGAATCAAATTAAAAATTACACTGCTAAATATTAATCCGTTATGAAATCAAAAGCAGAAAGTATTAAAGAAGAAATTTTCTCTCTCATTAAACAATATCACGATGAGGTTTACGGAAATAAAAAATTTATATCAGGTGAATCAACCATTCCGGTTAGCGGAAAAGTATTTGATGAGAAAGAATTACAGTTAATGACAGAAGCAGCATTGGATGGCGTTTTTACTACTGGACGATTCAATACAGAATTCGAAAAAAAACTTGCAAAGTTTATTGGCATCAAAAGTTTAATTACTGTGAACTCCGGGTCATCAGCTAATTTGATAGCAGCAGCGACTTTAACAGCAGATGAATTAGGTGATCGGGCTTTACGGCCAGGTGATGAATTCATAACGGTTGCTGTTTCATTTCCCACAACCATCAACCCATTTCTGTTGTACGGACTCACACCTGTTTTTCTCGATGTTGAAATTCCGACTTATGAAATTGACATTGCCAGATTGGAAGAAGCCATTGGTCCGAAAACAAAAGCAATAGTTATTGCCCACACCTTGGGAAATACTTTTCAGGTGGAAGAAATTCATAAGATTGCAAAGAAGCATAAGTTATGGTTGGTTGAAGATTGTTGCGATGCGCTCGGTGCAACATACAATAACAAACATGTAGGAACATTCGGAGATATTGCGACGCTAAGTTTTTATCCGGCGCATCATATTACAATGGGTGAAGGTGGTGCTGTATATACTAATAACGCGAAACTCAAAAAAATAATGGAGTCGTTCCGCGACTGGGGAAGAGATTGTTGGTGCGAACCGGGAAAAGATAATACCTGTGCAAAAAGATTTGAATGGCAATTGGGTGATTTACCATTTGGGTATGATCATAAATATATTTATTCTCGATTGGGATACAATCTCAAAATTACTGATATGCAAGCAGCATTGGGATTGGCGCAATTAGAAAAACTCGAAGAATTTATTCGTATCAGAAGACACAATTTTGATAAATTAAAAGCCGGACTCATTGATTTATCTGATAAACTAATTTTACCTGAAGCAACAAGAAATGCCAGTCCATCGTGGTTTGGATTTTTAATTACACTGAAACCGGAAGCCGGAATAACACGGAATGATTTGATCTATCAATTAACAAAAAATAAAATTGCGACCCGTTTATTATTTGCTGCTAATATTAAAAAGCAACCTTATTTTAAAAATCATGTTTATCGTGAAGTTGGTGAATTAAAAAATACTGAGATAATTCTGAATCAAACTTTTTGGATTGGTGTAACTCCGATGATTAATGATGAGATGATTGATTACATGATTGATATTTTTCATCAGATACTGAAAGATTGAAAACAATTCCAACCACAGACCTTGAACATGTTCTGAATCATACCAATGATTTATGGAAAGAATATTTTCCAAAAGGTTCAACTATATTCATAACCGGAGGAACAGGATTTTTTGGGAAATGGATTCTTGAAAGTTTTATTTTCATCAATGAGAAATTACATCTTAATGGAAAATTAATTGTGCTGAGTCGGGATCCTGAAAATTTTTTATTGCAATTTCCTCAGTTCAATCATTCATCAATAATTTTTCTAAAAGGTGATATCCGAACATTCATTTTTCCGGAAGCGAAAATTGATTTTATTGTTCATGCTGCAACTGCACCAGGTGTTTCATTTAACATTGAACAACCTTTGTTGATGTTTGATACAATTGTGGATGGGACAAAAAATATTCTTGAATTAGCGAAACAAAAAAAAGTCAAAGCTATTCTGCATACAAGTTCAGGTGCAGTGTATGGAAAACAACCTTCAGAGCTTACTCATGTTTCGGAAGAATATATTGGCAGCCCTGATATTTATGAATCCGGAGCAGCATATGGAGAAGGTAAACGAGTAGCAGAAATGTTGTGCAATCTGTATTTCAGAAATTATAATGTGCCTTCAAAGGTTGCAAGGTGCTTTGCATTTGCCGGTCCTTATCTTCCACTTGATGGTCACTTTGCAGTTGGAAATTTTATAAAAAATATTTTAGATGGTGCTGCAATAAAAGTTAATAGCGATGGAACAGCCATTCGCTCTTATATGTATGCGGCAGATTTAACCGTTTGGCTTTTCACGGTTTTATTTAAAGGAAATGTTTGCCATCCATATAATGTAGGTTCCGAAGAAGATTTGTCGATTGAAGATGTTGCAAAAATTATTGCTTCATTTTCAAACAAACCTGTGGACATTCAAATTGCAGAGAAAAAAATTAATAGTAAACCTTTAAGGTATGTGCCTTCAACATCAAGAGCAAAACAAGAACTGAATTTGCAATCGTACTTTAACACCAAACAAACTTTACAAAAGACTTTTAATTATTACCTGAATGAAAGCAAGTGATTATATAGCGCAGTTTCTGAAAAGTAAAGGAATTGATTGTGTGTTTGAATTATCAGGTGGAATGATAACTCACATTCTAGACTCCTTAAATGCAGCGAAAGGAATTGATATCATCACCATGCATCATGAACAAGGTGCAGCCTTTGCTGCTGATGGATTTGCACGAGTAAAAAATAAACCGGGTGTTGCACTTGCGACCAGTGGTCCCGGCGCTACTAATTTATTAACCGGAATTGCATCCTGTTATTTTGATTCAGCTCCTGCAATTTTTATAACAGGTCAGGTAAACATTCATGAACAGAAAGGGTATAGAAAGATAAGACAACTTGGGTTTCAGGAAACAGACATTGTTTCCATGGCAATTCCTGTAACAAAAAAATGTTTCGAAATAAAAACTGCTCTTCAACTTCCGGCTGTATTGGAAGACGCATATTCTATTGCAACAAGTGGCCGCCCCGGACCTGTGTTAATTGATATTCCGATGAATGTGCAACGGGAAAATATTGAAATCAGAAATCAGAAAATTGATGCAGCTTTTTTTAATAGTGATGCCGATATTGATAAATCTACTTTAGAAAAAATTGCAAAACTCATTTCAAAATCACAAAAACCACTCATCATTGCAGGAAGAGGAATAAGAGCATCGCGAAGTGAATTGCAGTTTAATAATTTTATCAATTTAATAAATGTTCCTGTTGCCACTTCATTACTTGGGTTAGATGTTATTCCATATAAACATTCGTTAAGAGTTGGATTTCTCGGCAGCTATGGAAATCGCTGGGTGAACTTAGCCATTGGAGAATCTGATTTAATTATTGTTTTAGGAAGCCGTTTGGATATTAGACAAACCGGAGCTGATGTAAAATTCTTTGAGGAAAACAGAACAATCATTCATGTTGATTGTGAAGAGGCAGAAATAAATAATCGATTGAAAAATTCAATTGGAATATGTACTGACCTGAAAAATTTCTTTTATTCATTTTTGAAAACATATGTAGGCAATTCGTTTGAGGTGAAACAAAAATGGATGGATAGAATTAACGAATTAAAAAAACAGAACAGTGATTTATCGGAACTTGCTAATATCACGGGAATAAATCCGAATGAATTTATTCATCAGCTTTCTGCTCATTCTAAACAATCTTCAGCATTCATTGCAGATGTTGGAAATCATCAGATGTGGGCTGCGCAATCATTAGAACTACAGGAGAATCAATTGTTCATCACCTCAGGTGGAATGGGAGCAATGGGATATGCATTACCGGCTTCAATAGGTGTTTATTTTGCAAACAGAAAACCCAATGTGGTTATTGCAGGTGACGGAGGATTTCAATTAAATATTCAGGAACTGCAAACAATTTTCAGAAATAAACTACCAATAAAAATGGTGGTGCTGAATAACAAAAATCTTGGAATGATCCGACAGTTTCAGGATAGTTATTTTAATTCAAGATATCAATCTACCTTCTGGGGATACAATCCTCCGGATTTCGAAAAAGTTGCAAAAGCATATGAGATAAATGCAGGCACAGTTTCGCAAACTGAAAACATAAATGAAGAATTAAAAAAAATGTGGGCGAATCCGAATGAACCCTACTTGCTGCAGGTGATGATTGACTCTTATGCGAATGCTTATCCGAAAATTGCATTCGGGAAACCTTTAACTGAAATGGAACCGCTTTCTAAACCATTAGACATGGAAGGCACTTAATATTATAAGAATGGAAAACAAAAAACTAATCAGCATTGTAACTCCTTGTTTTAATGAGGAAGAAAATATTAATGCTATTTATTCTCAGGTGAAGGAAATTTTTGATGAACTGAAAAATTACAATTACGAACACATTTTTATCGATAACTGCTCGAAAGACAAAACAGTTGAACTACTTAAAGAAATTGCTGCAAAAGATAAAAATGTAAAGGTGATTGTTAACGCAAGAAACTTTGGACACATTCGTTCACCTTATTATGCATTGCTTCAATCAAGCGGCGATGCTACAATTCTAATTGTATCAGACTTACAGGATCCGCCAAATCTGATTAAAGAATTTATTACAAAATGGGAAGAGGGATTTAAGATTGTTATCGGAGTAAAAAATCAAAGCGAAGAATCGCCTTTGATGTTCAGAGTACGGAAAATGTATTACCGGCTTATTAATAAGCTATCAGAAACCGAACTGATAAAAAATTATACCGGTTTCGGATTATATGATAAAGTGGTGATTGAAATTTTAAGAAAGATTGATGACCCTTATCCCTATTTTCGTGGTTTGATATGCGACATTGGTTTCGAAATTTTCAGAGTTCCGTATACTCAACCGGCAAGAAAAAGAGGAATTACCAAAAATAATTTTTATACACTATATGATATGGCAATGCTGGGCATTACCAATCATTCAAAAATACCACTTCGTATTGCAACAATGATTGGATTTCTGATGTCGATGCTGAGTTTCATTGTTGCAATCATTTACTTGGTTTACAAGTGTGTTTTCTGGGACTGGTTCAGCGTTGGAACAGCCCCATTGGTAATCGGTTTATTTTTCTTTTCATCGGTACAATTATTTTTCATTGGAGTAATTGGTGAATACATTGGCTCCATTAACACCCAGGTTTTGAAACGACCATTGGTCATTGAAAAGGAGAGAATAAATTTTTAATTCTTTAAAATATTTACAAATGATTTTCAATTCCGTGAAATCACAACATGATAAAATTTCCAATAAGTTTTTTGGTAAAAGTTAAAATTCAGTTGTTTCCGTCGGAAGAAATTAATTTGAAAAATATCGCAGAATTAATTTCTGAAAATCATCTTTGCACAAACCTGCCGAACGGAAATGAACGACTCGCAATTAATAGAGCTGCCAAAAATAATTGACCCTCGTGGAAATTTATCGTTCATTGAAGAATACAATCAAATTCCATTTAAGATTGAAAGAACCTATTGGATTTATGATGTGCCTGGTGGCGAAATGAGGGGAGGTCATGCGTTTTATCAAATGCAGGAATTCATCGTAGCGTTATCAGGAAGTTTTGATGTGGTGCTTGATGATGGTGAGTCTAAAAAAATAATTTCGTTGAATCGTTCTTATCGTGGTGTTTATATTCCAAAAATGGTTTGGCGTTCACTTGAAAATTTTTCGACCAATTCACTTGCCTTGGTTCTTTCTGATAAAGCATACGATGCAAATGATTACATACGCGATTATGATTTGTATTTAAATCTTAAAAACAAAAAGCAATGATCAGCATCAATAATTGTTCGGTTATTGAGTTACCAAGAATTGCCAATAGAGCCGGAAACATTACTCCTATTCAATCCGGGTTAACTGTTCCGTTCGATATAAAAAGAGTTTTTTATCTTTATGATATTCCGGCAGGTGAATCGCGTGGTGCTCATGCACATAAAAAGTGTCATCAGTTTTTAATTGCAGCGAGCGGAAGCTTTGAAGTTTTGCTCGATGATGGGAAAAATAATAGGATAGTTCAATTAAATCGCCCTTTTTACGGATTGTACATTCCTCCAATGATTTGGGCGCAAGAATTGAATTTCTCATCCGGCGCTATATGTTTGGTTTTAGTATCTGAAAAATACAGTGAAGAAGATTACATAAGAAATTATAATAAATTCTTAAATAATGAAATTTAAAATAGGGCAGAAAGCATCAATTGAAAAATCTTTTTCAATAAATGAAGTTCGGGATTTTGCCGGAATTACTGGCGATCATAATCCAATTCATCTTGATGAAGAGTTCGCTAAGAGAACTGTTTTTGGGAAGCCGATTGTTCATGGTATTTTATGTTCAGGTTTAATAAGTTGCGTAATTGGAGAACAACTCCCAGGGAATGGCTCAATTTACTTAGGTCAAGAATTGAAGTTTGTTGCTCCCGCATTTCATGGTGAAAGATTAATTGCTGAAGTTGAAATTCTTGAAGTAATTATTGAGAAAAGGCACATAATTTTAAAAACTGTTATTCGAAAAAGTGATGGAACTATAGTTATTGAAGGGAAAGCGCGAGTAAAAGTTCAAACACTTTAAAGGATTAAAATGAATTTAATTCGAAAGGATATTGCTATTCGATATAATCATTTTTCGGTTGATCGAAATATTAAAAAGGAACCACTTTTGGACTTAGTCCTTTCAGAATTTACAGGTTATAAATGTTATAAATACGAAACTAATATGAGTGTCGTAAATATTTATTATGGATTTAATGAATGGGAATCAAAGTATTTTGGAATCAACTCTATTACTCTTTACTTCATTGACTTTAATACTAATAAATTCAGTATAATTTATGAAGCAATACAATCTCTCATTACAGAATTAAATGAATGTTTCAATAGGTCATTAATAATAACTTTTGAAGTTCCTTCAGAAGATAATAAATTAATTCAGCTATTAAATCTACTTGGCTTTAGATCCGTTGAAACCAGACTTCATCTATTAAATAATGACTTGAATAATTTTAACTTTAAACATTTTAGCACACGAAATGCTAACATGCAAGACATATCGAATTTAAAGAGAGTTGCATCTTTAATGCGGAATATTTATGATAGATTCCATTCTGATTTATCTTTTGATAAAGGAAAAGCTGACGATTATTTATCAACTTACATTGAAAATTCAATCAATGGATTCGCTGATATTGTAATTGTTCCAGATGAGATAGGCTTACCATCAGACTCCTTTTTAACTGCAAATATTTATAAACAATATTGGGATAAATTTGATTATCCAATATCGAAAATGGTTTTGTCAGCAGTATCATCGGAAACTAATAAAGGATGGTATATTAAATTAATTACTGAAATGACTTATAGGTTGAAAGAAATGGGAGCAAAATCTATTTTTGCTACAACTCAATCAACTAATATTCCAGTACTTGTTACATGGGAGAAACTTGGGTATAGAATTGGAAGAACTACTCATGTATTAACATATAATAGCAAAATGGTTGAAAAATTAAATGAATATTGAATGACCAAACTTTCAATTATTACTCCCTGTTACTTCAACGAAAAAAATATTCCGGTGACTGTTAAAGCATTTCTGGAAAATGAAAAAAATTTTCCTGATGGAACACAATTCGAATATGTGATGGTGGATGACGGGTCAAAAGATAATACGCTTCAGGAGTTATTAAAATATAAAAAATTGTTTCCAGATAAATTCAAAATAATTAAACTTGCTGGAAATGTAGGTTCTTATAACGCAATACTTGCTGGAATGAAATTCTCAACAGGTGATTGTAATGTAATACTTACCGCCGACATGCAAGACCCGCCAGAGTTGGTTCCAAAAATGTTCGATTACTGGACTAAGGGAATAAAATTTGTGATTGCAAACCGCAATGACCGTGAAGACCACTGGTTTCATAATATTTTTTCAAACACTTATCACTACCTGATTAAAAAATTAGCCTTATCGAATATTCCAAAGGGGGGATTTGATTTTTGTTTGTTTGATAAACAAATGAGGGAAGAAGTAGTGGCGATGGATGAAAAAAACACGAACACCCTTTATTTATTGTCGTGGCTCAACTATGATTATGTAAGTATTCCATACACACGAAAGAAACGAGAGATTGGAAAATCGCGGTGGACTTTAAAAAAGAAACTGAAATTATTTATTGATTCGTTTGTGGCTTTTTCATTTTTTCCGATCAGAATGATATCTGTAATTGGATTGCTGCTTGGGTTAACTGCATTTTGTTATGGTGGTTTTATTATATTCTCTAAGTTTTTTGGAAATATTCCCGTTACAGGTTGGACGACTATGATGGTTGTAATTTTATTCGTTTCCGCTTTCCAGATGATTGCTTTAGGAGTAATCGGAGAATATGTCTGGAGAGCGTTAGATGCTTCAAGAAAAAGACCAAATTATGTAATTGATAAAATCTGGTAATTTGAAACCAACTTATTAATTTTTGCATTTCAAATTTACCTTATTAATTAAACTGAATTATTCTTATGCAAACTTTAAAGAAGTTCAATGAAAGAACTTGAGATAAGAGAAGGTTATTTTCCACAACTTACAGGCATCAGGGCTATAGCAGCATTTATGGTTTATATCCATCATTTCAATCCATTCGCTGAGCGTTACTTTGGAAAATTTACACATGATTTTTTTGGTAAATTTCACATTGGAGTTACAATCTTTTTTGTTCTAAGTGGATTTTTAATAAGTTACAGATATCTGGACAATTACAAATTTGAAAAGGCTTGGTTTATTAATTACATTCAAAACAGGGCCGCAAGAATTTATCCGGTTTATTTTTTATTAACAACTTTGACATTTATAGTTCAATATATAAATGGTGATTTAGGCATAGTGAAAACGCTAATATTATTTGGCTCAAACATTACATTTATTCGTGGTTTTTTCGATGAACTCAAATTCACAGGAATTGCCCAGGGATGGTCACTTACAGTTGAAGAAACCTTTTATTTTTTAGCTCCTATAATTTTCTTGTTTTCAAAAAAATTCAGAATTTACTGGCAGCCGGCATTCTTAATTTTAATCGGAATTTTAATTGTCTGCATTTTTCAAAACTTTGATTTTTTTGGATTCTTTAAAGATTTTAGATTCATGTTTTTATATACCTTTTTCGGACGAGCATTTGAATTTTTTTGCGGAATCTTTTTAACCCTTTATTTGAAAAAGAACAAAAATTTAAAAAACCACTTTTCCTCTGGAATTCAAAAAACAAGTTTTGGAATAATTGGAATTATGGTTTGTATTATAGGATTTATATTAGTGAAACGGGAAGCTGAGTTTGGAATTTTTCAACCTTTGAGAATTTTTATAAATAATATTATTCTACCAGTTTTTATTGCACTTCTTTTTGGCGGATTGATTTATGAGAATAGCTGGGTGAAAAATATTTTACAATCAAGCTTGTTTGAATGGCTTGGAAAAAGTTCCTATATATTTTATTTGATACACTTTGGGATTTTTCATAGTGCCCTGACTTCTATATTTAAATCAAACAGTGCATTGAATTATATATTAATATTTATATTATTAAATATCATTTCATTGCTTATTTATAAATTTATTGAACATCCGCTCAACAGAATTATCCGAAGTATAAATTTTTTAAAATCAAACACAGCAACTAGATGAACTCTGAAATTAAATTTCTTGATTTCACTTGCATGAATGCACAGGTGCGTGAAGCCATGATTCAGCAATTTGAAAATGTGTTCGATAGTCAATGGTACATTTTAGGTGACCATGTAAAACAGTTCGAAAAAATATATGCTGATGCAAATGAAGTGAAGCATTGTGTTGGAGTAGCGAATGGATTAGATGCTTTGATTTTATGTTTGAAAGCATTGGATATAAAAGAAGGTGACGAAGTAATTGTTCCATCAAATACTTATATCGCGTCATGGTTAGCCGTTTCTTTTGTTGGAGCAACCCCTGTTCCTGTTGAGCCGAATGAAAACACCTACAATATTTCACCTGAAAAAATTAAAGCAGCCATCACAAGAAAAACAAAAGTAATAATGCCGGTTCATTTATATGGACAGGCATGCGAGATGGATGCAATCATGAAAATTGCAGAAGAGAATAATGTGTATGTGTTGGAAGATAATGCGCAGGCACAAGGTTCTTCTTACAATGGAAAACTAACCGGAAGTTTTGGTCACATCAATGCAACAAGTTTTTATCCCGGAAAAAATTTAGGCGCTTATGGTGATGCCGGTGCCATAACAACTAATGATGATGCACTTGCTGATAAAGTAAAAGTGTTACGCAACTATGGCTCGCATAAAAAATATTTCAACGAAATAAAAGGTGTGAATTCCAGATTGGATGAATTACAGGCTGCTTTTCTTACTGTTAAAATTAATTACCTCACTGAATGGAATGCAGAAAGAAATGTAATTGCTACATGGTACAACGAGGGTTTAGCTTCTTTAAAAAACATTACAATCCCTGCCTTAGCTGAAGGTTCAACTAGCAATTATCACTTATATGTAATCAGAACTGAAAAGCGCAATGCCCTTGCTGAACATTTAAAAAAGAATGGAATTGGTTCATTGATTCATTATCCCGTTCCTCCTCATTTACAAGAAGCTTATCGTGAACTCGGATATAAGAAAGGAGATTTTCCAATTGCAGAAAAAATTGCAGAAACCTGTTTGAGTTTACCAATATATCCTGGAATAGAAAAAGACGAAGTTGATAAAGTGGTAAATATTATATCAGATTTCAAATAATGAATTCAGACTTAAAAACAAAAAAGCCGCTTCAGTTATTACGAAGCGGCTTTAATTTTTTATTGTTTTCTTGAAATTAAATCTCCTGAGAGAAAATCATATCTTCCGTTTCAATAACATTTGTGTCGCTGATGATTGCAGCGCGTTCAACAAGTGCTTTTAACTCACGAACATTACCAGGCCAAGGATGATTTTGAATGGCTTTATATGCATCGGCGGAGAATGTTTTTAATTGCATTCCGTTCCGTTCACAAAATCCTTTAAGGAAAAATTTTGTCAAAAGAAGAATATCATCTCCCCTTTCTTTAAGCGGTGGAAGGTGAATTAAAAATCCCTGTAAACGATAATATAAATCCTCACGCATTTTTCCTTCTCGTACTCTTTGCGAAAGGTTTTTGTTTGTGGCGGCTATAATTCGAACATTTAATTGTGTTTCCTTATTTGCGCCTAATCGTGTTATTTTATTTTCCTGTAAAACCCTTAATAGTTTTGTTTGAAGATTCATATCCATTTCGCCTATTTCATCTAAGAAAATAGTTCCTTCGTTCGCTTCTTCAAATTTTCCGATTCTTTTTGAATCTGCTCCTGTAAAAGCGCCCTTTTCATGTCCAAACAACTCACTTTCCATTAAGTCTGCTGGAATCGCAGCCATGTTAACAGGCACATAAGGTTTGCGTGCACGATTACTGTTAAAATGAATTGCTCCGGCTACAACCTCTTTCCCCGTGCCACTTTCACCTGTAATTAATGCAAGCATACTTGTTTTTTCAACTTTTTGAATTAGTCGAAGTACTCTTAAAATGGGTGCGCTTTCGCCGATTATTTTATCGTATCGATGACGATCTATGATTTGTTCCTGTAGTTTTGAAACCTGATTCCGCTCCTTGATTTTAAAAGCCACTTTGTTAACCGCCTGACCTAATTCTTCAAATGCGCTATTATTCTTAATTATATATGATGCTGCACCTGCTTTATAACACTCAACAACTACTTCAACTTTTTCCTGTCCTGAAAGTATAACACATTCAATTTCCTTATTGTAGCTCTGAATTTCTTTCATTACCTCAATGCCGTTTCTATCAGGCAAGTTGTAATCAATAGTTACGATATTAGGATTTTTATAAAGGTCTTTTAACAATGCATCCGCTGTTGGATAAATAGTTATTTCATAAGTATCGTTTACCGATAGCTCATTTTGTATCAATTGCGAATACAAATCATTGTCCTCCACTACAAATATTTTAGTGATATTGCTTTCCGCTGTTAATGGTGGAACTGGCGTTTCTGTCCTTGGTGCAGGATTATTATTTCCTGATGAAAACAAATTGATCATTGAATTGGTGTTTTAAATTCTATCGCTTTTTCGTAATAATTGTTGTTTTGTTACACAAGTATTGAAATAATTGTATTTAATAGTCTTATTAGAAACTTTTATGCAATCAGCTTAATTTTATTGCTGTTAATAATTGCGTGAGTATATATATAGCAAAGTGCTTTCATGGGTTGAGTGCATCATTACATTTGTGAAAAATATTTCTTATGACGCTCGAAGAAAAAATAATGAGTGAAATGAAACCTGCAATGATTGCAAAAAACGAAGGCGCATTACGCGGTTTGCGTGCAATTAAAGGCGCTATTATTTTAGCTAAAACTGAAAAAGGCAGTGATGGAACTGTTACATCTGAAACTGAAATAAAAATTTTACAGAAGCTCGCCAAACAGCGCAAGGAGTCAATAGAAATTTTTCAGAAAGAAAATCGTGACGACCTCGTAAAAAAAGAAATGGAAGAATTAGCTGTGATAGAAAAATTCCTTCCTGAGCAAATGAGCACTGACGAATTGAAAGAAATTATTAAAACTATTATTGCTCAGGTAGGTGCTTCAACTCCGCAAGACATGGGAAAAGTAATGGGTGTTG
Source organism: Chitinophagaceae bacterium (assembly GCA_947469485.1). GTDB lineage: Bacteria > Bacteroidota > Bacteroidia > Chitinophagales > UBA10324 > UBA10324. Next base: position 61,966 of record CANIPU010000002.1, on the reverse strand, counting down.
CAAGCAAGCAGCTTGCAGGAAAATCAGATGGAAAATCCATTAGCGAAATGGTAAAACATCTTTTATCCGGCTCATAATTTTATTATTTAAATTCTCAAATCAGTATTGTGCTAATCGACATCGGATTTCTTTTATTCATTGCTTTCGGCTTCTGGAGAGGTTTTACCCGCGGGATTATTATAGCCATTTTTAGTTTTTTTGCATGGACCATTGGGCTGTTAGGTGCTTTAAAATTTTCCTCATGGGGCGCTTTTTTTCTTCGCGACAACATGGGAATTAAATCAGATTATAATCCTATAATCAGTTTCGTTTTAATCATGATTGTAATTTCTCTAATTATCTATTTTATGGGAAAAATTTTAGAAAAAATGATTCAGGTAGTTCAAATGGGATGGCTGAATAAAACACTTGGCGGATTGTTAAAAGCTTCTATTTATTTTTTGATGTACTGTGTGATAATATGGTTATTTAATAAGTCCGGAACAATAAGCCCAGAAGCAAAAGCGCAAAGTAAATTATTTGATTTTATCAATCCCGTTGCACCTGCTGTTTTCGATTGGCTTGGTCGAAATGTTCCGGCAATGCAAGGTTTGCTTCAGGACATTAACAGATATTACGATCAGATTCGCTTCCCTGACATATTCCGTTAAAAGGTGATTCTTCTTTTAGATAATTACGATTCGTTCACTTACAATTTGTGGCATTATTTGTTGCAGTTGAATGAACAATGTATTGTGAAACGAAACGACGAAATTTCAATTGAAGAAATCAGAAAATTAAATCCAAAAGCAATTGTTCTGTCTCCGGGGCCTGGAAGGCCTGGTGATTCGGGAACAATGAATCAGGTGATAAAACACTTTTATGAAACCATTCCTTTTCTTGGAATTTGTCTTGGTCATCAGGCAATCGGAGAATTTTTTGGAGCGAAACTTTTACATGCCGATAAACCGATGCATGGAAAAACATCGGAGCTTATTTTCAAAAATCATTTTCTGTTTCAGAAAATTTCATCTCCCCTGATGGTAATGCGCTATCATTCATTATTGCTGAAAGAAGTGGAGAACACTCGATTAAAAATTATTGCGACAACCAAAGAGCAGGAAATTATGGCAATTGAACATCCTGATTATAAAATCATCGGACTGCAATTTCATCCTGAAAGTATTTTAACACCTGATGGAATGACAATGCTGCGTAATTGGTGGGAATGGTTAGAAAAAAAATAATTTTATAAAAATAGTGCCATATCGCGTTTATTGTAAAGTAACAACCTGAATTATTATCAGTAATTTTATTTGCCGATGGAAAAACTGAAAAAATTTATTTCACAATTCGTAACCCTCGCTCCAGCTGAGTTTGAAGAAGTTTCTAAAATTTTTTCTCCGATTAATTTAAAACACGGCGAGTATTTGGTGAAGGAGGGCAAGGTTGGTCGACAACTTGCGTTCATACAAAGCGATTATATGCGCAAGTATATTAACGCATCCGAAGGTGAAGAAACTATTCACCTTTCGCCGCCGGGTGAATTCATCATTCCTTTTTACAGTTTTTTTTCCCAACAACCTTCGCATGAAAATCTGCAAGCAGTTACTGATTGCGAGTTGCTGGTGATTCCATATCAGTCAGTTGAAAACCTTTATTCGCATCATCCGAAGCTCGAGCGGCTTGGAAGATTAATTATGCAGCATCATATTTTATTGAAAGAGGAAAGATTGATTTCGTTTGTGCGCCAAACTACCGAAGAGCGTTACAATTCTTTAATGGAAAAACACGCCGACTATTTTCAATTTATTCCACTACAATACATTGCATCGTATCTAGGCATGACCCCCGAAACTTTGAGCAGAATCAGGGCGAAAAAGAAATAATTTAAGTTTAACCTGCTTTTTAATAAATAAAAGCCAATTAGTAAATACTTGATACTTCCTTAAAAAATATATTTTAGCACCTCTAAGTTTTCAATTATGGAATACCAGATAAAGGAAGAAGGCGATTTTAAATATATTGAAGAAGGCCAGGGCGAAACACTTATGCTGCTGCATGGGTTGTTTGGCGCGCTTAGTAATTTTCAATATATAATAGACGAATTCAAAGGGAAATACAAGGTTGTAATTCCTATTATTCCAATCACTGAGATTGATATTTTCAGTGCAACAGTAAAAGGGTTGGAGCGTTATGTTCATCAATTTGTTCAGGTACGCAAGTACGATACATTTACTCTGCTGGGTAATTCTCTTGGTGGTCACATTGCACAATTGTATTGTTTAGCCCATCCTGAAAAAGTAAAAGCTATGATTTTAACGGGGGCAAGTGGTTTGTTTGAAAGCTCGATGGGCAGTACTTTCCCTAAGCGCGGTGATTACGAATACATGAAGCAACGAACAGAATATACTTTTTATGACCCTAAAACTGCTACCAAAGAATTAGTGGATGAAGTGTTTGAAATGGTGAATAACAGAAGTAAAGCATTCAGAATTATTTCTGTTGCAAAATCAGCCATGCGTGAAAATCTGGCGGCTGATTTACATAACATAAAATGCCCTGTTTGTTTGATATGGGGTATGAATGATACAATTACTCCTCCTTTTGTGGCTGAAGAATTTAAACATTTAATTCCGCATGCCGATTTATTCTGGATGGACAAATGCGGTCATGCCCCAATGATGGAAAAACCAGAAGAGTTTAACGCTCTGCTCCATAAATTTCTTGACAAAATTTCCGTTTCTGCCTAAATACATACATGAGAGCTTCTGATTTAATTACCCACTCGGTGCCCCTTTTAAAAAAGACCGATACAGGTGCATTTGCAATACAAACCATGGCCGATCATCATCTTTCACAATTACCTATTGTGCAGAATGGAAAATTACTCGGACTGGTACGGGAAGAGGATATACTGAATCATCACAATAACGATGATAAGTTGCAGGAGATGAAACTGAAATTGCTCAAACCATATATTCACGACTATGAGCATATTTTTGAAGTACTTAAAGTTTCGAGCGAACTGAAACTGAAAGTTATTCCTGTAGTTGATAAAGATGAAAACTACCTCGGAGCCATAACATTGGATAACCTGATGAATTATTTTGCCCGTGATACTGATATTCTTGAGCCCGGAGCAATAGTGGTTTTAGAAATTGCAGTTGGTGATTATTCGCTCGCTGATATTGCACGAATCATTGAACAGGAAAGCGCTAAAATTTTATGCGTATTCGCTGGTACTGATTTAGAGAAAACTAAAATTGAACTGACCTTAAAACTAAATGTATCAGACATTCAGGGAATTATTCAATCATTGCAGCGTCACAGTTATATTATAAAAGATTCATACCAGGAACCTGAATATTTTGAAGACCTGAAAGACCGCTATGATTCACTCATGGATTATCTGGATGTATAATTTTTTTTTGAATAGGCTTATTTCTTTAATATATCGTGCAGTTAACAAGTCGTGTGTTTTGAGAAATATATTCTTTCTCCTTATTCTGATTTCTTCTTTTCAAAAAACAGAGGCTCAGGTTTTAATCGATTCGATTTACAAGAAAGATTTTAAAGTATTCATTCACGATATTGTGATGGAAGGAAATAAAAAAACGAAGGAGCAGATTATTTTCCGTCAGCTCACATTTAAAAAAGGCGACTCGATTTCATTTTCCCAATTACAATCTGTATTGAATGAAAGTAAGCAGTACATCATCAACACGGGTTTGTTTTATAATGTAACACTCAATATCCGCAACTGGGAAGGCAGTAACATGGATATACTTATTTCACTGGAAGAACGGCTTTACACTTACCCGATTCCAACAGTAGATATTTTCGACAGAAATTTTAATGCCTGGTATGTTGAGCACAATCATGATGGAAAAAGATTGCAGTATGGTATTCGGTTTCTGCAAATGAATATGCGTGGCCGAAACGAAAGTTTGCGCATCAACGCAATGTTTGGGTTTGCCCAAAAATTTGAATTGTCGTACACAGTTCCGTATATCAATCAAAAACAGAAAGTCGGATTGCAATTCAAATCATCATACACACGAAGCAAATTTGCAGCAATTGAAACAAATGACAATCACGAACAATATTATTTTGCACCTGACAATTTTGTTCGAAGAACATTTTTAACACAATTCGATTTCACCCTTAAACCCGGGTATCAGGATAAACATATTTTTTCAGCTGGATTTTTGCATTCAGAAATTGATGACACAATTACTCATCAAAATCCTGACTTTTATCTGAATGGAAAAGTATTACAGGAATATTTTGCTATTGGTTACACATTCATTCACGACCGGCGCGATATTGTTGGCTTTCCTTTGCATGGAAGTTATTTTGACATTGGGGTTGCAGCATTTGGAATTTTACCAAGTGATAACACTCATCTTTATTCATTACAAATCAATCACGCAAAATATTTTGAAGTCGGAAAAAATTTATACTTCGCCATTCGCAACAAACTGAAATTTTCTTCTCCTGTAAAACAACCTTACTACACACAAAAAGGATTTGGCTACAAACTCGATTATGTAAGCGGTTACGAATATTATGTGGTGGATGGGCAAAGTTTCTGGCTTGGCAAGCTGGTTTCGCGTTATCGCATTTTGAAATTCAATCTGCCAAATAACTTTCAAAATAATGTAGTTAAGGCAAGCAAATTTCCTTTCAATGTTTTTCTGGTCGGTCAATTTGATGCTGGTTATGTTAAGGATGATTACTACTTCAAAGGAAATCCGCTCAGTAATTCATTGCTGGTTGGTGGCGGGCCGGGGATTGATGTGGTGATGTTTTACGATGTTGCTTTTCAGTTGCAGTACTCTTTCAACCTTCGGGGAGAAAATGGCTTATTTTTACACTTCAGTTCGTTTTTCTAACTAAATAAAAAAACTTTGACAGTAGCGCTCTACAGCAGGCAATTGAATGTGCGACATGCTGTTTTTATTCAGAAGTTATTACACACTTTGCACAACCGGGGATTTCAAACGCTCGTACATGCTCCTTATTACCAGCAGTTGCGTGAGCATCTTGAGGTTCCGGATTCATTCCGAACTTTCAGTAACCACAAGGATTTGCATCATAATATTGAATGTATGTTTTCTTTGGGTGGCGATGGTACCTTGCTTGACACACTCAGCTTCGTGCGCGATTATAAAATCCCAGTGCTTGGTATCAACATAGGTCGTCTTGGGTTTTTAGCAAACATTGGCAAGGAAGAAATTGACACAGCACTCGAGGCATTGCAGAAAGGAAGTTATGTGCACGACCGCCGTTCTCTCATTGAACTCGATAGCAATAAACCGCTTTTTGGAAATGTGAATTATGCGCTCAATGAATTTGCGATTCACAAAAAAGATACTTCCGCCATGATTACCATTCATGCTTATATCAATGGCGAATTTTTGAATTCGTACTGGGCAGATGGATTAATTGTGAGTACTCCTACCGGTTCCACGGGTTATAGTTTGAGTTGTGGTGGTCCTATTCTTACTCCGCAGTCAGCGAGTTTTGTTGTTACACCAATTGCGCCGCACAATTTAAATGTTCGACCCATAGTAGTGCCTGATGATTCGGTTATTTCATTCGAGATAGAGGGTCGCGGTGATAATTATCTCTGCACATTGGATTCTCGCTACGAAACCATTGACAATTCATTTCACATTGCTGTAAAAAAATGTTCGTTCAGTATTGATTTGGTTCGGTTACCCGACCACAATTTTCTTAATACACTTTCTAATAAATTAAAGTGGGGAATTGATAGTCGAAATTGATAAAAATTAATTCTTAAATATATTTAAAATCCTTAAGATTTACTTTTCATATATAAATACATTTGTATAATATTTTACATTTTGTCTTTTATAATTCTTTTTTAATTCAAGTTTCTACATATAAATTTAATTAAGTTGATGGGTGAATATAAAGAGCATGATTTTAAGTAGAAGTCCTTTTTGGGTGATTGTGTGGGTAGTTTAAGGAAATAAATTTTTGATATTGATGACGGTTGTTTCAATTCCCTTTCGATAATGTTTTATGATGTATTCTGCATATTGTGATTTTGGGGTTTTGTAGTTTGACTTTCTGGATACTTCGAGTTGAATCATTTCTTCTTTGTTGAGCAAATGTTCGGTTTCCTAATTGGTATAAGCAGCATCGTTATAGAGTGTGCTTTCAGGACTGAAATCATAGTCCATGCTATGTAATAATTTTAAATTGTGTCCCTGTTTTGGCATAAAATAAACATTTATAGGGATGCCTCATGCTGTTGTGATTAACTGAACCTTCACTCCGTAAAAACCCTTAAGTATGCTCGCACAGTAGCCTCGCCAATGCTCGCCCTTTGAAAACTTAGTTCGAAAGATATGAATGTTATCGCACGATGCGAACAGGAAATGAATCGAGTATATATTGCATCTCACAACAGAAATCTTTGAAGTAGCGACCGACCTCTAAGAACAATTGATAAATGAGAATGCTTGCCGTAGTTACTCTTCATTTGAACAGGCTTTTGTCAAGCATCTGTGGCATCATACCCTAACATTACAAATAACCATTGCCTTTACTTAAATTGCCTCCGAAGAATATTGCTGAGATAATGGCTACGATGATGACTTCAATATCGAACAACTCTCTTCTGCAATCCTCATGATGTCCACGATGCTTAAGTAAATCATCTACGAACCAATAGATTGAAATAGTTTTGTCTATGAGAGCTTTTTGTTGAGTTGGTTTTTTGTTGCAACTCAAACTTATCTCTTCAGTGGCTCTTTTTTTTGTTTATTCAACTAGCAACTTGAGATAATTAAATAGTCAATAAGATAAAAAATGGCAACAAATTTTTTCCAAAAATAAAATTTCTATTCCACATACTCATTTCTCACGACGGACACTGAAAAACGGCTTATCCAAATTCTTAAATCCTGCGAACGATTTATTTAATTAAATGTAATTTGCTTTGGTTCTATATATATGTTTTCATTCGATTGTGTTGTTCGCAATATTTATTCAAAACGAAAAATGCTTCCATCTTTCTAAGCCTTCGATAAAATTCTCTAAAATACAAAACCAGCATTTCATTTGAGATGCGTTGCAAAACCCGTTGTGAAAAAATTTAATTGACACAATAATCTTCATTTGGAATTAATCTCCACCTTAACTGAGAAAAGAAATATTGGTGAATTTAGTGTTTCATTATTCGCAATTTTCAGCCAGTTTATTGAAACATCAAATTAAGAAATATTTTCTTGCCTGTGGTTCTAAAAAAAGCCCCCGTCCTAATCCACAAACAAATTCAAAAACCGAATCATTTTTGGGGGAGGAGCATGAACTTGTTGGCTAAATATTTTTAAGTTTCTGATGAAATTAATCTGAATCATACAACTCTGAAAATCCTAACTGAATATCAAGTACTTTCTTTAAATTTAGTTTTGTATTTCGGTATAAATTTATACTGAAATTGCTCTCCTTTTATTTTACATAACTCCACATAGGCTGAATTATAATCATATATCCCCTTTTAATTAATTTCAAAAGGCAATACAAGGTTGATATAAACACCACAAATCAGTGTCGTAACAATTTGATTTTATTTAATAAATTGGTGAACGGTTGTATGGAGTTGTAAAATTTCAATTTATATATTGTAAATATTTAAATGGAAATTTGTTATTTCGCCAAATTGAAAAATATACTTTAAAACCGATTTTAAAATAGTAACTGTTTAATGTTTTCCATTATTAAACTTATTCCTCGGCAATTTGTTTTCAGTTTCGCCTAATTCAAAACAAACACCATTGTTTCTAAATAAAGATTTAATCTAATCATATATGATCTTTTGAAAAAATAGAATTGAGTAAAACAAGTTCATTCCATAAAAATTTACTGTTCGGGTATTGCTTTGAAACAAAAATTTACGACATTATAATAAATACAGGCAAACTAAATTGTTGGCGGTAAATCCAATTTAGAAATGAATTAAGAAAACCAAACCTATATTTTAGTTATACAATACAAAATCAAATACAATATTATGTCGTTATTTTTATATTTTTAAAATCATGAAACTAACAACTGTCATTTATAAAATTATTAAAAAAGCAATTCGGCTTACGCCTTTTAAAAAAAGTCTGTTTTCCGGAATAAAATTATTTGGAATCCCCCCAAAAAAAATACGAAGAGAGTTAAAATTTACTGGTGTTTTTAAAGTGGTTATCGGAAAATCTTCTTTTCAATTAATGAATTACAATTTTGATAAGTTTACGCTTGAAAATGATGTGTTTTGGTTTGGACGAAAAGGGTGGGAACCTGAAAGCATTAATCTTTGGGTAAAACTAAGCAGTGAAAGCAAAATTATTTTAGATATTGGAGCCAACACCGGAATCTATTCATTGATTTCTGCGGCTATTGCACCCACCGCAACTATATATTCTTTTGAGCCGGTTGATAGAATATATGATAAATTTCAAAAAAATATTTTAATAAATAAATTTTCAACTATTCATGCAGAAAAGATTGCACTTTCAGATAAAAATGACTTCGCTATATTATATGATTTTGTAGAAGATATTCCATTAAATGCAACCTTGAACAGCTGTTGGCATAGTGAAAGTTCAGCACGGGTTGAAAAAAAAATTGAAACGAAAAGACTGGATTTATTCATTGAAGAAAACCATATTTTAAATATTGATTTAATGAAAATTGATGTAGAATTACATGAACCACAAGTATTGAGAGGCATGGGTAAATATTTGGTGCAATTCCAACCAAGTTTATTAATTGAAATTTTTAATGAAGATATGTGGAATCATCTTCAGGATATTATTAAAGATTTAAATTATCAAATTTTTTACATTGATGATTTGAAAGGGGCAAGAAGAATTAATCGATTTGAAATTTTTGATGGATATAATTTCCTTTTTTGTAATGAAGAAACAGCTAAACGAATTTTCTCAGACAAATAATTATTTTTGGTTCTATTCTCAACTGTTTTTTTATGATTCATAAGAGTTTACCGCTTTTTTTCTAAAAACCATCAACAGCTTCTTATCAAAATAATTTGCAAAAGATTCGCAGAATACTTCATTCTTATGTGAAAACTATTTAGTCCATTATAATTTCAACTGCATAATAATAATAGTCAACAAATTTTGATTTTCTTTTCAGTGTTGCCTTTTCTACTAAGTATAAAAACGGCAATAAAAAAGAAAAAGAAGCGTTGATTTTTTTCCAAATTGTAATTGCATAGGAAGGCATTCGAATAGCAGGTTTTAACAAAGCAATTTTAAATTTGTTTTTTTCAAAAATATTCTTTAGGTGTTCATGTGATCGCATAATTACCTCATTGTTTTGAGAAAGGCTTTTATCTGCTTTTAGGTATTCAATTAATATTATTTTTCCATTGGACTTTAATCTGGCTTTAATTTTAGGCAATAAAATTTCCAACACATGGTCGCTGATGTGAACCAATGTTCCAACAAAAAATATTTTATCAAATTGGATTTCCGGTAAGTCAAATTTTTCAATGTCAATTTGCAGGAACTCAATATTGTTCATTTTCACTTCTTGATTTTTCTTTCTTGCAATCATTAATAATTCAGGCGATATGTCCAATCCATATATTTTAGAAACCTTTGGCGCGACCACAAAAGTTAATCGACCGACTCCACAACCAAAATCAATGATCACATCATCTTTTTTGGGCTTTAAATAATCAAGTAACGCTCGCCTGGTTAAGTAATCAATGATGATGTTTGTGTGTTTTAGGTCATGTAAAATTGAACCATCCAAAACTGCGTTCTCATCACCATGAAATTCGGCGCGAGACTTATATAGCTTAAGTACTTTTTCAATTGAAGGTTGGGGATTTTCGGACATAGTTATTTTTATCGGCTTAGGTACATACTCTTCTCCTTATAAAGCTGTCGGAATATCGGGTCGTATAAATCCTTGATGAAGCGGATTGATTCACCTGTTGATTTCATTTCGGGGCCGAGTTCTTTATTCACATTCGGGAATTTATCGAATGAGAAAACAGGTTCCTTTATTGCGTAGCCGGTGAGTTTGCGGTCGTATTTAAAGTCTTTTATTTTTTTCGCACCAATCATCACTTTGGTGGCAATGTTCAGGTAAGGAATCTGGTATGCTTTCGCAATGAAGGGAGTGGTACGCGATGAGCGAGGATTCGCTTCAATCACATATACTTTTCCATTTTTTATTGCGAACTGAATATTGATGAGTCCGATAATTTTTATGGCGCGCGCAATTTTTCCTGCATACTCCACCATGCTATTCACTACTTCAAATGGCAAATCGAATGACGGAAGAACTGCACTACTGTCGCCACTATGAATGCCTGCTGGTTCAATGTGTTCCATCACACCCATGATATGCACTTCATCGCCATCGCTGATGGCGTCTATCTCTGCTTCTTCAGCACGGTCGAGAAAATGGTCAATCAGAATTTTATTTCCCGGCATATGCTTCATTAATTTCAGCACTGCAGTTTCCAACTCTTCATCATTAATTACAATGCGCATGCGCTGACCACCGAGCACATAACTCGGGCGCACGAGTACGGGATAACCCACACGATGCGCAACTTCCACTGCTTCATCCACTGACATTGCCACTCCGTATTCCGGATAAGGAATTCCTAATTCTTTCAGTAAATCAGAAAAAGCGCCGCGGTCTTCAGCAATATCCATGTTCTCGAAACTTGTTCCGATAATTTTTATCCCGTTTGCATTTAATCGCTTCGCTAGTTTTAATGCGGTTTGTCCGCCGAGTTGCACAATCACACCTTCGGGTTTTTCCAACTCAATAATTTCAATCAGGTGTTCCCAGTAAACAGGTTCGAAATATAATTTATCAGCAATGTCGAAATCAGTTGAAACAGTTTCGGGGTTACAATTGACCATGATGGCTTCGTATCCACTTTCTCGAATGGCAATCAATCCGTGCACGCAACAATAATCAAATTCAATTCCCTGCCCGATTCGATTGGGTCCTGAACCGAGCACAATAATTTTTTTCTTGGTGCTGACTACACTTTCATTTTCACTTTCAAAACATGAATAGTAATACGGAGTGCGTGCTTCAAATTCTGCTGCACATGTATCAACTAACTTGTAAGTGCGGCGGATGTCGAGCTCTTTTCTTTTTGCATACACATCATCGTCAGTGCAATTAGTAAACAGATATGCGAGTTGCGAATCAGAGTAACCCATTTGCTTTGCTTCTAGCAAAATATCTTTTGGAACATTCTGCAAATTGTACTTGCGTAATTCAGTTTCTGTTTTCACCAACTGATTTATCTGGTCGAGAAACCAAGGGTCAATGAGCGTGAGTTTCTGAATTGTTTTTACTGATACACCAAGTGTGAGCGCATCTTTTATTCTGAATAACCGGTCCCAACTCGGATGTTGTATTCGGTCTAAAACTTCTTCTGATTTTTTGCTGTATAATTTTCCATCAGCACCTAAACCAATTGAATCATTCTCCAGACTCTGACAAGCTTTTTGCAAAGCTTCAATAAAAGTTCTTCCTATGCTCATCACTTCACCAACCGATTTCATTTGCAGTCCGAGTGTTTCATCAGCGCCTGGAAACTTATCGAAATTCCATCTCGGAATTTTAACTACCACATAATCCAATGCAGGTTCGAAGTAAGCAGAAGTAGTTTTTGTAATTTGATTTTGCAGTTCATCGAGGTGATAACCAATCGCAAGCTTCGCTGCAATCTTCGCAATCGGATAACCTGTAGCTTTCGATGCAAGAGCTGATGAACGCGACACACGCGGATTAATTTCCACTGCTAACAAAGCTTCGGTTTCAGGGTCGAGGGCGAATTGCACATTGCAACCGCCGGCGAAATTTCCCATGCTGCGCATCATTTTAATGGACATATCGCGCATGCGCTGATATGCTGTATCACTTAATGTCATTGCTGGAGCGCAAGTAATAGAGTCCCCGGTATGCACACCCATCGGGTCGAAATTTTCTACTGTACAAATAATGCACACATTGTCTGCGCTGTCGCGCAATAGTTCGAGTTCAAACTCCTTCCAGCCGAGAACTGCTTTCTCAACCAATACTTCGTGAGTGGGTGAAGCTTTCAATCCGCGTTCAAGTGCTGCATCAAAATCTTCGCGCTTGTGCACGAAGCCACCACCACTTCCACCAAGTGTATATGAAGGACGAATCACCAATGGAAAACCAATCTCTTGTGCAATCTCTTTCCCTTCCAACATCGAATTCGCAACTCTTGATGGAGCAACCGGCACACCGATTTCTCCCATGAGGCGACGGAACACTTCACGGTTTTCTGCACGCTCAATTCCTTCAATGTCCACTCCAATCAACCGCACATTATACTTTTTCCAGATGCCCATTTCATCTGCTTCCTTGCAAAGATTGAGAGCAGTTTGTCCACCCATTGTCGGGAGCACTGCATCAATTTTCCGTTCTTCGAGAATCTGAATAATGCTTTCGGGAGTGAGTGGCAACAGATAAATATGGTCTGCGGTCACATGGTCTGTCATAATTGTTGCCGGATTCGAATTGATGAGCGACACTTCAATTCCTTCTTCGCGCAACGAGCGTGATGCCTGTGTTCCGGAGTAATCGAACTCGCAAGCCTGGCCGATAATGATGGGCCCGCTGCCAATGATTAGGACTGATTTTATGCTGTTGTCTTTAGGCATTTCAAATGGAGAAATTGAATAATTAAGAATGAAAAACTAAAAATGAAAAAAAGAAAGGAGTGATAAAATTTTGGGTCTGAGCTATAATTAATTTTTCCTTTCATCTCAGGCGACAAATGTAATAGAGAATGCCGCGAATGAAAGGGGTGTTGAAAGGTTGTGGGTAAGAAATGTTACACCAGTTGCTTATAGCTGGAAGCCTGGTGATCTATGTTAGTGGTTACTTGATTGCATTATTTACTCACCACAAACTTTATCCAGTCATTTCCATTGTCAGATATGATTCGTACAAAATAAATTCCATCGCAAAATTTTTCAGTTGAAATATCAATTGGCAGTTTCAAATTATTTCCTGCCCATACTTCTTTTCCTGATTCGCTGAAGATGCTTATGCATAATTTTTCTTTGATAAAGTTGGTAGCCGCAATTGAAAACTGAGTTGCACACGGATTGGGATAAATGCTGAAATTTTTTTTTAAACCTTTCGGGTTTTCTATACCTGAAATTAAATCGGCGAGATAAAAATTGCCGCCTGTTCCGAAAAATCGCTCGTCGCTTATATACAACTGATGATTATTTTTATAAAGGACCGCTTCTTTTTGGGTGAGCGTCGAAAACAAATAATGTTCAGGTGTAACAGAAAAGAAATGATGCTGAGCAAAATTTTTGAAAATGAAAACAGATTGATAAGTGAGTAAAACAAAAACGGAATCATTATCCGAAATATCTGCTGAGGTCACTTGCTGATTTGTGTAAAAACTATCAATCAATTCAGCTACATAATTTCCAGGAGCATCGGGCAATCTGTAACACTTAGTAAAACCTGTATTGGCTGATGAAGAAATATTTTTTGAAAACAGATAAAGTGAATCACCTGAGTGAATCATGGCTTCGCAATCAAAATTCAGATTTGCACCAGACGGTGGAAAAGCATTCTGGTCGGGATAGGAAAATGAAATGGTGTCTGCAAACACTGTATCAATACCTGAAGCGAGCGCATAAGTTGACACGCGATAAATTCTCAGGTTGGTTCTATCACAAGTATTATTTCCGAAATCACCAATGAATAAAGTGCCGGCGTGGTCATTGGCTAAATCTTCCCAATCAATATTGGTTGCACCTGCTATTACAACGGAGTCAATCACCTGTCCGTTTAACAAATAATGATAGAGCATTGGTTTGCCTCCGCTGTCGTTGTGTGACCAGATGGTAGTTGTATCTGTTTGTTCTAATCCTGAAGTTTCATTGCAATTCGGTTGCAACGAACCGATTGTTTGCAACGAAATGGTCTGCGCAGAAATAATTTCTGAGGCGAAAGAAAAAACAAGAGCGAAGTGTAACAGTCTTTTTTTCATTCCTTGTTAAAATAAAACGGACTTGCCTGTGCAGTTGGCACAATCACCAGTTCGTTAATGTTTACATGCCTGGGAGTATTGAAACAATAACTGATTACATCAGCAATATCATTTGCATTCAGCGGAACATATCCTTTGTAAACACTTTTCGCTTTCTCCTTATCACCTTTAAAGCGCACTTCAGAAAATTCTGTTTCAGCAGCACCGGGATGAATAGCGGTGACACGGATTTTCTTTTTCAGTAAATCAATCCGCATGGCTTGTGTAAGTGCATCTACAGCAAACTTGGTGGCGCAATAAACATTTCCTTTTTCGTAAACATATTTTCCGGCAGTGGACCCGATGTTAAAAATATATGGATTGGCGCTTTGCTTCATCAATGGCAAAACTGCTTTTGTGACATAAAGCAATCCTTTCACATTGGTGTCAATCATGGTGTCCCAGTCTTCGAGTTCGCCGTCTTCAATTGTTCCGAACCCATGAGCGCCGCCTGCATTGTTCACGAGCACATCAATATTTTTCCAATCACCGGCTAAAGAATCAATCGCATTTTTTACTTCAGTTTTTTTTCGCACATCAAAACACAAAGTCAGCACTTCGGTTTTGAATTCTTGTTGAATGCTCTTGCTGACTGTTTCTAATTTTTCTTTTCTTCTTCCGGTAATAATTACTCTGTGTCCTTCTGAGGCAAATCGTTTTGCGATTGCTTCTCCGAAACCAGAAGTAGCGCCTGTGATAACTGCTGTGTCCATGAAATTAATTGTTGGCGAAAAATAATCTGTGAATGCGTGTGAAACTGAAATAATTATTCAGATAAAATTTTTTTTGCGAGTGGAAATATTTTCTCCACCCACAATTCATATTGCTTTGCTGATGGATGCAAACCATCGGAAGCGGCAAGTGATATATCAGTTGTTGCAATTCTGCTTATGGCTGTGATGTTACAGTATGGGCAACCTGATTTTATTGCTTCTTCTTCGTTCACTTTGTTGAATGCATCAATCTCTTCCGCAATTTTTTTCCGGTCTCTTCCTTCTGCGATAGGCATTACTCCCCAATCAGGAATAGAAATTACAATTACATGAGCGGAGTTATTGTTCGCATATTTAATAGAAAGATCGAGCAACTCACAAAATTCTTTCCTGTATTCGTCAATTGATTTTCCGCGGTATTGATTGTTCACACCAATCAATAATGTAACTAAATCATAAGGTGGTGGTGGAGGATTTTCATTTATTCCTTTCATCAGTTCATCAGTAGTCCACCCTGTTGTTGCAATAATTTCAGGAGAAGAAATTTCTATCCCTGAATTATTTAATTGCAATTGTAATTGATGCGGGAAATTTTCAGCTGATAGAACTGCTTCGCCAATGGTGTAAGAATCGCCGAGGTTGAGCATTCGGTAGGTTTTCATTTTCACTGTTTCATTGTGAGGTGAAAATAGAATGGTAATTGAACAAAGCAATTGCAGTTCGTGAAGCAGATTCATTTTGTAAAGCAAAAAACTATTTTTGTTTTTGTAACGAATTTCAATTTTAGTGTTAATGAAAAAAATAATTTTCTCTTTTGTTTTAATGATCGCTCTTCAGAATTCACAAGCTCAATGTTTAACCAAGCAACAAGCTCTGGAGAGTAAAATAAAATCGCAACGCGAAATTGCTTACAGTACTAAGCATATTCCGGGAGAAGAAGTGAAAGATACTGTTCAGTCTATTCGTGTCTATCGTTATGATGATAAAGGAAATCTGACTGAACAATACGAGTATATTGCTGATGGAAGAAGGCAATCGAAAATTGTTTTCAGTTTTAATGAAAAGGGTGAAACAGCTGAGGCAGACAGCACCGACGGAGAGAATATTATTTCAAAAGCATTTTACTCGTATGATGTAAAAGGAAAACTGATCGGAATAAAATGGCAGGATACTTTAGGCAACCTGCTCAAACAAAGTGCTTTCACTTACACCGAAACCGGTAAACTCAGAGAAGAGAAATGCATTGATACAAGCGGGAAAAGTATTTACCGAAAAGTTTACAAGTATGATGCAACCGGTTCGCTGATACAGAATGACCTTTTCAATTCAGAGTCAAAACTTTACCTGAGCATCAAGTTCAATTTTGCTGGAAAATTATATGAAACAAAAACCTTTAAGGCTGACGGTACAGTGTCTTCGCGTCACTCAGTTTTATTTGATTATGCAGGCAACAAAACAGAAGAAGATGATTTTGATGAAAACGGGAAACTGATTAAAAAATTTACTTTTCAATGCGGCCCGTTTGTTGGACCTGGTTTATGGATAAAGGAAACCAAGTACGATGTCGATGGAAAATCAATTCAAATTACTGACCGCGAGTTTGAATTTTATCCGCAGCAATAATTAATTTAAGGTAAGTAATCGAGTAAATCTTAAAATTCAATTCCTTTAAATAATATTTAAAACTCTACTCATTTTATGATCAAACGAATTAGTCTTTTGCTTTTACATTTTTGTTTCCTGCTTAATGTATCTGCTCAAACATACCAGGTTGGGCATCTTCAACAAACATTTGTTGATCCTTCCCGTGCAAACAGAAATATTACAACTGAAATTTATTATCCCGCAAATACAGCCGGTGATAATGTGCCAATTGCCAATGGGCAATTTCCGGTTCTTGTTTTTGGTCACGGCTTTGTAATGGTATGGAGCTCTTATGATGTGGTTTGGAATGCCTTAGTGCCACAAGGTTATATCATGGTTTTTCCAACAACTGAAACATCCTTATCGCCCTCTCATACTGATTTTGGAAAAGACATTGCATTTCTGATTGGGGCAATGAAAACAGAAGGCAACACTTCGTCATCTGATTTTTTTGGAGCAGTGGCACCAACTTCTGCTGTAATGGGGCATTCAATGGGAGGGGGTTCCGCTTTTCTGGCAATGCAATATGATTCATCTATTACAGCGTTAGCAACTTTAGCTGCTGCAGTAACCAATCCGTCATCTGTTACAGCAGCTGCAGGCATTACCAAACCAAGTATTGTTATTGCAGCAGAAAACGATTGCGTGGCACCTCCTGCACAGCATCAGCAATTAATGTACGATGCACTTATTTCAACTTGTAAATCTTTTGTAAGTGTAACAGGCGGAAGTCATTGTCAGTTTGCTGATAATGATTTTTTATGTCAGTTTGGAGAAGCTACTTGTAGTCCTCAACCAACCATTACTGCGCAGGCACAACAGGCAACAACTTTTAGTTTGCTTTTGCCCTGGCTGAATTTTTATTTAAAAAATGATTGTGCAAGTGGTGATGAGTTTCAGAATTTGATTTCGGCAGGAAACGGAATTACATCAGCACAAAACTGCTCACTGATTTGCACCGGTGTTGAAGAAAAAATTGGTTTAACCTCTTTTTCAATTTTTCCAAATCCGGTTGAGGGAATAGCAACCGTTTTTTCAAAGCAGTTTTTGTCAGATGCTGAGTTATTTATTTATGATGCTGCCGGTAAAAAAGTTAAAGTGCTAAAAAATATTTCCGGTTATGAGATGAAATTTGATATATCTGATTTGTGTGATGGTTTCTATTTCATAACACTTTCACAAAAAGAAAAATTGGCTTCAATGCATAAGTTCATTATTGCAGAATAGGGATAATAATTTTTGTTTGAGAATTAAATTATTTTGTGTGCGATAAAACCCTGCTGGTGAAAACACAAAGGCGGGGGCGGGAGGGGAGAAACACCAACACACTAAAAAATATTTTTAGTTAAATAAGGACTTCTTTGTATCGTATGAACGGGGAAATGTGGTGTTGGAGCGAAGAGATGGAACTTATGAACGCAGAGATGCAGTATATAAGTAGAGGGATGCAAAATATGAGCGGAGAGATGTAAAATATGAGTACCGGAGAATGAAATATGAGCGCCGGGAAATGAAATATGAGCACCGGAGAATGAAATATGAATTTTTGAAAGTGCATAATTAGCTCAAAAATGATGTTTTAGTGCAATTTGGCATTATTGTGCTGCCAGAATTACATAATGCGTAAAATGGTGGGGAAGTGCTGAGTAAGTGCAAGTCATACAAGCTGAAAGCTCTGAAATTTTCTTCGGGGCTTTTTGTTTTTAATTATTTTATGAGCGAATGAATACATAACCATCCCGACGAATACATCGGGATAAACGCCGACGCAAAGGCGCAGAGAAAAAACCTGCTGGTGAAAACACACAGGCAGGGGCAGCGGGTGGTTATATTTGTTTGAGAGAAAATGGAATAGCAACAAAATAGAAAAGGGACGAGAGCGAGGGGCGAGTGAAAAGGGAAATACAAATACATCTTACTAAGAGTTCTAGGAGTAATACAAAAGGAGTTATAGGAGTTTAAATATTTTCAGAAAAAAAATCACACCAATCATTTAATCACAAGAATCACAGTTCAGACAATTAGGGACAACTGGTGGTTATATTTGTTTGAGGGAAAATGGAATAGCAACAAAAGCAACTTAACCGCAGAGGCGCAAAGGCGAAGAGAAAACTTTCTTGTTTATCAAACTCTCTCACTTGCTAAAGAGAGAGTGGATGCGAAACCAGTCTGAATGTTTGTTGTGGGTGAGAGAGTTTTTTTGCAACAGGCAGGGGCATCGGTTAGTTATATTTGTTTGAGAGAAAATGAAATAGCAACAAGCTATAATAACTTACTTTCACAAAATGAAAAAAGCAAGTCTTATTGTTTTGATTCTGTTCTTTAGTGTTTCTGTTGAAGCACAGATAAAGTTTAATAGTAGTGTAGAAACCGGAATTAATCTCACAGCCCTACCTCATACATTTTATAAAGATTCAAATGAGAAGCTTAGTGAATCTTCATTTCCCGGTCTTGTTTTAGGTTATTCAATGAATACTTTTATTGGAAATCATTTTGTTTTTTCTTTAGGAACTCAGTATAGAAAAATGAATAATGATTTTCATGTTCATTCTGAGTATGGCGGATATATAACGGACTATCATAAGAAAGAACATTATTCTAAAATAAGTTTTCCTTTAACTGCCGGAATTCAATTTGGAAAACGATTGCATCCAACAATTTTATTTGGTGCGGAGATGAACTGTATGCTCTCCGGGAAAATTAACTCAGAGAGATATTTTTCAAACGCAACCGAATCTGAATTCAATAATGAATCAAGATGGAGAGGTCAGGGAATAGTTGGTTTTTCTATTTCAACTTCAAAACATTTTCAAGTCGGAACAGCTTTGCACATCGGCGGACCTATTGAGGGGATTTTCCATTCCCCGGCATCAACCATATATACTGTTTGTATCAGCCCTGCATCTGCTATGTATTTGAATCATGAATTTAGTATCTCGGTAAAATATTTTTTTAAAGAACTTTATAATTCTCCTCCAAAAAAAACTTTGGAATAAATTATTTGTTATTTCTAAATCGCAGCATTTCGATAGTAGCAAATGAGTGCGTCAGCCGCGTGAGTGATTGAAACGGAAATCATTTTTTTTGTAATCAAAAAAAATATTGCAGTGAAAAGCACGACAGCATTTTTTGTATTCAAAAAATGGTGGCACGCCCAAATAATTTACTCCGGTGTAACACTCTCAAATGCAATAATCCGTTCGAGTAGTTGTATGGCTTCGCTTAGCGAGCGCACGGATTGCAGGGTGAGTATTAAATTTTTTTCGGTTTGCTTGAGCGCGCATTTGTTCGGGTGGTGCTGTATGTAGCCGATGATGCGCGTGAATGTTTCGGTCTGGTAAAATGCGGAGTCCTGGTTTTCGAGGAAGAAACATTTTACGATGCCGCGGCGCTGCACAATTTTTTCGAAGCCGAGTTGCTTCGCCAGTTTGCGCAACCGGATGCCATCAAATAATTCTTCGACCTGCACGGGCACGGGACCAAAGCGGTCGGTGAGGCGCTGACGGTATTTTTCGATGGCTGCTTCGTCGCCGAGTTCATCGAGCTCGCGGTAGAGAATGAGGCGCTCTGCCACGCTGCTCACATATTCGTCGGGTATGTGCATTTCCACATCGGTGTCAATGGTGCAGTCGCGCACAAAATTTTCTTCGCGCGTGATTTCGTCTTTGAACAAATCTTTGAAATCGGTTTCTTTCAGTTCGCGGATGGCTTCGTCGAGAATTTTGTGATAAGTATCGTAACCGATTTCGGAAATAAATCCGCTCTGCTCGCCGCCGAGAATATCGCCGGCACCGCGAATGTCCATGTCGCGCATTGCCACCTGAAAACCGCCGCCGAGTTCGCTGAACTCTTCAATGGTGGTGAGCCGCTTGCGCGCTTCCTGCGTGAGTGTGCTGAGCGGGGGTGTGATGAGATAACAAAATGCTTTGCGGTTGCTGCGACCCACGCGCCCGCGCAACTGGTGCAAATCGCTAAGACCGAAATTCTGCGCATCGTGAATGATGATGGTGTTGGCATTCGGAATATCGAGACCCGACTCCACAATGTTGGTGCTCATGAGCACATCGTAACGGCGCTCGATAAAACCGAGCATCACTTCTTCGAGTTGATGACCTTCCATTTGCCCGTGCGCCATGCCCACATCCACATCGGGACAAATTTCTTTTATCTTGAGTGTGAGTTCGGCAATGTCCTTCACGCGGTTGTGTACGAAAAAAACCTGTCCGCCGCGATACACTTCGTACTCAATAATTTCTTTCAGTTGTTCGGGGTCGAACGGCATGAGTTCGGTTTCGATGGGCTGACGATTAGGCGGTGGCGTGTTGATGATGCTTAAATCGCGCGCGCCCATGAGCGAGAACTGCATGGTGCGCGGAATGGGTGTGGCAGTGAGTGTGAGCGTATCAACATTGGCGCGGAACTGCCGCAGTTTTTCTTTGGTGGTGACTCCGAATTTTTGTTCTTCGTCCACAATGAGCAAACCGAGGTCTTTGAATTTTACTTTGCTGCTCGTGATGGCGTGTGTGCCAATGAGGATATCAATTTTTCCTTCTGCTAATTTTTGTAAAGTTTCTTTCTGCTCTTTCGCCGATTTAAACCGGTTGATGTAATCAACTGTTACAGGAAATTCTTTCAGGCGCTCGCTGAAAGTTTTGTAATGCTGCAAAGCGAGAATGGTTGTGGGCACCAGCACACCAACTTGTTTTCCGTCAATCACCGCTTTGAATGCAGCACGAATCGCGACTTCGGTTTTTCCGAATCCAACATCGCCGCACACGAGGCGGTCCATTGGTGTTAGGTTTTGCATGTCGCGCTTTACATCGTTAATGGCTTTTAGCTGGTCGGGTGTGTCTTCGTAAATGAAACTTGCTTCGAGTTCATTCTGCATATAATTATCTGCACTGTATGCAAAGCCCTTACTCGCTTTTCGTTTTGCATACAACTGAATCAGATCTTTTGCAATGTCTTTTACTTTGGTTTTTGTTTTTCGCTTCAGCGCTTCCCACGCATCGCTGCCGAGTTTGTTGATTCGTGGCGGAGTTCCTTCCTTGCCAACGAACTTCGAAATTTTGTGCAGCGAGTTTATGCTCACATACAACAAATCGTTGTCGCGATAAATAATGCGTACCGCTTCCTGCACTTGTCCGTTCACATCAATTTTTTCGAGACCGCTGTAAGTGCCCACTCCGTGGTCAATGTGCGTGACGAAATCGCCGGGTTTTAATTCGCGCAGCAGTTTAAGTGAAATTGCTTTGCTGGAAGAAAATCCCTGCTTGAGTTGGTAACGATGATAGCGCTCGAAAATCTGGTGGTCGGTGTAACAGGCGAGTTTTAATTCGCGGTCAATGAATCCTTCGTGAATAGAAATGTAAATCGGAACGAATGGAACATCAGCTTTCAAATCCTGAAAGATGTGTTCGAAGCGCTCGACTTGTTTTTGATTGTCGGAGAAAAGAAGCAGCTGATATTTTTCTTCGTGCTCTTTTTTCCAGGTTGAAATGAGCAGGTTGAAATTTTTATTGAAGGAAGGTTGCGGCGCGAAATCGAATTTGATTTCATATTCTGTTCGGAAATAAAATTGTTTACCGAACTCAATGATCGAAAATTTTTTCAGGTCAGATAGAAATGCTTCGGAGTTTTCGAAACTTGCTTCGGGTGGATTTTTCAGGTAAGTATTTTCTTCATCCTTATTCAATCCGAGTTTTTGTAATTGCTCTAACAAATCCGTTGCAAACTCCCAACACTCTTTCAGCTTATCGGAAATGAACCGCACATCTTTTGCCCACACAATAGTATCAGCAGAAATAAAATCGAATAGCGAAGTTTTTTCTTCCAACCCGAATTGTGTTTGAATATTCGGAACAATAGTGACTTGTGAAATTTTTCGTTGCGACAGTTGTGTAACAGGGTCGAACAAACGAATGCTCTCGACATCACTGCCGAATAATTCGAAACGATATGGCAAATCATTTCCGAACGAAAACACATCCACAATTCCACCACGAATGCTGAACTGCCCCGGCTCGTACACAAAGTCAACGCGGTCGAAACCATAATTCACCAGCACATCAGTTACAAAATCAATATCGAGTTTCTCGTTGATGCGAATGAGCAGCGTGCTTTTTTTCAGTGCACTTGTATTCACTACTTTTTCGAACAGGGCTTCAGGATAGGTGACGATGATTTCATTTTTTGTCGGACTGTTCAGTACGCGGTTCAATACTTCGGTGCGTAGTTGAATGTTGTGTGAGTTGAGTTCCTGCAATCGCGCAGGTTTCTTGAATGAATCAGGGAAAAATAAAATTTCTTTTTTCGCAATCAGATTCTGCAAATCGTTTTGAAAGTAAGCTGCTTCTTCCTTGTCGTTGAAAATGAAAATAGCTGGTTTATTCAGTTGTTTGAAAACTCCCGCGGCAATAAAGGCATGAGATGAGCCCACCAATCCCTGCAAGTGCACCGTTGTTTGCGTTTGCGGTTTTAGTTTTTCAGCAATGTGCTGAACCTTCGGGTGTAAGTTGTAGGCATCCTGAACTGCCTGCAAATTCATAGGGGGCAATAATACAATTTCAGAATCTTAAAAAGTGAAAATGATGATGAAAGAATTTATTTCATCTGTGTTCGCACATCCAATGCATCGCGTAATCCATTTCCTAAAAGATTAAACGCAAGCACCAGAATCATAATGGCAACTCCCGGAATAATTGCCATTGAAGGATTACCTGAAACAATGAATCCATAATTATCGCGAATCATGCTGCCCCAACTTGGAGTGGGAGCTTGTACTCCAATTCCGAGAAAACTTAATCCAGCTTCCACCAGAATTGCTGTTGCGAAATTAGATGCAGCCATCACCATCACAGGTCCGATTACATTCGGAATAATGTGACGGAGAATAATCCGCACATGACTGTATCCCATGCTGCGGGCGGCTTCAATGTAATCGAGTTCACGCAAGCTCATTACCTGTCCGCGAATCACTCGTGCTGTTCCAACCCACATGGTTAACCCCACTGCAAAAAATATTTGCCAGAAACCTTTTCCTAAAGCAATGGTAATTGCGAACACAAGCAACAAAGTTGGTATCGCCCAAATCACATTAATGAGCCACGAAATAATTTCATCTGTTACACCTCTGAAATATCCGGCAACAGAGCCAAGAAAAATTCCAATAAACAACGAAATAAAAACAGCAATGCCTCCGACACTCAGCGAAACTCTTGTTCCTATTAACAAGCGACTGAGAATATCGCGACCATAAGTATCAGTACCGAGCCAGTAGGTGCGACGAATGAAATTTTCTTTTTCTACCTGCTGTTGCAATTCAGCGAGTGAAATTTTTTGTTGTTCGTTTTTGAAATTTTTAAAAATGATTTGTCCGGTTTCAATTTGAGCAGAAGTATCACTCAATGAATTTGCATAAGCAACATCAGCCAGATTGAAAGTCAGCGGTTCTGGGTCAAGCCCTTCGCCCTGAAAAGATTTTACTGTTATATATTTTCCTTCGAAGTGCTTTTCCAGAATCGGAATCATCCGATAGGAGTTTTCAGTTCCGGTAAAATACTTTCCGATAAATGATTCTGAAATTTCATCCTTATCTTTTTTCACTTTTAAAAACTCAATCGAAAATCCGGGATGCTGCAAAGCGAGCTCAGGAATCATTTCGTTTGCATTCGTAGAATTATCAGTAGAAAAAATATAAGCGAATGCAGAAATAAAAATGGCGAGTGCAATCAGAAATAAACCAACCATTGCCGGAGTGCTTTTCTTCAATCTGCGCCAGGCAAGTGCGGCAGGAGTTTCAGGCGATTTCTTTTTTTCTGTCATCGGCTGTTGTGTTCAAGCAATCCTTTTTTTGTAGCAACATAACTCGCAGTTTTTATGCGCGAGAAATCAGGGGATTCTAATTTCAGATAATCTTTTTCATCATCGTCAAATACCAATTGCTGAATAAAATCTTTCTTCAATAATTCAATCAATGAATCACTCAATTTCTCGTCATCGCAACCAATGACCTGAAGCAACTGCTGAAAAGAGCAGAGGAAGTACACTTCATCCATTATCTGAAACTCGAGTTCGTTCATTGCAGTTATTTGTTTGTTCTGCCTTTCCAGTTGTAAGTTTTTACCTGACTTAAAACTCCGGCAATTAAAACATAAGTGATGTGAAAAATTTGTGCGGGTAAAAATATCAGGAGCAGTTTTTTTCTACCGAAAAAGTTGGCAACATTAAAAAGGAAGGCTGCATCAATTAAGCTCTTGGTGATAACCATGAACAGAAAAACAAAAAGAAATATTGGTTCGAAGAAAACCATGACACCACAAGCAACCAAACAACAATAAAAAAGAAATATAATTGCCAGCGAAGCAGTAATCCTGAAATCGGAATAATGTTTTGACTTGGAACCCCAGCGGATTCGTTGTTGTAAAAATTCTTTCCACGATGGAGAAGCAAAAGTTCTGACTGTTGCATTAGTTGATTTTAAATATGAAACTGTATTCGGATTTTGTTTGAATGCTTTCATCATTAAAAACATATCGTCGCCACTTGGAATTTTTTCGTTGTCGGTAAATCCGCCAAGCTGATAAAAGAGTTCGCGGGTGTAGGCGAGGTTTGCGCCATTGCAAAGTGCAGGCATTTTCCAATATAGACTTCCGCAGGCAATTCCGGTGAAACCAAAAAAATCTAGCGACTGCATTTGTTCAAATACATTTTTCTCTTCGTGATATGCAACCGGACCGAGTATAAATTGTTTGTTATTTAATTCGTGTTCAGCAACAATATTCACTATCCAGTTTTCACTAATACAGCAATCTGCATCGGTTGTAACAATCAATGGTGCACCGGTTTTTGCTATTGCAGTTTCAATGGATTTTTTTTTCGAAGAAAAATTTTGTTCTGAAACGAATTTGTTCATCTGTAAAATTGTCAATCTTGAATCAGAAACAGATTTTAAAGTTTCAAAAGTTTTATCAGAAGAAAAATCATCCACAACAATCAACTCCATTAATTCAGCAGGATAATTCTGTTTTAAAATATCATTTACACAACGGATAATGTTTCTTTCTTCATTTCGCGCAGCAACTACAACTGCAACTTTAGTTTTTGGCTGAAATGATTTTGGGATTGAAAAATTGTTTGTCGCAATCCATCCACTGAAATACAAAAGCATCAACACGAGATACAAGCAAAAAAATAATGCGCAGATAAAAAGAAATGCGGTCATTTGTTCAGCGCTTTTAAAAGTTCATCGTTCAGATATTCTTTAACAAGGTGATGACCCTTTGGAAGAATAATGAGTTGCGTGTTATTCAATCCTTTTACAAACCGTTTACCAAATACAGGTTTTATCACTTTATCAAATTCCCCGAAAAACAGAAAGGAGCGAATTTTATTTTCATTCAATAATTGTCGTGCTGTTTTTACATCTGTATCAAAATCTTTTATGCAGTACCACACATCAAACGAAAATTGTCGTTTCTCTTCTGTTGCCAATTGCGATTCAATAAATTTTTTTAAAGAGGAAGGAATAATTCGCAACCACGCAAGAAATTTAACTGCTGCAAAATATTTTTCCGGATGCCTCACTAAATGCAAAAATAACTTTCGGCCCCAAGCAGGATAGATGGATAAGTTGTACCAAATGTTCTTTCTTAATCCGTCAGGGGCTATTAGAAAAATTTCGTTAATCTGTTTAGGTAATTCCTTCAAAGCACCAATTACCATTTTCCCTCCCAAACTAAAACCCATCAACGAAAATCTTTCTTTATTAAACTGTTTCAGAAAAAGTGAAATAATATTTTTCAAATCGTTCTTCAAAAAAAATTGATTGTTCCATTGTGTCATTCCATGTAGAGGCAAATCGATGGAAACAATGGTGTAAAATTTTCCAAGTCCTGATTCCAGAACAGAAAAGTTAAAAGCAGTTTCACCAAAACCATGAAAACAAAAAAGTAATTTTTCACCACTTCCAAATAAGAGGTAATGAATCAAATGAGAGTCATAATTAAGATATAAATTTTCTGAAGTGCGATTCACAGCAACAATGTTAGTGGTTTTAAAAGACCATTTTGAGTAAGAACTAAACAAAAGATTTATATAAGAATAATAAGTTTGCAGAATTATTTTAGCCGCTCAATAAATTTCTATGATTCGATTTGGCATAATTGGTTGCGGATACATTGGCAACCGTCATGCAAAACATATTACTGAAAATCCAGAGGCGCAGTTAGTAGCAGCATATGATGTTAAACCGGAAAGCCGAAATGTTTTTCAGAAAAACTACAATCTACCTCTAACAGAGTCGCTCGAAGATTTATTGAAGCACGATAACTTAGATGTAATCAGTATTTGCACGCCCAATGGAAATCATTTTCCATCTGCACTCGCTACTTTGGAAGCCGGAAAAAATGTGCTGATTGAAAAGCCAATGACTTTGCATAAAGATGAAGCTGAGAAGTTGATCTATAGCGGGTTGAAAAACAATAAGCAGATTTTTGTTGTAAAGCAAAATCGTTTCAATCCTCCAGTGCAACATGTGAAGTCGCTGATGGA
This sequence comes from Chitinophagaceae bacterium, assembly GCA_947469485.1. Lineage (GTDB taxonomy): Bacteria > Bacteroidota > Bacteroidia > Chitinophagales > UBA10324 > UBA10324. The sequence goes on along the minus strand of CANIPU010000002.1, from coordinate 34,963 downwards.
AGATGGTCGGTTAGGAAAAATTTATTTTATTGTGGTGAATTGTTATTGGAATAGAAACAATGAATATTACATCAAGAGTGATTGGAAAGGTAAGCGACTTGAAGATGGCGGAACATTGTTTACACAATTCTCACACTTCGTTGATATTGCTTACTATTTGTTTGGTGATATAGAACTCGAAACGATTAGTGGCGTAATGAAAAATGTTTGTCATGGCGACTTAATTGAGTTTGAAGATACCGGAGCTTTTACTTTCAAATTCAAAGGAGGAGCACTAGGTAGTTTGAATTATACAACTGCAAGTTTTAAGCAAAATATGGAAGGTTCCATAACTGTGTTCGCCGAAAATGCGACCATAAAAATTGGTGGTCAGTATCTGAACACTTTAGAATATCAGAAAACAAACGGGTTTGATAATTTTGATTTACCTGAATCGAAGCCGGCTAATGATTATGGATTTTATCAGGGAAGCATGAGTAATCACGATAAAATTATATCCAATGTTGTAGATGCACTTTTAGGAAAAGGGCAGATTATGACCAATGCAGTAGAAGGAATGAAAGTGGTTGAAATAATTGAGCGTATGTACAATGTTGCTAAAGTTATTTCATGATGGAAGGAAATAACATTCACCCTACCGCAATTATTGATGGAAACTTTGAAATCGGTGAAGGCAACACCATTGGTGCTTATACAGTAATTAAGGGCAATGTAAAAATCGGAGATAATAACTACATAGGTCCGCATTGCTTTCTTCAGAATAATATTGAAATTGGTCAATACAACCGGTTCGAAGCATTTGGGGCAATTGGTGCACTCGGAGAAATGGGAGCGAAAGGAGATGTGTTTTTAGAAGACGGGAAAATAATTATAGGTGATGGAAATACTTTTCGCGAATATGTAAATGTGCATTCTCCTGTAAAGAGAAAGGACACACGCATTGGCAACAAATGTTACATCATGAACAAAGTATACATCGCTCATGATTGCCAGATTGGTGATGGAGTTATGATGAGTGCCCTCACAAAATTTGGTGGAGGTGTAACAGCCGGCGACAATGCAAATTTCGGAATGGGTGCTGCCGTACATCAGTGGACTGATGTGGGTGAAAATGTAATGGTTGGTATGAATGCCGCAGTTAATAAACATGTTCCTCCTTTTGTAATTGTTGCAGGGTCACCTTGCAGAATTTTAGGAGTAAATAAAGTTGGCTTAACTAGAAGAGGATATACTGATCACGATGTGAATCAGCTCAACTTAAGGTATATGGCACTTCTTGAAGGCGATACAAAGTCTCATAATGAACTGGAAGAAAAAGTTGTTGCATTTATAACAACACATGAAAAGCATTTGAATAAATTCAAAGAATAAATAGAATTGATTTTCGTTATTGAGGTAATATCTTCGGTTTAATGCGAATTCTGTTACTGTTATTTATTTCAATACAAGTTGAGGCGCAAACATTGCCAATAGTTTCTACTCACAATTATGGAATACTTACATCAGTAAGTAATCTTCAATCCGATTTTCGTTTTGTTAATTATGGAAGCAAACCTGTTTTTGTTTTATTAGTGAATGTTGGTGAAAATATGTTGTATCAAAAACCAACCGGCATTCAACCAGGTGATACTGGAATATTGAGTGTAACTTATGAACCAGTTGATGCCGGAAATTTTTCTCAGAGTATAAAAGTTTTTTTGAGTGACAGCAATAAACCTGTTGAGTTAAAAATGACGGGCAACATCAAGCACATTGACAATGCAATGTTGCACTGCGCAACATTTCATGAACTGAACAGCTACCAGCCAACGGCCCCGCTCATCACTTTCACTTCGAAAGAAGAAACTAAAAATCCAAATCCCCCGATTGAAGATTTAATTGTTATCCGCCCACCTGAAAAAACAGATTCCATAATTATAAATACTGTTGTGCCTGAACCGGAAATTATAATTCCGCCGATTGTAACAACCAATCCAATACCTACTGATTCAGTTTCCACTCCCGAATTCCCGGTTTCAGAATTTGCTGCGAATAACATTGTGTTTGTAGTGGATGTTTCTTCATCTATGCAAAAGGATGATAAAATTGAATTGCTGAAAAAATCATTGGAGAAATTATTAAGGCAAATGCGCGGCATTGATATAGTTTCCATCGTTTCATTCAGCAATGGGGCTGAGTTAATTCTCCCGCCTAATAATGGAAATAATCATGCAAAGATGGATAGCATTATTCGATCACTGCAGGCAAGAGGCACAACCAACATTTCAGCAGGATTTGATTTGGGGGTTGAAACACTTTTGCAGAATTATATTTCTTCTGGTAATAACCAGATTTTTATTCTCACCGACGGAGGTTTCGATATGCCTGAAAAATCTTTGGATAAATTAACTGAAGATACCCGCCAAAAGAATTTCACTATTGTAGGTATAGGAAAGGATAATGAATCGCAAAAAACTTTGCAGAAACTTTCTTTAAAACTCAATGCAGGGTATGTGAAAATTAAAAATACTGCACAACAAAATGCGTTACTGGAAGAAGTCAAAAGGCAATCGAAATTGTAAGTTTTTATTATTTCCTATGTAACCTTTTCCGATTTTCTCATTGTAGATTATATGAAATCCGCTGTTCGAATTTTTTTTAAAGATCATTTTGAATTGAGAATCTTCTACCTAACTTTCAAACGCGAAATAATGGACCATGCGCGATTGTTTTTTGAAAAGAAGTGAAAACCTAAGAGTGAAAAATGATAAACTAAAGCCGGAACAATCCGACTTTTTTTATTTCAGAAAAATCTAAAATCAATAAGCCCTCACACTCTTCCCTTCCATATAATTTATGAAGGAACGATTGACCACTCTGTTGCCGCCGTGTGTCGGATAATTTCCATTGAAGTACCACGAGCCGGTGTGGTTGGGGCAGGCGCGATGCAGGTTTTCTATTTTCTGAAATATCACTTCCACTTCGGCATTCACACTTTCATCTTTTACCAACTCGGCAATTTTAGCTGCTACTTCTTCGGCGGTGAATGGTTCGTAAATCAGTTTCACTTTGTTGGTGATTTGTTCCACCGGCTTTTCGTTTTCTAGTTTACACAAATCATACACTTCATCTAATTTATTTTCCATTCCGCGTTCTTTGAGCAAGGCAACTGCTGCGCGAAAGGCAATGAACTCGCCCATCTTGCTCATATCAATACCGTAACAGTCGGGGTAACGGATTTGCGGAGCCGATGAAACAATCACAATTTTTTTGGGCTGCAAACGGTCGAGCATTTTAATAATGCTGCGCTTGAGTGTGGTGCCGCGAACAATGCTGTCGTCAATGACCACAATGGAATCAATGTTGGGGCGGATGCTTCCATAAGTGATGTCGTATACATGTTCCACCATTTCGTTTCGCTCGCTGTCCTGCGTGATGAAGGTGCGCATCTTCACATCTTTGATGGCAATTTTTTCGATGCGCAAACGGCGGCGCAAAATTTCCTGCACACGCTCGTCGCTCGACATGGCTTCGGGTTCGCGAATGGCTTTCATCTTCCATTCATTCAAAACATCTTCGCCGCCTTTTATCAATCCGTAGAAAGCAACTTCGGCTGTATTGGGGATGAAGGAGAAAACGGTATTCTTAAAATCGTGATTGATGGCTTCCACCACCTGCGAAGTGAGGTAGTTGCCGAGATTTTTTCTTTCGTTGTAAATATCTGTATCACTTCCGCGACTGAAATAAATGCGCTCGAAGCTGCACGAAGTTTTTTTCTGCTGTGGCTGACATTCATGCTCACCCACATTTCCATTCTGGTCAATGATGAGTGCGCAACCGGGAGTGAGTTCTTTTATATCGCCCACCGGAACATTAAAAGTTGTTTGAATGGCGGTGCGCTCGGATGCAGCCACCACCACTTCGTCGTTCACATAATAAAACGAAGGACGAATGCCGCGCGCATCGCGCAACACAAACGCCACACCGGTTCCGCTCATGCCTACCATGTTGTAACCACCATCAAATTCGGCAGTTGCATTTTTTAAAATGTTGTGGAAGTTTACACGCTCGCCGATTTTCTGATTCAGTTCGTTGCGTGTGCCGTCGGTGTTTTTTAAATCGGCAAACACGCGGTCTATTTCTTTTTCGAGATGAGCGCTTATTCGCTCCAATACAACTGCAGTATCAGGTCGCTCACTGTTTTCTTCATCGTAATAACCAAGTTCATCAATATTGGTGAGATTGAAATTGCCGCACATCTGCAAACTGCGCAAAGCAGATTGGTCGTTGATGATAAACGGATGACAACTATCCAGTTCGTTTTTTCCGTGTGTGCCGTAACGCAAATGCCCCATCAACAATTCACCAACAAATTGCGCATTTTTTTTCAGCCATTCGGTGTTATCAAATAATTCGGGATTCAGTTTTTTCAGCTCTGAAATTTTGGAACCTATCTGCTGAAATATTTCTGAAATGGCCTGTGGCGAATTCGAGCGCTGCCGATTCATAAAATGTGCGCGTGTACTCAAACCTAATTTCACCACTCCCACGCCTGCGCCATCTTGTCCGCGGTTGTGCTGCTTTTCCATCAGCAGGTATAATTTGTTCAGCCCGTAAAGTGGTGTACCGTATTTCTCCTTATAAAAATCAAGCGGTTTCAGTAATCGTATCAGTGCTACTCCGCACTCGTGCTTAATGGCATCGCTCATTCAATAGAAAAGTTGAGCAGCAAATGTAAGTTCTGGTTGTTAGTTGTTATTGGTTAGTTGTTAGAAAATTGAAGTGGAAAGAAAAATTTATTGCGAATTGATTTTGAAAAAAATAAGTTGGGATGAGATTGTTTTCTTTGTGAGCGATGAAAAAACTTTTGACAATTCTTTTTCTTCTGACTTTCATACAAGTAAAATCGCAGATACCGGCTTGGGAATGGGCAAGATGTCCAACTGGAGGTGGTGTTGGAAGTGGTTGGGAAGAAAGTTACAGTATAGCTTCTGACCATTCAGGTAATGTTTATCTCTCAGGATTCTTCAATGATACTTCTCTGATAATTGGTTCTTATACTTTCTCAAGTGTTGGAAACAATGACATTTTAATTGCGAAATATGATTCTTCTGGAAATGTTATTTGGGCAACAAGTGTAGGAGGAATAGGAGTTGATGAATGCAATAGTATTACTGTTGATGACTCAGAAAATATTTATGTAACAGGTGAATTTAATTCTGCCACTATTTCGTTTGGCACTTATTCTTTAACAAATTCAGGAGTTGGAACAAACATTTTTATTGCAAAATATGATTCATCTGGGACAGTTGTTTGGGCAAAAAGCGGAAAAGGAACAGGAACAAATCTTTCAAAAAGTGTAACGGTAGATTCTTGGGGGAATTCTTACATCACAGGATATTATAATTCTCCAATACTAATTTTTGATGCAGATACTTTAACAAAAACTGGGGCGGGGTTTACTGATGCGTTCATCGTAAAATATAATCCAACTGGTAATATTCTTTGGACAAAAAATATTGGAGACACTCTTGCTGAATTTAGTAGCTGTATTGTCGCCAATAATTCAGGCGACATTTATATTACGGGTTCTTTTTCTTCTCCTACACTTTCCTTTGACACTATTTCAGTTTCTAATGTGGGTTCAAGTGCTATGTTCCTTGCAAAACTTGATTCTTTTGGCAATGCAATTTGGGCAAAGAGTTTTAACAGCATTGGTAATAATGAAACTTTTTTTGTAACTGCTGATGCTTTTGGTAATTCTTATTTAACGGGAAGATTTATTTCTCCTATTCTTGTTTTTGCCTCTGACACTTTGCACAATACAGGAATGTATGATTGTTTTTTTACAAAATTTAATTCGGCAGGAAATATTCTTTGGGCAAAGAGCTCTGTTGGTTCAGGAAATGATTTTGGTTCTAGCATTGTTGTTGATTCTATTGGCAATAGTTATTTAGCTGGAGGATTCTATTCTCCAACTTTAACATTTGATACGATTGTTTTACAATTTCCTGCGAATGGTTTTGACCCAATGTTTATTGTCAAATATGATTCATCAGGAAATACTCTCTGGGGCAAGGCAATAGCAAGCGGAGGTGATGACCAAAACTCTATTGCACTTGGATTGAATGGAAGTATTTATGTTGGCGGTGATTTTTATAATGTCAATCCTTTTATTCTTGGTTGCGATACTTTAATTCGCACAGCTTCTGAAGTTCTTTTTGTTGCAAAGTTGGGGCGCAATCTTTGCCCCGATTCCACAACAAGAGTAAATGAAATAAATCAAAATATTAGTGAAACAATTTTTCCGAACCCGTTTAGTGATAACCTAAATGTTACAGTGAATGAGAATGAACAATCTCAAATAATTCTTTACGATATTCTTTCACGAAAACTTTTGCAACAAACATTTACAAACTCAACAACATTAAACACAGAACAACTTGCTAATGGAATTTATATTTATGAATTGCGAACAATGAATGGAGTAATCAAGAAAGGAAAAATTATCAAGCAATGAAAAAAGTATTAGTCACCGGAGCAACCGGTTTTTTAGGTCAGCATTTAATTAAAAGATTATTGCAGGAAAATATTTCTGTTCGCGCTTTGTATCGCGATGAAAAAAAAATTGCGGCTATTCCTCTTCCCCTTGGGAAGAGGTTAGGTGATGGGCTTGAATGGATAAAAGGCGATGTGCTCGATATTTTTTCATTGGAAGACGCAATGAAGGATTGTGAAGAAGTGTATCACTGCGCTGCCGTTGTTTCATTCTCGAAAAAGGATGAAGCACGAATGATGAAAACAAATGTGGAAGGAACTGCCAATGTGGTGAATGAGTGTTTGACTGCAGGAGTGAAGAAACTGTTACATGTGAGTTCAGTTGCTTCTCTCGGAAGAACTGAGACTTCTAAATTAATTTCGGAAAAACACAAGTGGGAAGATAACAAACTCAACACACGATATGCTGTAAGCAAGCACAAAGCAGAAATGGAAGTATGGCGTGGCGTAGCTGAAGGTTTAAATGCGGTTGTTATTTATCCCACTATGATTTTCGGGCCGGGCGACTGGAATGAGAATACCAGTAAACTTTTTCAAACTGTTTTTAAAGGTTTAAAATTTTATCCTGTTGGTGGTAATGGAATGTCTGATGTGCGAGATGTATGCGACATTGCTTTTCAATTAATGCAAAGTGAAATAGTGAACGAACGGTTTGTTGTTTGTGGAACGAACTGGACTTACAAAGATTTTTTCTTTGAAGTTGCCGATGCTTTAGGCAAACCACGACCTACAATTAAACTGAATCCATCAACAGCAATTATCGGAGCAAGAGTATTATCTCTGCTTTCATTATTTGGAAAAGAACCATTGGTAACTGTTGAATCAGCACGAACATCGAGCAATACTTTTTTTTATGATGGCGCTAAAGTTTCTCAGGCATTGAACTTTAAATACAGAGATTTTAATGATACTATAAAGTGGGTGAGTGGCGAATTATTGAATCATCATTCAAAATTTCAGAATAACTCCTGAAATTAAACCAAGGCAATATCAGCTGCTAATTCGTTTCTGAAACCTTTTCCTTCACTAATGCTGAGAAAATTTCAAATTCATTTGTTTTAAAATTCTCTTTAGGAAAAATATAGAATGACATTTTGCTGATGTACAGCAAAACAATGTTTTCATTCATAGTTGCTTTTAATATTTCATTCCATTTAACATTCGCAGTTTTGTCATCGGCTGTTAAGCGAATAGCATTTTCTGATACTTCAATTTCAATGGGTAAAACATGATTCTTGTGTTTTTTAAAAAGTCTTTTCCCTAAGGTGTTCATTATGTAAAAATGTATTCCAATAACCAGAACTCCGTAGGCCACAAAAGTGTAAATCATAAGCTCGTGCCCTTCAATTCCTTTCATCATCATAAAAAGAACGCCGGTCCATATCAGTAATATTCCGAACCACAATAAAATGCGACCACGGAACGGATAATTTTTTTTGTAATGAAGTTTGTTAGCCGCCTGCAGATTTTCGGCAGAGTAAGTAAATTGAATATTAATGGGTAAAGACATGCGGCAAAAGTAATTTGAAGAATTTAAATCCTGTTGGTTTATGGAATGGGTTAATTACTGATTGTAATTAATTTCAAATTGTGTTCTCCTATTTTCGCGCCATGGAAGAAACACAAGGCAGAACTGAAATAAGCGAACTTGGCGAGTTTGGTTTAATAAAATACCTAACAAAGAATTTTGAACTACAGAATATTACCAGCAAAACCGGTGTTGGAGATGACGCTGCTGTGCTTGATCTTGCCGGCAAACAAACAGTTGTTACGACCGATTTATTAATGGAAGGAATTCATTTTGACCTTTCATATGTTCCGTTAAAACACTTAGGTTATAAAGCAATTGTTGTGAATTTATCTGATGTATATGCCATGAATGCAGATCCGCAACAGGTTACAGTTTCAATTGGCATCAGTAATCGATTTTCAGTGGAGGCATTACATGAACTGTATGAAGGAATTCTTCATGCCTGTGAACATTACAAAGTTGATTTGGTTGGTGGTGATACAAGCAGCAGCCTTTCCGGCTTAGTGATTTCTGTTACTGCAATAGGATTGGTTGATGAGGATAAAACTACCCTCAGAAGCACAGCTAAAGAAAACGATTTGATTTGTGTGAGTGGCGATTTAGGAGGCGCTTATCTCGGTTTACAAATTTTAGAAAGAGAGAAAAGACTTTTTTTAGAAAACCCGAATATTCAACCCAACCTTGAAGACCAGCAATACATTATTGGCAGGCAATTAAAACCTGAAGCCCGAAAAGATGTGGTTGAATTACTGGAAAAAATAAAAGTGGTTCCAACATCTATGATTGATATTTCAGATGGATTATCTTCTGACCTGCTGCATATTTGTGATCAGTCGAAAGTGGGTTGTACTGTGTATGAAGAAAAAATTCCAATATCTGAAGAAGCATATCAGCAGGCAATTAAATTTAATCTTGACCCGGTTACCTGCGCATTGAATGGTGGGGAAGATTATGAATTACTGTTCACCATTAAGCAATCTGATTTTGAAAAAGTAAAAGACCACCCGGATATTTCAGTTATCGGTCACATTACTGATGATTCGCTTGGAAAAAAACTGATTACCAAGGCCAACAACATTCACGAACTGACTGCGCAGGGGTGGAATGCTTTTAAGAAATAAGCAGATGGTTTATTTCTCAATCGCCGCCACCAAAACAGCATCAAAAGGTTTCACTTTCGAGCCATAGTGAGCAATGTAATTTCCTTGTTCGTCAATTAAATATTTATTGAAGTTCCAGCTTACTTCAGTGGTTTCTAATCCGTTAAGTTCTTTTTTAGTCAGCCACTCATAAATAGGTGCCTGGTCTTTTCCTTTCACATCAATTTTTGAAGCTAACTGAAATGTTACTCCATACTTACTCGAGCAAAATGTTTTAATCTCTTCAGGAGAACCTGGTTCCTGAAATCCGAACTGGTTGCATGGAAAGCCTATAATCACCAGTTTATCCTTGTATTTTTCATACAGTTTTTCAAGGTCTTCATACTGATAAGTGTATCCACACTGTGATGCTACATTCACAATAAGAATTTTCTTTCCCTTGTACTGGGCAAAATCAATTACTCCTTCATTTAAGCCTGTTACTTTAAAATCATAGATTTTTTTACTTGTTTGAAGTGAGGTCATCATAATTATTGTTGCAATCAAAAGTGTTTTCATTTATGTATTTATTACTATTAACAATACTAAGTAATAAATTGTTTGGATACCAACTATTGATTTTCAACTTTGCACCTCTAAAGTAAAAACCAGGTTGATGAAGACATCAGTAATGCGCGTGGAAAGATTTAATGCTGCCCATCGTCTTTATCGAAAAGATTGGACTGATGAGAAAAACCAACAGATTTTTGGCTTGTGCGCCAATCCGAATTATCACGGGCACAATTATAAACTGACTGTGAAAGTGACCGGAGAAATTGATGATGAAACCGGTTATGTAATTGATTTGGGTTGGTTGAGTAATCTGGTGAATAATGAAGTGCTCGAAAAATTTGACCATCAGAATCTGAATCTCGACACCAAAGAATTCAGCAACTTAAATCCGACAGCAGAAAATATTGCAGGTGTGATTTATGATTTGTTACGCCCGCATCTCGATAAAAAATTTGACCTGCAGATTTTGCTTGCCGAAACTGAAAGAAACATTGTTCAATTCCCCGCTTAATGAAATCCATAAAAATTATTTCGTGCCTTCTCGTTGTGTTTGTTTTTGCTTCGTGGAAAAATTATAGCTATAAAAAAATACCGACTTTCAGAGTTGCATTTTATAATCTTGAAAATTTATATGATACCATTAATGATCTGGATGTTCAGGATGAAGAATTTACACCAGCTGGAAAAAATCAATGGTCAAGTTCGAGATATACCACAAAGGTTGAACACACAGCAAAAGTAATTTCATCCATTGCTCCTGATTTTATCGGGCTTGCCGAAATTGAAAATGCCGGAGTATTAAACGACCTGATAAATAATTCACAAATGATTGGGCTCAGTTATGGGATTGTTCATGTCAATTCACCTGATGTTCGTGGAATTGATGTGGCATTTCTATATCAGAAAAAGAAAATGACTGTTACAGGTTATCACATCATTCATGTTTCAACTGACGATACTGCATTTCGCACAAGAGATATTTTGCAGGTGGAGGGAGTTTTATCCAACTCAGATTCAGTTTGCTTTTTCATTAATCACTGGCCTTCACGCAGAGGAGGAACCGAACAATCAGAAGGAAAAAGACTGGCTGCTTCATCTGCCTTAAGAACTGCCGTAAATCAATACACAATGAAACACCCAACTAATAATGTTATTTGTATGGGGGACTTAAATGATAATCCGAATAACAAAAGCCTTCAAGCAATTCTGAAGGCAGATTCTGTTGCAAATGGCTCAAATAACGATTTGTTTAATCCAATGCTCATTCTTTATAGCCGTTATCATATCGGATCTCTTTATTATAAGGGCGCTCAGGATTTGTTTGACCAAATAATTATATCAGACCGACTGGTTGAAAAAAATGGAGGTAAGGAAAAATTAATATCGAATACCACTATTTACAAGCCTGAATGGCTTTTTAAAGTGAATAAATACAAGGAAAATGCACCTTGGCGCACTTTTGAAGGAACTGATTACTCAGGAGGATATAGCGATCATTGTCCCGTCTTGATAAATATCAGATTGTAGCTTCGCTGCTGCGAATTACTTTTGCAAAAATGAATTTACTTTAACCCGCAATTAATAAAAAATAAGAATGGCTTTAGAAACAACCACTCACGATTTAGAAGAAGCAGTCATAAAATTCGCTGGAGATTCAGGCGATGGAATGCAATTAACAGGAACTCAGTTCACAACCAACTCTGCATTATTCGGAAACGATTTAGGAACCTTTCCTGATTTCCCTGCTGAGATTCGCGCTCCAATAGGAACTGTTGCAGGAGTATCTGGTTTTCAATTACACTTTGGCAGTAAAGAGATTTTTACACCCGGAGATATTTGCGATGTGCTCGTTGTAATGAACAGCGCCGCATTGAAATCCAATATCAGAAACATTAAGAAGGGAGGTATCATCATTGCTAACACTGCAGGTTTTGATGCTAAAAATCTGAAGCTCGCAAACATGACGAGCAATGCATTAGAAGATGATTCACTCACTAATTATACAGTTATAAAAATTGATGTGACGCGCATGACCCGCGAAGCGCTCACTGATATTCAACTGGGAATGAAAGAAAAAGACCGCTGCAAAAACATGTTCGTGCTCGGTTTTCTGTACTGGATGTTTAACCGCGAAATGGATAACACCATTAAATTCTTAAACGATAAATTCGGAAAGAAACCAGAGGTGTTAGAAGCAAATCTTCGTGTTTTGAAAGCCGGATATTCTTATGGTGATACTACCGAAACTTTTAATACAAGATATAAAGTAGAAAAAGCTGTGATGCCTGCAGGAACTTACCGCAGCATCATGGGAAACCAAGCGACTGCATTAGGTTTGGTTGCGGCTTCAAAAAAATCGGGCTTGCCATTATTTCTTGGTTCGTATCCTATTACACCTGCTTCAGATATTTTGCATGACTTAGCGAAATACAAAAGTTTCGGTGTAAAAACTTTTCAGGCAGAAGACGAAATCGCTGCAATCACATCAGCAATTGGTGCATCGTTCGGTGGAAGTTTAGCAGTGACTACTACATCAGGTCCTGGTATGGCTTTGAAAACAGAAGCACTTGGATTAGCAACAGTTTTAGAAATTCCATTAGTCATTATAAATGTTCAGCGTGGCGGACCATCCACCGGTCTTCCAACAAAAACTGAACAGGCAGATTTGTTCCAGGCATACTATGGAAGAAACGGTGAGTGTCCGATTCCTATTGTGGCGGCGCAATCTCCTTCTGATTGTTTCAATGCAGTGTATGAAGCTTGTCGCATTTCTGTTCAACACATGATTCCTGTAATTCTTTTAACAGACGGATACATTGCAAATGGTGCTGAGCCATGGCGCTTTCCAAAAGAATCAGAACTGGAGGAAATTAAAATTGAATTTGCAAAGCCAATGGCGGAAGGCGAAAAATTTATGCCTTATGCTCGTGATGAAAAACTCTCTCGCCCGTGGGCAATTCCCGGAACAAAAGGTTTGGAGCATCGCATTGGTGGATTGGAAAAACAAAACATCACCGGAAATATTTCTTACGAACCGGAGAATCATGAATTCATGGTGAAACTTCGTGAAGAAAAAGTGGAACGCATTGCCAATTACATTCCTGAACAGAAAATTGATAGTGGTCCGTCGAAAGGAAAATTATTGGTGCTCGGTTGGGGTGGAACTTACGGCGCATTGAAAGCTGCTGTTCGTGAATTGAATGAAGAAGGATTTGCTATTGCACACGCGCACTTGCGTCACATGCGGCCATTCCCGAAAAACCTCGGCGAGATTTTAAACAACTACGATAAAGTTTTGATTCCTGAAATCAACAATGGTCAGTTGGTGAAAATCATTCGAGATAAATATTTTATTGATGCCATGGCTTACAATAAAATTCAGGGACTTCCATTTTTCAAATCTGAATTGATGGATAAAATCAGAGAGACTCTTAAATAATTAATTCAACTTACACATAAAGAAATGGCTGAAACAATAACAGCAACAAACGGAGAAGTACTTACCGCAAAAGATTTTGCAACCGACCAGGAAATTCGCTGGTGCCCCGGTTGTGGTGATTATTCTATTCTTAAACAAGTGCATACTATTCTTCCGCAATTGGGATTGAAACAGGAAGACATTGTTTTCATTTCCGGAATCGGATGTTCATCGCGCTTTCCATACTACACCGAAACTTTCGGTATGCACAGTATTCATGGTCGGGCAACTGCGGTTGCTTCGGGATTGAAAGCTGCGCGTCCTGAACTCAGCGTTTGGATTGTAACAGGTGACGGTGATGGACTTTCCATTGGAGGAAATCACACCATTCATTTGTTGCGCCGCAACTTTGATATGAATGTTCTTTTGTTCAACAATGAAATTTATGGTTTAACAAAGGGACAATATTCTCCAACTTCTCCTGAAAATAAAGTAGCTAAGTCAACTCCATTCGGTTCCATTGATCATCCGTTTAATCCGATTGCTTTGGCATTGGGAGCCGATGCAACATTTGTTGCACGCAGTATGGATCGCGACCCTGCTCACTTGCAGAATATGTTGTTGCGTTCATACAAACATCATGGTTCTTCGTTCCTGGAAATTTATCAGAACTGTAACATCTTTAACGACATGGCTTTCGAATCTTACACCGAAAAGTCTACTAAGAAAGATGAAGCATTGTTTATGGTGCAGGGGCAGCCATTGGTGTTTGGAGCGAATAATGAAAAAGGAATCAAGCTCGATGGTTTCAAACCTGTGATTGTAAATCTGGAAGAAGGCGCATCGAAGGATGATTTGTGGATTCACGATGAACATGATATGGTAAAGGCAAATATTATTTCTCGTTTCTTCGACCATGTGGATGTGGAAGGTCACCTTCCAAGACCATTTGGAGTGTTCTATCAAACAACCCGACCAACTTATGAAGATATGATGAGCCAACAAATTGCGCAGGTAATTTCTGCAAAAGGCGAAGGAAAACTGGATAAGTTGCTTGCAGGCAGCGAAACCTGGGTGATAGAATAATTTCAATCTTTTTAGTAAAAAGTTTAAAGCCCTGAAAAATTTCTTCAGGGCTTTTTTTTGAATTAATGTTATAAGATAGCCAGGGAAATAAATTTCCCATTCCTTCGTTCAATAAATTAATTTTGAATCACTTTTTTAAAACCCTCATCATCATGTCAAGATTTTTTTTCGTGATTGGTTGTCTAATAGCAACTGTTACACTTTCAAGTTCGGTAAGCGATAAAAAGGAAATGAATGAATTGCCAAAAACAGTAAGAAGCAACTATGCACTTGTGCCGGCTGGAATGGTTTCTGTTGGTGGCGATAGTATGGCGCTTACACATTTCTATCTTATGAAGACGGAAGTTGATAATTTATCGTACCGCGAATTTCTTGGTGACTTAAAGAAGAATGGAAAGCAGAATGATTATTTAATTGCAAATGTTGATTCAACAATATGGAGAACCGAAATGGCATATTGCGAAGCTTATGTTACACATTATTTCAGTCATCCAGCGTACAACCAATTTCCCGTAGTAAATGTGAGTTATGAAGGAGCACAGTTGTATTGCAAGTGGTTATCAGAAAAATTCAATCAGTTGTATAGTCATGAATTTACTTATGAAGTTCGCTTGCCTTCACGGATTGAATGGTTGTATGCTGCTGAAAGTGCAATGAGAAAAACTCCTTACACATGGGGTGGACCGTTTTTACGAAATAGTCGTGGATGCGAACTTTGTAATTATAAATGTGTTGGTGACGAAAAAATTTCTAATGACACCGTAACACTTAATGCTTCTGTAATTTACACTGCAGGTTTAGATGGCGCTGATGTTACAGCTCCGGTTGAATCTTATTTTCCGAATCTTCTGGGTTTTTATAATATGAATGGCAATGTTGCTGAAATGGTAAGCGAGAAAGGAATGGCTGTCGGCGGTAGCTGGAATTCTACGGGTTACGATGTAAGAAATGAAAGCATTATGAATTACACACAGGCATCTCCGCTTGTTGGATTCAGAACTTTATTGATTGTGAAGAGGAAGTGACTTTAATTCTTTTCTTCCTGCGAAAAACTAAACATGTTTCCAAGTAAATCTTTGAATTGAAAATTGTTTTCGAGGCGGTGCTTGCTGAGTTGTGAATATTCAGCTAGTCCGTGGAGGCAGAATTCCATCAACACCATTTGCTCTTCGCGTTTAGCTTTCGGAAAAAGATTTTTTACCAGATCGTTTAATCCGCTCACCCGAACAATTTCTTTTTCAAACGCAGGTGTGCTGGAAACAGAAAGTATATCCACCGTGTTTGCTTCGTTAAACCAATTGATTATGGCGGCAAACGGGTTGGCGACCTGTTTGGATTTTTTTGTTTTCTCAGGATTGGGAAAATATTTTAGAAACAGTGTGCGCATGGCTTTTCCAATGAGTTGCTGCGCTACGCTCGACATACCTTCGAGTTCGCCTTCGTACACCAGTTCCACTTTTCCGGTGATGCTGGAAATGATTCCGTAAATATCACTGACGCGCGCACTGCCTTTTGTTTCGCCGGTGAGTAAAAGCCGACGCTCGACCACGCTGTATAAATTTTCTAAAGCGGAAATGGTGAGCCGCGCTGACACACCGCTTTTTTTGTCAATCCAATCGCTGTCACGCGCTTCAATGGCAATCTGTTCAATGAGTTCGCGCAGCAATTGCGGAATAAGAATATTTTGTTTTTGCGCCTCGGCAATTTTTGCTTCCTGCTGCGTAATGGCTTCGGATATTTCGACACTCTTGGGATAGTGCGTGAGAATCTGTGAGCCGATGCGGTCTTTGAGCGGTGTAACAATGGAGCCGCGGTTGGTGTAATCTTCGGGGTTTGCAGTGAACACAAACTGAATGTCGAGCGGGAGGCGCATTTTGTAACCCCGCACCTGCACATCGCCTTCCTGCAAAATATTGAAAAGCGCAACCTGTATGCGCGCCTGCAAATCGGGCAATTCATTTATTACAAAAATGCAGCGGTGCGAGCGCGGAATTAATCCGTAGTGTATCACTCGCTCATCGGCATATGCAAGTTTTAATGTTGCTGCTTTTATGGGATCAACATCGCCGATTAAATCAGCTACAGACACATCAGGTGTAGCGAGTTTTTCGGTGTAGCGCTCATCGCGAATCATCCATCGAACGGGAGTGGCATCCTTCATTTCGGTAATGATATCTTTTGCCTGCCGAGAAATGGGATGCAACGGATCGTCGTTCAATTCGCTTCCATCCACTACAGGAATAAATTCGTCGAGCAGGTTCACCATCAATCGCGCAACTCTTGTTTTCGCCTGTCCGCGCAAACCGAGTAAAATGATATTGTGTTTTGAAAGAATGGCGTGATGCAATTGCGGCAACACGGTTTCGTCGTATCCTTTTATTTCTTCGAAATAATTTTTTTTCTCCTTTATGGCAATGATGAGGTTGTCGCGCAATTCTTCTTTAACTGTTTTCGGTTTGTATCCTGATTTTTTCAAATCGCCGAGCGTCTTAATTTTTTCTATGTTCATGCTATCGTATGTTCTTCTTTCTGTTTTTTTCGTAATCAACAAACATTATTTCTCCCAAGTCATCAGGCGCGCAATAGAAAGCACGACCATTATTTATTTCGGTGAACTCGCGAACGAATTCCTGTAAATAATTATCACTCGCAATCATGAATGTGGTGATGGGTATTTTCAATCGCTTGCACTGCGCTGAGAGATTGTAACACTTGTTCACAATGATGCGGTCTAACCCGAAACTGTTTTTGTAATAGCGGTCGCCTTGTTTTAAGCACGATGGTTTTCCATCGGTTATCATAAAAATCTGTTTGTTGATGGCTTTGCGTTTGCGCAGCATTTCCATTGCAAGTTCTAAACCTGCAACAGTATTTGTATGAAACGGACCGACTTGTAAGAATGGTAAATCTTTTACTTCAATGGGATAGGCATCATCACCAAAAACCAAAACATCCAATGTGTCTTTCGGATAGCGGGTCATGATTAATTCGCTGAAAGCCATCGCCACTTTTTTTGCTGGAGTAATTCGGTCTTCGCCATATAAAATCATGCTGTGCGAAATATCAATCATGAGCACGGTGCTCGTTTGTGTTTTGTGTTCGCGCTCGGTTATTACCAAATCATCTTCTGTTAAATTGAATTCATCAATGCCATGATTGACTTGAGCATTGTGAATGGAAGAAGTGAGATTGATTGTATCAATTGAATCGCCGAATTGATAAGCTCTTGAATCGGAAGTGAGTTCGTCGCCCGTGCCGCTGTGAAAAGTTTTGTGCTGACCGGCTCCTGCCTTGCGCAGCTTGCCGAAAATTTCTTCGAGTGCTTTTTTGCGAATGACTTGTGTGCTTTTTCCGGTGATATCAAAATTGCCGTTCACCGGATTTTCTTTCAGGTAACCTTTCCTTTTCAGGTCTTCGATGAAATCGCCCATGCCGTATTCTTCGTTGGTGATTCCGTGTTCGCGGTCGAGTTCGTTCAGCCAATCCAACGCTTCCGATGCATCGCCTTTTGTGTAGGTGAGCATTTGTAAAAACAAATTCAGCAGGCGCTCAAAAGGAGTTCCTCCGTTTTCGTTTTTCAGAAATTTTGTGAAGCGGATGTTCATTGGTGATTCAACGGATTGCTAACTTAACATCCAAGTCAATGCATAGTTCATTTTCAAGCGTATTATTCATCAAAAGCCTGAATATTTGCATAACTCCTTGTTTGGATTTATGTTAGCGCTCGCAAAAAAATTAAAACAATGGGAGAAGCAGAAAATAAAAAATCAAAGGCTATTTACGGAGTAGGATTTTTATTATCAATTGCCGCAACAGCTGCATTATTAATGTTTATGCCTTCATTATTCTGGACTGCCCTTCCATTTGTATTCACTTTTGGTGTTCGCTTTATGAATATCATCTAAAACTTTTTTTAAAGAATCTGTTATTTTACAATTTTGCTTTTTCAATCCGATTTTAGCATTCGGTAATAATTCTCTGTTATTTTTATTCAATTAACTGAATTGAATTAATGCTTAATAATATTTTTCTATCAAATCTGCTATGCATTGATATTGAAACTGCTCCGGCATTTCCTTCTGTTAAAAAATTAAATGCTGAATGGAAAGATTTATGGGAGATAAAATCTGCAAGACTGAGGGATGAAAAAGAAACTCCGGACGAACACTATTTTAATCACGCAGCTATTTATGCCGAGTTTGGAAAAGTTATTTGCATAACCATAGGAATATTTTTCAGGAAGGATAAAAAAAGCAATTGGAAATTCCGGCTGAAAACTTTTTCGGGTGATGATGAACGAATAATTCTTGAAGAATTTGCTGCATTGTTAAAAAAACATTATTCATCAGATAAGTATTTATTCTGCGGGCACAATGTTCGCGAATTTGATATTCCATATTTATGCAGAAGAATGCTGGCATTACAAATCGAAATTCCATCACTAATGGATATAGGAGGTAAAAAACCTTATGAGGTAAATTGGATTGATACTATGCAACTCTGGCGATTTGGTGATTATAAACATTTTACATCTCTTAGATTACTGGCAGCAGTGCTTGGATTACCTTCCCCAAAAACTGATATGGACGGAAAAGATGTTGGCAGGGTTTACTGGAAAGAAAACGGACTTAACAGAATTATTGAATACAACAGGAAAGATGTTATTACTGTTGCTCAAATGATTCTACGATTTAAGAATCTTCCATTGCTTTCTGAAAATGAAATCACTTTTGCAGATTGATAATTTATTGTGAAAAACCGTGCTTCCAGAAAATCAATTCAGTCCCATGCACAGATAATACATGGTGGTGAAGAATATTTTTCTTTCTTAATTAATCTGATTGAAAAAGCACAACACGAAATTCTGATACATGTTTACATTTTTGATTTGGATGAAACAGGGCAGGAAATTCTTGATCATTTAAAAAAAGCAGCAAAGCGGGGTGTCTTTGTTTCGATTTTAGTTGATGCATATGGTTCAGGTGGAATAAACAAGCAAACCATTGAAGAATTAAAAGTCGATGGAATTTATATCCGAAGATTCGAACCACTTTTAAAAGGATTTAAATTGCAGATTGGTAGAAGATTGCATCATAAAGTTATTGTAATAGATGAGCAACATTCTTTAGTTGGCGGAATTAATATTTCCAATCGGTACAGAGGTTCAAAAAATGAAATTGCCTGGCTTGATTATGCAGTTCTGTTAACCGGAACTATAAGCAAGCAACTTACCTCAGTTTGTAAAAAACTCGAGTTGAAAAAATTTCTTCCGCTGAAAATTAACTCCGCTGAAAATATATTTCCGCATGAGCAAAATTTAATTAAGGTTTTAGCCAGCGTACGGCAAAATGATTGGGTAAGAGGTAAAAACCAAATCAGGTATTCTTACACAAGAGCAATAAAATCTTCTCAGAAAAATATTGTTTTGGCAGCAGCATACTTCATGCCCGGAATTATCTTAAGAAAAGTTATAAAATCAGCAACCAAACGCGGAGTGGAAATTAAAATTGTGCTAAGCGAAAAAGCCGATGTTCCATTTGCAAAAGGTGCTACCGAATATTTATACGGATGGATGCTTCGGAATAAAATCAGATTGTTTGAATACAATCCTTCAGTGGTTCACGCAAAGGTGATGGCAGTGGATGGAGAATGGTTAACGATAGGTTCTTATAATATTAATAACCTCAGCAACTATAGCAGTATTGAAATGAATATTGATTTGAAGTCAAATGAACTTGCAGAAAAATTTCAAAATGAAATGGATGAGATTATTCGAAACGATTGTCGTGAAATTACTTTGAGTGAATACTCAAATAAAAGTTATCTGCATTTACTGAGCACTTGGTTCAGCTATCAGTTTGTCCGAATAAATTTTTCGCTTTTATTTTTCTTTCAAAGTAAAAGCAAACAAAACAGAATTGATTAGAAACTATTTCTCTTCTAAATATTTTTTATACCCGATTTTTTCCAGCTTCTCTGCTTTTGCATTTACAGTATCACCCAACTTTTTTTTGTAAGCAATCATTTTTTCAGAAAGTTTAACATCACTCAGTGCCAAAATCTGAACAGCAAGTAACCCTGCATTCTGAGCTCCATTGATTGCTACAGTTGCAACTGGAATGCCAGGAGGCATTTGCACAGTTGAATACAACGAATCCATTCCGGCTAAACTTTTTGATAAAACAGGTACTCCGATAACCGGCAAATGAGTCAATGATGCCATTACTCCGGCTAAATGGGCTGCTGCACCTGCACCGGCTATTATTATTCCATAGCCATTTTTATGTGCATTGCCTGCAAAATCTGCAGCGCGCTCAGGTGTGCGGTGTGCTGACATAACTGTAATTGTATATGGAACTCCAAATGATTCAAAAATCACTGCGGCTTCCTTCATCACCTCAAGGTCTGAATCAGAACCCATAACAATTCCCACTTTCAAATTCGACATAAAATAAATTATTTGAAAGGCAAAAATAACAGCATTGACTGAATCGAAAAGTCAAGGAATTATTTTCAACAATTAATGAAAATCAATCTTTGAAAATCAGCACAACTGCAGAAGCATTCACACCTTCTTCACGACCAACATAGCCAAGCAGTTCATTGGTAGTTGCTTTTATGGAAACCGCATCTTCCTCAATATTTAAAACAGAAGAAAGCACTTTTTGCATTGCTGGAATATGTGGATTTAATTTCGGGCTTTCTAAAACTACAGTAGCATCAACATTTCCTATTCTGTAATTTTTTGTTGTTAATAGTTTAACAACTTCAGCTAATAATTTTTTACTATCAATATTTTTAAATCGGGCATCTGTATTTGGGAAATGAAAACCAATATCGCGAAGGTTTGCTGCACCCAACAGAGCATCGCATATTGCATGTATTAATACATCTGCATCAGAATGACCATCAGGACCAGTATTACTTGGAATTAAAACGCCCCCGAGAATACAGGGCCGGCCTTTTTTTAATTGATGAACATCAAAACCATATCCAACTCTGATATTCATTTATTCAGTGGTAGTTGGGGCTGTTTTAGGTGCTTTGGTTTTATCAAATTCAAACATCAGGCTGAAACGAAGAGTGTTATCAAGTGGATTTTTCTGACTGCTGGTTGGAATGAGATAAGAAAAATTCAAACCAAATACATTGTATTTTATTCCTACACCTGCAGTTAAATATTTTCTGTTTCCTTTTGTAGAATGCTCGTTAAAATATCCAGCGCGAACTGCAAATTGATTTTTATACCAATATTCACTTCCAACAGAAAACATTAATTCATGAAATTCTTCTTTACCTCCACCTGGAGCATCAGAAAAAGAACCAAGCAATCCTGATGGAACACTTTTGGTTCTGAATAAACCTGCACTGTCAGGAGTTGGAACCAAAAGTTTATTTACCTCTCCAGCAAACATCAACGAATTATAATCATCGAATTTAAAATTTACTCCGGCACCTAATCCCATGTTTGTAGGAATGAAATCCTTATTCTCAGCTGACTGGGTATAGGTAATTTTATTTCCAATATTTGAAATAGTTAAGCCAATGTTGTAATCGCCCTTAGTCTTTCCAAACTTGGCATCTTTGTGATAAAAAAACGAAATATCAGCGGCGGCGGCAGTTCCGGCTTTAATTGGCACACCACTTACACTTTGACCTGCAGCCAAATTAGAATAGATATAAGATAAGTTTACACCAGTTGAAAAATTTTCAGCAATTTTTCTGGCATATCCCCCGGTAAAAGCAAATTCTCTTGGATTAAAATTACCTATTACCTGTCCTTGAATATTTGTAAAAGTTATACTCCCTAAAGAAAAATACCTTAACGAGGTAGTAATACCTTGATTTTCGTCAAGCTTTTTGTAGGCCGATATATCAGCAAGGAAAATATCATTCACTAATTCTTTTAACCATGGAGTATATGTAACGGAAAGGGCTGTGTTCTTTTCTGAAAAAGGAATTTTTGCAGTGTTCCAATAAATTGCATTTGCATCGCCTGAAATTGCAATTCCAATATCGCCCATTGCTCCAGATCTTGCATCGGGGTCAATTCTAAGAAACGGTACTGCAGTATTAATTGTATTTATTCTTCCATCAAGCTCATTAGTTGATATCTGTCCGAGAGCTGGAATTGAATTTGCCACACATATTGAAACGAATAACAAATTTTTTAATGATTTTAAATTCATATTGGTGTTTTCCAAGGGTTCAAAGTTATTTTAAAAGCACTAATTTTTCAAAGGTATTGGCTTTTAAGCCAGCATCATTTTTTATGCTAACGCGGTAAACATAAACACCTTTTCCAATTAGGTCGCCAAAATCATCTGTTCCATCCCACATTATTCCGTTTACACGATAGGAACCAGCATTTGTTTCTCCTAAGCATGCATCGCCATCCCGGCTGCCATTTTCAATAGATTGAGAAATTGTTTTCACCAATTTTCCACTCACAGAATATATTTCAATTTTAACCTGTAAAATTCCGGATGACATGTTGTGTTCAAACATAAATTCTGTTTGAGTAGTAAAAGGATTCGGATAGTTCAACACATGAGAAAGTGCTGCTTGCGCTGATGATGCAACGATAAATTCCGTGTAACTTTCATTTGAATTATTATAAACATCCCATGCTTTAACCGTTATATTATGTCGTCCTTCAGAAAGATTCTTTAATGCATATTGAATTGTTCCTGATTGATAATCGTCGAGGTTGGCTTCATAAAACTCGTTTAAAAGAAAAGTGTTTTTTGAATCCTCATCTTTTACACCTGTAATATCATGGCCTATACCATTTCCAACAGTATTAATACCGCTTTCGTCTTTTAGTTTTACAAACAGTGTTGGATTTTCATCAGTCATTCCACCAAAAACAAACTTTTCGTCGTTCATGAAAACATCAATTTTTGGTCCTTTATTATCAAGATCAAATGTGTCTGCTGAACCCCCTACAACAACATCGTTTTTATATCCATTTGCACTCGAAGTTCCGTCTTGTGCATAGTAGCTTAACTTTCCAAAGCCAAACTGATATGAAATATCTTTTGGAACAATAAAAGTGAAACTGAATTCCCCATTTTTAACACTGGCTTTTCCATTAAAAATAGCATTCTTCTGAAGAAGGAATGGCTTCACAATACTTCCCGGATCATTATGAAGAGTTTGAAAATTAACTGATTTGTCAAAAACGATTGGATATACAATACCGTTATAGTCAGAAATTTTGGTTCCATTTTTATCAGCAATAAATCCCGTTATAGTAATTTTTTCCAACGCTTTCAAAGTATCCGGAATACTATT
The DNA here is from genome assembly GCA_947469485.1 of Chitinophagaceae bacterium. GTDB lineage: Bacteria > Bacteroidota > Bacteroidia > Chitinophagales > UBA10324 > UBA10324. The sequence continues at coordinate 11,442 of CANIPU010000002.1, read as the reverse complement.
CACCGGATGAGATTTTATGGTTGATGTCATTACCTGATTCGATGAATTAATTAATGAAATAGCCGGGTCGCCTAACAAAGTAAATTTTCTATTATTAACAGCATCGGAGGTTACATTATTCTTACCAATACGCAATGCTTCGCCAACAGAAATTGGTTTATTATCAATTACCCGAAAAATCTGTTTCATAAAATTCAGATTCAAATCATAATTCGCATAAGAATAAACAAGTCGAACTGTTGTAACTAAACCTATTGCTCCGCCATTTGGATTTAATAATAATCGCTCACCGGCTGAAACAATTTCTGCATCATCGAAATTGCTGAAATCACAAGTTGCAGTTATGAATAATGGAAGTTTGCACAAATTTGTCCAACCATCAAAATCTGTATTACTTAAAATTCTTTCGTGTGCTAATCCGGTATATCCTCCATGTCCCATATAATTAAAAATCAGTGTCCCAGAATAGATTCTGTTATTTATTGCTGTGTTTACATCAGGATATCTTGCTCCTCCGGGAGTAGAAATTTGCTGAAATGCATCTAAATAAATTTTATCAATATTGAATTGGGGATTGTTTGATGAAACATAATTGGCAATTGCATCAGCATCATTAATATGAGTGTTTCCATCTTCATCATCAGCACAAAATGTTACTACATTTTGCCATGGACCAAGGGATCCAGGAGATTTGTAGACTTTTATTTTATTAACTACATCTGCTGCTTCTGATTCGTTTTTCGCAGGAATACGGCCAACAGCAATATCCATTTTAATATTTGATGCCAACAAGTTTCCTCCTTCTGAATCATCAAGGAATCCAAAAAAATCATCGGAGTTAAAGGAACTAATTGGACTTAGGGACTCATAACTTTCAAAAGTGGGGACAAGATTGGTGTTATTGGCCACTCGATTTTTATAATCGAAGGAACCATCACCAAAAAGCAATAAATATTTTGGCATTAAGGTGGTATCACCATTTGCTCGGTCGTACAGCATTTTCATAAAATCACGAATTGAACTTACATCGCCAATTCCTCCCCCAAACTCATTATAAATCTGCTCCGTTGTTATAACCCGAACCTTTAATGTGCTGTTAGTTCTATGAAATTCTGCCAATTCATCAGCGCTTGATTTCAGTTCAGATGGTGTAACTATTATATAATCAGTTGTTGGGGTTGCATGAAGATTTTGATTTTTAATTTTTCCATTATTGGTTGGAATCAAAAATGAATTCTCATTGAAAGCAACATATTCATGCAACTCATCAGTCTTTGCAACAAATGATTTTATACTTCCATTGTCAATTACTGAAATTGATTTAGCAATCCATGGATTGCTAACATCCCAAACAGATAGAGCTGAGGAAGAAGTAATATCAAACTTTGAAATATTTCCTGTATTTGCAGATGCAATAACCCTGAAAGGCATTTGGTCTCCACTCATTATTAATGAGCGCTTAACATTTAACTCCAAATAATTTAACCACCCATTTGCATCATCTGCATTGCTGCTATAAGTTATGTTCACATTTAGTTGGTCTGAATTAGGAACAAATGAAAAAGTCTGTGAATTACTTACAGCAACCGGACAGGTATAATCGCCGCAAGTTTCCGGGATTGTTATTGATCCTAACGAATTGCCATTAAGGGTGAATGAGAAATCCCGGGAACCCTGACCTGTGACTGTATGTGAAGAAACCGCTGCTTTTAATTGTGCCGGTGTCTCAATCAAATGGTTAGGGAAACTGAAATTAAAATTTTGAGATAATAAATATTTAAAAGATTCGCCATACCAATCTCTACCACTTAAAAGCAAGTTAGCAGTATCCGCCTCATGATATTCATAATCATCAAAATAACTGAATGTCTGATTTGGAGTTAATGATTCACTCGGAACACTTAAAATTCTTTTGCCATTTGTATTAGCAATTGTCAAAAAATAATAAGTGTAGTCAGAATATAAATGTTGAACATGATAGAATCGGTTGGTTGTAGTATCTAAATTCCAGCGATTTGGATTTTGACCATAAAATAAGATGTAATCACCTTCATCAAATTTCCCATCGCTTTCACCAACAACTGTTAATGCTATTTCTTTTAAATCATCAGTTCTTGAAGCACTGTTACTTTCCGGTAACATTCCTGCCCCTGAAAAATAAATTTTAAGATGCTTGGGGTTAAGTTGATTGATATTTACACCTAGTGATGTAAGAAAAGATTTATCAATTTTATAAACGCCATCCTTATTTACTCCGATTTTATACCAGCTGCCTGTTGCTAATACTGAATTAGATGCGAACGATTTTGCCTTGTTATTTAGTCCTTTTTCTTCAAAATTTGGAAGAAATGTGTATTCCAATTGAAAAGATTTTAATCTTTCAATATTTCCATTAAAAATATTTTTTCGAACTGTTGGAATATAAATATCGGCAACTGGCTTACCCTTTTCATACCCGATGGTGTAGTATGTTGCTTTTACATCTTTGGGGAATTCGTCAAAGTCAATATCTCCGATATTTTCATAAACAGAATTTATAACTTTTATATCAGGATATGAGTTACCCGGGAGTTTTATTGAAGTGGTATAAAGCGGAATTACCCCGGTTCTTGATAAATCATATTGCGCTCCGCTGAAATAAAAAGTATTGTGTTTCTTTAAATCTGGTAATTCAACTTGTTTTGTCGAATCAATCCAACTCAGACTTATAGCCGGACTTGTAATTGTTTGAGCAAAAGATTCTGATGAACTTTTTATCAAAAAAAACGAAATAAATAAAAAAATACCTTTATTCATGAAACAAAAATGCAGGTTTAAATGTATAAACTGACTTCCGAAAAGAAGATTTTTGTTGCACAACGGAATAAAACAAGTGATATTGCGTTGATTCAAAAAATAAATTTTTAGTTCGGTTGGGCCACATAAAACACTTTATAATTTTGTCAATCATCCTAACATTTTGTGAAATAACAAAAGCACAGGATGCAGAGTTCAGTCAATTTCTGAATAATCCTCTGTATTTAAACCCTGCATTTGCCGGAGTTGGAATCGGGCCACGATTTATTGCAAATTACAGAAACGAATGGCCGGCTTTAGGAAAAGCATATACATCTTATTCGGTTTCATATGATCAGGATATTGAAAAATTAAATGGTGGAATTGGATTATCAGCATTTTCTGATCAACAAGGAAATGGTATTTATTCAAATTTACAGTTTAGTGGTTTTTACTCATATCAATTCAAAATGAATAAAAACTATGCTCTGAAGGCTGGTTTTAGCGCATCTTATTCTCAACTTAAGATTGATTATGCTAATTTTATCTTTACTGATATGATTGACCCTAATTCTGTTACTGTTTCAAATTCTACCGGAGAAAATACTCCGTCCTTTCAAACAAAGGGGTATGCCGATTTTGGGGCTGGTTTTTTAATATTTAGTAAGAAACTCTTTTTCGGTGTGGGAATAAAACATCTGTCTCAGCCGAATATTTCGTTTTATTCCGAAGGAAAATCAACCCTTCCAGCAAGAATTGCACTGCATTTCGGATATGAATTCAAAAAGAATAAACGATCAAAATCATTTTTTGCTCCTAACATTCTTTTAGTTCAGCAAGGTAGATTCAGGCAAATAAATGCAGGTGTAATGACCGGTAGCGGTGTAATGGTTGCAGGGCTTAATTACAGATATACAATAAAGAACAGCGATGCTTTTTCTTTTATTCTTGGGGTGAAAAAAGGTGTTTTTAAAACTGCCTACAGTTATGATATTACTACATCGGGATTGCGCGCTAAGAGCGGGGGTACTCACGAAATTTCGATTGCTGTAAATCTTGGAGATCAAAAAAGTGCTGAAAAAAAGAGAAGACTTAAGAGATACACTGAATGTCCTGATATTCTTTGATGAAACAATACTTTAACTACATTTGCGTTTAACCAATTTTAATCCATCCAAATTCAATAAGATGCTTAAAAGAATTCCTTTAGTACTCGTTGCAGTCAGTGCCTTGTTTTTATCTTCATGCAAGAAAGACAAATCAGCAACAACCGGTTGGAATTATAATGACTCCAAATGGGGTGGTTTTCAGGTATCCCTTAAATTCCGCGGACAACAAACAGGACCTAACCTTGTATTGATTCAAGGAGGTAGATTTACTATGGGTTCTACTGAACAAAATGTTCTTTATAGTAATGACAATATTCCAAGAACAGTTTCGGTTCCGTCATTCTATATGGATGAAACGGAAGTAGCAAATGTTCATTATCGTGAATATTTGTACTGGGTGAATCGTGTATTTGGAGCAGATTTTCCTGAAGTTTATAGAAATGCTTTACCTGATAGCCTTTCGTGGCGCAGAGAATTGGCATATAATGAACCCTATGTTGAGTATTATTTCAGATACCCTGCTTATGATTTTTATCCTGTAATTGGCGTTACCTGGGTACAAGCTAATGAATATTGCAAATGGAGAACTGACCGCGTAAATGAAGGAATTATGGTTGACCAGGGTGTGTTGGAGAAAAACAACAACCAGATTGGACAGGATAACTTTAACACGGGAGCTTATATTGTTGGTCAATATGAAGGAATGGTTAATAAAAACCTGAAAGATTTAAGTCCAAATGGTACAGGAAGAAGAAAGGTAAGAATTGAAGATGGAATTCTGTTGCCGGAATATCGTTTGCCTACTGAAGCTGAATGGGAATATGCTTCTCTTTCTTTAATTGGAAATAATCCATACGAAGGTGAAGAAACCATTACGGACAGAAAAATCTATCCTTGGAATAATGATGTCCTTCGTGATTCAAAACATGGTTCATGGCAGGGAGATTTTTTAGCCAACTACAAGCGTGACCGTGGGGATAATATGGGTATTGCAGGTGGATTGAATGATGCTGCTGATATTACAGCGCCAATTTATTCATACATGCCAAATGATTTTGGCTTATATAATATGGCTGGTAATGTAAGTGAGTGGGTTATGGATATTTATCGTCCATATACTTTTTACGATGATGTAGATTTTAACTCTTTCCGTGGAAATGTTTTTGACAAAGATAGTTTAGATGAAGATTTTGCTCATGTTGATAAGGACAGTCTTGGTCGAGTAGTTAAAATTCCTGTAACTGAACAAGAAAATATCAATCGTTTAAATTACAAGAAATCAAATGTGATAGATTACCTTGATGGTGATAGTTCATCTTGGAACGAATATCAATACGGGGTTTCTTCATTAATTAATAACAAAGCAAGAGTTTATAAAGGAGCTTCTTGGTCTGACCGTGCTTATTGGATGTCCCCAGGAACTCGTCGCTACCTTGATGAAAATCAGGATTTGGCAACTTTAGGTTTCCGTTGTGCAATGGCTCGTTTAGGTAGTCCGATGGGCAACGAAACAAAAGCCGGAAATTATTTTAAAGTAAAAAGCAACAAAAAATTAGATAGCAGAGGATATAAGAAAGCGAATAAATAATTGAGTGTAGAAAAATATTAAAGTCCCGGTCAGCATTTGCTGGTCGGGGCTTTTAATTTTAGGCCAAATATGTTTAATGAATATTAGCGAACTTTATCAATTATTTACTTCTTCAAAAGGTATATCTACCGACACAAGAAAAATTCAAAATGGAAGCTTATTCTTCGCTTTGAAGGGTCCGAATTTCAATGCAAATTTATTTGCCAAGCAAGCAATAGAGCAAGGGGCTCGTGCAGCTGTCATTGATGAAATAGAATTTTCAATTGAAGGGAAAACGATATTAGTTGACAGTGTTCTTACAACCTTACAGGAATTAGCAAACTACCACCGAAATCAATTAAAATCTACTGTGATTGCAATTACTGGTAGTAATGGAAAAACCACTACCAAGGAACTGACCTATTCGGTTCTGTCATCAACTTTTAAAACATATTGTACTCAGGGAAACCTGAATAATCATATTGGAGTTCCTCTTACACTTCTATCAATTCCAACATCTGCAGAAAAGGTGGTAATTGAATTAGGCGCAAATCATTTAAATGAAAACAAAATACTTTGTGAAATAGCCGAACCTGATTATGGAATTATTACCAATAACGGAAAAGATCATTTAGAAGGTTATGGAAGCATTGAAGGTGTCAGAAAAGGAAATGGCGAAGTGTATGAATATTTGAAAGCTTGTGGGTCAATTGCATTTGTATCAGCTTATCAGGAAGATTTGATTTTATATTCCGAAGGAATGGAACGGATAATTTATGGAAATCATGAGAGTTCAATTGTGAAATCTGAGGCCATGAATTCTTTTCCGTATCTGAAAGCAAAATTTTTATTTTCTGATGGTGAAACTTTTGAAGCCCAAACTCAATTGGTTGGAAAATATAATATTGAAAACATTCTGGCTGCGGCTGCTATTGGATTTCATTTTAAAGTTTCGAAAGAAAAAATTAAAAATGCCATTGAAAATTATAAACCGGCAAATAACCGCTCACAACAACAACTAAAAGATGGAAATTCATTTATTCTGGATGCTTATAATGCAAATCCAAGCAGCATGAAACTGGCATTAGAAAATTTTGCAGAATTTCCAGTTGCAAATAAAATTGTGGTTTTAGGTGATATGGCTGAATTAGGAGAATATTCTGATTCAGAACATGATTTAATCTTAAAACAAATTAAGACCCTTTCATTAAAAGAAATATGGTTAGTCGGAAATAAATTTTTTAAAGCAAGTTTCAAATACAAAAATGAAAACATCAGAACATTTGAAAATGTTGACGCATTAAAAAAATATTATCAGCAACAGAAAATCAAAGGATATTACTTTTTGTTAAAAGGATCTCGGGTAAATAAATTAGAGAAAATGCTTGAATAAAATTACACCCCAACAGTACTCTCCTTCATCAACTCGGCATTCTCTGCCATCTGCAAAGCATCAAGCATTTCCTGAATATTTCCATTGATGAAATCGGGTAAAGTATAAACAGTCATTCCGATGCGGTGATCTGTTACACGACCTTGCGGATAATTATAAGTGCGGATTTTTGCAGAGCGATCACCACTGCTCACCATTGATTTTCTTTTTGCTGCAATTTCTCCTTCGTGTTTTCGCACTGCTGCTTCATACAATCTGGTGCGCAACATCTTCATCGCCTTTTCACGATTCCCTAATTGCGAACGCTCGGTCTGACACATCACCACAACTCCGGTAGCAATGTGTGTGAGAATAACTTTCGTTTCCACCTTGTTTACATTCTGCCCGCCTGCACCTCCGCTTCGTGCGGTTTCCATTTTCACATCTGCATCTCGAACTTCTACATCCACTTCTTCAGCTTCAGGCATTACGGCAACTGTTGCGGCGCTTGTGTGTACGCGACCCTGCGCTTCTGTTGCAGGAACACGCTGCACGCGATGCACACCCGATTCAAATTTCAAAGTGCCGTAAACATTTTCGCCGGTCACTTCAAATATCACTTCTTTATATCCGCCCATTGTACCTGGACTGTCGCTCACTAATTCTAATTTCCATTTTTTGTTTTCGCAGTAGCGTATGTACATGCGATACAACTCCCCGGCAAACAAACTGGCTTCATCACCACCTGTGCCGGCGCGGATTTCAATGATTGCATTTTTTTCGTCAGTCGGATCTTTTGGCAGCAACAATAACCGAATGACTTCTTCCGATTTTAATTTTTCATCTTCCAAACCATCGAGTTCACTTTTTGCCATTTGTTTGAACTCATCATCCTTTTCGGTTTCAATTATATGCCGGTTGTTTTCAATGTTGCCTAAGATGACTTTGTATTTTTCAAATGCCTCAACCACTTTCTGCAATTCTTTGTACGACTTATTCAATTGCACATACAATCGCTGATCAGCAATTTTTCGCGGGTCGTTCAACTGCAATTCTAAATCCTGCCATTTCTCTTTTATTGACTGAAGGCGATTAACTAATTCGTTCATTGTGGCGCAAAAATAAGAAGTTCTGGGAAAGGCTAATCAGTATGGATAAACGGCAATCTGCTCTTTTTGCAAGAGAAAAATACGATGTGATTCAATCTGTACTTGAATAGCAGTATCCGGTAGTTTAATGGAATGTTCTTCCATCGTTTTCAATTGATAAATGTTCGCCAGGTTGTTTCTTTTATATAAGAGCTGATTATTTTCCACCTGAAAATTGGTGATTCCCTTCGTTGGAATTTTACTTTTAAAATTCCCGTATTCGTCAAATACAAAAACACCCTGCGATGAATCAGAAACAAACAGTTGCTGATTTTCTTCAACCATTAAAAATGGTTCAATTGTTCTATTTGAAATGGCTTGAACATTAGGCCCTTCATAAATAACCTCTAATTGCGAATTGATCTTCTTCAATCGCTGATCGGCTTCATCATACACCCAGAAATTTCCATCCTGCGATAAGCACACAACCGGCGATTGAATAATTCCGATTGGTGCAAGCTGTGTTTCTGCTATTTCAGAAAGGGTATTGTCGAGCCATATTATGGTGCTGAAATCTTTGTAGTACAAAAGCAACTTCATCGGATTCGAAACATCAAGACTTGTTGGTTGCCCGAGCGATTTGTTAGTGTAAGTGTGTAACGGTTGGCCGGAAGAATCATACTTCACTACTTTGTAATCAGTTGTGACGGCATAAATATTCTGCAGGTTATCAGTAGAGAAAAACAGCGCACTAACTTTTATAATGAAGAACAGATGCCAGAGCGGTTCCATTATTTCTGATAATATTTTAACTCCAGCTTCTCTCCATCAAAAGTTGCATAACTGTAAAACCGCAACCAGTCGCCGAGATTGATGTAACGGCTTTTTTCGTTCAGCTGATAATCCATTGCCAGATGGCGATGACCAAAAATGAAATAATCAATCTGTTCGTGCTTCAACATTTCGCGTGCATATCCAACCAGCCATTCTTTTTCTTCACCCAGAAAATCTTCTTTCACCTCACCATTCAGAAAGCGATTGTTGTAACTCCATTTTTTTCCGATCCACACTCCGAAGTTCGGATGCACACGCGCAAACAACCAGCGGAAAACCTGTGCATGAAAAATTTTCTTAATCACTTTGTATTTGTAATCGCCGGGACCCAATCCATCGCCATGACCAATCAGAAACTTTTTACCGTTACAATCAAACTGAATTTCTTTATTGAAGATGGGAATATCCATTTCCTCGGTAAAATAATTTTTCATCCATTGATCGTGATTGCCCTGAAAAAAATAAATGGGAATATTTTTATCGCGCAGCTCTGCCAGTTTTCCAAGTACGCGAACAAAACCCTTCGGCACCACCTGCTTGTATTCAAACCAGAAATCAAATAAATCGCCAAGAATAAAAATGCATTGTGCGTCTTTCGAAATTTCGTCGAGCCACTGAATAAATAATTTCTCGCGCTGCAAACTTTTCTCGCGCGTGGGCACACCGAAATGAAGGTCAGAAGCAAAATAAATTTTTTTTCCGCTTTGAACGGCTGTTGGAAACTGCATCAGCGAACCGGATCATCAATCAAAAAAACATAAACTTCTTTCGGACCATGCGCACCGAGCACTAAAGTTTTTTCAATATCCGCCGTGCGGCTCGGACCCGTTGCAATCGAAATCATACTCGGCATATTGCCTTCATATTTCTGTAACACCAGTTGCATGGCATCTTTAATATCAAAAACCAGTTGCGAAGTATATGCAACCACAATATGAATGGGCGGATAGATGGGCAAACTGCGACCGCTCTGCTGCTTACTCGTGAGAATAATACTACCCGTGCGAGCGACTAAGCACTCACACAAAGTAATTCCGGCATCGGCTTTGTCTATTGTTTTTCCCACACGGCATTTATTAAAATCGAATCGCTGAAATAAATCCTGCAGCGGTTTTTCCCAGCAGTACAAATGATTCCAGCCCTTTTCGCTAGCCACCGATGATATGGATTGTATGAACTCAGCAATGTTTTCGCAGTAAATAAAATTGCCCTGAATTTTTGTGAACTGCTCTGCAAAAACCACATCCAGTGTATCAGTCGGCGCCAGATAAACCGAAGCCGTTTGGTCAATATTCGGAAAAGGAATGTTGGTGGAATGAATGAGCGCCTTCCGAATTTTTTTCAGCACGCGCTCTTTACTGGTTGGCTCCATAGTTTTTGTTAGTTGCACAAAAGTAGAAATAAGCGTTTAACATTTTATTCCTTACTCATTTTTCCCTCAACCAGTAAGAACAATTTTCTAAATTCAATCAGGATTAATACGGCTTTCTATATTTGTTTCGTTCAATCATCAAAATGTTTTCGCGCTTCGTTTTTATTCTATCCATATCATTTCTTTTTTCATGTCAAAATGAAAACATTACCCAAACGGCTGTTCCGGATAACCGCGTGCTCACCGATGGCGATTACATTCAGTTACCTGATGCGCCGAACTATTTAAGCGACTGGAAGAAAGAAAATAACCTGACGGTGCAGTGGATGCAGGAACCCGACAACCTGCATGCGTGTAACGGTCGCACACTTTCGCGCGCCATTGTTTTTACACTGATACACCGCTCGCTGCTTTCGATTGACCCGATGACACGCAAACTGAAAGCTGACCTAGTGAAAGAAATTCCGACCTCGCGCGACGGACTCACTTATCGTTTTGAACTGAAGGACGAACCCGCTTTTGATGATGGCGCGCAACTGACTGTGGACGATGTGATTTTTTCTTTCAAGGCATATACCTGTCCGCTGGTGAATGTGTCGGGCAGAAGCGCGCTGAATAATTTGCTGAATATTGTAAAAGATAATTCGAATGCGCGCGCGTTTACGGTGACGATGAAGAAGGTGCTGGCGCAAAACCTGTTTATACTCACCGACTTTCCGATACTGGAAAAGAAATTTTATGATGCGGATGATGCGCTGAAAAATTACCCTGTGAATTGGGTGAATGTGGAAGACCAGCCCGGCATGAATAAAACTTTTCCGACTGCATGGGCGGCTGCGTTTAATAATGGCAAGTACGGCAATGACCCGGCGCTGATTAACGGGCTTGGTGCATACAAAGTGAAAAGCTGGGAACGCGGACAAACACTGACATTAGAAAAGAAAAAAAATCACTGGACAGAAAAATTGTCTGCCGAAATTTTAAATCAGTTTTATCCGAAGCAAATCACTTTTAAAATTATCACGGACGAAAACGCGATTCTGCTGGCGGCGCGCAACCAGGAATTTGATGCGAGCTTCTGGCTGCCATCGAAGGTGTTGCTGGAATTGCAGAAAGATTCGTCGTTCACCAAAAATTATAATTCGTGTTACACGGCGAGTTACGATTTCTCGTACATCGGTTTCAACCTGAAGCCACAGGAAAGCAAGCGCACCGATTTTTTTTCGGACCTGAATGTGCGCAAGGCATTTGCGATGCTCACGCCCGTTGACCTTATGATTCAGAATTTGTTCAGCGATAAAGCGCTGCGCATTTCGGGCATTGTG
>CANIPU010000001.1:170000-331558 GCA_947469485.1 Chitinophagaceae bacterium | reverse complement strand
GATTCCTGGATTTAAAATAGAAGAGAAAGTCTATAATTTAAAAGCCGTGTTTAGAATTAGACACGGCTTTTTTTATTTGGGCAAACCTCAAATTTCCATCGCTTTTTTAGTTATAATCACTTCGCATACTTTTTCCACTAATTCATAAACAGGAATAAAATCTTTTTCATTTCCATACCATGGATCCGGAACGGAATGGTGTTGACCTGGAAATAATTCGTCCATAAATAATTTTACTTTTTTCATGCTTGATTCACTGGAGGCAATATGAGACATTTCATGTGTTACATCTGTGGCCATTGAATAAATTACATCATAGTAGTCAAAATCTTTTGATGTCAGTTGTTTGGCGCGATGTGCTTTCATATCGGTGCCAAATTTCATTGCAGTTCGTATTCCTCTATCATCAGCTCCTTTGCCAACATGATAATTTTCAGTTCCCGCAGAAGCAATTTCCCAATCAAGATTTAACTCCCGGCATTTTTTTTTCAAAATATATTCAGCCATTGGGCTCCGGCAAATATTTCCTAAACACACGAACAATATTTTCATGGTGATAAATTTAGACGCAAAATAATTTCAGCATAATACAACTGACACATGTTTGTTCACTTCAATATTTCTTTATTGATTTTTTAGTAGAATATTTGTTTATCCCCATTTTGAAACGATCTCCACTACTTGTTCTCTTTATTACCATATTTATTGACCTGCTTGGTTTTGGAATAATCATTCCAATTCTTCCAAATTATACTAAGGAGCTTGGAGCTACTTCATTAGATGTAGGTATGATTGCAGCAATTTATTCGCTGATGAACTTTTTGTTTGCCCCTATTTGGGGAACAGTGAGTGACAGATTCGGAAGACGACCAATAATTTTAATCAGTATTTGTATTACTGCGAGTTCTTATCTGATGTTTGCATTTTCAACTACACTTATATTATTATTTATTGCCCGGCTCATTGCAGGAATTGGTTCAGCAAATATTTCTACAGTTCAGGCAGCGGTAGCAGATATTTCTACTCCTGAAAACAGAGTAAAAATGATGGGGTTAATAGGTGCAGCATTTGGTCTTGGATTCATTTTTGGCCCGCCTGTTGGCGGATTTGTTAAAACCCATTTCGGAATTGAATATGTAGGGTTACTAGCAATGGGATTATGTATGGTCAATTTAGTTATGGCATGGTTTCTATTACCTGAAACCATCAAGCAAAAAAATCCTGAAGCAGCATTTACCATTCATCCGTTCAGAAATCTCAGGGCGGCATTCAAAAAAATTATTATCAGAGATTTATTCTTCACAAATTTTTTATACATCACTGCGTTCAGTGCCATGCAAATAACTGCGCCACTTTTATGGAAACAACATTATCAATTAACTGATGAATATATAGGCTATGTATTTATGTTTATTGGAATTGCATCAGCGATTGTGCAGGCTGGAATGATTGGTTGGCTTAATAAAAATTATGGTGAACGGAAACTATTAATTGCTGGTATCTGGATGATGGTTGCGGCATTAGGGATTTTTCCATTGGCACCGACTAATTTGTTTATTCCAACAATGGCTATCATTATTATATTGATGTCATTAGGAAACGGATGTATTACACCTACAATAACAACCATGATTTCTAAAAATGCTCCGCGAAATGAGCAAGGGCAGATACTTGGATTAAATATGTCTTTTGCATCTTTAGCAAGAGTACTCGGGCCTTTGTTTGGAGGATTGGTTTATGATTTTCATTTCAGTTTGCCATACATAATTGGTGCAGTTATTATGTTGGTAGCATGGTTTTTTGCAAGTCAGGTACTGAATATAAAAGATAGTGAAGCAATGCCTGAAAAGTGATTTAACCACTTGTAGTAAATTCAAGTATTAAATTATTTCAAAGTTACTTTTGCAATTACATTATGCAATCAAAAGAAATTATAGCTGCGATAAGTTCGCCGCCCGGAGTTGGCGCAATTGCAATTGTTCGTGTTTCAGGAAATGAATGTATTGATTTGGTAAGTACTTTGTTCAAAGGAAAAAATTTAAAAGAACAAACATCTCATACTCTTCATTTTGGCAACATAATGAATGGAGATGTTAAAGTTGATGAAGTTGTTGTTGGGTTGTTTCGGTCACCAAATAGTTACACAGGTGAAGATATAGTAGAAATTTCGTGTCACGGTTCAGCATACATACAGCAGCAAATTTTGCAATTGCTTTTGAGTCATGGCGCGAAAATGGCCAAACCCGGAGAATTTACTTTGCGTGCATTTCTTAATGGCAAACTTGATTTAGCCAGTGCTGAGGCTGTGGCAGATTTAATTGCTGCTGATTCTGAATCATCACATCAGTTAGCTATTCAGCAAATGCGTGGAGGGTTTTCCAGTCATATAAAAGAGTTGCGTAAGGAATTGATAAACTTTGCTTCTCTCATTGAATTGGAATTGGATTTTGCTGAGGAAGATGTGGAATTCGCAAACAGAAATCAATTAAATGATTTGTTGCGAAAATTGCATAGTGCAGTAGCTGGTTTAGCAGAATCATTTCGCTTGGGAAATGTTTTGAAAATAGGTGTGAATACAGTTATTGCTGGAAGACCTAACGCAGGTAAATCAACATTGTTAAATGTTTTGTTAAATGAAGAACGAGCTATTGTAAGCGAAATTCCTGGTACTACCCGCGATACCATTGAAGAAACGCTTAATATTCACGGAGTGATTTTTCGATTGGCTGATACTGCCGGTTTAAGGGACACAAGCGATATAATTGAAAAAATGGGAGTGGAACGAACCCATGAAAAACTACAACTTGCTGCAGTAGTTATTTATTTATTTGATGCTGCTCGAATGGATGAAGTGGAGGTGCTAAATGATGTTGCATCACTAAATCTAAAAGATATTCCAGTGATTCTTGCCGCCAATAAATCTGATTTAATGAATATTGAATTGGAGAAGAAAAAATTTCAGCAGTTAAATAATTTAATATTCATTTCAGCAAAAGAATCAAAAAACATTGTTGAACTAAAAGAAAAATTATTTGATTCGGTTTTTAATACAAAAATCCATAGTGGCGATCCGGTTGTTTCAAATATCAGGCATTATGATGCATTAATGAAAACCTTGAATGCCATTGATGATGTAGTTAAAGGCTTAAATAGTAATGCAAGCGGTGAAATGTATGCTCTTGATATTCGTCGTGCTCTCGATTACTTAGGTGAAATTACTGGAGAAGTTACCAACGAAGATTTGCTCGACAATATTTTCTCGCGGTTCTGTATCGGAAAATAAGTGAAGGTTAAAACTTTATACTTCCTGTCTTCATTTTTTCAAAAAGCAAGATTTTATTTCGAACAATAGCCAATGGAATTATTCCTATCACCCCGAATGAACAATCAATCAGCTGATGGAAGAAAGGAATGTCACGAACAGGACCGGCAATGAAAGCGAGAGGGATAACGAGTAAACAACATATCATTCCCCATTCAATTATCCATTTATTTTTTATCGGGTCGAGCAATGGACCGATAAATAAAACAGCAATGATGATGTGTGCGAATGCTAACCAATCAGTTCCGTAGGCAATAAACGGAAATGAAGAATTTGTTTGATGAATAGCAGAATAAACTTTTTGTATCCATTCAGAAATGGAATCAGGAAATAAATTTTTATTAGAGTTCAGCCAAGCTAATTCTGTTTCAATCGGAAATGCTGTTATGCCACTAAATGCAATTCCGACAATGAAAAATAACAACCAGTTTCGAATTTGTTTTTTAAGAATTTCTTCCTTCATCAGTGATGAATTTTATGGCAATAAATGTATTTCAACTGAATCACCTTCATTTATTCTTTCCACTTCTTCCGGAACAACAATGAAGCAATTGGATTCGGAAAATGATTTCATGATGAAAGATTCTTGTCCTTCTAATGGTGTTGCGGTTTTATAATCTGTTACGGCTTTCATGAAATGTGTTAAGCCAGTTTTTTTATTAATGGTTTTTGTTAATGAAACTGAAATTGATTTCAGCAAGGGATTTTCATATCCTTGAAATTTCTGGATAGCAGGAATTACATATTCGTAAAAACAAGTAAGAACTGAAGCAGGATTACCAGGTAAACCAAAAATGTAATTTTTGTTTTTTGTTCCGAAGAACAATGGCTTGCCGGGTTTTTGTTTCACCGTATAAAAAATGGTTTTTACTTTTTCTTCCTCCATAACTTTGCCGACAAAATCATAATCACCAACTGAAATTCCGCCAGTGAATAAAATAAAATCGCATTGCTTCATCGCATTTTTGAAAGTTGCGCGGATGGATTTTTTATTATCCTCAACAATAAATTTTTTTATGAAATTAATTCCTACTGAGTGCAAAGCTGTTTGCAATGCAACTGAATTTGATTCATAAATATTTCCGGTTTTTAGTTTGGTACCTGGTTTCTGTAATTCATTTCCTGTTACAATGATTGCAACTTTAGGTTTTGAAATTACTTTGACCTTTGAAATTCCGATTGAAGCCAGAAATCCAATTGAACCAGGATTCAATCGGCTATTCTTTTTTAAGGCAAGTGCCTTTTTTTTTATCTGTGAACCTTTGTAACGGATGTTCGCTCCTTGAAAAATCTTATCATCCTGAATAATTAATTTATCATTTGAGACAGAAGTTTTTTCCTGCATTACTACTGTATCAGCTCCTGCAGGAATTTCAGCTCCTGTAAAAATCCGAACGGCTTCTCCATCTTTTATTTTTTTTGAAAAACTTTTTCCGGCTGCTGATTCCCCTATAATTTTTATATCACACGGATTCAAAAAATCATCATAACGAAAAGCAAAGCCATCCATAGCTGAATTGTCAAATGGAGGTGAATCAATCGGAGAAGTTATATCATCAGATAAAATGTATCCTGATGATTTTTGCAGAGATAAAAATTCTTTTTTGCCTTGTTTAACGCTATTGATTACTGCGTTCCTTGCTTCTACCACTGTGATCATCAGATTATGAAAATAACAAATTAATTAACCACCTATTCCAAGCATGCTTCTTCTGTTAGAAGCAGTTTCTTTCTCACCCCATTGTTCATCATTGTTTCCACCGAGCATATAATGTTTGCCGTATAGATTTTCGCGAATTAATGGTGTGATGTCATTTCCTGCACGAAGGGCTGAGAGTAAATCAGTTTCAGTTTTTGAGAATAAGCAGCTGCGCATTTTGCCATCTGTTGTAATTCGCAGTCGATTGCATCCGCTGCAAAAGGGCTCACTCATGGTACTGATTACTGCAAAAGTCCCTTTGTGATTTGGCACGAAATACTTTTTAGAAGTATCATGCTCGTCATCTGATAATTTTTCAACAACATATTTTTCCGAAGCAATTTTCAGAATTTGTTGATGAGTAAAAACTTTTTCATGATCCCATTTATTTCCGGGAAACGGCATGAACTCAATGAAGCGTATGTGCAATGGAAATTCTTTTGTCCAATCAATAAAATCGATTACCTCATTAGAGTTTATTCCATTCATCACAACCACATTCACTTTTACATGAAAATCATTTTTCAGTAATAAATCAATGTTGTTTTTTACTCTATCGAATTCATCGCGTTTGTTCAGGGAAAAGTTTTTCTCCTTGTTCAAAGAGTCCAGACTAACATTCACCGATTTTAATTTCGCTTGTTTGAATGTGGCAATAAATTCATTAATAAATACTCCGTTGGTAGTGATTGTGAGCTTTACTGGGAATTTTGACAATCGCTCAATAATTTCTTTCGCATCTTTTCTTATTAAAGGTTCTCCGCCTGTCAGGCGAATCTTATTTACTCCTTCTTCCACAAAAATTGAAACGATTTTTTCAATCTCTGCAGCCGACATATTTTTCATATAATCATGATGACCATCCAGTGAATTTGCAGGATGACAATAAACACAACGAAGATTGCATTTATCAGTCAACGAAATTCTCAGGTAATCATGTATTCGGCCGAAAGAGTCTTTTAGCATTTATAATTTATGTATTTAGGTTTTCCTGAAAATCTGAAATCAGTATTCAATAAACCATACGCCCCAAAGATAATTAATAACTGTGCTTTGATTTTTTATTGATAAAGAAGTTAGTTCAGTAAGTTTGCATCTGAGAAAAATAAAAAAATCTTTTAAAATTTAGAAAAAATGGGAATTGCAGACAAATTATTTCAAATCAAATCAGATAAAGCAGAAAAGAATCTGAAAGAAGGAATTGAGTTTTTAGAAAAGAATAAATTAAGGCCTGGAGTTGTAACCTTGGAAAGCGGCTTGCAGTATGAAATAATGGTTGCTGGAGATGGTCAAAAACCAAGAGCAACTGATACTGTAACTTGTCATTATCATGGTTCATTGATTAATGGAACAGTATTCGACAGTTCTGTTCAACGAGGGCAGTCCGCAAGTTTTCCATTAAACAGAGTAATCAGTGGATGGACAGAAGCTTTGCAATTGATGCCGGTTGGAAGTAAATGGAAGTTATTTCTTCCACCAAACCTTGCTTATGGCGAACAACAAGCAGGCTCTCGCATTGGTCCGAACAGCACCTTGATTTTTGAAGTAGAGCTGTTAGGGATTAAATAATTTTTACAACCAAGTTTTAATGCAAAGAAGCCATCTGTAATTACAGATGGCTTCTTTATTTAATGGATAAATATTTTACTGAATCACAACCTCACCATTCTGTTCGTAAACAGAAGAATGAAATATGTAGTGATAAATTCCAGCGGGTAATTCTTTTAAAGATAGAGTAGTTTCATTAGTGAATTTCTGCTCTGTTATTTTTTGACCAATGGATGAAAATAATTCTATCCGGCATTCGCCTTTAAGTATCGTTTTAACAAAAAGTTCTTCGGTATTTGAAATTGGTGACGGATATATAACGGCATTCATTTCATAATTCTCTGAAAGAATTTCCTGTGTTCCAATTGTAACAATTGACGAATTGATTATATCGAATTGTGCTGAGGAAACAAAAGAACTTATGTTGCTGAATTGTGCCGATCCATCAGAGCCTGATGTGCATTGATTAGCACTATCGTTTGCAGTCCCCCAGGTATTTCCATCAGCGTTGTGATCTCGTAAATAAATTTTAAAGCGATGCGGATTTTGCTGGTCAGTTGTACTTACTGTTCCGATTTTATCAAATGAAATTTGCTGTGGTAAATCAAAAAATGAATTTGCACCATAGTTATCCATAATCCAGTAGCTGCGTGCATTCCAATTTTGTGAAGGCAATTGGTCAGGATACAGGTTGATTCGTGACACCACTACTTCGCCGTCTGGAAAAACAGTACCTGAAGACCAATCACTATTGAAACCGGTATTGGTGAAATTATGATTTCCGGAAGTTGAAATATTTTTTCTAAAACTTATTCCTCCTCCAAAGGGCCCGGAACTTGTAACACGCATTGCATCACCTGATAAACCAGCATGTCTGGTTCCAACTTTATCCAGAATTGGCCCCGAAGTTTCATTGAATTGATAATATAAAACAAGGGATGTATCATTAATCGGATTTTTTGTCAAGTGCATTAAATCACGAATTTCATTTTTACTTAATGAACGATTGTAAATACATACTTCATCTATTTTTCCTGTGAAAAACCGATCTCCATCGTTCGGGTCTTCTCCAACAGTAATAGAGCTGTTAAATTCATCAACAGGAAATGAGGTGTGATCAGTAGAAGGAATTCCATTTACATAAACTGTAAGCGAATCAGGTGTTACAACAACAGCAATGTGGGACCATTCGTTATCTGTTACAAAAAGCCCGCTGCTCCACCACCATTCGTCACCATTCCAGTGAATTCTGATTTCATTGTCATCTTTTATACTAACTCCTGAAGTAGTGCTTCCGCCTCGACAAAAAATTATTCCACCCCAATCTACTTGCTGACCTATTGGTTTAATCCATGCAGAATAAGTTACCGTATTTGAATTAAGATTCAATGATGGACCAACAGCTTTTGCATCTGATCCATCGAGGTTTAAACAATAGCCTGGCACTGTATCAGCAATACATTCATTATAAACGGTTATAAAATCAGTAAGTGTTTGTGTAGAAGTACCCGCGCCATTAGAAACTGTTAACTCAACTGAATAGCTGCCTGGGTTTGAATAAACAACTTTTGGATTGCGAATATTAGATGAAGAAGGATTTCCGCCTGGAAAATTCCAGTTGGTTGTACTTGGTTCTAACATATTAGAATGGTCATGAAAGAAAATGGTGTCGCGGGTACAATGGCTTACATTTTTATCGGCAGAAATTGTTGCTTGTGGGAGAGATGATTCATACAGTGGCGATTCCCATACACTTCGGTCAGTACCATTAATTACTTTTCCTTCTTTATAATCAATTAAAACTTGTGTGCTTCCAATACTAACAGGTAAGCCGCTGTTATACAGCACCCAATCAGGCATTGTGTTGTTGCGATAGTAAACTGCTCTTCGGGTTCCAATATAAATTCCGCCATCAGTACCGCGTTGATGTTCTATGCAAGTAAGATATTCTCCATTAAGCACTGCTGTTGTAAGATTTATCCAGTTGCTACCACCATCAATAGTTTTAAAAACTTTATATCCGTCTAAATTATTCAAACTGGAACTTTGTTCTGTTCGAACCATCCATAATTCATTTTCATTACTGCTGCTTACTGCAATATCATATGGAGCAGCAAAAGAATTATTCAAAACCGTATTTGATGGAGTTATATCATTCCAGGTTTGGCCTGCATCAGTTGACTTGAAAATCTTTTTGCTTCCGTTATAACTTAAATAATAACAAGCATAAATAAAATCGGGATTGGTAGTAGCAACTTCAATTGATGTTATTTGCCCTCCTCCGAAATTATGAAGTAAAGTATAAGTAGCGCCCAGGTCATCTGATTTCCAAATGGAAGAATCTCTGCCAATATAAATTGTGTTAAAAAGATTCGGATGAAATTCAAAATCACCGGCTTCACCAACGATGTAAGAATTATTCGGTAGCATAGCAGTACCAAGGCTTGATAAGTCAACAGTCCTGTCACCTGAAAGCTTATGTCGGCCATAATCAGAAAAAATAATTCTGGAGTCGCCATAATTCACAGCACCTAAAACATTATCTCCGCCCATTGTGCTTAGCCAGTCATTGGTATAGGTATTGAAATCGCGCAGTAATGTTCCGTTATGGTAGGTACCACCAACCATTACTTCATTACCTTCCCATTCTCCCATTCCAAATCCCCAGAAATCTGTTCCTGCAATTCCAAATTGTTTACGATTAAAAGTGTCGCCTTGTGAGTGCGAATAAAAAATTCCTCCGTCGCAGCTAATCCACCAATCATTGTCATAAAAATGAATGTCGTGAATATCTGCATGCACATAATTAATTTTTTCAGAATGACTCCATTTTGAAGGACAAACCCAATTGACTCCGCCATCATAACTGATCCAATGATTAACAGCACCAACATGAACCTCATTTGAATCGAAGGGCGAAACTTCTAAAGCTAAATCGTAATACCATTGCCCGCCATCATCTCCACCATGATCATCCCAACCACATAAATTTTTATTTGTTCCTGTATCAGGAACTCCGCCGGGGCCCGTACCACAACATTGAAAAGCCCAGCTTTCACCAGCATCATGGCTTACATAGATTCCATATAATCCGGAACCGCCATCGGCTTCGCCTGTTGCCAAAGCATAAATAATGTTTGGCGCTGCAGGTGTAACAGCTATTTCAGTTCGTTTTTGTTCATCAGGTGAAACAGCTTCAGGATAACCATTTACGATATTTATAAAAATTTGTCCGCCATCAATCGATTTATAAAATTCAGTTTTAACTCCGGTCATTTTTATCGCATACATTATTAGCGAGTTAGTCGGGTGTATTTCAATTTCCTTCCATGCACTAGTATACATTTGAATCCAATTGATTCCACCATCTGTTGTATGATATAGTCCCTGATCGGCGGCCATCCATAATTCATTTGAATTTACAGGAGATTGAACAATGTCTCTGATCGTTTTTGATGACGAATTAAATGTTGCGTCGCCTGTTTGATTCCAGGTTGTACCCCCATTAATTGTTTTATAAACTTTTCCAGCTCCACCGAAATAAACTATATCCGGATTTGTACGATCAATTTCCAGCGCTACTACAGTACCAAGCATCATGTCTTTTGTCATGTTCACCCAATTGTTCGCTTTATCTATGCTTTTCCAAACTCCTGCATTGGCTGTTCCTGCAAATAAAATATTTGGGTTTGAAAAAGATTGTTCAGTGGTATATACATGTGCTGCACCAGCTGCATAGCTGGCGCTTGATGCTTCTTTATCAAAATCGAATGGACCAATACATTGCCAGTTGGCAGCTTTTTCTAATGCTGTTTGTTTGGAGTTTTCTAAATATTGTGTTTGATTAAATTTTGTATCATCCAATGGTAAATTGAATAATGAACCATTATTATCTCTTGCATGCAGCATCATCCAATGCTTATAATATTGAGTGTAATAATTCTTTTCAAATGGATATGTTTTAAAATAGGATTTGAACTTTTCTGATACCATTCCCGGATCAGCATCGGGCTGAAACATCAATTGAATCCATTCAGGTTCTCCACCTTTTAAAGGAATGGTTGAATATGGGGTTTGAGCGTTTAGAGTAATGTTTGTTAAGCAGAAAAATGCAAATAGTATTTTTTTCATCGAAAACTTTGATTTGGCGAAAGTAGATTGAATGATGAGTATTAAGAAAAATAAAATAGGCTGCATCGGAAAGGATGCAGCCTATTAAAAAGCCTGATAATTATTTTATTATTTAATCAATCACTATTTTACCATTTGCTACTGATTTTCCTTTAACTGAAATAGTAAAGAAATAAATACCTGATGGTAAACCTTTGCGCTCAAATGTAAATTGTTGATTGCTAATGGAATTTAATTCCATAACTTTTTTTCCTAAAACATTACTTAAGGAGAAATCAAACTTTTCATTCACACCATTAACTTTTATAGAAGTTTCATTTGTGGAAGGATTCGGATATGCCGAAACGAAAATATTCTCATTTGAAATGTTATTTACTGAAAACCAAACAAGGTGAGTATTCACGGTGTTTGTTACAACCGCACTGTTGTAATCAAAATAAATGGAAGCAGTATTATAAATGTATGTTCCATAAGGAAGATTTGGTCTTCTTTTGATTTTAAATTTTACAAAGCCTTTACTCTCAGGTTCATTTGTTGTACTATCAACTAAAAGTATTGGGTTAAACACCCAGGTTAAAATTCCTGTTCCGGAAATATCAAACGATTGATAAGGATGACTTGAAGAAATATTCTCAACAGTAGTTGGGTCAAGATTTAAAGACAAAGTATCTTTTAATATGATAAAATTAGTTGTGTCGTTTCCGGTATTTTGGAAATTTATTGTATAGTAAAGAACTGAGCTATCATCCTGAATATTTCCTTCCAGGTAAACCTCTTTTGAGTTTGGGTCCAATGAACCGGTTAAAGTTTCGGAATAATGCTGATGATTATTAGAAGCATTGCAATCATCAATGGTTGGGTAAATATCAAAATCGCTTTGTATTAAAGTGCCTACAGGTAATGAAGCCGGCGTGTGAAAGAAGGCGTGTAATCGATCAGGCCAGTTGTAAATCGGATTTGGAACATTTGCAACCTCCCATGTCAGAGTGTGATTAGCTAAATCATGAACAGGAAACGGAGCAATGCTATCAAAGTAAATCAGATTAGGATCGTAAGTAAATACGACTGTTGCTGTATCATTAAATGAAATAGGAGAAGCATTAAAATATAAAATCCAAAAATGCTTGTCAAAGCCCGGGTTGGCAGAACTCCATCCAGGATGTAACCTCAAATCAAAGTTTGCACCTGTTGTAACAAATCCAAAATTATTGTTTGAAGAAGTATCGCCTACAGCAGGAAAAAAAACTTGCGAAGTAGCAGTACATGCATATAAATTTCCACAGATAAGATTGTTGTTTGATGCAGTAAGTGTGAAGTTGCCAGATGAACCAATAGGGATTTGATAATAACCATCGTAATTAGTGTAAGCAAAATAATTTGCAAAACCATTGGAGGCAGTTAAGACTATTCCCTGCACAGCCACTTCACCTGAATCCTGAATGCAATTTGAATTAAGGTCGTTAAAAGCTATTCCTTCAATAATATTGTTACAGGAAGTGCTAAGAAAAGTTTGACCGGTAGTCACACAGCCGGCGCTGTCAGTTACAGTCACAGAATAATTACCTGGAGCCAATCCTGTTATAGTTTGAGTGATTTCGCTATTGTTCCATAAATAAGTATAAGGCGCATTCACACCCATAGGAGTTGCTGTAATTGCACCGTTGTTTGAACAATTTGGTGTGGTTGAATTCATGTATACATAAGAATAAAATGTGGCGTTGAAATTTTGTATCAGTGAGCAGCCTGTTGCCTCAGTTACAGTTACTATGTATACCCCGGCCTGTACATTTGTTAGTGAATTTGATGTGCTGCCATTGCTCCATAAATAGGTATAAGGGAGCGTTCCGCCATTTAATGTCAAAGAAATATTTCCGCTGTTTCCACATGAGGGGTTGGTCATTACAGAAGTTACGGCCAATAGATTTGAATCTGAAACAGCAATGCTTGCGAATCCCTGACAAGAATTTTGATCGCTTACTGTTACATTATAAAACCCGGCTGAAAGTGATGATATATCTTCTGTTGTAGCACCATTGCTCCACAAATAAGTATACGGTGGAACACCACCTGAAGGAACTAAATCAATGCTTCCATTTGAGTTTCCACATGTTGAACTCAATGAACTTGATGTAAGTGTTGGACCATTAATGTTTCCTATAATTATGGTGGTGCTGTTAAAACAACCAAATGAATCAGTTACTGTAACATCATATATTCCGGCAGAAAGATTCGATTGGTCTTCAGTTGTTGCCCCATTGCTCCATGTATAAGTAAATGGGCTAACTCCGCCTTGATTTGTTAAATCAATTAAACCATCATTGTTTCCGCAGGTCGCATCCCAATGACTTTCTCCCAATGAAAAAATACCGAGGCTTTGAATCACAACAGTAATTTGCTGCATGCATCCCATAGCATCAACCACCACAAGCGTGTAAGTTCCGGCTGTAAGATTTGTAAGATTTGGAGTGGTGTATCCTGCATTCCATGAATAATTATATGGAGCAAACCCGCCAGTTACAGTTGTTGTAATACTTCCGATGTTGCTGCCGCAAAGTGCATCAACATGAGTTTCAGTAACCATAAAGAAATCAACATTAATAACTCCCTGAATAGTTAATGTGTCAGAATTACCACCTGCATCTGTAACAATTAAGGTAGCATCAAAAATTCCGGGAATATTTAAAATTACAACAGGGTTTTGTTGGGTTGAGGTGGTTGGCATTCCTGTGGGGAATGACCAATTCCATGAAACAGGGTTACCAGTGCTTTGATCAATAAAGCTAACCGTGTTTCCAAGACATTGCATATTAGAACCGCCAACTATGAACGAAGCAGTTATTTGCGAAAATCCATTTTGAGAAAAGAATAATGATGCAATGCAAAATATAATTGCAGTAAAAATTTTATTCAGATTTCTTTTCATGTGGTTTATTTAAAACAGAGTTAGTTACTGTTTCACAAATTTGTTTCTGAAAATATTCAAGCCATCAGTCACTTCGAGCAGATAAATTCCGGCAGCAAAATCCTTTACATCAATTGATGAATTCATTCCACTCATATTATTTTCAAACAGTAATTTTCCAGCAGCATCAAAAACTTTCAACTGTGCATCCTGAATATTTGTTTTTGAAGAAATTAATAATTTTTCAGTTGCCGGCGAAGGATAAAGTGTTAGGATATTGTTGTTGTAAATTTCATTTATTCCACCACTTAAATCTAGTGAAGTTGAATCGCCTACTGTATGTACATTTATGTAATTCTGAACATTTCCCCAATAACTTGGATAGTAAACACTGTTGTTAAGGACTTTAGAATCAGATAAGATATTCATTGTTAACGGAAACAATGTTCTGTTTTGTACAACCGGGCAACCTATAAAAAAATTAATCTTAGCTATTTCACCTAACCCGGTAATGGCAATATGATTTGTTCTTGCCATAACAATTGTTAAAATATGATTTGTGATATCGTTATAGTATTGATAAATATGATTATTTAGTCCTGTTGAATCCAACCATGAATTATTAAAATCTACTGATATTGAATTTGCTTCAATTGGAAAATCAGAATATTTTATTCTAACGCAAACTCCATAAATACTTCGGGCGGTATCACCAACATCACCGAATGATAAAACGGCGGTTGCATTATTGCAACCCCATATGGTAGAATCAATAAATTCCAATTTCATTGTAGGAGCTTGATTTGGAATCAGCTGCATTTGTGATTGAATATTATGTGGATGTGAAACTTGTCCGATGTTTTGTGTTATTGCAAGTACATCTAATGAATTTATTATTCCATCTCCATTGCAATCAGCATTTTTCTTATTTACCATATCGTTTAAATACATTCCACCTGAGAACATGTTGCCCCAATCAGGGCAAGGTTGTGCGGTAAAATTGATTGAAGCGTTTGGTCTTACAACACCGGTGTCGCCATAATAAAGAGCAATCGGAAAAATATCTTCACCGGTTACTTGTCCATCACGGTTGGCATCAGCAGGAAAAACATTGCAGTCAACAACATTGGTTATTACTGCAAGAGTATCAGTATATACACCATCTGTGAAAATAACTGAGCCAACATATAGCCCGGGCGAAGTATAAATATGAGTTGGAACTAAATCGGTAGATGTATTTGCGATACCTGATGAAGGATCACCAAAATTCCAAAGCACATTGGTAACACCCGAAAAATTATAATAAAAATGAGTCGTGTCATTTGCACATGGATTCAACATATAACTAATGTAAGCACTCATGCAACTTGCATAAACATTTACTGTTTGAGAAACTGAATTTGTTTGAGAGCCATCAGAAATTGTGAGGGTAACAGTATATGATCCGGTAGAAGAATAGGTGTGATATGGATTTAGTAAAAAACTCGTGTCATTGGCCCCAGATGAAGGTTCTCCGAAAGTCCATTCGTAAGTCAGGTTATTTCCAATTGATTGATTTATAAAATTAAAAGATAATGAACCTGAACATTGATCATCAAATGCAGCCTGAAAACAATTTGCCCCAACAGTAATTACCTGTGATTCAAAAGCCCATTCAGCTCCTATATTGTCAAAATGTGTTACATAATATGTTCCGGGAGCAGTGTAAATATGAAATACTGAATCATCATATGCTGTATTTGGATTTCCACTGATTGTATCGCCAAAATCCCATGAGTGCACTGCGCTTAAATCTAATGCATAAAACCAAACAGTATCACCAACACAAGCATTTGTGTGAGTGAAATTTGCATAACAAGCACTTGATTGGTGATTGATTCCTGAAATTAATAATACTGTAAGCAGTAAGGAGATGTAAAGTTTTTTCATTTTAATTTAGTTTTTGATTGGTCAATATTAATGAAATGAGAGAATGCTATGAAAAATAGATTTATGTTTTCTTACCTGCCCATTTTTATTTTTAAATCGTTTTTTTATTTTTCGCCCGATGAAAAATCTCGAAAAGAATCCTGGAAATCTTCCTGATTTGGTTGACAAAAAAAAAGAGGAAAACAATTTGTTCCGTAATTTTATTCGAATGCTTCCTTCAAAACAAATTGACTTTAATCTGTCAGTAATATTTCCGGAAGTTGAATCAGAAATTGATTGCACGCAATGCGGTAACTGTTGTTTATACATGCAGCCAGGAATTAACTCCAGGGAAATATCAATATTGGCAAATCAGAAAAAAATGGATGAAAAAAAATTTGAAGAACAATTTGTTGAAATTGAAAAAGGTAGTTTAATCAAATATATGAAAGCTAGGCCATGCACATTTCTGCATGAAAAAATTTGTTAATATACGAATCTCGTCCACATGCTTGCAGCCAGTTTCCTTTTATTAATGAATCTCAAATAAGATTAAACTGGAAACGCACAATGGAATTTTATAAAATTTGTCCTATTGTATTTAATACAATTGAAAAATTAAAAGCCGAAGTTGGCTTTGATTCGCGAAATAATTGACATAAAAAATAATTTATTCCGGAACTATTATTTGATTTAAATGTTCAAAATGCAGACAAAAATTAATTATGAATAAAAAGAAAATAGGAATTATCGGATCCGGCGCAGTTGCCAAATCTTTGGCTCAAGGTTTTATAAAAAATAATTTTGAGGTTATGATGGGCACACGCGACACTTCAAAATTGAAAGATTTCAACGAACAAAATGGAAATACAATTAAAATCGGTTCGTTCGAAGAAACTGCCCAATATGGAGAAATAATAATTTTAGCAGTAAAAGGAACTAAGGCAAAAAGTGTAGTTGAATTAGCAGAAATAAAAAATTTAAATGGTAAAACAGTAATTGATACAACAAATCCAATTGCTGATGCACCGCCAATAAATGGAGTCATTCAATTATTTACTGGCCCGAATGATTCGTTAATGGAGCAATTACAAAAACTTTCAGCCGAAATTAATTTTGTAAAAGCATTTAATTGTATCGGAAGTGCTTTTATGGTTAATCCTGATTTTGGAGGTATTCAACCAACAATGTTTATATGCGGTAATAACGAAAATGCAAAAAAAGAAGTAACAGAAATTCTTTCCAAATTCAATTGGGAAACCGAGGATATGGGCAAAGTTGAATCAGCAAGAGCAATTGAACCTTTAGTTATTTTATGGTGCTTACCAGGTTTCTTGCGCAACCAATGGTCGCAGGCATTTAAGATGTTAAAGAAATAATTTATCTAAAGAATCATTTCAAACCTTTAATAAAATCAGCAACGGATTTTACCAGATCCGATGCAATTGGCATTTCAGGTTTGTTATAAGATGCCAAGTTTTCTGCTTGATTTTTAAAACCTGTTCTTAACGGGTGATTCATACCGGCAATTATTTTATAATTCGAATCAGGGTTTCCCTTGTGTAAACTGTCAGCTTCAGCCACTGAAACTTGTATATCGCTATCACCTCCAATGATTAATGATGGGATTTTAAGTTCTGAAATTTCTTTAGCAGGATTGTACTTAATCCAAGATATTAAATAGGGCTGCACACTTTCTCTGAATAACGATGCAAGCAATGGAGCCACATTTTTAACAACTGTACCATTGCGCAAACTGTCAATGATTCTATAGCTTTCATTTTTTATTGCATCAGGTTGTTTAGCTAGTTGTTCTTTTAAAACCATATCAATTGGTCTTCCCGCACCGCAAAGAGAAATATACCCTTCCGTCTTAGTTTGTTTACAAGCAAGCATTCCAACCAAAGCCCCTTCGCTGTGACCGACAACAATAATCTTCGAGAATAATTTAGTTGTATTAAAATGGTTTATACAGGAAACCGCATCATTTATAAAATCATCAAATCGCAAAGCAGTTTCTTCCATTTTAAAATCATTACTCATACCAACACCTCTTTTATCGTATCTGTAACTCGCGATTCCTCTTTTGGCTAAAGAATCAGCTAACAATTTATAAGCATCGCTTTTAAAACCGGATCCATTACAATTCCGATCAGTAGGTCCTGAACCTGCAATAATTAAAACAAATGGCATTGACTTACTTGTATCGGCTGGCAATAACAAACTTCCATGAATGTGACCGCCACTGCTTTCGATAACAACTTCTTTTTCAGTTGGTGTTAATTGAATTGTGGCTGACTTACATGAAGCAAATACTATAAAAAAAAGCAATAAGTATTTCATTTTAATTTGGTTTAACAATTTTATACTTGGGACAAGATTAGAATTAATAAAATGTAATTTAAAGATTTTAAAAATTTAAATTTCAAATCAATTAGTAAGCTTTGTATTTTGCATCCGAATGAAAAAAGTGTTTTTTTTATTTTTGATTGTTTTTGCAAGTCGATTTTGTTCGGCTCAGATTCCAACATTCAGTGAAAATGTTGCGTCAATTATTTTTAATAATTGCACAGGGTGTCATCGCCCCGGAAATATTGCGCCTTTTTCATTAACAAATTATGATGAAGTCTCAGGAGCAGCATATTCAATAATAGATGCTATAAATAATAAGATAATGCCTCCATGGCCACCGGATTCAGATTACAGGCACTTTGTAAATGAACGCGTTCTTTCAAATTCTGAAATCCAGGTGATAAATGACTGGATTTCATTTGGAATGCCTGAAGGTGATACATCTTTATTACCTCCTTTACCATTATTTAATGAAGGTAGTGAAATTGGTAATCCTGATGTTCAATACAATCTGCCACACTATACTTTAGGTTATTCAGTTGATGAGTACAGGTGTTTTGTAATTCCATCTCAATTTACACAAGATGTTTTTATTAAAGCTTTTGAATTCATTCCTGGTAATAAATTGATTGATCATCATGCTGTAATATTTTGGGATACAACCGGAATATGTAATCAATTAGATATGCAATCAACTGAACCCGGCTATAGTTCTTATAGTTCTTTTGCAGGAACAGTTTATGCTCCAAAAATTGCAATATGGGTTCCGGGTTCTCCGCCTTTGGTTTTACCGGAAAAATTAGGATACCGAATTCCTGCAAATGCCGATTTAATTGTGCAGGTTCATTACCCAGCTGGAAGTGTAGGTTTAGTAGATAGTTCAAAACTTAATATTTTTTATCAATCAGGATTTAAAATCAGAAATGTCAGTTTAAAAACAACAATAAATGTTGATGATATAATAAATGGCCCTTTGGTTATTCCGGCTGATAGCATAAAAACATTTTATGCCCAGGCTTCGTTTCCGGTTAAAACTTCTTTGATTGCGGTAATGCCGCATATGCATTTACTTGGAAAAAGCACAAAAACATTTGCAATTCAACCTTCAGGAGACACAATAAAATTAGTTTCTGTGCCAGATTGGAATTTTCATTGGCAGGGAACCTATCTGTATGAAAAGCTTATGGTAATGGAGGAAAACGCGATGGTATATTCTGAGTTTACATATGATAACACTTCAGGAAATTTGTTGAATCCAAACAATCCGCCGGAAACTGTTTATTCTGGAAATTCAACAGAAAACGAAATGCTGTTAAATGCATTCCTGTCAGTTGTATATAAACCTGGGGACGAAATTATTTTTCTTCATTCAACTGACGATACTTCAACAGAATTTTCAGATGAATTTTTAATTTATCCTAACCCCTCAAATGGAAATTTTGTTTTTCGGTCAGATTTAAAATCGAATCAAAAAATTTCTTTATCGATTTTGAATATGCAGGGAGTAATTGTGAAAAATATAGCATCAAAAATTGAGTTTTCTCAAGGATTAGATTTCCAGATTTTCGATGTCAGTGATTTACCTTCCGGAATATATTTATTAAAAGTTTGCACAGATAAAGCGATTGAAACAAAGCGATTGGTCATTGTAAAATAAGATGTTCGAAGATAAATTAAGTACCAGTTACAAGTTTGTTTTAAACCTTTTATATATTTGAATATCAAAGCCCGATAAATTTTTATGAAAAAAATATTTTTAGTTTTTATTCTGCTTTTGAGTTCGAATTTATTATTCGCTCAAACACCAACATTTTGTGATGACATTGCAGCAATTTTTTATCAGAATTGTACAAATTGTCATCGTCCCGGCAACATCGCACCATTCCCTTTAATAACTTATACCGACGCTACAAGTGTAGGTATTTATATTCAGGACGCAGTCAATAATCATCGCATGCCCCCCTGGCCACCTAATCCGAATTTTAATCGTTTGGCCCACGAGCGACTATTGAGTCCGCAGGATATTCAGAAAATTAATGATTGGGTAAATGGGGGTATGCCAGAAGGCAACACAGCTAATTTACCATCTCTTCCAAACTATCCAGTAGGAAGTCAGATTGGAACTCCAGATGATGTTTTTCAACTAATGAATTATACAGTTGCTGTTGCAACTGATGATTACAGGTGTTTTGTTGTTCCTACTGGTTACCCATCAGATATAATGATGAAGGCAGTAGAATTTATTCCGGGAAACACAGCCATTGTTCATCATGTTTTAATCTATTGGGATACCACTGGCGTTTGTCAGCAATTGGATAATCAGGATCCAAATCCTGGATATGAAGGGTTTGGAGGTGTTGGTAATAATGACGCTGAATTGATTGGCGCATGGGTTCCCGGGTCTTCCCCATTTGTACTTCCTACAGGAATGGGAATTAATATTCCAGCAAATGCTGATATTATTGCCCAGTTTCATTATGCTCCCGGTAGTAATGGATTATCTGACAGTTCAAAAATTAATTTCTTTTATCAGAGTACCGGAGGATTTACAAGACCTGTTTTTTTTGATGCGCCTCTTAATCATGTGGACCCTGCTTCATTGCAGGAATGGCCATTAGTTATTCCCGCAAACACAACTCAAACACTTCACGAACAGTTTTCTGTTCCTCTTGATTTATCAATTTTAGGAGTAGCCCCTCATATGCATTTAATTGGTAAATCAATAAATGCGTTTGGTGTAACACCAACGAATGATACAATTCCATTTATTGAAATTGATAATTGGGATTTTCACTGGCAAGGATTATATCAATTCAGAAAGGTGTTAAAGGTTCCGAGTGGAACCATGTTATATTCTGTTGCTACTTATGATAACACGACTTCTAATTTAAATAACCCGAATAACCCACCGCAAATGGTTACTGCAGGTGAAAGCACATTAGATGAAATGATGCTTTCTTTTTTTGAATTCACCATTTACTTACAAGGAGATGAAAATATTGTGATTGATAATTCTCCTTTAATTCCACTTGGAACTCAAGATTTATTGTCCAATTCAGAAAACCAAAATTTATTTGTCTATCCTAATCCAACCACTAATAAATTAATAACTGAATTTACCGTTTCTGAAAACGGGAACTATTCTCTGGAAATAATTGATGCATTGGGTAGAACAGTAAAACAATTGTTTCCAACCAGAAAAATGGAAACAGGAAATTATCGTTTTCAATATTCAATTGGAGAATTGGCTTCAGGCAATTATTTTGTTAAACTGAATGGAAAATCTAGTAGCACAAGCAAACTTGTTATCAGCAAGTAAAAAATAATTTTCATTCTTAATATTTCCCGCATAGAATTTCAGTTTCTTTGCGGGAAATTTTTTTATGGAATTGAAATATGGAGTACTTGCAGGAATTGCATGCGTAGTTTTTCGTGCATTTGAGTTTTATATGGGATGGCCTGATAGTGATCTAGGGCAATACAGCGCATATATTGGAATATTAATAATGGCGACCGGGGCGTATTTATGTGTGAAGGAAACCCGAGCTCTTCATAATGATATAATTTCGTTTGGGAAAGCTTTTTATTCTGCAATTGTGGTGTGCTTTATTATTTCCATTATGATGGGAGCACACGCTTATGTATTTAACAGTACTGTTGATACAAACAGACAGGAAAGAATGGTTCAGCAATTTCATAACGAAATGATTAAACAGAAAAAAACTGAAATTGAAATTAGGCAAGTAGATGAAAACGCCCGAACTTATTTTTCTCCAATGGGCCAGGTTACTGCTGAGTCAGGCGGAACAATGATAGGCGGGTTATTTGTATCGCTTGTGATAGCCGCATTTATGCGGAAGAAGAAAGGGGAAGTAACTTTAAGATAACAGAGTTATAGTCAGGCAACCAACAACAGCGGAACGGTCACTGCAGACACACCTTGCTATTTCCTAAACACACAATCAGCTATTATAATGGTATGGTTGAACTTTTTAAACACACAGTTGCCTGATTCAAACACACATTTTATTCTTTTATTTGTTACAACAATATAACTGTTTACTTAAATAATGTATTTGTTTAAATAAACAATTATTTAGTTTATATAAATATATTAGGTGTTAATTAAAATATTAACTATAGTGTAGTAAATATTTGTTCTATTTAAAACAATGTTTGTTTTATTTATAGCAACATCAGTATTATTTATTACAACACATAAGATGTTAATATGTTTTTGTTCTAAAAACGCACAAATACTTAATTTAGCCGCACAAAATTAATAATCATGCCTGGAGTTGACTTGATTCCCCGTCAGGATGGAAAGCGGGGAAACTGGGCTCAAACACTGAAAACCCAGATTGCTTTGCAGGGTGCCGCACTTGGACTGACCGCTGCCGAGATTACCGAATTTGAAAATGCCTGCCAGCAGATTACTGACAGCATTCAGGAATTCAATGCCGCAAGAAGCACTTATAAAACTGCGAGCGCCAATAAAAAAACCAAGATGCGCAATGCGCTTGCTGTGATTCGTAAAAAAACGCGCCGCATGAAAACGCACGAAGCGTACAATAAAAGTGTTGGCAAATCACTCGGACTCGAAGCACCTTTGCATATAGTGGATATTAAAAACAAAATGCCCATTCTTAAACTAAGGAAAGAAGTAAACGGCATTCGCATCAGCTACAACCGGCTTGGCACTTTTGATGGAATAAACATTTACCGCAAGCGCCCGTCGGATGCTGATTTTATTTTACTGGCGCGCGACAACCACAGCCCATACATTGATAAAACAACTATTGAAACCGGCACTGAATACTATGCTTATTATATGAAGGGCGACGATGAGGTGGGACAGAAAAGTAATGAAGCGGTGGTTTGATTTCTTCAGGTTATAATTTCCCCTCAATGCCCAGAACCAACTTTCATTTCAAAATTGTATGGAGATTTTTTTTGTGAAGGGATGAACAGCGAATAATTATTTTGCTATTCTGGTTTTAAATAACTCAGGTAACTGTCAACCATAAATTGAATATCTTTTTTTGATTTATCATAATCAGGGCATTTTTCCGGATGTTTTATGCAGTCTTTCAACATTTTTTCGATAGCAAATAAATCCTCTTTTGCAAAAGTAAAAATTTGCTTGTCCAGGATTGCGTAAGCACTCATTTTAGCTTCATAGGTTTCATAATAAAGAATTTTAAAAATCTCTTTTAGCTTTTCACTGCAATCGTGTGATTCAAGAGCAAAAACCATTGTCCCATTGTGATTGTGATTTTTCTTTTTAAAAATTGCTTTCAATAAAGGTTCAACTGCGCGGTTATCTTTTATTTCTTTTAATGCGAGAGATGCACTGTTTCTGATTCCTGAATTGTCTGAACTTAAAAGAGAAATTAAAAAGTCAGTAATCTCTGTTCCGCCAATTTCGCCTAACCTGTCTGCGGAAGATTTAACCAATTCCCAATCATCCGAAAAAATATTTTTCTTCAGTTGGTCAATTTCTTCTTGGTTAATCTTTTTTTTCATTCAAACTTTTTCTTCCCTCAAATCTAATTTCCTCAAATAAAAAAAGGCGAAAAAAAATTTCCGCCTTTTAATTTTTAGTTTTTAACTAAAGTCAATTCATATTCTTAATTATCTCATCACCAAACTCTGAACATTTCAAAAGTGTAGCTCCGCTCATTTGTCGTTCAAAATCATAAGTCACTCTTTTTTGAGCAATACTTTTTTCCAATCCTTTATAAATTAACTGTGCTGCTTCTAGCCAGCCAAGGTGTTCGAACATCATTGCTCCACTTAAAATTACCGATCCCGGATTCACTTTATCCTGATTTGCATATTTAGGCGCAGTACCATGAGTTGCTTCAAATATTGCATGACCGGTAACGCCATTTATGTTAGCACCTGGAGCAATGCCAATTCCGCCAACCTGTGCTGCCAGAGCATCGCTTAAATAGTCACCATTTAAATTCAATGTAGCAATAACATCAAAATCTTCAGGGCGTGTAAGAATTTGCTGAAGAGTGATATCAGCAATGGCATCTTTAATAATTATTCCAGCGCCTGGTTTTCCTTCCGGAATTTTGCACCATGGCCCACCATCAATTTCTACTGCACCAAAAAAATCTTTCGCCACTTTATAACTCCAATCGCGGAAACCACCTTCAGTAAACTTCATGATGTTTCCTTTATGCACAATCGTTACACTTTTTTTATTGTGTTTAATTGCATAGCTGATTGCTGAATGCATCAGCCGTTCAGTTCCTAAATAGCTAACCGGTTTAATTCCAATTCCAACTTCAATTTCAACTTCGCGTTTTGGTCCACCAACGGCTTCTAATTGCTTTTGCCATCCGGTAGATTTATCTTGAGTTCCGAAGCGAATTTTATCAAACATCTTTGGGAATTCCTGCTGAATGAAATTCAAAACTTTTTTTGCTTCAGCTGTTCCTGCCGCGAATTCAATTCCTGCATAAATATCTTCGGTGTTCTCACGGAAAATAACCATATCAACTGCACCTGGATTTTTTACCGGCGAAGGAACACCTTCAAACCAACGAACAGGACGAAGACAAACATATAAATCAAGGATTTGTCTCAGCGCTACATTCAGCGAACGAATGCCGCCACCAACAGGAGTGGTTAACGGACCTTTAATTCCTACCAGGTATTCTTTAAAAGCTGTAAGCGTTTCATCCGGCAACCAGTTTCCTGTTTTGTTAAATGCTTTTTCACCGGCAAGAACTTCCATCCAGCTAATTTTTTTAGTTCCACCATAAGCCTTTTCAACTGCAGCGTCCAACACGCGGACTGATGCTTTCCATATATCAGCCCCAGTTCCGTCGCCTTCAATAAATGGTATAATTGGATTATTTGGGACATTCAATCTGCCCTCATTCATGGTGATTTTTTCGCCTGACATTTTTAATTGTTTTGTTTAAGAGGCCGCAAATATAAAAGCCTTCACTTTACTTTGAAGGAATGATCAATATGTGAATAAAAGAAAATGAAAATTTTAATTCCATTTAATGGAAGCAATTGAATTTTCTAAAAAAAAAGTTCTACTGCTCAATGGTTTCTCCTGTAAATGCAGCCAATTCAACTTCTAACTCTGCGGTTAACAAAGAAATTTTTTCTTCGAGCTTCATCATTTTTTCAGAATCAATGACTCTCAACATAGGAAAGTGTTCCAATGCTAATTCAGTTAATGATTCAACTGCTTCGTGAATGAACAATGGTTCTTTTACTTCTGTTTTGTTTCCTGTAAGCGTGTTCAATGCTTCGAGGTCTTGCTTGGTAATCATTGTAGTTTGATTTGGTGAACGAAAGTTACTCTAAAGTTAAATCAAATCAAAAATGATTTTTATCAGAATGTGCATTTCATATTTTAAGAAAACTTTCAGGCTTACTCAATAAGAATAAATTTACCATCCAAATAAGAAAAAACATAAATGAAAATTCAATTTTGCGGAGCCGCAAGAACTGTTACTGGTAGTTCACATTTACTTATATTAGAAGATGGCTATAAAATTTTATTAGACTGCGGATTATTTCAGGGACAGGATGCATATGATGATGAAAATAATTTGAAATTTTTATTTAGACCTGAAGAAATTGACTGTTTGGTGTTATCGCATGCCCACATTGATCATGCTGGTAGAATCCCAAAATTGGTGAAGGAAGGATTTCGAGGCAGAATTATTTGCACCTCTGCAACAAAAGATTTATCAGAAATCATGTTAGCCGATAGTGCTCACATTCAGGAAAAAGATACCCAATATGAAAATAAAAAAAGAAAGAAGAGAGGATTAGGGCTTGTAAATCCATTATACTCTGTTGAAGATGCCCAACATTCATTAAAGCAGTTTGTTTCAATTAAATATGAAGAATGGTATCAGATTAAACAAGGAGTTGAAGTTTTGTTTCGAGATAATGGTCATATTTTGGGAAGCGGAAGTGTTTCAATAAAAATTAAAGAAGGTGACCGGTTAATCAAAGTTGGATTTACAGGTGATATTGGTCGACCCAATCGTCCGATATTAAAGGATCCCAAACAAATGGATGATGTTGATGTATTGTTATGTGAATCGACATATGGAGGAAGAATCCACGAGGCATTTCCTGATGACCTCGATCATTTTTATAAAGTGATAAAAAAAACCTGTATCGACCGACGAGGAAAAATTATTATTCCTGCATTCAGCATTGGACGCACACAGGAAATAGTTTACATGTTGGATAAATTACACCACGAAAAAAACCTTGATAGAATCCCTGTATATGTTGATAGTCCGCTTTCAACAAATGCCACAGAAATTTATCGAAATCACACTGAGTGTTTTGATGAAGAAATCAGTGCTCATTTGCAATCTGACCCAAATCCTTTTGGCTTTAATAATTTGCAATACATAACTGAAGTCGAAGAGTCAAAAAATTTAAATATGATGGAAGGTCCTGCAATAATTATTTCTGCTTCAGGTATGGCAGAAGCGGGCAGGGTCATTCATCACATTTCAAATAATATTGAAAATGAAAACAACACAATATTAATGGTAGGTTATTGTGCTAAAGGAACACTTGGTGCTAGAATCAGAAATGGCGAAAAAGAAATTAAATTATTTGGTGAAATGAAACAGGTTAAAGCAAGTGTTGAATTAATGGATTCTTTCAGTGCACATGGAGATCAAAAAGAAATGCTTGACTTTCTTGATAATTTGGATAGAAAAAGCCTGCAAAAGATTTACCTTGTGCATGGTGACTATGAGGAAGGACAATTGCCATTTAAGAGATGCTTAGAAGATAAAGGTTTTGAAAAGGTTTTAATTCCTGAAAAAGGAGAAATCCATGTTGTTTGATAATCTCAAATAATTTCTCATCGTTCATTTTTGACTACTTGTCGGATAATTCTGGTCACTTAACAATTTAGTGATTTAAGTTTAAAAAAGCACAATACTTTTGGTCTCAC
This sequence comes from Chitinophagaceae bacterium, assembly GCA_947469485.1. Classification (GTDB taxonomy): domain Bacteria; phylum Bacteroidota; class Bacteroidia; order Chitinophagales; family UBA10324; genus UBA10324. Next base: position 304,731 of record CANIPU010000001.1, on the reverse strand, counting down.
CTAAAAACAAAGTAACTCATGAAAAAATTTTACACAGCCTTTAAGCTCACTTTACTTTCAGTCTTTTTGCTTTTTGCTTCAAAGAATTCTGAAGCTTCATACACTTACAATAATGTAAGAGTGCCTTCTTCAGTAGCTGGAACTACTGGTTTATTTGTTCGCATTTCAATTCCTTATCAAACAGCTAGGTATTCTTGTGGCGCTCCGGTAGTTATATATATGTGTGGTGGTTGGGCTGCTCCTGGAATTTTATCCTCAATGTATAACATGTCAAATTATGGATGCATCGTAATTCAATTTAACTATCCTGGTGGAGGTAATGGGGCACAAAAAAGCGGAGGAGTTTACGATAACAGAGGTCCTAATAGCATGATAGCTGCTCGAGATGTTATTCGATATGCATTAGGTCAAATTCCAGACATGAATAATAAATACTTAAATGAATCTACAGGAATTCATAACCCATTGTATGATAATGTTGGAATTATCGGAGGCTCAAATGGTGGATGTAATTTGTTATCAGTACTAGGTCTTTATCATAATTATTTAAGCTCAGTAGCTTGGGTTTCATTTTTTGAATCTCCAATTGGAGACGGAATGCTAACTGCAGATCCGGGGAAACCTTATGGTAGCACCGTTGCTATTAATAAGAATAATGCGTATAACGATTCTACCGGAACTTATAACTGGAATTTATTAAAATTTGCCCCAAACGATACCGTAGCTAAGTACAATAAGACTTACATTAAAGGGCAGTTTTATTTTGATGTAAATGAAAACGGAGTTTTTAACAAGGGAACAGATTATGATTTAATAGGTAAATATGAGGCGGCGACTTTAGGGGCAACAAAAAAATATTATTATTCATATCAGGTTTTGCAAATGGCAACTGAAATGGGGATATATCCTCCACAAACAACTTATCCATATCAACCTACTTTAGCTGAATCAAAAGACTATTGGTATTTAAGAAACACAGATCATTTCATTGATTCTTTCATGATTCATATGCCAAATTTGAAAGTGTTATTTATGGTTCGTGATGATTCTGATCATATTACTTCAGCTAAAAATCATCCTGAAGTTATTATGACCTGGAATAAATTTAATAGTAACAGTTGCAACTGGTTCAGAGTTAATTCTGATAAATCTTACATTGAATTTATAACCGGAACTTCTCTGCCATTAGCTCCTGATAATGATGCAAATACTCCTATTGATAATATGAATATTCGGAACATGGTTATGCCTGGAAATATTTTTTCAAACCGTTATTTTAATCATTATTCATCTTCTCTTGAGATGGCTGATCGTGTTATGAATAATGATTGGAGTTTAAATCTGAATGGAATATTAGGTTCAACATGTCCGAATACAGAAAAACTTGAAGATGAAACAGTTGAATTAAAAGAGGGGAATTTATATCCAAATCCAGCACAAAACGAAGTATACATACCTCTAAATGCGGGTGATTTCGGCACATCTAATTTAACTGTATTTAATTCCATTGGTCAACAAGTAATGCAGACTCAAAATGATGCAGTTGCGAAGGGATTTAATCTATTGATACTTGACATAAACAATTTAAGTAGTGGAAATTATTTCGTGCGTATTGATGCTCCTGGAGTAACACGCACATTACAATTCACGAGGGAGTAATTCCTTGTTTTTAGGTGGAAGAAGGGTGCCGGTTAACCAGACCGCACCCTTTTTCATTTTAAGTAAGTTATTCTGTGAATTGAATAATTATTTTTGACAAAAATTTTTTTAGATGTCAATTACTACTTCTTCAAAAAAGAATTTGAAAGCTGCAACCGGAAATGCAATTTCTTGTAAAGGGTGGGTTCAGGAAGCTGTGCTAAGAATGTTGTACAATAATCTCGATCCTGATGTTGCAGAACGGCCGGAAGATTTAATTGTATATGGTGGAACAGGAAAAGCTGCTCGAAACTGGGAAGCTTTTGATTTGATTGTAAAGGCATTGAAAGATTTAAATGAAGATGAAACACTTCTAGTTCAAAGTGGAAAACCAGTTGGTATTCTTCCAACACATAAAGATGCTCCTCGGGTAATTATTGCAAATTCTAATTTAGTTGGACATTGGGCTAACTGGAAATATTTCAGAGAGTTGGAAGCAAAAGGTCTTATTATGTATGGACAAATGACAGCAGGTTCATGGATTTATATTGGATCGCAGGGAATTGTTCAGGGTACATACGAAACATATTTATCGTTAGCTACAAAACATTTTAATGGCTCTCTAAAGGGTACACTGAATGTTACTGCTGGTCTTGGTGGGATGGGCGGAGCGCAGCCTTTAGCAATTACAATGAATGAAGGAGTTTGCCTCGCTGCTGAAGTAGAAGAATGGCGTGCGCAAAAAAGAATTGAAACAAAGTACCTGGATAAACTGACTCATAATATAGATGAAGCAATTGACTGGTCGCTTGATGCAAAAGCGAATGGCGAAGCAATCTCTATTGCTGTTATTTGTAATGCAGTTGAATTATTAAAACGATTGATTGAAAGGAATATTTTGATTGACACACTTACCGATCAAACTTCTGCTCATGATGAATTGGTTGGGTATTTCCCAATGGGAATCTCTGTCGAGCAGGCAAAACTTCTTCGTGAAAAAAATCCGACTGAATATATTGAACGCTCCTTGGATACAATGGCAGAACATGTTAATCTGATGTTGGAATTGCAAAAGCGGGGCGCTATTACTTTTGATTATGGAAATAATATTCGCGGACAAGCTTTATCCCGTGGAGTAAAAAATGCATTTGACTTTCCTGGTTTCGTACCGGAATATATTCGTCCGCTTTTTTGTGAAGGTAAAGGGCCATTCAGATGGGTTGCTTTATCTGGTGATCCGGAAGATATTTATACGACTGACGAAGCATTGAAAAAACTTTTTCCTGAAAACAAAGGATTAATTCGCTGGTTAAATCTGGCAAAAGAAAAAATTACATTTCAAGGATTACCGGCAAGAATTTGTTGGCTAGGAATGGGGGAAAGAGAAAAGGCGGGTTTATTATTTAATGAATTAGTTAAAACAGGAAAAGTGAAAGCTCCAATAGTCATTGGTCGCGATCATTTAGATACTGGTTCTGTAGCTTCTCCAAACAGAGAAACTGAAGCCATGCTAGATGGTTCAGATGCTATAGCTGATTGGCCAATTTTAAATTCATTGATAAATACTGCCGGCGGCGCAAGTTGGGTTTCTTTACATCATGGTGGTGGAGTTGGAATTGGTTATTCAATTCATGCAGGGATGGTTATTGTTGCCGATGGAACTCAAGATGCTGAAAGAAGATTGAAAAGAGTATTGAATAATGATCCGGCAATGGGTGTTATTCGTCATGCAGATGCAGGTTACGATATTGCAAAAGATACAGCCAGAAAATTCAGATTGGATTTGAAAACCAGACTGGGATAATATTTATCAATTGATTTAATGCAAATCCCAATTCAATTCAAATCACACAATCAATTATTATTGGTGATTGCAGTTGTTTTTTTGTTTTTGATTTTCTGGAATATAACAGTTGTAGATTTTTGTTTCGCTGTTAATGTTTCCCCAACCTCAAAAGTGTTTTTAACGGCAGTATTTTTAAGCGTTCTGTCTTGTTATTTTCTCTGTTCAAAGTATTTTATAATTGATTGGAAGGTTGTTGCGATAGGACTTATATCAGCTGTTGCAATATTTATTCTTGCAAAGAATAAATGTGAAAAATATTATGATGTTTCATGGGATGGGCAGGCTTATCATTTGGAAGCTATTGTTAAAATGATTGAAGGTTGGAATCCGATCCAGCAATACCTCGATAATTCAGTTAAAGCAGAAAATATTTATATCAATCATTATCCGCGAGGAACCTGGTATAATGCTTTATCGCTTTACATGTTTTCAGGGGAAATAGAATCGGTTAAAACTTTTAATTATTTATGGATTGTAATTGCGTGGTTTCTCAGTGTTGTTGTATTAAATCAGTTTTTTAAGATTAATTTTTTTTTCGCATTAATTATTGGTTTAATAGCGGCAACAAATCCTGTTTCAATTTATCAAAGCCAGAGTAATTATATAGATGGACAAATTGCAGCCGGAATTTTAGTGTTTATTCTTTTAGCGATTTTTATATTTTTTACTCATCAAAATGGAGCCATTATTTTATTAGCTGTTGCTATTGCTATTTTGGTAAATTATAAATTTTCCATGCCATTTTATTTCATTGTTCTATTAGTAGGAATCGGATTAATTTTTTGGCAGTATAAGAACTTGCCTGCCATCAGGAGATTGTTTATAGCAAGTGTAATTGGGTTTGGTTTTGGGATAATGGTACTTGGCTTTTCGCCATACATTTCGAACTTAATTAATTATCACAATCCAATTTATCCATTGGCTGATGAGACTAAAAAAGAAATTTCAAAAGGAATTGAAAATGCAATTGCACCTGTATCATTCCCTGAAATGAATCGATTTGAAAGACTTTTTCAATCTACTTTTTCAAAATCCATTTGGAGTCAGACCCCTTTAAATAATGTTTTAAAAATTCCTGGCACATTTGGTAGCGATGAGATAATGAACTACGCAGTAGCAGATGGTTCCATGGCAGGTTTAGGCCCTTATTTTTCTTTAGCAATTTCAATTTGCCTTTTGCTGATTCCGCTTTTTTATTTTTTTGACAGGAAAATATTTTACAGCCTAATCATAGCAATCACAATAATTTTTTTATCGGTTTTTATAACCAGAATAGGTTGGCTCGCACGATATGCTCCACAACTTTACCTGATTTGTGTAATGGTTGTTGTTGCATTTTTTCTTTTGAAAAAAAAATGGTCCTATTTCATGGGATCAATTTGTTTGTTGCTTTTATTAAAAAATGACTATACAATTAGTGAGATTTATTATTTCCATCAGAAAGTTTTTACACGAGAATTAAATACCAGATTGAACGAATTAGCGCAAAGGGATGATACTGTTAAAGTTTTTTTTACTCCTTTTAATTCTAACAGGATAAGATTTAAAGAGAAAGAAATAAAATTTAAGAAAGTTAAATCAATTGAAGAGTTGAAGACAGATAGTCCAAAATATATTCCTTGGCTGTTTAACAGAGCCGCGACTGATTAAAGGTTTTCGAAATTGTCTTTAAATTTTTTTGCTTGTATCACATGTGCCAAATGATGATTGCAATGCCATGCGTATAAATAAACGGCGCTTTCTAAAGTTATTTCTCTCCGGTGTTCCGGATGAATAAAAACTCTTTTCCATTGTCCGTTTGTCATGTTTTTTAATAGTAATACCCAGCGGTTATGCAATCCATTCAAAATGCTTAAGGACCATTCAATTGGTGCTTCAGTAACATCCGGTAATTGAGCCCAGAGATTTTCAAGATATGGCTTAATCGTTGGCTTATCTTCAGTAATTGTAAGTTTAAATCTTGTAAATGCATTTGAGTGGCTATCAGCGCAATGATGAACAACCTGTTGGATACTCCAACCTTCAGGTCGGTAGATATATGCCAGTTCTTCGCTTTTTAATTTATCTACTTCTGTTTTTAATAGATCAGGAAAATTTTTAATTGTATTAATACAATCTTTAATTCCATCAGCGGTAATTTCTTTTGGCCAGTTAAACTTTCCAATCGGATATTTTAACTCGTCTAAACTCATTTTCATAGTTAAAAACTTTATTGTTTTAAATTTTTATATTGATAAAACCCATCACGATAAATAACTGAAAGACCTTCCAGGTAATTTTTTAAAAATGATTGAGTTTTATTTCTTTCCAATAGAGATGGTTCAAATTTAATGGATGGATAAGATAGACTGTCTAAGTAATAATAACTATCGCCTCCGTATTTAAGATCAGTAAAGTAAACTTTGTTTTCATAATGATAAGCCAATGCGGTTTCGGTGTTTCGGCTAATCGAAAAAGATTTATAATAATTGCTGAAGAGATTTTGACCTATAAAATGGTAAGTGCCTTCGTAACCAATTTCATTAATAAGGGTTGGAGCAAAATCGATTTGTGAACAAACAGAATCAAATTTGCCAACCGGTTGGTTTGAATTCAATAGAAGTGCCGGTATATGGTAAACTTTATAATTCTGATCTTTTAAATCATACACTTCACCATGATCTGCAAGGATTAAAAAAACAGTATTACTGAACTGAGGATTTTTAGAGCATTTATCAAGAAATTTCCCCAATGAATAATCAGCATAATAAAAAGTCGATTCCTTTGGACTCATTTTTTTTACCTCAGGATTCGATTTCAAAAAATAATCGGGGACTTGATGCGGAGCATGATTGCTAACGGTTAAAATAACTGATAGCGTTGGTGGTGTTCCGGTTTGAAATATCTCACTATAAGCTTTGTTAAATAGATCTTCATCACAAACACCCATTGCGTTTTTATATCGATAATTTTTAAAATTGTCAATGCCAAATATTTGATCAAATCCTCCTTGATGCATAAACAGTTCCATGTCATCAAAACTTGCATCACCTCCATAAAAAAAATTCGTTTCATACCCTTCTTCATTTAATATGTTTCCAAGTGTATTAAATTCATTAGGCCCTTTTCTTCGAATTAAACTGCTTCCAATAATTGCAGGAAATCCTGAAACGACTGATGTAATTCCAAAGTGAGTTCTTGGTCCGTTACTATAACAATGTGTAAATAAAAGTCCTTTCTTACTCCAGGAATCAAATTGTGGTGATAAGCATCTTCCCCCAAGTACACCTATATTAGAAGCTGAAAAACTTTCGCAAATAATTATAACAATATTCTTATTCTTTTTGGGAAGCGGGCTTATAAATTTTCTCTGAGTAGGAAATTTTCCTGGAATTGAAATTTCATCATTATGCACTGAAATGTTTTTAATAAAACTGAGTGCAGAGCTATCCGGTATCTCAGGGAATATGGTTAATGTGTTTTTATATGTTATGCCTTGCTCAACTGATTTTATAAATGTATAAACCCCATTTGAACTCATTTGATTTAGCAGCGAAGAAGAACTGAAACTGGTTAACTTCCAGAATGGTCCATCATAATAAATGAATGACAAGAAAAAAAAAGATAAAAAAGATAATATGATCCATTTAAATGAATTAACCTTTTTGTTTAAGTAAAACAATCGGAAATATTTTCGGCATAAAAGAAAAAATGAGTAAAAAAAAAGACCGAGTATAAGCATAATCCAAATCACCGGATATTCATTGTAGATCATTGGTAAAACAGTTTTAGGGCTTTGATATTCCTGTAAAGCATATTGATTTAAACGAACACCAAACTGTTCGAAGTAAAAAATATCAATAAGATTGACGAAAAATGAAATACATATTAGAGTAAATGAAAGTCGAAAAAAAATAAGCGGACTTTTTTCTGAGAAAAATCCTGAAATCAAAGAAATAATCAAGGATATAATTATTGTAATTGAAACTACTGAAGAGTCAATAATAAAGCCTATACAAAATGAATGAAGTAATTCTGCCCAGGCGGTTTTAAAAGCGTTTTGATAATAATATAGTAGGAATATGCTTCGCAATAACGAAAGAACCAGCATGCTGAATAAATAAAACCGCAGCAGATATTTATAAAACGAAATGTTCATTTCAATTAAATATTCACTAGCCTAATCTTTAATAGATTCCAGTTTACCCTTTAACCAAGGCACATATTTAATTACATCATTATCAGCATCTTTATCTTTATGAATAAATTCTTTCATCATTAACTTCAGTTTTTCGCCCTGATTTTTTGAAATTGATTTTGAAAGTAATTCAATCATCGTCAACATATTTTTTTCACGGCTGTAATTATCTTCTTTTAATAAATCTTTAAAATCATTTTTCATTTGAACTAACCGGTAGGTGATAGTATCAATTTCTTTAAGTTCATATCGTATCATTAATTCGCAAACAGCAATTTTCAGTTTCAAGCCATCATCGGTTTTCTTATATGAATCCAATAATCCCATTTTTATAATGTGGCGGATACTTTTATCATAATTCTTTTTATCAAAATAAAATATTGCCAGATTGAGGTAGACAAAAATTTCATAGAAGGGAATTGATTTTAAAACCGTACCTGATTTTAATTCTTCTAATAGTTCAATTGCTTTATCGGGATTAACAACGGAATAATTTATTGTAAGCGCATTGTAATAGAACACCAGATATTTATTATATAACAGTCGGTTGTGTTCTTCCATTCCGGTTCGAAGTTTTTCGCTCCATTCTAAGGACTCTTTATACTTTTTATTTTTGAAAAGAGTGTTAACAATAAATGTGAGCATTTCCAATTTGTTCTCATGCGTGCTTTTATTAAACATTCTTTTCTTTTGAAAATTCTTGAACGCAGTCAATAAATATTTTTCTAATGTTTTGTATTCATGTTTTTGCAGCAAGGTTCTGCTTACAGCGTTTATCATTCTGAATTGAAACTGTGCACTTTTTGATAATTCTTTATCTGAAGAAAATTCCTTTAAAGTTTTTTCAAGCAATTTGATTAGTGAAGTGTCAGAAGAAAAATTTTGAGAAAGTTTTATACGATAATTAATTGCAGCAAGAACCTGGTCAATTTCACGAAGCTTACTTAGTTTTTCATAATTGTTTTGTCTTTTTTCAATGTAATCTTCAGGATTAATATTGACTAAGGTGTTTGAAAGTCTTATATATTCCGAATAGATAATATCAAGCATTTCAAAGTATTCAATTGCTATTGCTTTGCTTTCGGCTTTCTTTAAATAATAACGGGCAACACTAAAATTATTTTGGTTGAACTGGTGTTTGTACAAACCAAATAATGCATGAATAAATATTTCATCCTGGCTTTCTACATATTGAAGTAGTAAGGATTTGTTAAGCACTTGCAGCAGGCGGTGCTTGAGTCGGTAATAAGCATTGCGGTTATATGGCGGATAGAATTTTTTTATTGCTGCAGACTCAGTGTAATTTTCACCTTCTTCACGAATGTGATCAAACAATGAAATATCTTTTCTGTCATGGCTATACTCCATTCTGGATGCATACAATTTATAATGTCGAATGTCTTCTTTGTTCATTCGGCCAATGACCTGATTCAAGATATCCATATTATTAAATTTTATGAAGGCGTAAGAAATATATATTTTCTGAAATTGCAAAACCTTTTATACATTTAACTTTGAACAATAATTAAACACAATGAAAAAAATTTTACTTGCCTTCCTGATTTTTTTCGCAGTAACTTCTGCGAAAGTATTTGCACAGTGTGGTGATATTGTTCTTACCAATGTATCACTTGTTGATACTGCCAATTGGCAAGGCAATGCAACACTATTCTTTTCTTTAACTAATATTTCTGCTGATACTATATTGGTTGATTCTGTTAAAGTTAAAGGGTTAGTCTTAAATCATGGAGTTATACCTGATCAGGTAAATACAACCAATTTATCTTTTAACCCTGGGCAATCTTATCAGTTCTCAAATACTTTAAATCTAATGCCTGTTGCTTTTCAGGTCGGAGATAATGTGGTGGTGATTTGGCCAATAATAAATACTTCCCCATGTGATTCAGCAATTGAAATAATTTATCTGAAAAATAATGTTGGTATTAATGACCCTGAATTAAATTCTAAATTATTCATAACTTCATTAACTAACAATGAATTTCAGATTCATAACCTGACTCAATCTGCTATATCTTTTTCAAGAATTTTTGATTTAAATGGAAAAATGATTGAAGAATATGCAGGAGAGAAAAAGGAGTTTCATTTAAATGGTTTTTCAACCGGAATTTACTTGCTGGAGGTAAAATTGTCAGATGGAAAGAGAGGAGTATTTAAACTTTTTGTTCAGTAATTATTTTTTAAAGATATTTTAAAGCCTCTTCAATTTGAAGGGGCTTTTTTTTTCTTTTAAAACTTATTTAATCATATTTTAAGATGACTTTTAAATTTAATTTTGATATATGAAAGCCTCCTTTAATCAAAGTTTAAGAATTGACCATACGGCAGTTAGGTATAATGCAACTGCTGTTATTTTAGCATCATTGTTTTTATTCTCCTGTGTTCACGATCCTGTTTCAGATCCCAATCAAACAGAGATTAGTTTTAAAAACGATGTTCAATTGGTGCTTAGTAGTAGCTGTCAAAATACAGGTTGCCATGGAGCATCGGGTTATTCTGAATTTCCTCTAGTAACTTACAACGATGTTATTAATTATGGGGAAGTAAAGGCGGGTAAACCTGATAAAAGCAAGATTTATAAATCGATATTAGGAAATGGTGAAGAGAAAATGCCTCCGACATGGAATTTGCCAAATGATCAGATTCAAATAGTATATAATTGGATTTTGCAGGGTGCTAGGGACAATTAACCGGAATAATAAAAAAGAGATTTGGTGTTTTAATTAATTTATTGGGGTTGTTTTCTCCACTCTTATACCCATTGCCATTATTCCGGGCAATGGATCTTCGCGCATTATCTGTTCGAATTCAAAAGAATATATTCCTTTCTTATTAAAGATTGCATTTTGTTGTGCCAGGTGTTTTAAATCCCAGATATCGCCCATTCCTTCACCATGCCATGCGCCATCTTCATTTGCTAATTGAATTTCGACTCTCTGTTTCTGAGAATTTCCATCCGGCGAGGTTGTTGTGATTAACACCCACAAATTGCAGTATGGATAAACAGAATTGTGACGAACATTAATGTATACATTATAGGTTGCAGAAGTATCCTGAACATCCACTTCTAATTTTATTCTATCAGAATTTTTCCATGAAGATTTTTCAATGGAAATATTTTTCTCAAACACACGATTTTTCTCGCAACTCTGAAAAACAAAAGTTGAAATAAAAATGGAAAAAAGTATGACTAATCTAATTTTCATTTTTTATTAAGAAATTATCCAATAGATGGGCGTGTGGGACCGCTATCGTCTTTATTTGGTTTCGGACGATTTGAATTTTGATTGGTGTTTTTATTCGGATTCGGCTTCTGATTTGGATTTTGTTTTTGCGGAGGTCGCTGATTCGGGTTTTGTTTTTGCGATTGTTGTTTTCTTTCACCACTCTGCAATGGCTTCGGTTGGTTTTGAGGTTTTGCAGTTGGCTGATTTGGTTTTTCAGTGACAGAACGATTTTGATTTCTATCACCACCTCTGTCTTTATCTCTGTCGCCTCTTCCTTTAGATTTCTTTTTCTTTTTAGAAGTTAATGATTCCAGTGTTGTTTGACCAACAACATCAGCATATTTTAATTCTTCTTCAACATCTGTTTTTCTTGTTGGAGCTTTAACGGCAAACGAACCAAGATCTGCAGGCTTTACTCCATTCTTATTCATTTCAACTATTTCCTTCACTTTATCTACAGGCACAGGATGAAATATATTTTTTTCCTTATAAGCAAAGAACATTAGTCTTCTGAAAATATCAGTTTTCATAAGGTATGCAGTTCCTCCTTCTGTTTCCAGTTTTTCTACATTCTTTGGAAAATCAATTAAAGCATCAAGATAGGTATCTAATTCATAATTCAAGCAGCATTTTAATCTGCCGCATTGTCCTGAAAGTTTTGCCTGATTGATTGATAAATTCTGATAGCGGGCAGCTGAAGTTGTCACCGATTTAAATTCTGTTAACCAGGTACTGCAGCATAATTCTCGACCGCATGAACCTATGCCGCCAATACGAGCAGCTTCCTGCCGCGCGCCAATATGGTTCATTTCAACTTTTACTTTAAACTCTGTTGCATAGGCTTTTATAAGTTCACGAAAATCAACTCGGTCTTCGGCTATATAATAGAAGGTTGCTTTTTTTCCATCTCCCTGAAATTCCACATCACCTATTTTCATGTCCAGATTTAAAGAGCGCGCAATTGCTCTGGCTCGAACCATTGTTTCTTTGTCACGCTTACTGACTTCTTCCCATTTATTCTGATCATTCTCACTGGCTTTGCGAATTACAGATCGAATGTTCGCATTGTTTTCCTGAATTCTTTTTCGCTTCATCTGAAGTCGAACCAATTCTCCGGTTAATGATGCAACTCCAACATTGTATCCTCCCATTTCAGTATCAACCACTACAATATCGTGTGTGTCGATTAATAATTTATTGGTGTTGCGAAAAATTTCTTTGCGCGAACCATTCTTAAAGCTCACCTCAACAAATCGTGTGATTTCATCATCGTATCCAACAGCAATTCCTGAAAGCCAGTCGTAAGTGTTTAAGCGATTGCAACCGCCACTTGAACAAGAGCCATTGCTTTTACATCCTGATGGTTTTCCTTCTTTTCCGGCACCGGAGGTGCATCCGTTACAACTCATAAGTAAATTTTGTGACTTTTAAATTTATGAGTATAGAATTTTTTAAAATTAATTTTTTCATTAATGACTTTTTTAGCTGAATAAAATGAAGTGATAATAATTTCTCTCCGCAAATTTTATTCAACGATAATTGATTCAGGCCAAAACTACTTCATTCCTTTTTAACAGGTGCGACAGGAATATGCCGAGATTCATGAACAGAATTTTCGGATTGGCATTTCTTTCCAAATGAAAACACGATTCTTCTAGCCGCTTAATTATTTCTTCCTTGCTCTGAAACGACAATCGCTGGTTCATGTATTGAGCTAGTTTCAGTTCGTTTTCTGTCAATCGCGCTTTTGATTCACCGATATATTCGAGCACAAAAACTTCACGCATTAAATCCAGACCGTACCGCAAAAGTCCTTTCATGTTTTCTCTGCCTAAATCGGCATTAATTTTTTCACAAAAGTCAATAAGGGTTTTTCCTTCGTGAGTTCCCTTTAAACAGATTCTTAAAAAAAGCAGGTAAAGTTTTTCATTATCGTCTTCGCTGTTCTTTGCCAGTTTTAATGCTTCATTAAAATTTCCATCAACCTGGCGTACAATTGCATGCGCCTCTTTATTACCAACTCCTTCTTTTTTTTCTAACTGATAAATAATTTCTTCATCTTTTAATCGTGGAACCTTCATTATTTGCACTCTGGATAAAACAGTGGTTAAAATTTGCTCTTCACTGTTTCCAACCAAAATAAAAATTGTATTTTCAGGAGGTTCTTCCAATGATTTCAATAAGATATTTCCTTCTTTACCTAGAACCTCCGGCATCCAGATAATGTAAATTTTATACAATGATTCGAATGATTTGTAATTGAGCGATCGAATAATTTCGTGACACTCTTCTACACTAATGTTCCCTTGTTTATTTTCAGCATCCAGCGATTCAATCCAATCCTGAATATTGAGATATGGGTTTTCGAAAAATGCTTTTCTCCATTCTTCAATAAAATCGGTGCTTTTTGGTTTGCTTCCCTTTGTTGAAACAACAGGATAAGTAAAATGTATATCGGGATGAATCAACTTTTGTGATTTCAAACATGAAGAACATTCTCCGCAACTTTCATTATTAATCCGGTTCTCACAATTCAGGTATTGTGCAAATGCAACTGCAAGCGAAAGATTCCCGCTTCCTTCTTGCCCCAACAACATGATAGCATGAGGTACTCGTTTGTTTGCAACACTCTGAATAAGTTGTTGTTTTAGAGATTCCTGGCCAATTATATTTTTAAACTGCACGGGATAAATATACTCGAACAGGAGATTTGCAATAATTCAAAAAAGAATTTTTCAAATTTATTCAAGTATAAAAATTTGTGAACTCAGGCATTTGCATTGGCAACTTCAAAAGTTTAGGTTTGACTCAATACTATCAGCACTATGAATTTTAAATCGCTTTTTCGCACAAAACCTCTTACACAATTACTTGAAGAAGTAAAACACGGCGAACACAAATCAGAACACAATCCATCAATGGATACCGGTGAAGTTGCATTGAACCGAACACTTCGTGTACGCGACCTTACTGCATTCGGAATAGCTGCAATCATTGGCGCGGGAAGTTTCAGTTCAATGGGTATGGCATGTTTCAGTGGCGGGCCTGCTGTAATTTTTCTATTCATCATCTGTGCGGTGGCATGTGGCTTCACTGCTTTGTGTTATGCAGAATTTGCATCGCGTGTTCCAACATCAGGAAGTGCCTACACTTATTCTTATGTTGCCTTCGGCGAAATGTTTGCGTGGATTATCGGTTGGGCATTACTGATGGAATATTCAATCGGAAATATTTATGTCGCATTTGCATGGAGCGGATATTTTACTAATCTCATTGGAGCAATTGGTTTGCACATTCCAGAATGGCTCACGATAAATTATACCGCAGCTCATCAGGCAGCACTGAAAAATGTGGCAGGCGAAGGAATGATTGCATGGAACATGGCGCCGATGATTGGCAACCTCAGAATCATTTTTGATTTACCTGCTGTGATTGTGAATGGACTCATCACATGGTTGGTTTATGTGGGAGTGAAAGAGTCGCGTAATTTCAGTAACACCATGGTAGCCATAAAACTGATTGTAATTGTATTGGTGATTGTAGTCGGATGTTTTTATGTTGACATTGATAACTGGACTCCGTTTATGCCCAATGGTTTTGGTGGTGTGATGAGCGGAGTGGCAGCAGTATTTTTTGCATACATCGGTTTCGATGCCGTGTCAACTCTTGCTGAAGAAAGCAAAAACCCGCAACGCGATTTGCCGCGTGGAATGATTTATTCACTGGTGATTTGTACAGTACTCTACATCATTCTTTCGTTGGTGCTAACAGGCATGGTGAGATATAATATGCTTGGAGTGAGTGACCCGCTTGCCGAAGTTTTTAAAATCACCGGTGTGAAGTGGATGTTATTTATTGTTTCGATTGCAGCAGTAGTGGCAATGACGAGTGTGCTTCTTGTTTTTCAAATGGGGCAACCACGAATCTGGATGAGTATGAGCCGCGATGGATTGTTGCCGAAAAGATTTTCAAGCATTCATCCGAAATATAAAACTCCGGCATTCGCAACTATCATAACCGGTTTAGTGGTTGGTGTTCCATTATTTTTTACAGATGAAAATTTTGTGCTCGACTTTACCAGCATCGGAACCTTGTTTGCGTTCGTATTGGTGTGTGGTGGTGTACTGATGTTGCCACGGAAAGAAAAAACTTCATCCAACTCATTTCAACTTCCATACATCAATGGAAGATTTATTGTTCCTCTTTTAATCGTTGGTGCATTTTCGTTTCTCTATTATCAGTTTCCTGAATACTTCAAAAATTTACTGAATGTAAATGCAGAAAATGCTGCGCAGAATATTCCGATGCTGGTGTTCATTGCGCTGTGCGCTGTGATGGCAGTTTTTTCTTTCCTTAAAAACTTTTCTCTCATTCCGGTTCTTGGGGTTTTATCGTGTTGTTACCTGCTTACTGGTATGGCTGTTTCCAATTGGTCGTGGTTCGCTATTTGGTTGATTATCGGCTTGGTGGTTTACCTGCTTTATGGATACAAGCATAGTAAGTTGAATAAGAGTTAATCCTTTCTTGTTGTTTTTTTTCTTGCACAATCCAAGTTCGTGTATTTATTTTGCACTATTAACCATTTGGTTAAACAATGCAGTTAAACAAGAAAGTTAAAATAGAGGAGGGGGCAGAGCAAAAAATTATTGCAGCTGCAAGAGAAATTTTCCTGCGCAAAGGAATGGCTGGCGCGCGTATGGAAGAAATTGCTAAAGCTGCTGGTATTAATAAAGCAATGCTGCATTACTATTTCCGATCGAAGGAGAAATTATTTGAAGTAATAATGAGCGAAGCAAAAATGCAAATGTTCAGTCGCCTGCACCCGATACTTGGTGGTGATGATTCGTTATTTATAAAGATTGAAAAATTTGTGGAGAGTTACATCAATTTTGTAACTGAGAATCCACTGCTTCCCGGATTTATATTGCACGAAATCACAAAAAATCCTGAAAAACTGGTGAATGATATTTCAAATGGAAACAAGCGACCAAATCTTGCTAAATTTTTTCTGCATGTAGAATCAGAAGTGAAAAAGAAGAACATCATCGCCATTCAACCAGAACAATTATTCATGAATATGCTTTCGATGTGCGTGTTTCCGTTTATCGGGAGACCAATGTTAAAGACTGTATTAAATGTGAACGACAAAAAATTCAATCAGCTTCTGGCTAACCGCAAAAAAGAAATTCCTGTTTTTATCATCAACGCCATAAAAAGATGAAGAAAATAATTTGTCATAAAGACACTAAGGCACTTAGAAATTTTAGCAGAGAGTTTTTCTGCTTACTTGTGTTTTCACTATTCACTATTCACCATTCAAAAACACAAGCACAAACCATTTCGCTCGATGAGTGTTACACTGCAGCAGCAGGGCATTATCCCACTGCATCTCAAACAACATTGTACCAACAAATTGCTGATTTGCAATCTAAGAATCTGCAAACTGCTTTTCTTCCGCAGGTGCAGTTGAACGGACAGGCAGTGTATCAATCGCCGGTTGTTTCGGTACCTATTAAAATTCAGGGAGTTGATATTCCAGAACAAAATCATGACCAGTACAAAGTTTCTGTTGATGCAAGTCAGTTGATTTACGATGGTGGATTAGTAAAAAAGCAAAATGAAATTCTGCAACTCAATTCTCAGGTGCAGCAACAGCAAGTACAGGTTGATTTATACAAAGTGCGTGATATGGTGTTGCAGGCATACTTCAATGTGTTGCTATTGAATCAGCAGAAAGAAATTTTATTGTTACAGAAAAGCACCTTCGATAAAAAGCTGCAACAAGTTAATTCGGGAATCAAATTCGGGACAGTGTTACAGGCGCAGGCAGATATTATAAATGCACAAAAAATCAGCATTGATCAAAGTGTAATAGAGATTGATGCAAACCGCGATGCCGCCTTTCAGATTTTGAATTTGCTCACTGGAAAACAAATTAACAGTAACACTACTTTCAGTTTGCCCTCAACAATTACTAATGACGATGCAGTACATGCTGGACGACCTGAACTGACGCTTTTTTCTTTGCAACAAAAAAATTTATCGTTGCAATCTGATTTGAGTCACAATAAGCGATTGCCAAAACTTAGCGCATTCGGTCAGGGAGGTTATGGTCGCCCGGGTTATAATATTTTCGATAATACATTTCAGCCATTCTTCACAGTTGGATTAAAACTAAACTGGAATATTTTAGGTTGGAACACTGCCAATCATGAATCGGAAATTTATTCGCTCAACACACAAATTATTCTGAAGCAACAGGAAACTTTTGTGTTGAATACCGACTTGCAATCCATTCAGCAGAATGCGGATATTGCTAAATACAATAAAATATTAGAGTACGATGCACAGTTGATAACATTGCGAAAATCAATTGCTGCTACAATAGAAAATCAAATGGAAAATGGAACAGCAACTGCAACAGATTATGTGACCGAACAAAACAATGCAACACAGGCGGAGTTGAATTGGAAAATTCATCAATTGCAATTGCTGCAAGCCGAAATGAAATTAAAAAACACAAGAGGATACTGATATGAAATCAAAACTCATGAAATACATTTTACCAATGCTCATCGTGTTATGGGCTTCGTGTAATAACGGAAACGGAAATTCCGATGCTTACGGAAATTTTGAAACCAATGAAGTGATGGTTTCATCACAGGCAAGCGGACAAATCATTCAGCTGAATCTTCGCGAAGGATTGACTCTTGCAGCTGGAGAAATTGTTGGTTGTATTGATACGAATGCATTGCATTTAAAGAAACAACAATTGTTTGCCATGATGCAGGGTTCGCAATCGCGCAATCCGAATATAGGTGCGCAGATAGAAGTGCTGAAACAGCAGAAGTCAGTTCAGGAGAAAGAAAAAAACCGCATTGCAGGTTTAGTAAAAGAAGGAGCTGCCACGCAAAAAAATTTAGATGATATAACAGGAACTATTCAGGTGATTGACAAACAAATTGAAAGTCTGCAAACACAATTTGAGCCGGTGAGCAGCGATTTGAAATCACTGAATGTGCAGGTGGATCAGGTGAATGACCAGATTCAGAAATCATTGATTGCTTCTCCAATAAGCGGTGTAGTGCTCGATAAATATTCTGAGATGGGTGAAGTGACTGCCTCTGGAAGACCGCTGTTTAAAATTGCTCCGCTTGATACGATGATTCTTCGTGTGTTTGTAAGCGGAGACCAGTTGCCAAAAGTTAAACTCGGACAAATTGTTACAGTGTTCGTTGACAAAAACGAAAAAGAAAATACGCAGCTCAGCGGATCTGTTTCGTGGATTTCTCCGACGGCTGAATTCACTCCAAAAATTATTCAGACAAAAGAAGAGCGAGTGAATCTGGTATATGCTGTGAAAGTGCTGGTGAAGAATGACGGCTCACTGAAAATCGGAATGCCTGGAGAAGTAAAATTTTCAAAATGAGTTTTATTCCTAAAACTTATTTTAAACTCTAATGACTATCAGTAAAATTCATTTGAGAAGATGAAAGAAAGAGTAATTGCCACCAACATCACCAAATCATTCCACAGCACAAAAGCTTTGGATGATGTTTCATTCACAGTGAATGAAGGTGAGCTGTTTGGATTCATTGGCCCCGATGGCGCAGGCAAGAGCACACTCTTTCGCATACTTACTACGGTGATGAATGCAGATAGTGGTGATGCGTTGGTAGATGGTTTTCATCTGAAAGATGAAATTGCCATTCGTTCGAGAGTTGGATATATGCCCGGAAAATTTTCGTTGTATCCTGATTTATCTGTTCAGGAAAATCTGGAGTTTTTTGCAAAAGTTTTTGGAACAACTGTGCAGGAAAATTATTCCATCATCAAAGAAATTTATGTGCAGCTGGAACCATTCAAAGATCGCCGTTCAGGAAAACTGAGTGGCGGAATGAAACAGAAACTTGCCTTGTGCTGCGCACTCATTCACAAACCTCGAGTTTTATTTTTAGACGAACCAACAACAGGAGTGGATCCGGTTTCCAGAGTAGAATTCTGGGAAATGCTCAGCAGATTAAAGCAAAGCGGACTCACTATTTTGGTTTCCACTCCATACATGGATGAAGCAAGCCGTTGCGATCGTGTAGCATTAATTCAAAAAGGAAAAATTCTGGATATAGATCCTCCGGGTGTGATTACAAAAAAATTTCCGTTGCATGTTATTGCTGTGAAATCTGAGAATATGCCGAAGCTGCGAAAGGATATTTTAAAAGTGGAAGATGCTGAAAGTGTTTATGGCTTTGGCGAATTTTTGCACATCACGATGAAAAAGGAAAATTCATCAACAGAAAAAATTGAAACACTTTTAAAACAACAAGGTCATCAGCACACCGAAGTGAAAATAATTGAAGCAGGAATTGAAGATTGTTTTATGCATTTGATGGAGCACAACAAAAACTGAATAACAAAAATTGAATAATTGAAACTCACCGGAGAAAATATTATTGAAGTTGAAAACTTAGTGAAACGATTTGGTTCGTTCACAGCGGTTGATAATATTTCTTTTCAGGTGAAGAAAGGAGAAGTATTTGGCTTTCTCGGAGCAAATGGCGCTGGTAAGACTACGGCAATAAAGATGTTAATCGGTTTGTGGTCGCCGACTGCAGGTAAAGCAAATGTTGCTGGTTTCAATTTGTTTACCGAGGCAAATCAGATCAGAAAAAATATCGGCTACATGGCGCAACGGTTTTCGTTGTACGAAGATTTAACAGTGATTGAAAACATTCAGTTTTACGGAGGCATTTATGGTTTGCGAAAAAATATTTTAAAAGAAAGAGCAGAAGAATTGATTTCAGAATTAGGAATGGAAAGTTTCAGGAAAGAATTAATAAAAAATATTCCGCTCGGTTGGAAACAGAAATTGGCGTTATCTGTTGCAATGATTCACAAACCGAAAATTGTTTTTTTGGATGAGCCAACAAGCGGTGTTGATCCGATTACACGCAGACAATTCTGGGATTTGATTTACAATGCTGCGGAAAAAGGCACAACTGTATTTGTCACCACTCACTACATGGATGAATCGGAATACTGCGATCGGGTGAGCATAATGGTAGATGGAAGAATTGAAGCGCTTGATACTCCCACCCAATTGAAAAAACAATTCAATGCAGTAAGTATGGATGAAGTTTTTCTTCGATTAGCAAGACCAACTCAAAAGCAAGTTTTGTAGAATGAAAACCGGAAACATGTTTTTAAAATATTCTTCATGGTTTTATATAGTTGTTTTGACATTAACAATTAGTTGTAAACCCCGGATTCAGGAAGAAAATATTTCTTATAAATATTCTCGTCAGTATTTGGCTTTATATCCGCCGGCTGAAGAAATATTTTATTCAAAGTTAGAAAGAGTTAAAAGGAATGGCCAGAACATTTGCGGGCTTAATATTTATCTGACGAATACTCTTTCTGATTTCAAAGCGTATTATTTTCAAATAAATAATTCAAAATCTGAAAAGTCTGATGGTAAAATGTTTATACCATTCTTTTCTGATTCCTTGAAACTTCAAAAGGTTGTTTTATATATCTGGGCATCAACTGAAAATGCAACCACAAAAAAATATTCAATGAATATTACTTATGAACCGAAGCAGCTCTTTCAGTCAGCAGGAAAATCATCTTATTCTAACGACCTGATTACTATTGGGGAAACTGATTTATTTATGGTTGAAAAACAAGTTTCTGATTTTATAATTTATTCCCCTACAACTGATGAAATAAACTTTGCGAGAAATGAATTCACCAATAATAAATTTACTGAAGCCAATGAAGTTGAAATAATTGCAAAAAAAATAATAAAAAATTTATCTGATCATCAGGGTACACCTTCTGATTCCATGAATGGTATTTCCTCGTTTGCTCAATATCAGAGAGCAATGAAAGGAAAAGATAAAGTTTGGTGTGGGAATTTTGCAGATATTTTTTCTTATGCAGGAGCGTGTTTGAAGATCCCGATTCGCAGAATTGGATTGGGAAGCACTTATGATTCTATTGAAGACCCCGTAATAATGAATGCTGAAGGGCATACAACCACTGAAGTTTATGATAATCAAAAAAAGCAATGGTATCTTGTTGACCTCACCTTTAATCTATTAAAAGTATATGTAAATGGAAAGGAGAAGTATCCTTTGAATTTTATTGAGTTTTATTATTCAATTAATGATCCTTCAATGGAAAAATTTTTGATTATTGAAGAATACAATACTGAGAAGAATGAAGTTTTAATTATACCAATTACTGAATCAAGGTTCTACCATGATTACAAAAAATTTTATAAGCTGAATCAGCGATTTGCATTTGGAACAAAAAATGGTTTTATCTAATTATGAAGAGTTTTAATTTATTCAAATGAACAGACGGAGATTTTTCGGGTTTTTGCAAAAAGAATTTCGTCACATTTTCCGCGACCGAAGAACAATGCTTATTCTGTTTGGAATGCCTGTTGTACAAATTTTACTTTTTGGATTTGCAATTACCAACGAAATTAAAAATGTGAATGTGGCGGTGCTTGATTTGGCGCACGACGATGTGTCGCGCGATATCACCAACCGGATTCTCTCTTCCGAATATTTCCATCTTTATCAGAATCTCCGTTCTGAAAAAGAAATTGAAACGGCCTTTAAAAGCGGTAAGGTGAAGGAGGTTATTGTGTTTGAAAATAATCTTGCGAAAAATATTTATTCAAAAAACACAGGGAACATTCAACTTATTGGCGATGCAACAGACCCGAATACTGCCAATACAATTGTTGCCTACACGCGTGCAATACTGTTGAATTACCAGCAAGAATTAAACAAAGGTTCGAAACCACCAGCTATTATTCAAACCGAAGTGCGCATGTGGTTCAACGAAGAGTTAAAAGGAGTTTATCTTTTTGTTCCTGGTGTTATGACCATAATCATGATGCTGGTGAGTGCAATGATGACAAGTATTTCGCTCGCACGCGAAAAAGAAACGGGTACTTTGGAAGCGCTCATGGTTTCACCACTTAAATCTTGGCAGGTGATTTTAGGAAAAGTGATTCCTTATCTGGTACTTTCATTCTGCATAACACTCGTTACTCTTGGGCTTTCTATGTTTGTGTTTCATGTTCCTATTCGCGGAAATATTTTCCTGTTGCTCGGTGAAGTTTTGTTGTTTGTAATTACTGCTCTTTCATTCGGAATTCTGATTTCTTCCATTGCTCCGAATCAAATGGCAGCGATGTTGATTTCCATGATGGGATTAATGTTGCCAACTATAATTCTCAGTGGATATATTTTTCCGATTGATAACATGCCTGTGCCACTCCAAGTACTCAGTAATATAATTCCCGCGCGCTGGTTTATCAGTATGTTGCGTGATATTATGCTGAAGGGAGCAGGATGGAGTGTGGTTTGGAAAGACACTTGCGTTCTTGCTTTCATGGCGGTTGTGTTTCTGTTTTTGGCTTCACGCAGATTTAAAATGAAGCTCAGTTGATATGCGAACAATCCTCGTAATTATCCGAAAAGAGTTTTTGCAAATATTTCGTAACCGAGCAATGTTGCCGCAAATAATAATGATGCCTCTTATACAGTTGCTCATACTATCCAATGCAGCAACATTTGAAATCCGTCACCTGAATATGCATGTGATAGACCAGGATCAAAGTCAGGCATCGCGACAATTGATCGGAAAGTTTAAAGCGAGTAATTATTTCGAGTTATCCGATTTTTCGTTTGACGAAAAGCATGCAGATGAAGATATTATGCAGGGTAAAGACCGATGTATACTCATGATTCCGAAAGGATTCGAACATGATTTGATGAAGGAGCAGCACACAAAACTGTTGCTCAATATCAATGCAATTGATGGGGCTGCTGCAGGTGTAATAAATACTTATGCTCTCAACATCATTCAGAGTTTTAATCAACAGATAAATATCCAATGGATAAACCAGCAACAATTTGATCAGCAGAAGGTTTTAAGTACGCCATATTCATTCTGGTATAATCCATACATGAATTATAAAACTTTCATGGTACCCGGGTTGATTGTTATGTTACTCACGATGGTCGGCATGTTCATGTCCGCTCAAAACATTGTGCGCGAAAAAGAAATCGGAACAATTGAACAAATAAATGTTACCCCCATTAAGAAAGCACACTTCATCATTGGTAAACAAATTCCTTTTTTAATTATCGGATTGGTTCAACTAACAATAGGGTTGTTGGTTGCACGATGGGTTTTTAGCATTCACATTCTCGGGTCAATTCCACTCATTTATTTATTCGCAACTATATATCTCATTACACTTCTTGGATTCGGGTTATTGATTTCGACCATGGTGGATACCCAGCAGCAAGCCATGTTTCTTGCCTGGTTCTTTATGGTGATATTTATTTTAATGAGTGGGTTGTTCACACCAATTGAGGCAATGCCGCAGTGGGCTCAGAATATTACCAAGTTTAATCCAATAGCTTATTTTGTTGCTGTTATGCGAATGGTTGTTTTAAAGGGTTCATCATTAAAGGATATTCTTCCACAACTAAGTGCAATCAGTTTGGGTGGATTAGTGATGTGTTCACTTGCAACTTTTTTTTACAGAAAAAGAGCCGGTTAAAAAATTCTATTAAATACTTTGTCAGGAAAGTTCATCGTTCATAAAAAAATTACAAATGAAAAATTTATTCTTGGTTTCAATTTGCATTTTGTTTTTTACATCATGCTCTAAACAATCTGATTTGCATCAACTGATTCAGGAAAGTGATGTGGTTAAAGTTTATATATCGTCAGGTTCTACGATTCCAATGGTTCATTATGAGACAAATGACATTGATAAAATTCAAAAGTGGTGGAATTATATTGATGAAAAATCAAATGCAACCGGCGATTGCAATTACGAAGGAAAACTCATTTTCAAAGTATATGAAGATTCTACTGAAATGCAATTCAGTTTACAAGAAGGTTGCGAGCAGGTTAGTTATAAATTCAATGATACATTATTCGTAAAAAAACTGACCACCGAGGGTATCAGTTTTCTTAACAGCCTCAAGCAAGCCCGATAAAATTTTTATCAGCGGAACTTGGTTTATATGCTTCTTGTTTAAATCTAATTCAATTAAGTTTGCCGCTCCTTAAAAAAGACTGCACGCACGATGAGAAATATAGAAATGGTCGACCTGAAATCTCAATATCAAAAAATCAAACCTGATATTGATAAAGGCATACAAGAAGTATTAGATAATGCCTCGTTTATTGCCGGAAAGCAGGTTCAGGAGTTTGCAGTTGATTTAGGTAAATATGCAGGAGTAAAAAATGTGATTCCCTGTGCGAATGGTACAGATGCTTTGCAGATAGCAATGATGGCGTTGGATTTACAACCCGGAGATGAAGTAATAACTCCTTCGTTCACTTATTTTGCTACTGTTGAAGTGATTGCATTGTTAAAATGTATTCCGGTTTTTGTGGATGTGAATGCTGAAACTTTTACTATTGATGTTACTGAAATTGAGAAAGCAATTTCTCCAAAAACAAAAGTTATAGTTCCGGTTCACTTATATGGCCAGGCAGCCAACATGGAGCCCATTCTTGCACTTGCAGCAAAACACAAAATTGCTGTTGTTGAGGATAATGCTCAGGCAATAGGCGGAGAGTACACTTTTAGCAATGGTGATACTTTTAAGAATGGTTCAATGGCTCTGATTTCAACCACTTCGTTTTTCCCTTCAAAGAATTTAGGTTGCTATGGTGATGGAGGTGCAATTTTTACAAATAATGATGAGCTGGCTCTTAAATTAAAAATGATAGCGAATCATGGTCAGCGAATTAAATATTATCATGATTTAATTGGTTGCAATAGTCGCCTTGATACTCTTCAGGCAGCAATTCTTAGGGTCAAATTGAAGCATCTTGATTCATATTGTAATGCAAGAAGAACTGTGGCTAATTTTTATGATAAAGCATTTGCTAATCATCCCAAAATCAAAACACCATTTCGTGCATCATATGCAAAGCATGTTTACCATCAATACACTTTAATACTTTCTGATAATGTTGATCGTGAAGCAATGATTAATTCATTAAAAGAAAAAGGTATTCCAACCATGCTTTATTATCCTCTTGCTTGTCATAAACAAAAGGCATTTGAAAAGGGAGCTCGTATAGTTGGCGATTTAAAAAATACAGAGTGGTTATCACCAAGAGTATTATCTCTGCCAATCCATACAGAAATGGACGAAGAACAATTGAATTATATTGCTTCATCAGTTTTAGAATTTCTTAAATAAGTAATCATGAATATTGCAGTAATTGGAACTGGATATGTAGGTTTAGTAACCGGAACTTGTTTTGCCGAAACCGGAAACAATGTAATCTGTGTCGACATTAATGAGGAAAAAGTCAAAATGCTTCGGAATGGTAAACTTCCGATTTTTGAACCTGACCTTGATGTGTTGTTTGCAAGAAATGTAGAGCATGGCCGTTTGAAATTTACTACCAATTTGGCTGAAGCGATTAAGGACGCAAAGATTTTATTTCTTGCTCTCCCAACTCCTCCGGGTGAAGATGGTAGTGCCGACTTGTCGTATATTTTAGGTGTTGCAGAAGATCTTGGTAAAATAATCACCGATTATAAAGTAATTATTGATAAAAGTACAGTACCGGTTGGAACTGCTGAAAAAGTTCGTGCCGCAATTGCAAAAAACGCAAAAGTTGAATTTGATGTGGTATCGAATCCTGAATTTTTGAGAGAAGGTATTGCAGTGGAAGATTTTATGAAGCCAGACCGTGTAGTAGTTGGAACCAATAGTGAGAAAGCTCGTAAATTGATAGAAAAATTATATGACCCCTTTGTTCGTCAGGGAAATCCGGTAATTTTTATGGATGAAAGAAGTGCCGAAATGACCAAGTATGCAGCAAACGCATATTTGGCAACAAGAATTTCTTTCATGAATGAAATTGCAAATCTCTGCGAAAAAGTTGGGGCCAATGTTGATTGGGTTCGTAAAGGTATTGGCAGCGATAACCGCATTGGAAAAAGATTTTTATTTCCGGGTATAGGATATGGTGGAAGTTGTTTTCCAAAAGATGTTCAGGCGCTTTATAAAACAGCAGAAGATAACAAATACAATTTTCGAATTCTGGATGCTGTAATGGAAGTAAATGATATTCAGAAACATGTATTAGTTGAAAAAATCAGAAACTATTTTGGGGGAGATTTAAAAGGTAAACGAATTGCACTATGGGGAATCGCCTTTAAGCCAAATACAGATGACATCAGGGAAGCACCTTCGTTATATATAATGGAAGATTTGCTTAAAGAAGGTTGCAGTGTAATTGCGTACGATTCAGAAGCTATTGAAAATGCTAAAAAGCTTTTCGGAAATACTGTGGACTTTGCTGATGATATGTACGAAATGTTGAAAGGAGCAGATGCATTAGCCATTCTTACTGAATGGGCTGAATTCAGAACACCGGATTTTGAAAAAATAGCTTCGAATTTAAATAACAAAGTGATTTTTGATGGTCGTAACCTATATGGGTTAGATCAGGTTAGAGAAGCCGGATTTTATTACAACAGTATCGGTCGTGAAATTGTTAAGTGAAGGTGAAAACCCCTCTTTGAACCTAGATCTAAAAACTTTGAACTGAATTTTGGGACTCGATCATCATAGTAAGCCGGAAATTATGTTTCAACAACAGTTGGACAATGCACGGCAATATGTTGTTCCGTTTATTCAACAGGTTAAACGCGATATAAAAAATTTAAAAGTATTGGAAGTTGGCGCAGGGGAAGGTGGTGTTTTATGTGCTTTTGCTGAACTCGGTTCCGATTGTGTTGGATTGGAATTGGCAGATTGGCGTGTAGAGCGTGGAAAAGGATATGCAAAAGATTTTATCAGTCAGTATAAATTGAATTTAAGAATCGGTAATTTTTATGATGAACAGATACAAAAGGAATTTGTCGGACAATTTGATGTCATCATTTTAAAAGATGTAATTGAACATTTACCGAATCAGGAATCGGTGATGAAAACGCTGAAACAGTTTTTGAAAAAAGATGGAATTATTTTTTTCGGATTTCCTCCATGGTTTATGCCATTCGGCGGCCATCAGCAAGTTGCAAAAGGCAAATTCGGAAAAATGCCCTACTACCACATTCTTCCAAAAGGGATTTATAAATTCGTATTGAAAAATATTTTGCAACAGTCAGAAATTACGATTAAAGAATTGCTAGAAGTTCACGACACCCAAATTTCGATCAACCGTTTTGAGCATTGTGTTGAACAGGCAGGAATGAAAATTATAAAGAGAGAGTTGTTTTTAATCAATCCTATTTATAGATATAAATTCGGGTTAAAACCCCTCAAACAAATTCCGATTCTGAAATCTATTCCATATATCAGAGATTTTTTTACTACCTGCTGCTATTATATAACAGGATAAATTTCAACTTCAGTCAT
The DNA here is from genome assembly GCA_947469485.1 of Chitinophagaceae bacterium. Lineage (GTDB taxonomy): Bacteria > Bacteroidota > Bacteroidia > Chitinophagales > UBA10324 > UBA10324. The sequence goes on along the minus strand of CANIPU010000001.1, from coordinate 277,395 downwards.
TTCTTATTTTCTTTGCACACCTAAACAAAAAGTCTAATTCTCATTCAGAGAAAGATTAATGATTAAATGAGCAAAAGAATTTTAATAACAGGCGCTGCAGGTTTCATTGGTTCGCATTTGTGCGATCGTTTTGTGAACGAAGATTTTGAAGTCGTGGGAATGGATAACCTGATTACCGGCGATTTGAAAAATATCGAACACCTTTTTCCCAAAAAGAATTTTGTTTTCTACCATCATGATGTATCGAAATTTGTGCATGTGCCCGATAAGCTAGATTATATTTTGCACTTCGCTTCTCCGGCAAGCCCGATTGATTACCTGAAATGGCCTATACAGACTTTAAAAGTTGGGTCACTGGGCACTCATAATTTGCTGGGGTTGGCAAGAGTGAAAAATGCACGCATATTAGTTGCCTCTACATCCGAAGTTTATGGCGATCCATTGGTGCATCCGCAAACAGAGGAGTACTGGGGAAATGTAAATCCGGTTGGTCCGCGTGGAGTATATGATGAAGCGAAAAGATTTCAGGAGAGTATCACAATGGCATACCACACCTATCATGGGTTGGAAACACGCATCATCCGCATCTTCAACACTTATGGTCCTCGTATGCGATTGAATGATGGTCGTGTGTTGCCTAATTTTTTCTACCAGGCATTATCCGGAAAAGATTTAACGATTTACGGAGATGGAAGTCAGACCCGTTCGTTTTGTTATGTGAGTGATTTGGTAGAAGGAATTTATCGATTGCTCTTCAGTGATTATGCGCAACCGGTGAACATGGGTAACCCGGATGAAATCACAATCACTCAATTTGCGGATGAAATAATTAAACTTACAGCAACCACACAAAAAGTTATTTACGAACCTTTGCCGAAAGATGATCCGAAGCAGCGCCAACCAGATATAACTAAAGCAAAATCGTTGCTTGGTTGGGAACCCAAAGTGCAGCGTGCCGAAGGATTAAAAATTACTTACGACTACTTTAAAAAAATAATGAAATGAGTTTGTACGATCAGTTGATAAGCAAGCAAGAGAAACTCGCCGTAATAGGATTGGGATATGTAGGGTTACCAATTGCACTGGAGTTCGCCCGAAAAATTTCAGTGATTGGTTTCGACATCAACACCAAGCGTGTTGAGATGATGAAGAATGGAATTGACCCGAGCAATGAATTGGAAAAATCAGCTTTCGAGGGGTGTGATATTCAATTCACCGCTAACATGGAAGATTTAAAGCAGGCGAAATTTTTTATTGTCGCCGTTCCAACTCCTGTTGATCAGCACAATGTTCCGGATTTAAAACCGGTTTTGTCTGCATCCGAAGCAATCGGAAAAGTTTTAAAGAAAGGAGATTATGTGGTATTTGAATCAACTGTTTATCCGGGTTGTACTGAAGATGATTGCAATCCTGTTCTTGAAAAAATTTCAGGATTGAAAAATATTACTGATTATAAATTGGGTTATTCACCTGAGCGCATTAATCCGGGAGATAAAGAACACACACTTTCAAAAATTATTAAAGTAGTTTCAGGATGCGATACAGAATCACTTGAAGTTATTGCAAAAACTTATGAAATTGTGGTGAAAGCCGGGGTGCATCGCGCTGCAAGTATTAAGGTAGCTGAAGCAGCAAAAATTATTGAGAATACACAGCGCGATGTAAACATTGCGTTGATGAACGAACTCTCACGAATCTTCGACAAAATCGGAATCAATACTTACGATGTGTTGGAAGCAGCCGGAACCAAGTGGAATTTTCTCAAATTTTTTCCGGGATTGGTTGGTGGTCATTGTATTGGTGTTGATCCATACTATCTCACTTACAAAGCCAATGCACTTGGCTATGATCCCGAAGTAATTTTATCAGGACGCAGAATCAATGATGATATGGGGCCATATGTTGCTCGTCGGACAGTTCAGAAATTAACAAAGGCACATAAAGATGTGAGTGCATCGCGTGTATTGATTATGGGGGCAACTTTTAAAGAAAATGTGAGCGACATACGCAATTCAAAAGTTGCAGATATCGTGAATGAATTAAAAAACTATAGTGTAACAGTTGAAGTGGTGGATCCGCATGCTGATGGCGATGAACTGCAACACGAATACGGATTTGGATTGGTGCCGAAACCAAATGGAATGTACGATGCAATTATTGTAGCAGTCAATCACAAAGAATATTTATCGCTCGATGAAAATTATTTTAAAACCATTATGAATGGCGGTGGAATAATTGTGGATGTGAAAGGAGTTTTCAGAAATAAAATAAAAACTTTTACCTACTGGGGATTATAATGGCATCAAGAAAAATTTTAATAACAGGAGGTGCAGGTTTCATTGGTTCACATGTGGTTCGCCTCATGGTGAATCGCTATCCCGATTACCACATTTATAATCTTGATAAGCTCACTTACGCGGGCAACCTTGAAAATCTTCGCGATGTGGAATCGAAACCGAATTACACTTTCATTAAAGCAGATATTGTTGATGGTGAAAAAATGCAATCGCTTTTTCAGGAACACAATTTTGATGGAGTGATTCACCTTGCTGCTGAAAGTCATGTGGACAGAAGTATCAGCAATCCAATGGAATTTATCATGACCAATATTGTCGGAACTGTTTCATTGCTCAATGCTGCAAAAGCAAGCTGGAAAAATTTTGAAGGGAAATTATTCTATCATGTGAGTACTGATGAAGTGTATGGTTCATTGGGAGAAGAAGGATTTTTTACTGAGGAAACCAAGTACGATCCGCATTCACCTTACTCAGCATCGAAAGCAAGTTCCGATCATTTAGTGCGCGCTTATCATGATACTTTTGGATTGCCAATAAAAATTTCGAACTGTTCCAACAATTATGGCGCGAATCATTTTCCTGAAAAATTAATTCCACTTGCCATTCATAATATCAAGAATAGTAAACCGATTCCGGTTTATGGCAAGGGCGAAAATGTACGCGACTGGTTGTATGTGGAAGATCATGCATCAGCAATTGATTTAATTTTTCATAAAGGAAAAGTCGGCGACACTTACAACATCGGCGGATTCAATGAATGGAAAAACATTGACCTCATTCAGCTGCTTTGCAAAATCATGGATCAGAAATTAGGCAGAGAAGAAGGCACTTCGGCTAAACTGATTACCTATGTGAAAGACAGAGCCGGTCATGATTTGCGTTATGCAATTGACGCTGCCAAACTGAATAGAGAATTGGGATGGAAACCTTCACTGCAATTTGAAGAGGGATTAGAAAAAACTGTTGACTGGTATTTGTCGAATGAAGAGTGGCTGCAACATGTAACAAGCGGCGATTATCAGAAATATTACGAAGGCCAATACATCAAACGCTAATTGTGTACGAAACAAAATATCATCACACCGATTTATCAAATCAAAAAATATTAATCACCGGCGGCGCAGGTTTTATTGGTTCGCACTTGGTTGAATATTTATTGAAATTCGGTGCTGAAAAAGTTCGTGTCATTGATAATTTCATGACAGGAAGAAGAGAAAATATCGATCTATTCATAAACAATCCGCGCTTCGAATTTATCGAAGGTGATATATGCAACAAAGCAGATTGCGATCGAGCCTGTGATGGAATGAATGCACTGTTGCACCAGGCAGCTCTTGGTTCAGTTCCCCGTTCCATCAAAGATCCGGTTGCCACAAACAGAATTAATGTGGATGGATTTTTAACCATGATGGTTGCTGCACGAGATGCCGGAATTCAGCGTGTGGTTTATGCCTCCTCCTCATCTGTCTATGGCGATCATCCCGGATTACCTAAGGTAGAAGACAAAATAGGAAAGCAACTTTCACCTTATGCGGTTTCGAAATACACCAATGAATTGTATGCACATGTTTTTGGTTTGAATTATGGAATGAAAATTATCGGACTTAGGTACTTCAATATTTTCGGTCCGCGTCAAGATCCGAACGGACAATATGCGGCCGTGATACCGAAGTGGATTGATATGATTAAAAAAAATGAGCGCCCCGTTATTAATGGCGACGGAAGCAACACGCGCGATTTCACTTTTGTGGAAAATGCAGTGCAGGCAAACATCAAAGCTATGTGTACTGACAATGAGAGTGCATTCGGACAGATTTATAACATTGCATGTGGTAATCAGTTTTCATTAATGGATTTATTTAACTCGCTTAAAGAAATTATCGGCTCGAATATTGAACCGGTTTTTGGCCCTAACCGTGAGGGTGATATTTCTCAATCGCTTGCTGATGTGAACAAGGCAAAAACCTTACTAAAATACAATCCTTCGTTTGCTTTTAATGAAGGATTAAAAATTACTGTTAGAAAGTAATGTTTTTTAAAATGGACTTATTTTAAGTTTGTGTCTTTAGTAAATGCAATATTAGTTATTGAGCATAGGATGTTTATTTTTGCACGCACTTTTTAACCAATAATATGAAAATTTTCAGTTGCCTTTGTTTATCGTTGGCATTGATTTCAACAATTTCTTGCGTAAAAGCACAAGATACCATTAAACAATCATCAGGTAATTCAACTTCCTCGTCTCTAAATAGCACAAATGTTCAGGCTCTGATTCAAGCGAATGCAAGTAAACTTCAAATGCTTGGTATAAGTACTACTGATGCTCAAAATATTGCCAATCAAGTATTACCACAGATACAAAGTGGAACTATAAGCATAAATCCATCAGTAAACCAATCTGAATCAAAGCAGGAGAATAATTTAAATAGTCAAACACCGGTTATTAATAATTCCCCTAATATTTCTCCAAGTACAATTTCTAATATAATTGATAATAATCACCAAGAAAACAAAGAAACGCCCGAATTACCCCCTGCCATAATATTTGGTCAATCTTTTTTTCGAGATAAAAACATATCTACTTTTAATCATTCAACTGATATGCAAGCACCAGATAATTATATTCTGGGTGTCGGAGACCAATTAACTATTAACATTTGGGGGTATAGTAGCTATAGTGGAAGTTATACGATTGACCAGTCAGGAGCGATTTTGCCAACTCAGACAGGGAGGATATATTTAAAAGGATTAGCATTTGAAGATGCAAAAAAACTTATTAAAGGTCGGTTTTCTACTGTTATTGATATGAGTAATTCCAGCCTTGATGTTTCGCTTGTCTATAGCCGGGTGATAGGGGTGAACATTGTAGGCGAGGTTTTTGAACCAGGTAATTATACAATGCCGGCAACAAATACTGCATTTAATGCCCTGATGTCTGCATCAGGTCCTACTAACATTGGGTCGCTTAGAAAAATCTATATAAAACGGGATGGTCAAACAATTAAAACACTAGATGTTTATTCGTTTTTGTTAGATCCTGATTCAAAGCAGGATTTTTATCTCCAAAATAATGATTACATTTTTATTCCTCTTAGCAGTAAGGTAGTTAGGATTTTCGGGGAAGTTTTACGGCCAGATGGATTTGAGTTATTAGATAACGAAAACCTTGTTTCGCTATTAAAATTTGCGGGAGGTGTAACACCTAATGCATATATGAATAATGTAATTATTCAGAGGTATGAAGGTTTGGAGAATAAATTAATAAGTGTAAATCTTGATAGTTTATTAAAGAATAAAGGAGATTTTAATTTAAAAAACGGCGATAAGATTACGATTAATACCGTTCCAGATTTAGTTACTAATCAGATTAAAATTAATGGTCCGGTAACAGCACCAGGAATATATAGTTTTAAAAACGGTCAGCGAATTTCAGATGTATTAGACAAAAATCCATTACGAAATGATGCCTTGTATAATAAAGGATATATAATCAGAACAAATGAAGATTTATCTAAACAATATATTTCTTTTTCTCCTTCAGCTATTATTCAAAGTAAAAATTCACCTGATAATATATTGTTAAAGAACGAAGATGTAATTAACTTTTTTAATAAAGCTTCTTTCAAAGATGATCTTACTGTTAGTGTGACAGGTTCTGTTCGATCTCCAGGCGATTATTTATATGGAAATGGGATGAGCTTAAAAGATGCATTATATTTTGCAGGAGGATTAAAACCTGAAGCAGCAAGTAACCGAATAGAAATTTCCAGAATTCTTGAGGTAAAAAAAGGCAGTGGAATTTCTGCTGTTCCGGTTATAATAAAATCTATCTCAATAAATAAGGATTTGACATTAGATGATGCATCCGCTGGGTTTGAATTGCAACCCTCTGATCAGGTAATTATTCGTGTCTCATCTGATTATGATAAGCAAACAATGGTTTCTGTTTCAGGGGAAGTGCAATACCCTGGTAATTATGTTATGATTGATAAATTAGAAACATGGACATCATTATTAAACCGAGCAGGCGGATTAAATGCATCAGCTTATTCAGAAGATGGTTATATATACCGTAAAGAAAACGGGAAAGGTATAATCCTTTCTCACTTGGATAAAGCACTAAAAAAACCAAATTCTAAATTCGATTATATTTTAAAACCAGGTGACGAAATAACAATACCCAAACAATCAAATGTTGTAACAATAACCGGGCTTATTCGCTTCCCATATATTGATTCATTAAAACAAATAAATGTTCCATTTACTAAAGGTAAAAGAGCAAAATTTTACATTAAACATTATGGATTAGGGTTTGAAAAAAGAGCTATCAGAAGCAGAACTTATGTTGTTAATCCCGGACAGAATGTTAATGGATGTAGGAAGTTTATATTGTTTAATATATATCCTAAAGTTAAAAATTCTTCAACAGTAGTTGCTACCACTATTCCGCCAAAGGAATTGAAACAAAAATCTGGACCAAAGGAACCTATAAATTGGAATCAGGCAATTTCTACATTTACAGTTAGTTTAACGGGTATCGCAACTATATATATATTACTAACAAGAATTCAATAACCATCAATTAATGCAAAAAACAGAAAAAAAAAATACTGGTGAAGAAGTTGACATCAGTTTTAATAAAATTTTGCAAAGCATTAAAACGAACGCAAAATATTTATTGCAAAAATGGTGGATATTGACAATAGCTTTAGTAATCGGTGTTGGACTAGGTTGGGGCTACTGCTTTTTAAAAGGAACTACATATACAGCAAATTGCACTTTTACTGTTCAGGGGCAATCAGCTTCTTCTTCTTTGCTAAGTTCTGCACTTTCTTTGGCATCATCATTAGGAATTTCAAGTAAATCAGGTGGACCATCATCTTATGACAACAATTTTTTTGCAAATCTTATGCAATCAAGAAGAATTGTTAAGGAAACTTTGTTGCAAGAAGACACGATTTTTAAAAAGAAGGATATTTTAGTTAATCATTATATAAATATTTATGAACTTGATGAAGATTGGGAAGGACTTTCTTATGAAGGGTTTAGATTTAAAAATAAAAATTTAAAAAAATTAACCCGATTAGAAGATTCAATTCTTACAACAATTTATGATTTGATTCTTGATGAAAATCTATCAGTTGAATTTAATGTAGATAATCCGTTTAACTCAGCGAAGTTCGTTTCATCAAATTATGAATTGTCAAAACATTTTTTAAAAAAACTTCTAAATAACACAAGCTCATATTATTTAAGAGAAATGTATTCTTTAAATACTAATAATTTTTCTTTAGCTGAAAAAAGAGTTGATTCATTGGCAAATGCTATTAGAGATCTTGATGTTAAAGTTGCCAGATTGAAAGATAATTCAAATAATATGGTTAGGCAGTCGGGTTATGTTGATTTGAATGCAGCTATCAGAGATCAGTCGTTGCTTAACATTCAATACTCGTCTGCTGTAAATAATTTTGAAATTGCAAAAGTTTCGTTGTTAAGCCAAACACCAATTCTTGATATAATTGATGATCCTAATTTTTCTACTGACACAAATGTTCCTATGGTAATATTAGTTTCAATTGCCTCAGGAATTTTTGTTTTGTTTTTAACTGCAATTGGATTAATTGTTTTTAAATTTATTAAAAGCACTGCAGAACAAGATGTTGTATAATATTTTGCCTCCCGTATTTAATCAAAAATCTATTAATTGATTTTAAACCATGTCGATTTTTAAAGATTTATTCAGTAAAAAAAAAACTTCGTCAATCCTGTAAAAATTGATATTCATTCTCATTTTATACCCGGAATTGATGATGGAGTTAGTACTGAGAATGAATCGTTAGAAATTATAACAGAGCTTTATCATCTGGGTTATAAAAAACTGATTACAACTCCTCATATATTTAATGGTGTTTACAATAATTCTTATGATACTATACTTCCAGGATTGGAGAGAATGAAAACTGTGATTAAACAATCCGGAATTAAATTGGAATTAGAAGCAGCAGCAGAATATTATTTTGACGAGTATTTTTTAATTTATATAAAAGAGGAGAAGCTTTTGACTTTTGGAGAACGATATGTTTTATTTGAGTTACCGGTTATGAGTAAACCCCAACAAGTTGAAGATGCAGTTTTTGAAATGACCTTGAAAGGATATAAGCCTGTTCTTGCTCATCCCGAACGCTACCCATATTTTCAAGAATCCGGATTGGAATCTCTGGAAAAATTAAAAAGCATGGGTGTTTTATTTCAGTTAAATGCGCTTTCTTTAGTTGGGTTTTATTCACCTAAAGTTCAGAAATTTGCACATCAGCTCGTAAAAAATAATTGGATTGAATGGGTCGGAAGTGATATGCATAATCAACGCTACTTTGAAGCCTTCAAAAAAGCAATTCAAAACGATTATTATCAGATGCTGTGTGAATCAGGAAATCTTTTAAATAACACATTAACGGAATAGTTATGGCCTTTACAGAAACCGGATTTCCGGGCTTACTTGTTTTTAACCCTAAAGTTTTCCGAGATGACAGGGGTTACTTTTTTGAAAGTTTTAATTCAAAAAATTTTGAAGAACAAGGTATTAAAAGAGACTTTGTTCAGGATAATCAGGCATATTCATCATACGGAATTTTAAGAGGGTTGCATTATCAGTTAGATCCTTATGCACAAGCGAAATTAGTACGCGTTATTCAGGGTGAAGTCTTAGATGTTGTAGTTGATTTACGGGTTGGGTCTCCAACTTTCGGAAAGCAATTCAGTATTATTTTGTCAGAAGAAAATAATAAGCAGCTATATGTACCTCGAGGGTTTGCTCATGGGTATGCGGTATTGAGTTCAACAGCTTTATTTTTTTATAAATGTGATAATTTCTATAATAAAAATGCAGAAGGCGGAATTTCTTATAATGATTCATCGTTGAATATTGATTGGATGATTCCATCAGAAAAAATTATTCTTTCTGAAAAAGATAAATTGAATAAATCATTTGAAGAGGCTACAAAGAATTTTGTATTCAACCCGGAAAACCCATTTTGAATTCGCCAAATATTTCTGTTTGAATAAAAATGAAAAAAACAATTTTAGTTACCGGAGCAAATGGGCAGTTGGGAAATGAAATTCGTGCAATTGCAACAAGCTTTCCATCACTAAATATTTTGTTTACCGGGAAAGATGAACTGAATATAACAAATAGAGAGGCCGTAAGAAAATATTTTATCGATAACGAACCCAAAGCAGTTATTAACTGCGCGGCATATACAGCTGTCGATAAAGCCGAATCAGAACAAGAAGCAGCTACGCTTGTTAATGCTACTGCAACCGGTTACCTGGCTGAAGCATGCAACTTAATTAATATTCCTTTTATTCATGTATCAACCGATTTTGTATTTGATGGGAGAAAAGCACAACCATATTTAGAAACAGATGAAACAAACCCTTTAGGGGTATATGCTAAATCAAAACTTGAGGGAGAAATTCTTGCATTAAAAAATCACACAAAGACTATTATCGTTCGAACCTCCTGGGTTTATTCTTCTTATGGAAATAATTTTGTTAAAACAATGTTGCGGCTAGGAAACGAAAGGCCTGAGTTGCGAGTTGTGAATGATCAGTTTGGCTGCCCTACCTATGCGCGTGATTTAGCTGATGCGCTATTAAAAATTACATTGTTAAGTGATGCATTAAAGCCTTGGGGGATATATCATTTCAGTAATGAAGGTGAAATATCATGGTTTGATTTTGCTAAAGAAATTTTTTTGTTAAAGGGAATAGAAACACCGGTTCATCCAATTTCCACTGCACAGTTTCCTACACCTGCAAAGCGGCCAGCATATAGTGTAATGAGCAAACAAAAAATTATCAAAACATTTGGCATACATCCCAAACTATGGAAACAAAGTCTGGCTGAATGCTTAAAACTTATTAATTAGAAAATGATAGTTGAAAAAATTGAATTGAAATTAATTGAAAATATTGCCCGAAAAGCAGGGGAATCAATAATGGAAATTTATAAAGGAGAATTTACTGTTGAAATGAAAGAGAATAAATCTCCGTTGACAGAAGCTGACAAAGTTTCAAATGAAATAATTATTAAAGAATTAAATTTTTATTACCCTGAGATACCTTTTATTTCTGAAGAAACTAAAACCATTGATTATAACGATAGAAAAAAATGGACGCATTGTTGGCTGATTGATCCAATTGATGGAACAAAAGAGTTTATAAAGAAAAATGGGGAGTTCACTGTTAATATAGCTTTAGTTGAAAATGGAAAGCCAGTATTAGGAGTGGTGTATGCCCCGGCATTAAATAAAATGTGGAGTGCTAAAAAGGGAGAAGGTTGTTTTTGCATAAATAAATTAAATGAAAGAAGTGAATTGACAAATGGTGTTAATTTCAATTCAATATCTAAAGTCAGAGTAATAGGAAGTCGTAGTCATATGAATCCTGAAACTGAGTCTTTTATTCAACAATTAAAGACCGACGGAAAGGAAATTGATTTTGTGTCAGCTGGTAGCTCTTTAAAATTTTGCTTGCTTGCGGAAGGTCTTGCAGATGTATATCCCCGGTATGCACCAACAATGGAGTGGGATACGGCAGCTGGCCAGGCTGTGATTGAAATAGCAGGAGGACATGTAATTGATGTAACAACAATGAAGCCTCTTATTTACAATAAGGAAAATTTATTGAATCCATATTTCCTCTGCAACTGGTAACTACGCAAGTAGTTCTTTTACATTTTTAGAATACTGGGCAATTCTGTCATAGTTGACGCTGTATATAATTTGTTTGCCTATTCTGCTTGTTGAAACAATTTTTGCTCTTCTTAAAATTGCTAAATGCTGTGAAGCTACCGATTGTTCAATTTCCATTGCATTGTAAATTTCAGTAACATTTGTTTTTTGTTTTTTATCAATAAAGGATAAAATATTTCTGCGTAACTTATGATTCATTGCACGAAGAATGTTTGCAGCTTTCCGAGTTTCATCGGGGTTATAGAGATTAAATTCATTTGAAAAATCAGCTGAACCTGAAAGATCCGCTTTATTAGTTTCCTGCATGATATAAGCTTTTAGCGTTTGGTCTTTAAAATTATTTCTAAAGGTTTTATATTTTGTATTACAGTAAATTTTAAATATACGGTTGTTCAGAATATGTAGTTTTTTTTAGAGATTGTTTCTAACGAACGGTCATTTGTTGTAATTCTTAAATATCTTATTTCCTTTCATCCGACTATTTTCGCCTCCGCAAAAAGCCAGTATTTAATCCGGTATGCTGTTTAACTCATTCGCCTTTATTATCTTTTTTCCGGTTGTAACATTATTATACTTCCTTCTACCTAAAAATTTACGATGGACAATGCTTCTTGTTGCGAGTTGCATTTTTTATATGTTTTTCATTCCATCGTATATTCTTATTTTATTATTTACAATACTCATTGATTATTTCGCCGGAATATTAATTGAAAATGCTAACGGAAAGAGGCGAAAACTTTTTTTAATCATTAGCATCATAGCCAATATTGGGGTTCTTTCAATTTTTAAATACTATAATTTTTTTGTTGGGAACATTGAAGGATTAGCTGGAATGATGGGATGGCATCCTGATATACCATTATTAAACATGGTATTGCCAATTGGGCTTAGCTTTCACACTTTTCAGGCAATGAGTTATACAATTGAAGTATATAGAGGAAATCAAAAGCCAGAAAAAAATATATTGTTATACGCATTATATGTAATGTTTTATCCGCAATTGGTTGCCGGACCAATTGAACGACCGCAGAATTTACTACATCAATTTAAAGAAGAACATTTATTTGATTATGACAGAATAGTTAGCGGTTTAAAACTGATGCTTTGGGGGTTATTTAAAAAAGTGGTTATTGCTGATAGATGTGGTGCTTATGTTGGAAATGTTTTTGATTATCCTTACCAGCATGAAGGAGAGACCCTGACTTTTTGGTTTGGTCTTTTCTTTTTTGCCTGGCAATTGTACTGTGATTTTTCAGGATATAGCGATATGGCAATTGGAGCTGCACAGGTAATGGGAATAAAATTAATGACCAATTTTAAGCGGCCGTATTTATCAAAATCTATTGGAGAAATATGGCAACGATGGCACATTTCACTTACCTCTTGGTTTATGGATTATGTATTTCGGCCACTTGGAGGATATAGGAAAGGAAGAGATCGTGGAGCAATTAATTTATTAATCGTTTATTTTCTATCAGGATTGTGGCATGGGGCGGCTTGGACTTTTGTAATTTGTTTTTTCATATTCGGTGCTCAGCTTGTTTTCAGATTGTATTTTAAAAAACAAATAAATTGGGTTTTCGGCAACTTAGAGTCAAAGCATAACAAACGATGGAATAATATATTGCATACAGCAGTAGCCTTTATAATGATTTGTATACCATTTTCATTTTTCAGAGCACATAATTTATCTGATGCATTGTTTATTTTAAAATCACTATTCAATTTTGGTACTGAACCATTATCTTTAGGCAACACAAGCACATTTATTTATGCTGTTATTGGGGTGTTAATACTTTATGCTGTTGAAATTTACCAGGAATATTATAGTAAAAGTGATGCGCTTCCGGAACCAAAATCAGGTGGTTTAAAAATTGCTTTTTATAGTTCGATAATAATTTACATTTTACTAACAGGAGTTTTCGATGCAAGCCAATTCATCTATTTCCAATTCTAAAACTAAATTCCTAAAACGAATTTTACTGCTATTAGCAGTACTGATACTTTTAGATCAGCTGGTTGGAATAGTTATGCATAAATTATATTTCAGTTCTGCCTCAGGTCCTGAATATGAAACCACTTTTGGTTTTACAAAAGTCAATGCAGATGTGATAATTACAGGATCATCAAAAGCCAGACGGAATTATAATACTCCTCTGATATCCGATATATTAAAACTCTCTTGTTATAACGCGGGACACGATGGGCAATCGTTGCTATTCAGTTATGCAATGACTAAAATGATTTTATCTCATCACTTACCTAAAATGATTGTGGTCGAAATGTTTCCTGAAGAACTGTATTATAAAGAAGTGCATTATGATCGGTTAAATATTTTACTTCCATATTATTCCGACTATCCGGAAATAAGAGAAATAGCTAATTGGAGAGGAACTCGAAATGAAGATACTTTATCATTTTCTTATAAATTGTTTCCGTTTAATACTGAAAAAATTAAATTGTTATCACAATCTTATAGATACAATTCGATGTGGCTTGATTTAATAAAAGGAATATTTAAAAAGCAAAAAACAGATAGCGGTTATCTTCCTTTGAATAAAACAATTACTGAAAGTGAAAAGCAGAAATATATAGAGGAGTTCGAATTGACAATAAAACGAGAGCGCAATAGACACATAGATCCGAATAAGGTTAAATCTCTTAAAGGAATAATAAACCTATGTAAACAAAAACGGGTAGAAGTTGTGCTGGTTATGTCACCGGTATTAAAAAAATATGCTGATGATCCGGTATATAAATTAATTGAGTCGATCTCACTCAGCCACAATATTTCCTTCTTCGACTTTACTGATGATAGCCGTTTCAATAACATTGAATATTTTGCAGATAATCATATGAATAAAGTGGGTTCAACTTTTTTTTCATCAATACTTTCTGAAAAACTAAAAAGTGTTTTGCATTAATGCCTAAAATGATATTCAAGAATTGATAAAAAAAATTCGCAGACTATTTTTCGGAAAGGTAAAGGACCAGGATAACAAAGAACTTGTTAAGGGCGGAGCATTTGCATTTGTTATGAAGATAACCGGTATGGGGTTCAACTATCTTTTTGTTTTTGTTTTGGCAAGATTATATGGAGCAACCGGCAGTGGAATATATTCCATCTTCCAGACTGTGTTTCAGTTTTTTGCCAATTTCGGAAAATTAGGATATGATATATTAATGGTTCGTGAAGTTGCTCAATACAATGCGAAAAATCAATGGGGCTCAATTAAAGATTTGTATTTTAAAGTAATTAAGGTAAATGTCACAGCATCCGTAATTTGTTCGTTTGTGTTGTATTTTAGTTCCGATTGGATATCCACTTATATATTTCTTAAACCAACACTTGGTAAGTATTTTCAGATTAGTTCAATCGCCATTTTGCCTTTTGTTCTTCATTCAGTTCATGCTGATTGTTTCAGGGGCATGAAAAAAATATTGTTCTATTCATTTTTTCAGAATGTTCTTACAATAGCTATAACTGGATTACTATTATGTGCTTCGTATTTTATTATTCATGATCGGAATGTTCCGGTAATAATATTCGTAACCGCTGTGTTTATATCCTCTATAATTTCTGCTTGGTTTTGGTGGAATAAATCTCCGTTTATGGAAGGAGGCGATGGTGAAAAAATTGTATTAGGTGAAAAGACCAAAATTGCTTTCAGCTTATTTTTAACTGCAATATTACAAGTAGTTCGTGGGTGGACAGATACTGTTTTTTTAGGAAGGTATTATACTGAAGCCGATGTTGGAGTTTACAAAGTTGCATTTCGCATTGCAACTATTACTTCATTAACCTTAACTGCATTTCTCTTAACAGTTGCACCAAAAATTGCAGAGTTACATGCAAAAGGTGAAATGAAAAGACTTGCAATTGTTGTGCAGAATACAACTAAATTGATTTTTTGGACTTCGGCTCCAATTCTTATACTTTTTATTGTTTTCCCATATTTTTTCATGGGCATTTTTGGAAAAGAATTTCTAATTGGTGAATTAGCATTGATGATTTTATCATTTGGGCAATTCATTAATGCTTCAACTGGTCCGGTTGGAAATTTATTAATGATGACTGGAAAACAGGATGTTAATAGGAACATTGTTATTGGCACAACGATTTTTACTGTTGCATTGAATGCCTTTGTTATACCGCAATATGGTATTATTGGTGCTTCAGTTGTAAATGTCATTGGAGTTTTTTTATACAATGTCATTCCTTATTTCCTTGTTAAACGGTATTTTGGTTTTTATACTTTTGATGTAAAACACATATTTTCATTTAGTAAAAAAGGATTTCTTAAACAGATTTGATGAAGAAAAATGTACCGTTAGTCCTTCCTGATTTCATGTGTATTGGTGCACAAAAGACCGGCACAACTGCTTTATATCATATATTAAAAAACCATCCTGAGATAACAGTTAGTAAACCTCGAAAGGAAACAAAGTTTTTTTACCGTGATGAGGAATATGCTTTAGGATTGGAATATTATTCTAAATTTTTTTCTTACGACACCCCCAAAAAAGCAATAGGGGAATTCGATCCTGACTATTTGTATTTTCCATATGTTCCTGAAAGAATTTTCAAGGACTTAGGAGCAAGTATAAAATTTATTGTAATTCTCCGGAATCCTGTGGATCGAGCCTATTCCCATTACTTAATGAGTGTAAGAAAAGGTTTTGAAACTCTTAATTTCAATGAAGCAATTAAACAAGAACAGACTAGACTGAAATCAAATAGCCGCGAAGAAAAAAACAACTTTAGTTATATAAGCAGGGGGATGTACGATGAACAATTAAAAAGATATTTTAAATTTTTTCCAATAGAAAATTTTCTTTTTTTTAATTATGAAGAAGAGTTTAATAAAGATTTGGAAGGTGCTTTGAAAAAAATATTTTTGTTTTTAAATATATCTGAAGTAAAACTTAATACTAACATCAAAGAAAATATTGCTTCAGAAGTTAAGTCGGAAAGAATCAGGGATTTAGTAAGCAGAAAAAATATTTTCAAACAATTAGCTTCTAATGTTATTTCAAATAAGGAAATAAGAAAATCGATTAAAAAGAAAATACTCAGTTGGAATTCTACAAAATCTCCCTTAAGTCCTCTTGATATTAAATTGAAAAAAGTATTGAATGAAAAATATTTTGCAAAAAGTAATGATGCTTTAGGTACACTTATTAAAAAAGATTTTTCGGGTTGGAATAATTATTAGCAACAATAAAAATTAATAAAAGTCTTAACCACAATTGAAAAAGGAAAAAAAACAAATATGCCTTTAACAGGTATTGTATTAGTTAATTATAATTCTCCAGATGATACAATTGAATGTATTGACTCAATCTTGGCAAGTAGTATTTCAGATATATCAATAGTAATGGTAGACAATAGTGCAGATGATAATTCAATAGATAAAATTTGCAACTGGGTAAAAGGAGGATATACTCCAAAATATCAAGTCCCTGGTCTGCTTCAGACTTGTTTGTCCAATAGAAGACCCGAATCAGTTAAGTTGATTTATGCCCGAAATAACGAATCATATTTATCTGAAAGTTCACACCATTTTAAAGCAAATGAGTTGACGATAATTAAGAATTCAAATAATGTTGGTTTTGCTGCAGCAAATAATATTGGAATAAAATATTTAATGCAATTTTCAGCGGATTATATATGGCTGCTTAACAATGACACTGTAATTAAAAACGACACTTTAAGTAACCTCATAAATTACTTTATTTATACAAAATCAAATGGCAGTGAGGTTGGGTTGATAGGGAGTAAAATTTTATTTTATTCTAATCCTGAAATTATACAAGCAGTTGGCGACAGGTTTAATTTTTTCACAACTAATGCATTTCATATTGGATTGAACCAGAAAGATCATGGACAATTTGATAATGAAAAGTTCCGTTTTGATTATCCATATGGGGCATCATTATTTTTTAGTTCAGAGTATATAAAATCTGTTGGCTTAATGAGTGAGGACTATTTTTTATATTTTGAGGAATTAGATTGGGTAATTAGAGGAAAAAAAAATGGATATAAATCAGCCATTTGTATGAATTCAATTGTTTACCATAAACAAGGAGTATCAACAGGAAAAAAAATTAAAAAGAGAAAGCCGTTATTTATAGCATGTTTGATGTATTCAAATCTTTTAAAATTTTACTGGAAATTTTATCCGTTTCTGTATCCAATTGCATGGTTAAGATTATTTTTAAAAATGAATTTAAGTTTTGCCAATGGAAACTTTAATGAATCAAAGTTAATTCTTAAGATATTGTTTGGGTTTAGAAACTGCTCAGTTATAAATGAAAAGGTTTAAGAGGTTACCTTAACTATAATACTTCAATATTTACATTTACACCATTAGTCAAAGAAGAAAAAGGTTTAAGTCAATTGAATATTGAAAATTTGGAAAACATAACTCCTGAATTAAAATCAAAGAAAAACGAGTCTTTAAAAAAGATATTGATTGGACTTTTATTCATTGGAGCCTTTGGTACACTTGCCCGTAGCCCTCTTTTTTTTCTAATCAAATTTACAGACCCAACTATATATCTGATTACTTTTTCTTTTATGGGCTTTTATTTTTTAGATAAAACTATTAAAAGAAAGAATTGGAATGGATTTGAAAGACTTTACATTTTCATATTGATAGCAATGCCACTTTATTCTGCCATTGTAGCAAATATTTATTGGAAACAACCTTTGTTTTATGGAATAATTACTCAACAATTATGGTTTTATTCCACTATTGCCTTTCTCATATTTTATCTGTTAAAAACGGAGAAAATTACATTATATCAACTTCGGGATATAATACTTAGTATATCATGGATTCAATTACCAGTTTATATTTTATTAGGTTTTGTTTTAGACCCGCATAAATTTTTAGATACAAGTTTTGCTTATTGTTCTTCTGTAAAAGGGTGCGGTTGGATGTTTGATATTATGTTTATGAGTTTCTCATATTTTTATTACTTAATAGTTTTTATTAAAACTAATAAATGGAAATATTTAATTCCGGTTCTGGTTTTTCTAGCTTATATAGTTTTTGAATATCAAAAAAGAGCTTTAACTGCTTCATTAGTCGGAACGACAATGGTATATTTTTATTTTCAGGTTTCATTTAAGAAAAAGTTGTATTACATATCTTTATTTACAATCATCCTTATTTTTTTAGGAGGAATAATTTTTATAATTAAACCAGAGATTTTTACTCGTTTTGCAGATATGTATAGTAGTATTCTTGAAGTATTTCAGGGAGAAGAAAGTACTGATCAATCAGCCAACAGCAGAATAACACAAGTGATTTATATAGGTCTTTATTATGCAAAGCATCCCAGTTCCATTTTTTTTGGGAATGGCAAATGGAATGACAACTGGGAGGGCTCACCTTTAAGATTATATGGAAGATTTTATCCTTCAGATCTTGGGATTATTGGCGCGTATTTTATTTATGGGATATTCGGTATTCTGGTAGTTCAATTCGAATATTTACAAGCAATGTGGTGGATGAGAAAAGTGAAAGAAAAAGCAAATGATGCTTTTTTTGTTGCATTAAAATATTATCTCCTGTTTTTCTATATAAGAAGCATCCCAACTGGTGGTAGTTATTTTTATCCGGGAGCAGGAGTAACAACCGTAATTGTTTCACTTATCTATTTTTATTATTACCGAGAGAATAAAACTGAAAAAAATTATTCTCTCGAATGAAAATATTATTGACTGTTTAATATGAATAATACAAATTCTGAATTAAGTCCAAATTTTTTTATTGTCGGAGCTCCTAAGGCGGGAACCACTTCTTTATATCACTATCTTGAAGCGCACCCTCAGGTTTTTATGTCATCTGTTAAGGAGCCAAATTATTTTTCATATCAATCAAGCTTAAATCAGAACCTTTATTATAATGAAAGAGGGATAAATAATCGAGAAGAATACATTTCTCTTTTTGAAAAAGCCGGAAATAAAAAAGCCATTGGAGAAGCGAGTGTGTCATATTTATTTTATCCTGAAGCAGCAATTAAAATAAAGAATGCATTTCCGAAATCGCGGATAATTATAATGTTACGGAATCCTGTAGAAAGAGCAATATCGCATTATAACATGGATTATAAATTAGGATATGTTGACTTGACTTTTGAAAATGTTATTCAAAAAAAGGATGATTCACATTTGAATAAATTGTACTACCAGCAATTTATTGAACTTGGCTTATATTATAACCAAGTCAAACGATATATTGAATTATTTGGTAGAGAAAATGTCTTGATTATTTTTTTTGAAGATTTTAAAAACGATGCTCCTCATGAGGTGAAGAGAATATTTGAATTTCTTGATGTTGATTCAGATTTTCAAACAGATACAAGTGCAAAATATAATACTTTCAAAACACCCAGAAATTCTTTGATTAGATCAATATACAGGATTAAATTTCTCCGTGTGGTTTTAAAGAAATTATTTCCACAGTTTATTTCAGACTTAATTAAGTCAATAATTCTTACAAAGAATAAAAAGAAATTACCTGATGAAGCAACAATGAAATTTTTGAAACAGATATATACCCCGGATATTAAACAGCTTGAGAAATTGTTGAACCGAGACCTTAATACATGGCAGTAATAATATAATTAGGTTAAAAAATTAACTTTAAAAAAAACAAATAATCATAAATGATTTTGAACAGAATTTTAATAATAGCAGGTCTTCCCTTGTTGATTTCAATAATGAATCCTCAGTGTAATGTCGATCAAATAAATACAGTGCCTCTTTCAGGGGTTGAAATATCCTTATCAATAAATAATTCATCTGCTTTTAAGGTTGTTCCTTCAGTTTTTGGAATGGCAACAGAAAAGATATCTTTTACATTAAATGATAAACAAGATGATAAAATAATGATTGAATTTGAAAATAAAATGAGTCCGAATGTGTTGAGATGGCCAGGAGGAGGATTATCTACTTTTTATCATTGGAACGGACTAGGATATGGCTATATTGAATCAGAGGTAAAGGCAATAAATGAAAAGTCATATGAGAATTTTATTAAACAGGATTTTTTTAATAAAAAGAAAACCGTCAACTATAAATATTTTGACAAGGAAATGGAATTGACTAAAAGAATAAATGCAGATTTAATTGTTGTTGCTAATATCATTACCGGAACACCGCATGAATTAAATGAACAACTTAGAGAGATTCGAAGACAGGGAGTAACTATTAAAGCCGTAGAATTAGGTAATGAAATGTATTTAAAACAAGCCCGTACTATTATTAACAGCCCTGAAAAATATTTGTTGGTTTGTAAACCATTTGCCGATTCATTAAAGAAATACTTCCCTGAAATTCCAATCGGAATTTGTGCTGCTCCATTTACCCGTATTGCCGATGACGAAAACAGTTCAACTAGTTCCGATTATTTTAAAAACTGGAATGAAGTTGTTGCAAGAGAGAAGTGGTATGATTTCTACATTAATCATTATTATATTCCTGTGCAGTGTCAGGATGAATTGAAAGAAATTGATAAGATATTCGATTGTGCTTCTGAAGATATTACTGAATTGGCTGGGAGTTTTTTATCAAACTCATTTGATTACTACCAGAAAATATTTGGTACAGATAGAAAAATGTATATAACTGAATGGAACATTGCTCAAACCATGACCAAGGGAACATATGGTAATACTTTGTTGCAGGCAATATTCATTACTGAATTCTATAACACTTTAAATAAAGAAAATGGTAAAAGAAATAATTTAATTGAAGCAGCAACTTATTTTGGCATGTCGAATGGATTATTAGCCAGCTCAACAATTTTGCAACCATGGAAAAATGAATCATATAGGGATCCAGTGGGTGGTGATATTATCAGGCGAACCTCATTTTATTCTCATATACTAATGAAAAATATTTTTAATGATAAAACTAAAATGACTTCTGTTGAAGTCAAAAAGAATGGCAGTAAGAACGCAGATCTTGAAATTTCTTTTTATTCATATTTCAATTCTACAACAAATAGCAATTGGATATATTTTGTAAATAAAACCGGGAATGAAATTTCTTTATCTGGTATCACTATAGATTCTAAATCAAAAATAAATTCAACTTCTCAGTTTTATTGCCTCTCAGGCCCGAGTTTGTACTCTAGTTTTGGAGCAACAAAATTTCAAACCGAATTTAAAATTAATGAGTTGTGTAAATGGACCGAAGAAAAAGTAAATATTTCAGCAATAAAATTACCTGGATTTAGTACAGGATGTTTTGAGGTTAAGAATTAATTGTTTTTAAATTCATACGATTGAATAATAGTAAAGTAGCTTTTGTAGAACCAATTGGCGGGCATCGAGGAAATGAATTTTATGATTTTGGTTTGTGTAAAGCAGTGAATGATGCTGGCATAGAATTATCATTTTACACATGTGATGAAACTCACTTGGATGAACAGTTCCCTTTTTCGTTTAAAACTATAAAAACTTTCAATCGGGTATATGGAAAGGAATTAAAGATTATTAGAGGTGTCAGGTATGTACTTGCAATCAGAAAAACATTACAAGATGCAAAGGCAAAAGGGTACAATGTGCTTCATGCAAACATTTATCATTTCTCGCGCCTTGAGTTATTGATTCTTCGAATGTTTAAGAACAATGGTTTTAAAATTGTAACAACCATTCACGATGTTGAGGATTTTCAGAAATATGGAACAACAGTTAATTCAGATAAATATTTAAAATTCGAAAAACTAATTGACCGAATTATTGTTCATTCTGACTTCGCTAAACAGTCAGTTGAAAAATATTTTTCAAAAACTATTCCTTCGCACATCCACAAAGTTCCGCATGGCGATACTGATTTTCTCTATGCTGCAAATTGTTCAGTAACTGAAGCAAGAGAAAAATTAAAACTCCCAACAAACAAACAGCTTATTCTGTTTTTCGGACAGATTAAAAAAGTGAAAGGACTTGATGTGCTTTTGAAAGCTTTTGCGCAGCTTCGAAAACAAAATTCAGAAGTTCAATTAGTGGTTGCTGGTCCAACCTGGAAAGTAGAAGAAACAGAATTTCTGAATATTATTCGCGAAAACAATATGGAAGGCGATTGTATTATGAGATTGGAGTACATAGCAAACGAAATGATTCCATATTATTTTCGAGCATCTGATATTGTTGCCTTGCCGTATAGAAAAATTTATTCAAGTGGTGTGCTCATTCGCTCACTGGACTATGGTGCCGCAATAGTAGCAAGTGACTTAGATGTTTTTAAAGACATCATTGCCGATGGTCAAAACGGAATTCTGTTTCAAACCGAAAACCCAGATGACCTTTCCATTAAAATGCAAAACCTTTTAGCCAACAAACAATTACAAGAAAAATTAAAAGCAGGAGCCAAACAAACAGCCAATGAAAAGTTTTCGTGGAAATTGATTGGCGAAAAAGTAAAAGCGATTTATAGTTTAGCGCTCAATGAGTAAAGAACACATTTTAATAACCGGTACAGCAGGCATGGTAGGTTCACACCTGCTCGAATACTATTCGGACAAGGTGAAAAAAGAATTTTTAATAGGTACCTATTTCAATCCTACAATAAAGCTTAACGATATTATTGATTTATGTGTGCCCCTTCAACTTGATGTTCGAAATGCAATCGCCGTTGAAAAAATAATTCACGAATTCAAACCTGGGAAAATATTTCACCTTGCCGCTCAAAGTTTCCCGACTGTTAGCTGGCTCCGTCCGGTTGAAACCATGGACATTAACGCAAACGGAACCATTAATTTATTCGAGGCAATAATTTCAGTCCTAAAGATCGACGCAGCATACAATCCTGTTGTGGTTGTGGCTTGCAGCAGTGCTCAATACGGTGCCTCACTCACTCCACAAAATGTTCCCATAAAAGAAAGTGCCGACCTTCTGCCTTTGCACCCTTATGGTGTAAGTAAGGTTGCGCAGGATTTACTAACCTACCAATACTTCAAAGGCCAGGGAATTCGGGGCATTCGCGCGCGCATTTTCAATACCACAGGTTCTCGAAAAACAAACGATGCAGTAAGCGATTTTGTGCAGCGCGCTTTAGAAGTTATCAATGGTAAAAGTGATAAACTTCGCGTAGGCAACCTTGATTCGCTTCGTGCCATTACAGATGTGCGCGATCTTGTAAGCGCGCTCGTTTTGCTTTCCGAAAAGGGAATTGCTGGCGAAGCTTATAACATTAGTGGCGAAAAAGTATATTCCATGCATCAGGTTATTGAGGTCATAGAAAAAGTTTGCAACCGCAAATTCATATTGCAAACCGACGAGTCGCTCCTGCGCCCAACCGACGAACCAATTATATACGGTGACTCAACAAAACTCAAAACTCAAACAGGCTGGCAACAGAAGTATTCTTTAGATGAGACAATTGAAAATATGTTCGAATACTTAAAAAAATAAACTGAACTTATTTTCAAATTTATCAGCGATTATTTATTCCTTCCTCCTTTTTCATCTTTCCCCCCTACATTCGCCTCATTAAATTAAAACATGAAAACAATTTCACCACCACTCATCCTCCTTACTATTTTATCAGTTGTTTATTTTACCTCTTGTAATAACACTGCTGCACCAAAACAACAAACCCCCGACCTGATAGCAAGCTACCGCGATACTACAGTAAAGCCAGGCGATGATTTTTTTCATTATGCGGTTGGTAATTGGGTAAAGAACAACCCCATTCCTGCATCAGAAAACAGTTGGGGTATATGGAGCTTAGTGAATGAAGAATCATATACACGGTTGAAATTAATAAACAATGAAGCAGCAGCACAAAAAGATGCTGTCAAAGGAAGTAATGCACAAAAGATTGGCGATTTCTGGTTCACAGGCATGGATTCAACAACAATTGAACAACAAGGTATTACTAAAATTCAAACTGAAATTGATTTGATATCAGGTGTGAAGGATAGAGAAACTTTGATAAATGAACTGGCTCACTTGCAAATGATTGGTGCGGGAGCATTAATTCAGGTTGATGTTTACCAGGATGAAATGAATAGTGAAAAAGAAGTGCTCCATTTTTCACAAGGCGGAATTGGCTTACCTAACCGCGACTATTATTTTGATATGGGCGAACGCTATGTGAAAATTCGTGCGGAGTATTTAGTACATGTAGCTAAGATGTTGCAATTGATGGGCGAAGATTCGGTGACTGCCGCAAAAAATGCCTCTGCAATGATGAAGCTTGAAACAGCACTCGCAAAAGCTTCAAGAAAACTGGAAGACCTGCGCGACCCGTATGCGAATTATAATAAGATGAGTGTTGATGCTTTCACTAAAATAACCCCATCGCTGAATTGGAAAATGATGCTTGACAAAATGAACATCAAAAACATTGATTCTGTTATTGTTGGCCAGCCTGAATTTTACAAACAAGTTGAATTAAGTTTAAAATCAATTTCCATCCCGGATTGGCAAACTTACCTTCGTTACAACCTGATATCAGCTTTTGCACCATACATCAGTAGTAATTTCGATAAAGAAAATTTTCACTTCTATCGCACAGTATTAAATGGAGTGAAAGAACAACGACCTCGTTGGAAGCGCGTGTTGAATGCTGAAGAAGGATTATTAGGAGAAGCTCTTGGACAATTATATGTACAAAAATATTTTTCAGAAAAAACAAAGCATCGTTATGAAAAACTGGTTGATGATATTTTTACTGTTTACAAAGAGCGTATACAAGGTTTGTCTTGGATGAGCGATTCCACTAAACAAAAAGCGATTTACAAGTTAAGTACAGTTGTAAAAAAAGTAGGCTATCCTGAAAAGTGGAGAGATTATTCATTAATGGAAATTGGTCGTAGTTCATATGTCGAAAATATTATTGCAGGAAATATCTGGAACTACAATTATGCTGTTTCGAAATTATACAAACCGGTTGACCGTACAGAATGGGAAATGACCCCTCAAACCTGGAATGCTTATTATAATCCATCTAACAACGAAATTGTTCTGCCTGCTGCTATCTTTATTATTCCTGGGTTGGAAGATTCACTGGTGGATGATGCAATTGTTTATGGTTATGGCGGAGCAAGCACAATTGGTCACGAAATCACTCACGGCTTTGATGACCAAGGAAGGCAGTTTGATGAAAAAGGAAATTTGCGTGACTGGTGGAGCAAGGAAGATGGGGATGAATTCAACAAGCGTGCTCATCAATTAGTAAAACAGTTCAGTGGGTATACTGTTCTTGACAGCATTCATATTAATGGTGAAGCCACTTTAGGTGAGAACATTGCAGACCTTGGAGGTGTGGTTTTGGGTTACGAAGCTTTTAAGAAAACCGATCAATTTAAAAAAGGTGAACTGATAAGCGGAATGACTCCTGGTCAACGATATTTTCTTGGTTATGCTTTAAGTTGGATGGGCCATGCTCGTGACGAATCTCTCGCTCAGCAAATTAAAACCGATGTTCACTCTCCAAATTTTCTTCGTGTGAACGGACCATTTTGCGATGTCGATGCTTTTTATGAGGTATTCAATGTAAAAGAGGGTGATAAAATGTTTTTACCGGATAGTTTAAGAGTAAAAATTTGGTAAGAAAATAATTGTAATATAGTTGAATTGAAGGCCTTTTTCAAAAGATAAAGTATTATTACAAGAATGAAGACAATATTCATTATTGGGAATGGCCGTAGTGGAACTACTATGCTTGGTAGGATTTTGAATAATAATTCAGAAGTACATACCTTTCCTGAAATTCATTTTTTTGAGCAATTATGGTCGAAGGCAGATACTGAAAAAAAACTCACTGTTCCCACAGGTGTAGAACTTTGTTCGTTAATTTTAAATATTTCAAGGGAGGGATACTTTTCAAAAAGGCATCTGTCAGACTTTAAAAATGAAGCAGATTTAATAATTGAAAATTCAGAATTAACTGGATTAGAAGTTTATAAAAAGGTATTAGAGTATGAGACTATAAGAAATAAGAAAAATATTTCTTGTAAGCAAACACCCCAGAATGTATTTTATGTAAAAGAAATCTTATCCAGTTTTCCGGAGTCAAAATTTATTTTTCTTATAAGAGACCCAAGAGCTGTTATGCTGTCTCAAAAAAATAAATGGCGACGAAAATTTTTAGGCGGTAAGCATGCCGGTTGGTTTGAAACTGTCAGAGCATGGTTTAATTACCACCCATTTACAATCGGCAAGTTGTGGAATGCTGCTTTTTTAGCTGGGATAAAATTTAAAAATGATCGTCGATTTCTTGTTGTAAAATTTGAAGATTTAATTAATACTCCTGAATCAACTGTAAATGAGATTTGTAATTTCTTAAATATAAAATATGACAAAGAAATGTTAGAAGTACCTCAAGTCGGTTCTTCCATTGGAAAAGATATTGCTGAAAAAAAAGGAATTAGAAAAGACCGGATTGAATCATGGAAAGGAGGCGGGTTGAGTAAAAGTGAGCTTTATATCTGTGAAAAAATTTGCCGAATCAATATGAATTCAGTTGGTTATAATTTAATGAACCTTAAAATGCCACTGTTTGGTTTTATGTTTTATGTTTTAATTTTCCCTTTTAAGATTGCCGGTGCATTGCTATTGAATTTGCATCGCATGAAAAATATTTCTGAAACAATAAAAAAAAGGTTGGCTGTATAAAATGGGTACTCCTAATAAACCTCGAATTGCTATTTTAGGAACCCGTGGTTATCCTGCTGTTTATAGTGGTTATGAAACATGGCTTAAAGAATTGTGCGACCATTTAAATGATAATTATGAGTTTCATGTTTACTGTCATCGTTCTTTCTTTTCTGAAAAACCTAAAGTAGTGAACGGTGTTCATCTTCATTATATTCCAACAATCAAAACAAAAAGTTTAAGTCAGATAACTCATAGTGCTTTGAGCACAATACATAGTCTTTTTTGTAATTATGATTTGTATTTTTTTGTAAATGTTTCAAATGGGCCGTTTGGAGTAATATTAAAATGGTTTGGAAAGAGAACGGCAATAAATACTGATGGAATAGAGTGGGAGAGGCCAAAATGGAAAGGTTTCGGGGGGAAATACTTCAAATGGGGCGCATCAATTTCGTCGAGAAATTTTGATGTTCTTGTTTCTGATTCACTGAATATTCAAAAATATTATAGAGAGCACTTCAAAACTGATTCCGTAATGATTGCTTACGGAGCATACCCCAAAGAAAGTACCAATCCTGAATTGATTAATCGCTTTAATATTAAGGCGAATGAATATTATTTAGTTGTTGGTAGAATGGTGCCTGATAATCATATTGAAGAAATTGTAAAGGGCTTTATAATAAGCGGATCAAATAAGAAGTTAGTTATAGTAGGAGATGTGACCTATAAAGATGCTTTTGCTGATCGGGTAAAGGCAATGGCAAACGAAAATGTAATTTTTACAGGTTATGTTAAAGATCAATTGGTTTTGAAGGAGCTCTTTTCGAATAGTTATTGTTACTTACACGGTCATGCTTATGGAGGGACAAACCCATCACTACTTAAAGCATTAGCATATGGATGCTGTATTTTGGCTCATGAAAATGTATATAACAGAGAAACCCTTTTAGATGATAAACATGGTTATTATTTTAAATCACAACCGGAATCAATTAGTGAAGTAATAAAATTTATTGACACTAAAACCGAAGAGGTGTTGTTTAAGAAGAAAATCAGCAGAGAAAGAATTTCCGGAATTTATACATGGGAAACAGTTTGTAATCAATATGATGAACTTTTTATTAAAATGATTAATAATAAAAAGTGGAAGTTAAATGCTACAACCACTGATAAAAAGTAGTATTAAATCTTACCTATATATTATTACCACACATTCTTTGAATTAGCTTTGCTTGCTGACTTCAACTGAGGTGTAAATGTTCAAACAGAAATTTCTTGTCTATCGTGCTATAACCTTATTAGGCGATTTATTCATACTTAATGCAGGATTCATTCTGGCATTATATTTTTCAAATGATTTTACTACTCAAAATCAAAATGAGTTTACTATAAAAATTGCATTGTGGGTTACAATGGCTTGGATATATCTGGGGTATTCATTTAAATTATATAACGCAAACAGAATTGAGCGGTTTGAGCAATCATTCAATCATTTATTTCAAACACTTTTTATTCATGTACTCGTGGTTTTTTCGCTTGTATTTTTGTTGAAAAACTTTGAGTTAACTCGGGATATTATTTTGCAGGCATATTTGCTTTTTATTCCTTTTGATCTGATATGGAGGCTTTTCTTGCTTTTTTGGCTGCGAAACATTAGAAATACAACAGATCATTATAGAACAGCTGTCATTATAGGTTCAGGTCAAATGGCAAGTCAGATCCTTAAAATCCTTCAAACACATAAAGGATATGGATACAGAGTTTTAGGAGTTTTTGATGATTCTGATAATTCAGCTAATAATCAGGAAATTAAAATTGATGGTACCCTGAATGATGCTTTGACTTTTTGTGAAAATAAAAATATTGAAGATATTTTTTGTGCTTTGCCAATATCAGAATCTTTGAAAATCTCAAAAATGTTATCATTTGCAGAAAAGAATTTAATTCGGTTTAAAATTGTTCCGGATTTTACTTCTATTCATAATAAACCTTTTGCTATCGATTATTATGGTTTTGTACCTGTTATTTCTCCGGCTCCGGAACCATTAAGTAATTTTTTTAATAGTTTAATAAAAAGATTTTTTGATGTTTCATTTAGCCTTATTGTTATAGTATTTGTACTTTCATGGCTAATACCACTTGTTGGCTTAATAATGATATTTGAATCGAGAGGGCCATTGTTTTACAGGCAAAATCGTTCTGGATTGAATTATAAAACTTTTAGAATTTTTAAATTCAGAACAATGAATGTTATGGAGTCTGATGAGGAGTTTATTCAGGCCAAGAAAAATGATCCCCGAATTACCAGGTTTGGAAAATTTATGAGGAAGACAAATATTGATGAATTGCCCCAATTCATAAATGTTTTTATTGGTAATATGAGTGTTGTTGGACCTCGGCCTCATCCTTTAAAACTGAATGAAGAATACAGATCAATTGTTTCTAAATACATGATTCGACATTTGGTGAAACCAGGGGTAACTGGTTTAGCACAAGTAAAAGGGTTTAGAGGCGAAACTGCTAATCAGGATATAATGAAGAAAAGAATTGTGGCTGATGTATTTTATATCGAAAATTGGAGTTTCCTGTTAGATATTAAAATAATTCTTTTGACGATAATTAATATGGTTAAAGGTGACAAGAACGGGTATTAAATAAATCAAATAATAGTCAAATCGAATTTTAAATTCTGATGAATCGATTTTTGTTTTTAATATTTTTAATTTGTGGTGGGGGCAATCTATCCGCTCAGCAATTATATATTCCTCTTAATAAACAGTTATTAAATTCATACGAATCAAGATTGAACAGGAAAGGAATTAATTTTCACACATCATTCAAACCATACATTGTTTCTTCTTTGCCAAACAGCTGTGATAATGATTCAATCTATAGTTATATTGTCACTACTCAAAAAACAAAGAAATTTTTACCCTGGGTTTATAACCATATAGTTAATGAGAATTTTTTAAGCATAAAAGATGACGATTTCCGAATTGCTATTAATCCATATGTAGATTTTGAATTAGGTAAAGATTTTAATTGGGATAAAACAACTTATATTAATTCAAGAGGGGCAATTATAAGCGGCGATATTGGCAATAAATTTTCTTTTGAAACTTATTATTCAGAAAATCAATCACTATTCCCAAGGTATATAACAAACTTTGTTATTGATTCTAATGTTGTTCCTGGGCAAGGAAGGGCAATAGGTTTTAAGAATGATCGCAGCTACGATTATGCATCAGGATCAGGATATATTTCATACACTCCTTCAAAACATTTTAATTTTCAATTTGGTCAGAATAAAATTTTTATAGGCGATGGTTATCGTTCGTTGATATTATCAGATAACTCCTCTTCGTATCCGTTGTTAAGAATTACTACAAATGCAGGAGTTATTCAGTACACAAATATGTGGGCTCAAATGATCGATAAAAGAGAAAACTCCCAATTAGGAGTTGGTTTCCGCAGGAAATTTTTAGCACTGCATCATTTAAGTTTTTTAATTGGCAAAAGTGTTGAACTTGGTTTATTTGAAGCGATTGTTTGGCAAGCTCAGGATTCAACTTCTTATAGAGGCTTTGATTTGAACTATTTAAATCCAATAATTTATTATCACTCGGTTCAATGGAATTTAGGTTCGCCTGATAATTCATTAATCGGATTTAATTTTAAATGGAAGATTTCAAATAAGCTTTCATTTTATAACCAATTTTTATTGGATGATTTTGATCTGGCAAAGTCAAAGGGGAAAAAGGGATTTTATAGAAATAAATATGCCTATCAGTTGGGGTTAAAATGTTTTGATGTATTTGGACTTAAAGGATTATTTATTCGGGCTGAATACAATGAAGTGTGGCCATATACATATGCCCATAAAATTTCTGTAATGAACTATGCTCACTATAACCAGCCTTTAGCCAATCCTCTTGGGGCAAATTTTCGTGAATCTTTATTGTTGTTGCAATATAATTTTCATCGCTGGTTTGCCGGTGTTGAAATTATGTATGTTTTAACAGGAATTGATTCAGCTTCTGGCAATGTTGGACAAAATATTTACTCTTCTGATTATTCAATCCCAAACAGTTTTGATTTAAATGGAAAGTTTATTGGTACTTATGGAAACTATATAGGACAAGGGATTTCATCTTCGATATTGTATTCTCAATTCAAATTGAATTATCTGCTTAATCAACACAATAATTTGCTCATTGAGCTTTCTTATACTAATCGAAATCAAATTATAGACGGAAAAAGCAACATTTCGAATTTCATTACTTTTGGCATAAAGACTTCATTGTTCAATCACTATTATGATTTTTAAAAAATTTAAATTTTGGTATGAGTAAAATACGCTTTGCGGTTATTGGTTTCGGACATATTGGAATGCGACATGCTGAAATGATTAGAAGAAGAACTGATACTGAATTAGTGGCAGTTGTTGATACAAACATCCAGTTGAAAGATCTGGTTGAAAAAAATTATGCAACTGTTTTTTTTAATTCAATAGAAGAATTGCTTAAATCTAATCTGGATTTGGATGTTGTGAATATTTGTACTCCTAATGGTTTACATGCTTCGCAATCATTATTAGCACTTGAAAAAAAATGCCATGTGGTTTGTGAAAAACCTATGGGATTAACAAAAGCTGATTGTGAGCAGGTGATTTTTAAATCACTTCAGGTTTCAAGGCAAGTATTTTGTGTAATGCAAAATCGCTACAGCCCACCTTCTGCTTGGCTAAAGTCTTTAATCGAAGAAAACCGTTTTGGAAATGTATTTATGGTTCAGGTTAATTGTTATTGGAACCGAGATGATCGATATTATAAAAAAGGCGGTTGGAAAGGCCTATATGATTTAGATGGTGGCCCTTTGTTTACTCAGTTCAGTCATTTTATTGATATTATGTATTGGTTGTTTGGTGATATTAAGGATATTAACGCCCGTTGCGAAAATTTTAATCATACAAAAAGTACTGAATTCATTGATGACTCAGGCATTGTGAACTTCCATTTTAACAATGGAGGAATTGGATGCATTAACTACACTACTTCTGTCTGGGATAAAAATTTAGAAAGCAGCATTACAATTATTGGCGAAAACGGAAGCGTAAAAGTTGGCGGACAATACATGGATAAAGTTGAATATTGTCATATCAAAGATTATGTAATGCCCGAATTAGCACCAAGTAACCCACCCAATGATTATGGTACTTATAAAGGAAGTGCTGCCAATCATCATTATGTTATTGATAATGTAGTGGAAACCTTGCAAGGCAAATCTACCATTACAACAAATGCTTTGGAAGGATTAAAAGTTGTAGATATTATTGAGAGAATATATCATCAGATCAAATATGATAGTTGATTGAATGATTGAAGGTAAACTTAAAGTTTCTGAATTCAATCGTCATGTATTATTGGTCATGGCAGGTACTGCACTTTCACAGGCACTGCCGGTTTTAGCTTCACCGATACTTACAAGAATTTTTACCAGTGAACAATTTGGCGTATTTACCCTATACTATTCTACTTCAAATATTTTCGCATTACTTGCTACTCTTCGTTATGAAATGGCAATCATGCTTCCTGAAAAAAAGAAGGAAGCATTTAATTTATTTGGGCTTGCCTTATTAATTGCATTAGCAACTTCAATTATCAGTATTCCAATTGTTTTTTTATTGCGATATAATTTGGCGGAATGGTTTCATGAACCTGCGGTTATATTTTATTTTCTTTTTATACCACTTTCTGTTTTGTTCTCCGGATTTTATATGAGCGGATATTATTGGTTATTACGACACAAAAAATTTCGTAAAGTTTCAATTGCACGATTTACACAAAATTTTATTTGGGTTGGCTCCTCTATATTTCTTGGATACTATGGGTGGGAAAATGGTGGTTTGATATATGGCTTGATTGCTGGCCAGATAATTTCCGCCACACTCGTAATGATTTGGATTTTTCTTGAAAAAGAAAAAGAGGTATTGGATCGAAGTCTTATAAAAGATCTTGCTATCCGGTATAAAAACTTTCCAGGAATTAATACTGCACACGCTTTAGTTGATGCAGTTCAGCTAAATGGAATTACATATCTGTTATCTGTCTTTTACGGCAATGGTGTTTTAGGATTTTATGCTATTGCTTTTCGAACTCTTCGTGCACCTTTGGCAATGATCGGTTCAGCAATGTCACAAGTTTTATTTCAAAGGTTTAGCGAAGCACACAATACAAATAAGCCAATGAAGCCCTTGGTTTGGAATTCAGTTCAAACACTATTTCTGATTGGAATCTTACCTTTTTTATTATTGTTTTTTACTGGCCCTTGGTTATTTAAAATTGCTTTTGGTGCTGAATGGGAAATTGCAGGACGATATGCGCAGATATTAACTCCATGGCTATTTTTTAATTTTATATTATCACCAATATCACAACTCCCCAATGTTCTGCAGCGACAGAGCAAATATTTTTTAATAACATTATTGTCAAACATTTGTGCGTTTGCTGCATTAACTCTTATAGCATTAAAACAATTTGAAGTTGATTATGCACTTTTTGCCTATTCAATTTGCATGACCATTTTCACTATTATATTGATACGATGGAAATACAATCTATCTCATTTCCGAGATATCAAAATGTTGTCTTAAACAATTATCTGGTTTATGTTTAAAAAGCTTTCTGATTAATTAATTGTTCTCTTCATCTTTGTAAATAATGAAAGAAGATAACCACTCTATGCGTGTTCTTGCAATTATTCCCGGAGAGGAAAAGGGGTCTTCATTTATTTTTGCAAAGCGACAAGTAGATAGTATAAAAGCAAAGAATATTAATATCAGAACATTTTATCTTTCATCAAGATCAAATCCGCGGGGAGTTATAAAAGAAATAATAAGATTTAAAAAAAATTGCAATGAGTTTAGTCCGCATGTAATTCATTCTCATTATGGCACAGTTACCTCTTTAATTCCTGCAATATTTTCTTCTCTTCCACTCGTTATTACATTACAGGGGAGTGATATTAATTATACTCCTGCAGATGGTTTTTTCAGGGATCTATTCGGGCGGGTTTTTACACAGGTTTCTTGTTTGAAAGCAAAAAAAATTGTTTGTGTTAGTCGGAGATTAAAGGAAAGATTATGGAATAGTAAAAATGCTATAACCATTGCTAATGGAATTAATCTGGATACATTCGAATTGATAGAAAAATCAGTAGCAAGGAATAAATTAAATTGGAGACTAAATGATAAAGTAGTTTTATTCAATGCTAATAATCCTGTAATTAAAAGATTAGATATTGCTGAAGCTGCAATTGAAATTGTGAAAAATAAAATACCTGAGGCTCGACTTGAAATTTTAAGAGGTGGAATTGATCCTCAAAAGGTTCCGGTCTATTTAAATGCTTCCGATTGTTTATTGATATGTTCTGATAATGAAGGAAGTCCGTTAATTGTAAAGGAATCACTTGCATGCAATTTGCCTGTATGTGGAACTGATGTAGGAGATGTGAAGGAGCGAATTGAAGAATCCTCTCCGGTTGCAGTAGTTAAACAAAATGCACAATCAATTGCAGCGGGATTAATTGATTTATTAAAAATGGAAACCAGAAGTAACGGACGACAACTATTAATTAGTCAAGAGCTTGACGATAAAATGGTTGCTGATAAAATAATAGAAATTTATAAGGAGGCATGTAAATGGAAGGATTAATTTATTTTGGAACACTTACGATTCTGACCTTAACAATATTTGGGTTGTTGTTTTTTATTTGGAAAAAGCATGGCAACTGGACCATTGTAATTGGAATTGCAATGCTTTATTATTGGTCGTTATCAGGAGCGTGGTTTATTATTTATGATTTGTTATCGTCAAATGCAGGAGAAAAATGGGGTGTGCATTATTATTATTATTTTGAAAAGCTGTTTCGTATAAATCTCAATGTTGATTATTTGTATAGTATAGTTGCATATGGTTTTTTTATTATAACAGTAGAATTGGTTTTATTTTTATTTCCTATAAAAGCCAATTTTTCTGAAAAAAAGATTGAATCAATTTCGATTTATCATCCTGCGTTAATCATAATTGCTTTATTAGCTTTAGGTGGAAGTATTTTTTTTAATTATGAAAAAATTATTGAAGCCATTCAGAATGGAGAATCAATTTATATATACACAAGATTTCATCAAGGGAAGTTTTTTACATTACATCAATTATGCAACGAAATTGCAGTTGTTACGCTGTTGATGGGAATTGCAATTTTACTTAGCGGAGAAGATGCAAAATATCTTAGAGGAAAGAAGTCGGTTGTTTTATTAGTTCTTTATTTGCTTTCATTCACTATTGTAATGTTGTATCTGGTAATCCTGGGAAATCGGCATGATCTGATTTTTGGTGGATTAATTGGTTTATACCTGTTGTATTTTAATTTAAATAAAATCATAAAGCCATTTCGTTTTATCGCTTTTATTTTAATGATAGCTATTCCGTTACTAACAACAGATACAATAAGATCACTTCCTTGGGGGAAATATTTTGGGCAGGTAATTTCAAAACCATCACCAGTAATTAGTGCTCCATCAACAACAGTAACAGAAAATATCTCAAGCGTTTCATTGATTCAAAATATTTTATTTAGTAATGAAATGTTTGCCGCGCATATGTCGATGTATGGTGCTATTCATTACAAAATCCCGCTTACATATGGAAGCAGTGTAGTTAGTTTGGGCGCTTCAATTGTGCCAAGAATTTTTTGGGGAAATCGCCCACCAGATATTTACCCTTATTATGCAAAAGGAGTTCATTATAATGATGAGCAAGGATTTACAATACATCATGTTACAGGATGGTATTTGAATTTTGGATGGCTAGGTATTCTATTTGGGGGACTATTATTTGGCTGGCTGTGGCACTATTCTTTGGTTTCGATTAGTAAAACTCAATTCGGGAATAGCTTTAAAAGAATATTTTTTATTCTGCTTCCTTGTTCTATTGCTTCATTTATTCCTTTGTTTATCCGGGCGGGAATTGAAGTCTATAAACCATTATTTATCGAAGGAATATTATTCCCGGTAATTGTGATTTGGTTTGCGCATTTTATTCAAAAAAAAATTATAAATAAATAAAAGTGGACGAACTGAAAGTCTCTGTTGTAATACCATGCAGAAATGAGAAAGATTATATAATTGCCTGCATTCAATCTGTTTTGCATAATAATTATAAAAGCGAAAAAATTGAAGTAATTGTATGTGATGGAATGAGTGATGATGGAACTTTTGAATTACTTAAAAACCACGCAGAAAAGTATCCGCAACTTATAATTTTGAAGAATGAAAAGCGAACAACACCATATGCACTAAACCTTGGAATTAAAAATTCAACAGGGGATGTTGTTATTATTTTAGGTGCTCACGCTGAGATGCACGGAAATTATTTAAATACCTGCGTTGATATTTTAAATAAAAAACCTGATGTGTGGTGTTGTGGAGGAGTTTTAAAAAATGAAGCGAAAGATGAAACTGGAGAAGTTATTTCTCTGGCTATGACATCTCCATTTGGTGTTGGTAGCGCTCACTTCAGAACAGGAGCTAAGGAAGGTTATGTTGATACAGTTGCATTTGGCGCTTATAGAAAAGAAGTTTTTTCATTAATTGGATTTTTTGATGATGAACTTACAAGAAATCAAGATGATGAATTCAATTACAGATTGACGAAGGCAGGAAAAAAAATCTGGTTAGCCACAGATACATCTGTAAAATATTTTGTCCGTGGAAACTGGAAAAAATTATGGTCGCAATATTTTCAATATGGCTATTGGAAAGTTTTTGTCAACCGAAAGCATAAAATGGTAACTACAATTCGTCAGTTAATTCCATTTTTTTTCGTGCTTTTTTTAATTGCAGGAATAGTTTCAAGTTGTTTTTCTTTTGTATTACTTGAAATTTTTATGTCTGTGCTTTTTATTTATATAATTAGTGCTATAGCATTTGCAGCAAGATTATCTAAATCTGTTATTG
Source organism: Chitinophagaceae bacterium (assembly GCA_947469485.1). Classification (GTDB taxonomy): domain Bacteria; phylum Bacteroidota; class Bacteroidia; order Chitinophagales; family UBA10324; genus UBA10324. The sequence goes on along the minus strand of CANIPU010000001.1, from coordinate 240,712 downwards.
CAATCTCTAAAATAGTTTATGCATTTTTTATTTTGCATATGTCCTATGGTTTTGGATATTTAAAAGGTGTGATTGATTTTTTCCTGTTACAAAAAAAATCAGCAGGGGCTCATCAAACTTTATCCAGGTAAAATCCCTTTATTTTTTGGATGAAGCAGAAAGAAGTAAGAATAAAAAAAACTTGTAAAAACAACACCATTTTGAACTTCAAATACATCTTCCACTAAACAGTTAAGAATTATAAGTACCATAAAAAAAAGTGCAGCCCAATATTTTTCTTTCCTTGAAATAAAAACAGGAAAAAATAATAGAACCAAAAGAGATATAAGGCCAATAACACCATGTTTTGAAAATGAATTAAGATATTGATTATGTGGAATCACTTTTTCTTTGAGACAAGCTGATTTTCCGTCTACAAAATAATATCGTCTTAAATCACCCCAAACATCACCGGTTCCAACTCCAAAAAGCAAATTGTTTTTTATTAATTCCGAAGTTGTTTTAACAGCAGTAATTCGTAATGCAGTAGATTCTTCATTGGAATTCAGGTTTTCTTTCGTAGTTAAGGAAAGAATAGCATTATCAATTCTGATCTTGAATTCAGATTTGTAAATAAAAAAACACAAGAGAAAAGGAACGAGTAAAATCAATGCACGAATTAAATTGTTTTTAATTTTAATAAAACCGTAGGTGCCCGAGATTATCACGATCAGAATCAAAACAATCAATCCGATTTTTGAAGAAAGAAAAACAAGAAACAGAATAAACCAGCCGATTATTATTGATTTAAGTAATGTTTTTTCAGAGGAAAAAAATTTTTCAACGCCCAAAACATCAAGCAGCAATACAATTATGCATAGTGAAAAATGTATTGACATAAAGCCCGGGTGATAAAAATTTTTTGTGAGCTGGCTATAAAAAAGCATTTCAAAATCTCTGGTAGAACCAAACCTATAAAACCCTCTGCTAAGTGTAATAATTGATATTGTAATACAACCCAGAATCAATGCAATAATTATATTTCTTCTTTTTAAAATCAACAATTCATTTTCAAAAGTCAGAAATAATAAGGGCAAGGCAAACATTGAAACATTACACCTTATTAAATAAAAGGCTCGATTTAAATCAGAAGTGTTCAACAACCATATGAACTGTATAAGAAATAAAAAAGTATAGGATAAAAATAAGCGATTCCTGAAAGCTGTCTTTAATTTATGAATAATATCCCCATTTATAATCCATAAAACGGAAAGTAAAATGATGATGATTGTTCCATAAATATTTCCGAAGGGAAACGAAAACGCAAATGCCAGAAGCAACCAATAAACAATTTTATCAATTAATTTCTTTGATAGTATCATTTGTATTCTTGCAGCCAAAAGTAAATTGTTCTTTTCTTGAGGAATGAATATTTATGAACTAAAAATTATTTAATCATTTTTGTGCTTCAATTAAGCAATTAAATGATTCCATTTTCACCTCCTCGTATTGATCAGAAAATTATTGATGAAGTTGTAGCAGCATTGCAATCAGGGTGGATAACCACTGGCCCAAGAACCAAAAAATTTGAAAAACAAATTGCAGAATATACTGGAGTAGAAAAGGTTTTATGCCTGAATTCTGCGACAGCAGGGCTTGAAATAATGCTTCGTTGGTTTGGAGTGAAAGAAGGTGATGAAGTTATATTACCAGCGTATACTTATTCAGCAACTGCAAATGTGGTTATTCATTGCGGTGCAAAACCTGTTTTGGTTGATGTTAATGCAAATGATTTCAATATTTCATTGCAACGAATTGCTGATGCAATCAATTCAAAAACCAAAGTAATAATGCCAGTTGATATAGGTGGGTTGCCTTGTGATTATGAATCCATAATGAATCTGGCAAAAGGAAGTTCGGCATTATTTAAAGCAAGTAACGATGTTCAGCAAAAACTGGGAAGAATATTGGTTTTAAGTGATACTGCCCATTCAATTGGTGCATTATATAACGGTAAGAAGGTAGGGGGAGATGTTGATGCAAGTGTTTTTTCTTTTCATGCAGTTAAAAATTTAACAACTGCAGAAGGTGGAGCAGTGTGTTTGAATTTACCTGCACCGTTGAATAATGAAGAAATTTACCAGGCTTTAAATATTAAAGCTTTACATGGCCAGAATAAAGATGCGCTGGCAAAAATGCAAAAGGGAAGTTGGGAATATGATGTTGTTGAAGCCGGATACAAATGGAATATGCCTGATATTCTTGCTGCAATTGGGTTGGTTGAACTGGAGAGATATGATTCTGAGACCTTACCGCGTAGAAAGGAAATATTTGATCAATACCTGGTTAATTTTTCAAAAAAAGACTGGGCCCAATTACCGGTTTATAAAACCGATAATTCTGAAAGTTCATATCATTTGTTTTTACTTAGGATTAAAAATATTTCTGAGCAACAGCGTAATAAAATTATACAATTGATAAGCGAAAAAGATGTTTCGGTTAATGTTCATTTTAAACCACTGCCATTACTCAGTTTTTATAAATCGCTTGGTTATAAAATGGAAGATTACCCAATTGCTTTTGATAATTATTCCAGAGAAATATCATTGCCTGTTTATTTCAATCTTACAGGCGAACAGGTTGATTTTGTTTCGAATACAGTTATTGAATCCGTTGAAAAAGTTTTAGCCGAAAAATAAAATGCTGAAACGCATATTCGATTTTGTTTTTTCATTGATAGGACTGATTATTTTATCTCCATTATTTTTTGTCATTTCTTTACTAATAATCTTCGATTCAAAAGGAGGAGTTTTTTATATTCAAAAAAGAATTGGGAAAAATTTTATAGAGTTCGGAATTATTAAATTCAGAACAATGAGACCTGATTCCGATAAAAGAGGTTTGTTAACCGTAGGCGGAAGAGATTCCAGAATTACAAAAGCAGGTTATTTTTTGAGGAAATATAAGTTGGATGAATTACCACAGTTAATTAATGTTTTTAAAGGTGAAATGAGTTTTGTTGGACCGAGACCTGAAGTAAAAAAATATGTTGATTTATATAACGAAGAACAGAAGAAAGTATTAATGGTGAAGCCTGGAATTACCGATAATGCTTCTATTGAGTTTTCAAATGAAAATGAAATTTTAGGAAAATATGCTGATGCAGAAAAAGCCTATATTGAAATCGTTATGCCTGCAAAGTTGAATCTGAACCTGAATTATATTAACCAGCAGAATTTTATAAACGATATGAAAATTATTTTAAAAACGATATTCAAAATCCTCAACTGATAAAAAAATATTCAATAGTTATATTAAGATTAAATTCGCGCATTAAAATAATTCCTCTTACTAAGTACTTTGGAAGAAATAACTAAGCAAGCAAAATCAACAGGTATTAGATGAATAAGAAAATCAATTTCAAAGCTTTATTGACCCATTGGGCAGTGCTTGCAGTTGATTGTTTAATTGTTATTATTTCCCTGATTCTTGCATACCAGTTACGATTTAATTTTAATGTTCCTTCTGTTGAACAACCATTAATATTTAAGGCTGTTTTGTCTTTGTTTACCGTTAGGTTTATTTTTTTTATTTTATTCCGAACATATGCCGGTATGATTCAATACACGAGTTCGGAAGATGCACAGCGGATATTTTTGTCTGTTACGCTTGGATCGGCCACTTTAGGAATTCTTAATTTTTTTATTGCACAATATCAACCTAATTATTTGGTGCCATTTTCTATTTTATTGATTGATTATTTCATTTCAATTTTTCTTCTTGCAGCATATCGAATAGCAGTTAAAACTATTTATGAAGAAGTAGTTAAATCTAAAAAGCCAAAAATGACTGTTGTCATTTATGGGGCTGATAATAATGGAATTATTACCAAAAGAACATTGGAACAAGATCGAAAAAAGAATTATGATGTGGTTGCTTTTATTGATAACAACCTTTCAATGCAAACTAAAAACCTTGAAGGAGTTAAGATTCTTAATGTAGATCGGGACCTTGACAAATTATTAGCTACAGGGGAGGCGGATATGTTAATTATCAGTGATTCTACAGTTAAGCAATCGATCAAAAACAAAGTAATTGATGCTTGTTTAAAATATGATGTTAAAATTCTTTCAGTACCCCAGGCTTCAAAATGGATTAATGGCGAATTAAGTGTAAACCAGATTCGACAGGTTCGCATTGAAGATTTATTGGAGCGTGAACCAATCAGGTTGGATAAAGAAATAATTAAAGAACAGACACAGGGAAAAAAAATCCTTGTTACAGGCGCAGCTGGCTCAATAGGACAGGAAATTGTAAGACAATTGGCAAAATATAATCCTTCGTTGCTTATATGTTTTGATCAGGCAGAAAGCCCTTTGCACGAACTTGATTTAGAACTGCAACACGATTTTCCGAATCTGAAATTTGAAATTGTGCTGGGAGATATTCGTGTGGAAGAGCGAATGGAAAAGGTTTTTCGCTTATTGAATCCTGAACTCGTTTATCACGCCGCTGCATATAAGCATGTGCCGTTGATGGAAAACAATCCATCTGAGTCTGTGCTTACAAATGTTTTAGGAACCAAAAATTGTGCAGACCTTGCTGTAAAATACGGGGTCGAGGTTTTTGTGCTTGTCAGTACCGACAAAGCTGTAAATCCAACGAATGTTATGGGCGCATCTAAGCGCATTGCCGAAATTTATGTGCAATCATTGAACAGAAAATTATTTACTGAACATGGTGATAAAACAACTCACTTCATTACAACAAGATTTGGGAATGTGCTTGGTTCAAACGGGTCTGTAATTCCAAGATTTCGCCATCAAATTGAATCTGGTGGACCAATTACAGTTACTGCCCCTGAAATCACAAGATTTTTTATGACAATTCCTGAAGCTTGTCAGCTGGTTTTGGAAGCCGGGGCAATTGGAAAAGGAGGGGAGATATTTATTTTTGATATGGGTGAGCCCGTCAAAATTATTGACCTTGCAAAGAAGATGATTCAATTGAGTGGATTGCAATTAGATAAGGATATAAAAATTGAAATATCAGGTTTGCGCCCTGGCGAAAAATTATATGAAGAGTTACTGGCTAATGCTGAAAACACTGTTCCAACACACCACCCTAAAATACTAATAGCAAAAGTTCGTGAATATGAGTTTGAAGAAGTTAGCAAAGAAATTGAAACTCTTATTTCTCTTTTCGACAAGCAGAATAATAATGCCATTGTTAGCAAGATGAAGCAAATAGTTCCTGAATATATTAGTAACAACTCGGTTTATGAAGAGTTGGATTTGAAATTGGTCGAGAAATAATTATTCCCCTGGTGCCAATCTCTTTAGTAAAATATTTTCAATTAAATCGGGCAGGTATTGAGGCTTTACTGTTCGCCAATTAAGAGTTGAAAATTTCTCGCCCATGTACATATAGTGTTCAAGATGTACTGTTCGCATTTCAGCATAAACATGTTCGCGAAAATTTACTGCAGCAATCCAGCCTCCTTCATCTGAAATATCTTCGTACCATTCTTCATAATAACAATCATCTGAGGCATGAAAGTTCAGAACATTTTCTCCAATGAGAATGAATCTGGTGATTTTATTTTCAATCAAGATATCAATCACTTCTCTTTTCAGAATCATTATATCGTTATGTAGGGCATCATTCCATTCACCCATCAATTCTATCACTGCGGAACGAGATGAATAGTCAACAAACAGAATTTTTATAAAAAGAGTTGAAGAACCAATATCATCCCATTGTGGGTGTATATAGTAATTATAAATTGTGTTGGTGAATTCAAACTCGCTATATTTTCTTTTATAAAAAGGCGATAATTCATCTTCATCAGCTGAATAAATATCTTTCCAGTTATAATACGGTTCAATGTTTTGCACCTTTGTTAATCAAAATTTTAAGTTCAATTTATAGAAATTATTTTTTTCTGCGGTGAGCATCCATCACTTTGCGTACACTTCCATATTCCAATAATATTCCTCTTGCTCTTTTAATATCCCAAGCAAACTGACGACTCAGCATTTTTGCTCCACGCTCAATAAGTTTTTCATTTGTGAGCTGCATATCAACCATTTTATTATCGAGCACCTTACCCAGTTGAATCATAACTGAGGTTGAAATCATATTCAACACCAATTTCTGAGCAGTGCCTGATTTCATTCTTGTACTGCCTGTAACAAACTCAGGACCAACTACAACTTCAATTGGGAAATCGGTAATGGCTGCTAATACAGATCCACTGTTACATGTAATGCATCCGGTACCAATACCTTCTTTTTTGCATTTTTCAATCGCCCCAATCACATATGGTGTAGAACCTGACGCAGTAATTCCAATAACTGTATCATGGATATTGATATTGTGTAATTGCAAATCTTTCCATCCTTGTTCAAAATCATCCTCAGCAAATTCTTGTGCCTTGCGAATCGCGGCATCACCTCCTGCAATTATTCCAAAAACAACACCTTGCTCTACCCCAAATGTAGGAGGGCATTCAGAGGCATCCACAATTCCTAATCTTCCACTGGTTCCACTTCCAATATAAAATAATCTGCCCCCTTCCTTCATTTTAGAGACAATTTGGTTGACCAAGGCTTCAATCTGGGGAATTGTTTTTTCCACCGAATCAGCAACAGTTTTGTCTTCACGATTAATGTTAATGAGCAAATCGTGAATACTCATTTGCTCGAGATTGTTATATCTGCTGCTTTCTTCGGTTGTTTTTTGCATAATCAGTTGCAAAAGTAATTACTTCATAAGAGCAGAAATAATTTTCTAAAAAAAGAAAAATTTTTGCTCAAATGTTGTTGATAGTAAAATCATTGTTTCTTTGCCAACAATGAAAGGAAATATTAAAATATGGATGCCGGTGATGCTTGCTGTTGTTCTCGTAATGGGAATTCAAATGGGAATGTTGCTCTCCGGGGGCAATAAAATATCATTCAGTGGCAATGGAAAACCGAATACAATGGACGAAGTGATTTCATATGTATCTGCTAAATATGTAGATACTGTTAATCTTAATTCAATAAATCAAAAGGGAATTGAAGCATTGTTGTTACAGTTGGATCCTCATTCGGTTTTTATTCCATACAAGCGATTACTGGAAGTAAATCAACAAATGAAAGGAAGCTTTGACGGAATTGGGATTGAATTTTTTCGTGTGTTTGATACTATCACAGTTGTAAATGTATTTCAGGGTGGGCCTTCTGCACAGGCAGGAATTAAAAAGGGAGATAAAATTGTGAGTGTTAATGACGATTTGGTTACCGGAAAAAACTATACCGATGATTCCATAAAAGGTAAATTGAAAGGAGCTGGTGGAACAAAAGTTAAACTTGGAATAAGGCGAAGAGGGATACCTGATACAAAATATTTCACAATCATCAGAGGAAAAATTCCACTATCAAGTGTAACTGCTTCTTATATGATTTCGTCAGATATAGGATATATAAAAATGGAGCGATTCAGTGAAACTACTGAAGACGAAATGCATAGTTCTTTAAACAAACTTAAAGAATCGGGAATGAAAAAACTGATTCTTGATTTGCGCGGCAATGGTGGCGGAGTGCTTGAAATTGCTGTTTATATTGCGGATGAATTTTTATCAGAGAAAAAATTAGTGGTTTATACTGTTGGACGAGTTTATCCAAAGAAGGAATATTATACAGGCAAAATAGGTTTGTTTGAAAAGGGCGAGATATGTGTACTGATTGATGACGAGAGTGCGTCGGCTAGTGAAATCCTCGCTGGTGCTTTACAGGACTATGATCGGGCAACAATTGTTGGTCGTCGCTCATTTGGTAAAGGGTTGGTACAAGAACAATATACTTTAAGTGATAGCAGCGGTTTGCGATTAACTATTGCCAGGTATTTTACTCCTTCTGGACGAAGTATACAGAAATCATATAAAGACGGTACAGAAAACTATTATCATGAAATGGTAAATCGTTACGGAAATGGCGAATTGACCAGCAGGGATAGTATTAAACTAACAGATACTACAAAATATTATACCGAATCAGGAAGGGTTGTGTATGGTGGAGGTGGAATTGTACCTGATGTTTTTGTTAGTATAGATACTAGTTTATTCGGTGCTTCAATTTCAGGATTAAGTCAAACATTAATTCAGGAATCAGCTTATCAATTTGCTGTAAATTATTCAAGAGTTTTTTCTTTAAGCGATGCTAAATTGATTGAGCCTGTTTTAAAAATCAACTTTAATTCCTTAAATGCTATGCAGAAAAAGCAATTGTTGAATACTATTGAAAGTTTATCGGCTCGAATGCTGAATGATGAAAACGAATATTTCCGTTTTCTGAATAAAACCGACAATGATGTTCTTAAAGCAATATCACTATTGGAAAAGAAATAAAAAACCCTCACCGTTTATGATGAGGGTTTTAAAATTTTAAGTTGATCAACTTTTTATCAGTCCAACCGGATCCATTAAGCCGGACTAAGATTTCAACTTAGTGAGCAGCAGAATCTACATGAGCAGTAGAATCAACAGGTGCAGGAGCACTTACAGAATCAACTGCTTCAGTTGGAGCCGCTGTTGAATCAGTAGCTTCAGTACTTTCAGTTGATGAATTGCAGGCAGCGAGGGATACTACAGCTACAGCAGCAAGGATGGTGAAAATTTTTTTCATTTTGGGTTTAATTTTTTTAATGAGCGCAAAAATAATCATGTTTACATAACCTACAAGTTATGAATCATTTTTTTCTGAAATAGATCTGAATTGGAGTTCCATGAAAATCAAAGTTTTTACGCAGTTGATTTTCCAGAAAATTACGATACGGCTCCTTTATTTCTGCAGGATGGTTACAGAAAAAGGCAAATGCCGGAAAGTAGGTCGGCAGCTGAGTTACATATTTAATTTGAACATAATTGCCGCGATAGGATGGAGGAGGGGTTTCACCAATCACCTTTATCATTACTTCATTTAAGACAGATGTTGAGATTTTGCGTTTACGATTTTCATGAACTTTTATTGCTTCTTCAATAACTTTGAAAATCCGTTGTTTTTCAACAACTGAGGTGAAAACGATAGGAACATCTTTAAATGGAGCAATTCTGTGATGAATGCTTTCTTCAAAAATCTTGGTTGTTTTTGTGCTTTTTTCAACTAAATCCCATTTATTTACAACTATTACAATTCCTTTTTTCTTTTTTACAGCCATACTAAAAATATTAAGGTCCTGTTGCTCAATCCCCATTGTGGCATCAATCATAAGAACAATAATATCCGCTTCATCCATTGCTTTTATTGCTCTGATAACAGAGTAGAATTCAAGAAATTCGTGCACCTTGGCTTTTTTGCGTATTCCAGCTGTATCTACTAAATAAAATTCTTTGTGAAAAAGATTATAATAAGTATGAATGGAATCGCGGGTGGTTCCGGCAATATCAGTTACTATGTTTCTATCCTGACCAAGCATGGCGTTTACCATGGAACTTTTGCCTACATTAGGTTGGCCAACTATGGCAAATCGTGGAATATCAGTTCGTAAAACTTCGGCTTCGTCATCAATATTTAATACTACCTCATCCAGAAGTTCTCCGGTACCGCTTCCACTAATTGAGGCTATAAAAAATACACTTTCAAAACCCAGGCTATAAAATTCATTAGCATCTAAAAGGCGCGCATTATTATCCACTTTATTAACAGCAACCAGTACTTTTTTATTGGTTCGCCGAAGCATATCAGCTATATCCAATTCCAAATCGGTAATTCCGCAGGTTACATCAACAACAAACAAAATAACTGTAGCTTCATCAATTGCAATTTCAACTTGCTTTCTTATTTCGGATTCAAATACATCATCGGAATGTGTAACAAATCCACCCGTGTCTATTATATTAAATGATTTCCCATTCCACTCCCCAATTCCATAAAGCCGATCGCGTGTAACGCCACTGAAATCGTCAACGATTGCCATTCTCTCGCCCACTAAACGATTGTATAATGTTGACTTTCCAACATTTGGTCGTCCGACTATTGCTACTGTATTATTCATTTATATCCAAGTTGCTTTAACACTAATTTATCGTTTCTCCAGTTGTCTTTTACTTTAACAGTAAGTTCCAGAAATATTTTTTTTCCTAAAAATTTTTCACTCTCTTCCCTTGACTTAATTCCAAGTTTTTTTATAGCACTTCCACCCTTGCCTAATAAAATTGCCTTTTGGCTTTCGCGTTCAACAAAAATGCTTGAATAAATGCGAATAATGTCATCAGCTTCTTTAAAATCAGTCACAATTACTTCGCTTGAATAAGGGATTTCTTCCCTGAATTGTTCAAATATCTTTTCACGAATAATTTCTGAAACAATAAATCTTTGTGATTTATCGGTTAGTTCGTCTTCTGAAAAATAAGGGGGATGTTCAGGTAAAAATTCAACAATTCTTGATTTCAGTTTATCAATATTTATTTCCTTCAATGCTGAAACTGCAATCATCTCATCAATGCCAAAGAAAAGTTTCCATTTGTTAATTCCGGCTGCTAATTCTTCTTCTGTTTTGTAATAATCAACTTTATTCAGGATGAATAATTTTGGCTTTTTCAAACCGCTTAATAACTCAGCATGATTGGTCCAATCGGATTCATTTTCAAAAACACTAACAACCGGAATAACTAAATCCGCATCATCCAAGGCGCTATTTATTTCTTCAACCATAGATTTATGCAATTCATATTTTGGTTGCAACAATCCTGGAGTATCAGAGAATACTATTTGATAATTATTTTCAGTTACAATTCCTTTAATATGGTGACGGGTAGTTTGAACTTTTGGAGAAACAATAGAAATTTTCTCTCCCAAAAAAGCATTCAGCAGGGTTGATTTACCTGCATTTGGGTTACCCATTATCATTACAAATCCGGCGCTGAAATTTTTCATGAGGCGCAAAAGTCAGTTATTTTTGTCGCATAATTTTTATTTGAAGAGATTGCCGTTACATTTGCACCCCGCATCAAAGTAAAAGTTGATGCAAATCAACCAAGAAATCATTCGCTTTCAGCGAAAAAAGATATATCGCGGAGTGGAGCAGTTGGTAGCTCGTTGGGCTCATAACCCAAAGGTCGTAGGTTCGAGTCCTACCTCCGCAACTAGTGTTAAAGCCACATTTGTGGCTTTTTCTTTTTAATATTGAAACCAGAATAAATTTCAATCTTTTCATGAAAAAAACATTCATTTTTTTATCAATGCTGTTTTGGGCCGTAATTTCTTTTGCTCAAAAAAATGTAAAAACTGAATTACCAATATCAAATAATACTAATGATATTTCATTTTTTGAAAAGACCTATAAAATTGCTATGGGTTATAATGATTTAGTAGCAGCAACTCAAAGTGTATATGAAATATTAGGTACTGAAGATTCAAATGTTGCCTGGAAAGACACACTTGCTCGTCTTTTTTTAATGAGAGGAGCTTATGATCAGGCTGTTTTTGCAGGGAAGGAATTATTAACCAAAGCACCGGATGATATCAGACTCATTGAAATGGTTGCTATTTCATTACAATCAGCCGGCGATGCTAAACAGTCACTTGAATATTATGAAAAATTGTATCCTAAAACTCAAAATTTGTATCATTTATACCAGATAATTGTTTTGCAATATTCATTGGCAAGACTCGGAGAATGTTCAGCAAACATTGATGTTTTGTTGAAAAATCCAGATTCAGAAAAAGGTGAAATCGATGTAAATGTTGGACAAGGATATACTCAAAAAGTTCCTTTTAAAGCAGCTGCATTAAATATTAAAGGTGTTATTGCCAAGCAATTAAATGAATATGCTGCGGCCGAAGCATTATTTAATGAAGCTTTAAAAGTTATGCCTGACTTTGTTTTACCGAAAGGAAACATCGAAGATTTGAAAAAGGAACAAAATAAAGTTCCGGAACAGAATACCAATCAACCAAAAAAATAAATAATTGGTATCAAACAGGAATTTCAACCTGCAGTAATTCGATTAAATTACCGATAGTTTTATTTTCTGAAGATAGAACACAATTCAATTCATTCGTTTCGTCATGCATTGATACCGGAATACTTGTAATAAAGTACCCGCTATTTACATTTAATGAAATAAGGGGTATTGCATTTTTTTCTCCTGAGCGGGTGATGCATAATTTGCCATCAAATGGAATAATTGCTTTAAAAACTATTTCAGAATCCCCTGTTATCTCAGCTGAAATTTTAAATTGATTGATATTTTTTAATTTATAATCTGATGAATTGATAATATCATCACTAAAATCAAAATTTGATTTTGTTTTATACTGACCATTAATAATCCGGGCTTTCATTTTTTAAGTTAATGGACCGTGAAAATAATGAAGAAAACATTAATGAGGTAACAATTAACCTAAAATCCTACTCTTTCGGTTTTTTCAATATCCCAAACATTACAATAACATAACCAATGATAACAACAATTGGAGCCAGCGTAATTCTTCTGAAACTGTAAATTTCGTCAGTATTAAATTCATTAGGTTTTTGTGAACCACCTGACATTAAAAAATATCCAACAATTAAAACAACCACTCCAGCAAGAATTATCATGTAGTTTTCTTTCTTAAAAAGAAATTCAATTTTTTCGGATGAAACTTTTTTGGTTGAGTCCTTTGTTGCCATGATTTATAAATAAGTGTGGACGAAAATAGAATTTATTCTAATTGTGATGAAAGAAATTTATTTAAATCTACGGCGATATCACCGAATCAGTAGATTATTTATTGTTTTTTTAAATCAATAAAGTTCATCGAGATGCATTCGAAGATATTTATTGACAACGAAATAACTGCTCGCTATTGTAAATAAGATTCCCAGCGAAATTATTCCTGCAAAAAGTAAAATAGTGAGATTAAAATCCTGTAATGCCTTTAAATCAGGTAAAATGTTCAACATTACATTTAATAGTGTAATTAAAAGTGCAACTGCAATAAGCCCGCTGATAAAGCCATTTATTAAGCCTTTCAGTAAAAAAGGTCTTCTGATAAAAGAATTTGTTGCTCCAACCAATTGCATACTTCTTAATAAAAATCTTTGAGAATACATTGCTAATCGGATTGTTGAATCAATTAAAGTAAAAGCAACAAAACCTAGTAATAAACTCAAAACAATAATTATGAAGCTGAATGTTTTAAAATTTTTATTAGAGAGTTCAACGAGTTTGCTTTCATAATAAAATTCCTGAACAGCAGAATTTGCCTGCAATCTGTTTTGAATTGCCATTACACTATCCGGTTGAGTGAAATTGGCATTCATTTTTATATCAATTGAAGCAAACAGCGGATTTCCTTCCAACATATCACGATAATCATCTCCAAATTCTTCAATGTAAATATCCTGAGCCTGTGTTTTCGAAATGTAATCAGCGCTTTTTACATAAGGCTGGGAAGACAACTCTTCCTGCAACTTTTTTCCATTCTCATCTGTAACATTATCTTTCAAAATCAAAGTGAAAGAAATATTCTCTTTTAAATAGTCTGACATTTTGCTTCCATGCAATAAAATCAGAAATAATATTCCTGCTACAAATAAAACTAAAGCTGTGCTGATGATACTGTATATATGAGAAGGTTTAAATCGTCGTCGTGATTTGTTTTTACTCGTTGCCATGCGCCGAAAGTAGAAAGCAATAAAACAGAACTAATATTTCAATTTGCAAATTAATTAACACATGAATCTTTATTTGAAATTTGAATATGTTGTTGGTTTTCGCCACCGATTGCTTTATTAGATTTGCGCCCCTGATATGGAATACAAGTTTAGCGAGATAGAAGAGCAGATAAAAAAATTCTGGAACGATAGAAACATTTATCGCGTCGGTGATGCTGAGTGCGGTAAGCCTAAGTATTATGTGTTGGATATGTTTCCATATCCGAGCGGTGCAGGCTTGCATGTCGGGCATCCGCTTGGATATATTGCGAGCGATATTTATTCACGCTATAAACGCATGAAGGGTTTCAATGTGTTACACCCGATGGGTTACGATTCGTTCGGGTTGCCTGCTGAACAATATGCAATTCAAACCGGGCAACATCCGGCAATTACCACAGAGCAAAACATTGCAACTTTTCGCAGCCAGATGGATCGGTTAGGATTTTGTTTCGACTGGAGTCGTGAAGTAAAAACCAGCGATCCCGAATTCTATAAATGGACTCAGTGGATTTTCATTCAGTTGTTCAACTCGTGGTATAACAACTCAAATGATAAGGCAGAAAATATTTCTTCACTCGAAAAAATTTTCAAGGCAGAAGGAAATGCAAATGTGAAAGCAGCTCATGCTGAAGTGAAAATATTTTCCGCTGATGAATGGAAGAAATTCAGTGAGAGTGAGCAACAGGAGATTCTCATGCAGTATCGTTTGGCTTTTCTTTCAGAAGCTTATGTGAACTGGTGTCCTGCATTGGGAACTGTATTGGCAAATGATGAAGTGAAAGATGGATTGAGCGAGCGTGGTGGTTATCCGGTTGAAAGGAAATTGATGAAGCAATGGATGTTGCGAATCACAGCTTATGCTGAAAGATTGCTGAGTGGTTTGAATGATTTGCAGTGGAGTGAATCCATTAAAGAAGCACAGCGAAACTGGATTGGAAAAAGTGAAGGAGCATCTGCAAAATTTCAGATTTCAGATTCCAAATTTCAGATTGAAGTTTTCACTACCCGACCCGACACCATTTTTGGTGTAACATTTTTAACCTTGGCTCCGGAGCATGAACTTATAAATCAAATTACTCCCGTCTCGCACAAAAAAAGTGTGGAAGAATATGTACTCTACGCTAAGAACAGAAGTGAGCGTGAGCGCATGACTGAAGTGAAAAAAATCACCGGCGTATTTACGGGCGCTTATGTCATTCATCCGTTCACCGGAAAACAAATTCCAGTTTGGATTGGCGAATATGTTCTGGCTGGATATGGAACCGGCGCAGTGATGGGAGTTCCCGGTCATGACAGCCGCGATTATGGTTTTGCAAAATATTTCAACCTCGAAATCATTGAAGTGGTTTCCGGCGGAGATATTTCTAAGGAAGCTTTTGAAGGTGAAGGGAAAAATATCAACTCCTCTTTTTTGGATGGATTGAAAACTGTAGATGCAAAAAAGAAAGTGATTGATGAGATTGAGAAAAATAAAATCGGTGAGCGCAAAATAAATTTCAAACAACGCGATGCGGTGTTTGGTCGTCAGCGTTACTGGGGCGAACCTATTCCGGTTTTTTATGACGAGCATAATATTCCGCGAGTGGTGGATGAAAATGATTTACCAATCAGCTTGCCTGAAGTAGAAAAATATTTGCCGACTGAAAATGGAGAGCCGCCTCTTGCTCGCGCTTCCGGTTGGAAATACAAAGGGAAGTATAATCGTGAGTTGACAACAATGCCAGGATGGGCTGGTTCTTCGTGGTATCTCTTCCGTTACATGGACCCGCACAACAAAAATACTTTTGTCGGAAAAGACAAGTTCGATTACTGGAAGCAAGTTGATTTTTATATTGGGGGCAATGAGCATGCCACCGGGCACTTAATGTATTTCCGTTTCTGGACAAAATTTTTGAAAGACCTTGGCTTAGTTGATATTGATGAACCTGCAAAGCGATTGGTGAATCAAGGGATGATACAAGGAAGAAGTGCTAAGATTTATAAATTCAATTTAAAAATCGGAGAAAAAAAATCTTCCCCTATTTATGTTTCAGCTGATGAGGCAACTAAATATTATAACAACGAAAATGAGTTTATTTCCAAAATTGAAAATGCGGTTTTAAAAGTTAATCCTAATTACATAAATGGTTCAATTCAAAAACTTCACCCTCATGATTTTTCTTGGAATTATGTCGACATATCATGTGTCGATGATGAAAAATTATCAATTGAAAAATTAATGAGTGAAGGAAATTTTGATTCAAGTTCTCAATTCATAAAAAATAATTCAAACCAATTTTTGGTTTTAAGAGAAGTAGAAAAAATGTCCAAGTCAAAATATAATGTTGTCAATCCTGATGACATTATAGAAAAATATGGCGCCGACTGTTTTCGCATGTATGAAATGTTTCTCGGTCCGGTAGAAATGAGCAAGCCCTGGGACACAAAAGGAATTGATGGTGTGAGCCGCTTCCTGCGCAAACTCTGGAAATTATTTTACAGCGATGATGGAAAATGGTTACTGACAAATGAAGCCACCACCAATGATGAATTAAAAATTCTGCACAAAACCATTAAGAAAGTAGAAGACGATATTGAAAAATTGTCTTACAACACTTCAGTCAGTGCATTCATGATTTGTGTGAACGAACTCGCCGATTTAAAATGTCACAAAGCAGAAGTGCTGAAAGATTTGTTGCTTATACTTTCTCCGTTCGCACCGTTCACAACGGAATTTTTGTGGCAGGAGATGAAGCAGGGCGGAAGTATTGTTACAACTGATTTTCCGAAAGTGAGAGAAGAATTATTGGTTGAAAATTCTTTCGAGTATCCAATCGCCATCAACGGAAAAACAAAAACAAAAATCACTTTTGCATTGGATAAAGAAATTTCAATGATTGAAAAAGAAGTAATCGCAACTGAAGAGATTCAAAAATTTCTCGATGGCAAACAACCGAAAAAAGTAATTATCGTGAAAGGCAAAATGATAAATGTGGTTGTTTGAAAAAGTAAATACAAGTAAACAGCAAGTAAGCAACAAGTAAATACAAGAAAGTAAATGCACAGTTTTAAAGACTTGATTGTTTGGCAGAAGAGCAGAGCTTTTGTAAAAGATATTTATTTGACTTCATCAAAATTTCCTTCAGAAGAAAAATTCGGAATCATTTCTCAAATCAGGCGAGCAGTTATTTCAATTTCAGCAAATATTTCTGAGGGTGCAGGTAAAAACAGCGATGCCGATTTTTGTCGCTTCCTTGATACTGCATTAGGTTCTTCAAATGAAGTTGAGAATTTAATTTTTCTTTGTTTCGACCTTGAGTTTATCAATGAATCAAAACAAAAAGAATTGTTAGAAAAAGTTACGGAAATTCAGAGAATGCTTGGAGCACTCATTCTTAAAATCAGAAAAGCAAAATGAAATTAAAAATCTTGTATTTACACGAAGCTTACTTGTATTTACTCGAAACTTACTAAAATGGAAGAGTTAAAATATAGCCAGCGTGGTGTCAGCGCTTCTAAGGAGGATGTTCATGAAGCGATTCGCAAACTTGATAAAGGGTTATACCCAAACGCATTTTGTAAAATCTATCCTGACGCGTTAGCCAACGACGAAAATTATTGCAACATCATTCACGCAGATGGAAGCGGAACAAAATCATCGCTTGCATATTTGTATTGGAAAGAAACCGGCGACCTTTCTGTATGGAAAGGAATTGCACAAGACAGCATCGTGATGAACCTTGATGATTTGTTGTGTGTGGGTGCAACTGGTCCATTTATTTTTTCTTCAGTCATCAACCGCAACAAGAATTTAATTTCCGGCGAAGTGTTACAGCAAATCATAGAAGGCAATCATGAGTTCTTCATTAAGATGAAACAGCACGGAGTAGACATTGTTTACATGGGTGGCGAAACTGCCGACATGGGCGATGTGATTAGAACTGTAAGTGTTGACTCCACCATAGCTTGTCGCATGAAACGCAGCGATGTGATTGAAATTAATTTACAGCCGGGTGATGTAATTGTAGGTTTGTCTTCATCAGGAAAAGCAAACTACGAAGATGAATTCAACAGCGGCATCGGCAGCAACGGACTTACCGCAGCGCGACACGATGTTTTAAATAAAACTTATGCTGATGAATATCCAGAGAGTTTCGATACGGATCTTCCTCGCAAAATAGTTTTCACCGGAAGCAAAAAACTAACTGATGAAATTGAAGGTTCAGAAATGAATGCCGGAAAATTATTGCTTTCACCAACACGCACTTTTGCTCCTGTAATCCTTGAAATGTTAAAGAATCACAGAAAAAATATTCACGGCATAATTCATAACAGCGGTGGCGGATTGCGTAAGGTGATGCACTTCAACAAATCTGTTCATGTGATTAAGGATAATTTATTTCCGCTGCCATCTGTTTTCAAATTGATTCAACAGGAATCAAAAACAGATTGGAAAGAAATGTATCAAGTGTTCAACATGGGACAGCGAATGGAAATTTATTGCTCCGCAGAATCAGCCAACGAAATCATCGGCATCTCACAATCATTCGGCATCGAAGCACAAATCATTGGCAGATGCGAAGTAAGCGCTCAACCTAAACTCACCATTGAATCAGAGTTCGGTAGGTTTGAGTATTAAGAAAAAAAACTATTTCAAACTCTGAGCAAGAATATATTCCAGTTCCTTGCCTCTTAAATTAGAAGCAATAATTTTCCCTTCCTTATCAATTAAATAATTTGTGGGGATGGAGTTGATACCAAACTCATGAACAATGTTTGATTCCCAACCTTTCAGTTCACTCACATGATACTGCCACACAAGTTTGTCTTTTGCAATCGCTTGCTTCCATTTATCTATATCATCATCTAACGAAACGGAATAAACGGTAAATCCTTTGTCTTTATAATTGTTATATGCTGCGACCACATTCGGATTTTCAGCACGACATGGTCCGCACCACGAAGCCCAGAAATCAACTAGCACATATTTTCCCTTCAATGAAGAAAGTAAAATTGAATTCCCATTTACATCAGCCATATTTATTTCAGGCAATTGAGTTCCATTAGTATACAGCGCTTCGCCTTCCTTTCGGTTCATCTTTTTAAAAGCGAGGTCAACATCTTTTGCAAAATCAATTACCATTGGCACATCGGTATATTTTGATTTTGCTTTCTCAACAAATTTTTCAAAAGTTGCTTTATCCATATCCGGATTCAGAAAATTACTCAACGCAAAAACCGCTATGATTGGATTGCTTACCGTGTCAACATAATTGTTAATCCATTTTCTTCCTTCATCAGTTAACAATTGAATTTTTTCATTTATAACCTGATTTGCAGAATCCGATTGTTCAACTGATGGATCGGGAAGTTTAGAAGTAGCTTCATTAATTGATTTGTAAATTGAACTTACTTCAATAAAGAAATTCAGAAATTGTTCTGAAGAAGCAGAGCCTTTTACATGATATGGTTTAATAAAAAAATTTGTTGTATCAGCTTTTACACTGATATTTCCTGAGTTTTTATCAAGCACCAGAAAAATTACATTCTTATTGTCGCAATGAATACGATACAAGCCAAGATGAGATAGAAACCCTTCAAATCTGAATTGCCCTTCGGCACCGGTTGTTGTTGTATCAAGAGTAGTTGCTTTATTATATTCAAGTTCATCAAAATAAATTTTTGAACCTACAGGAAGATTTAACATTTTACCGGTTATAACATATCCCTCTTTTTCTTTACAGGAAGTTAGAAAGCAAATAGTTATACAAATAGAAAGAAAAATATTTTTCATATAAATTATTGATTCAGAAATTATTTCTTGAATAACTGTTCAAGCATATTATCCAGTGATTCGCCACGAAGATTTGTTCCAATAACTTTCCCATCCATATCAATTAAAAAATTTGATGGTATAGATTGAATTTTCCATGGCTGACAAATTTGTGATTGCCATCCTTTTAATTCACTTACATGATATGGCCAGGCGAGTTTATCTTTTTTAATTGCGTTAATCCATTTAGTACGATCATTATCAAGTGAAATGTTAAAAACAGTAAACCCTTTGTCTTTATATTTATTGAAAGCTGCAACAACATTAGGATTTTCTGCTCTGCAAGGTCCGCACCATGATGCCCAAAAATCAATCAGAACATACTTGCCTTTTAAATCTGATAATTTTAATTCATGTCCGCTTGAATCCGGAAGAACAATATCAGGAACAGTGGTGCCAACAGGGAATGCCACCGGCGGTTCCATTTGTTTTTTTACTTCTTCAGCATGCGTAACAAAATCACGAACAAGTGAATTGTCCTTATGATTGTCGTATAATCTCTTTTCAAGTTTTGTGGCAAAGGCAACATTGCTTTTAACATCAAAAAAACTTAAACCACCAAACGCTCCGATTACCGGGTCGCTAACTGTATCGAGATACTGAGTTACAAATTGTTGTGCAACACTATTGTAATAATTGAATTGCATTTGTTTTAATTGTTTTACAGAATCAGGCAATGCAGGATTTTGCAATTCAGTTGCAATGTTCTGAACAAATAGATATTGTTTATTGGCATTGATTACAAAGTCTCTGATTTGCTCGGTTAATTTTGAACCTTCAACCGAATAGTCAAAATTGACCAGGCGATTCACATCAGCCTCCACTTTAATAATTTTTGTATTTGAATCGGCAATTACCAGGAAATTTATCTGATCAGTTATTCTAATGCGGTATAAACTTTCTTCAGTGGCAGTTTCTTTAAAAATATAGCCACCATCTTTTGAAACCAAAAAAGTGTCAATTGGTTTAACAAAAGAGTAATTAAGTTTTTCAAATATAACCGGTGCCCCTTCAGGTAATCCGGTAATATGTCCGGTTAATGTAAATTGGTTTTGAGAAAAACCGATTAAAGAAAGACTGGTTAGAAAAAGAGAGAAAATTATTTTTTTCATTTTATCAGGAATCTAATTTTTGTAAAAGTAATTTATTAGTCAATTTGGGATCAGCTTTTCCTTTTGAAAGTTTCATCACTTCACCCATAAACAAGCTGGCAATTCCGGTTTTCCCACCTTTGTATTCGGCAACCTTTTCCGGAAATTTAGCAAGTGCTTCATCAATGTATTTTAAAATCAAACCTTCATCGCTCTGTTGAATCAGGTTCATTTCTCCTGCAAGTTTTTTAGGGTTTGCTGAAGGATTTTTTAATAATTCAGGAAATAATTTTTGAGAAGCAATAGAAAAATTTATTCCTCCCTCGTCAATCATTTTAATTAATTCTGAAATTGTTTTTGCTGGAATAATAAAATCTGAAATAGAAATTGCCTGCTCATTACAAAAGGATTTTACCGGACCCATTACCCAATTCACTGCGGCTTTAGCATTTTTTGTTTCATTGCAAACCGCCATAAAAT
Organism: Chitinophagaceae bacterium; assembly: GCA_947469485.1. Classification (GTDB taxonomy): domain Bacteria; phylum Bacteroidota; class Bacteroidia; order Chitinophagales; family UBA10324; genus UBA10324. The sequence continues at coordinate 219,664 of CANIPU010000001.1, read as the reverse complement.
AATTTGCTGTTTCTTTTTCCTCAGTTAAAACCGACGAATCGTATTCTGATAAGCCCAATGAAATAAATTGTTGTTTCAATTGTTCAGGCAATGACGGCATCTCTGATTTTACCTTCTTTACATATTCTTCTGAAACAATAATGGGTGGTAAATCAGGTTCCGGAAAATAACGGTAATCATTTGCAGCTTCTTTAGATCGCATAGAGGTGGTTGTTCCTTTCAGTGCATCAAAACTTCTGGTGTCCTGATCAACGCGTTCACCTTTTTCTATTATATCAATCTGGCGGATAATTTCATGTTCAATGGCTCGTTTAACATTACGGATTGAGTTCATGTTTTTTACTTCCACCTTTTGTCCGAATTCTTCTGAGCCTTTTAAACGAACTGAAACATTCGCATCGCAACGCATACTTCCTTCTTCCATATTTCCGTCGCATATATCCAGGTAGCGAACAATTTTTCTTATTTCACTTACATAAGTATAGGCTTCATCAGCACTGCGTAAATCCGGCTCACTTACAATTTCTATTAATGGAATACCTGCGCGGTTCAAATCAATCAAAGTAAAATAAGGATCCTGGTCGTGCATGCTTTTCCCGGCATCTTCTTCCATGTGAATGCGTGTGATGCCAACTTTCTTTTCATAACCATCCATTTTCAAAAGCAAAAAACCATCAGTACAAAGTGGAGTGGTATGCTGTGTAATCTGATACCCTTTCGGTAAATCGGGATAGAAGTAGTTTTTGCGGGCCCAATGATTTTCTTTTCTGATTGAGCAATTTGTTGCCAGTCCAATCTTTACTGCAAACTCTAATGCTTTTTTATTGTATCGTGGAAGTGTACCTGGGTGTCCAAGTGTAATTACACTTACTTGAGTATTTGGTGATGCACCATATTCAGTAGCATCGGAGGAAAACGCTTTGCTCTTAGTAAGTAACTGCACATGTACTTCTAGCCCAATGACTGCTTCGTATTTATCGTAGTGACTCATGAATTATTTATTCAAATAGTTGATGGGGATAGAGCTTTTTCTTTTGCCTTTTGAATAGCTTTAATTAATCCTTCAGGTTTTGTTCCGCCTGCAGTGGCAAAGTGTGGCTGACCGCCGCCGCCGCCGTTTATTTCACCCGAAATTTCTTTAATAATTTTTCCGGCATTCAAATTTTTTGACTTCACTAATTCCTCATCAATCATTACAGCAATCATTGCTTTACCCTCAGCCTCTGTTCCTACCACCATAAACAGATTTTCGATTTCATTCTTGACATCGTAACACAATTTCTTCAGTGCATCCATCGAAGGCACATTTACCATTCCGCTTACCACATTCATTCCGTTATGCAATTCTGCTTTTTTCATCAACGAATCTTTCACTATTAAAACCTGCTGGTTGATGTATCTCTCAATTTCTTTTTTCAGTTTTTCGTTTTCATCCTTCAGCTGCGAAATGGAATTCACTACATCTTTCGGGTTGTTGAGTTGTGTTTTTATGGAATCAATAGTCTGCCTTTGTGAGCGAATAAATTTTTCAGAAGCAACTCCTGTAATTGCTTCGATTCTTCTTACTCCTGCTGCAACAGCAGATTCAGATAAAACAATAAATAACCCGATTTTACCGGTACTGCTTGCATGATTTCCTCCGCATAATTCCACAGAATAATTTTTATCAAAAGTTATCACACGAACAAATTCACCGTACTTCTCCCCAAACAACGCCATCGCACCGGCTTCAGTTGCATTTTTGATCGGAACATTCCGTTGTTCATTCAAATGAATGTCTTCGCGAATTTTTTCATTAACTATTATTTGCACCTGTTCTAATTCTTCATCAGTCATTTTTGCAAAATGAGAAAAATCAAAACGCAAATATTCAGGACCAACTAACGAACCTTTTTGCTGAACATGAGTACCTAAAACTTTTCTTAAGGCTGCATGCAGCAGGTGAGTAGCACTATGATTTAAAATAGTTGCACCTCTTAAAGTTGAATCAACATTTGCTGAAACACTTCCATTGATTTTAGCCGGGAGTTTATTTACATAATGAATGATAAGGTCGTTTTCTTTTTTTGTATCGAGCACCGAAATTTTTTCTCCACTGAAATCTAGCGCCCCTTTATCACCAACCTGTCCGCCGCTCTCTGCGTAGAAAGGCGTTTTACCCAATACCAACTGAAAAACTTTTCTGTCTTTCACTTTTTGCTCTCTGTATTTCAGCACAACTGTTTCTGCTTCCAGAAAATCATAACCGATAAATACTGTTCGGGCGGCATCATTCAGAATTATCCAGTCACCTGTTTCGCTTGCTGCATCTTTTCGCGAACGATTTTTTTGTTGCGACATTTCTGCATTAAAGCCATCTTCATCAAGCTTCCAGTTTTTTTCTGATGCAATGAGTTTAGTTAAGTCAAGTGGAAAACCAAAAGTATCATATAATTCAAATGCAGTTTTTCCGTCAAGTGTAAAATCTTTTACAGCTTTCTCTTCGAGTATCGAAATCCGATTCAGCCCTGCATCTAATGTTTTCAGGAATGAAGTTTCTTCTTCAAGAATTACTCTCTGAATAAAATCCTGTTGCGCTTTCAATTCAGGAAACACACCGTCAAATTGCTCAGCCAGCACGGGAACCAATTCATTCATTATGGGCGATTCAATATTCAGGTAACTATATGAATAGCGAACAGCACGGCGAAGAATCCGGCGAATCACATAACCTGCTCCGTTGTTCGAGGGAAGTTGTCCATCAGCAATTGCAAAACTTATTGCACGAATGTGGTCGCCCATCACGCGCATCGCGATGTCAGATTTTTCTGAAGCACCATATTTTATTTTACTCCTCTGTTCAATAAAATTTATAAGCGGAGTAAAAACATCTGAATCATAATTGCTTCGCTTCTGCTGTAACACCCGAACCAATCTTTCGAAGCCCATTCCGGTGTCAACATGTTTTGCAGGCAGTTGTTCGAGCGAGCCATCTGCTTTTCGGTTGAACTGAATAAATACATTGTTCCAGATTTCAATTACTTCGGGGTGACTTGCGTTCACGAAATTTTTTCCATCACCTTTTTTCCGTTCTTCTTCAGGGCGAATGTCGACATGAATTTCAGAACACGGACCACATGGGCCTGTTTCTCCCATCTCCCAGAAATTATCTTTTTTGTTTCCATTAATGATGCGCGATTCATCAATCAACTTTGACCATATTGTATATGACTCATTATCGCGCTCTAATTTTTCTTTCGCATCGCCTTCGAAAATCGTTACATACAATTGCTCCTTCGGAATTTTATAAACCTCAGTCAGTAATTCCCAGGCCCACTCAATCGCTTCCTTCTTAAAGTAATCACCAAAACTCCAGTTGCCCAACATTTCAAACATCGTGTGGTGATAAGTATCAATCCCAACTTCTTCCAGATCGTTGTGCTTGCCCGACACTCTCAAACATTTTTGTGTATCAGCAATTCGTGGCGCAGTGGGAGTTTGATTGCCAAGGAAAAAATCTTTAAATTGATTCATTCCAGCATTAGTAAACATTAATGTTGGATCGTTTTTAACCACAATAGGGGCAGAAGGAACGATTAAATGATTTTTTGATTTAAAAAAATCGAGAAAAGTTTTTCTTATTTCTTTTGATGTCATCATATTGAACTGATAGAACTACTATTGCTTAAACCTTTGTTTTTAGTAATTTGCGTTTGAAAAAAGTGAATGGCAAAAGTAATAAATCCGACCTGCATTGAGGAAAGCAATAGCAGGATTAATAAGAAATGAAATAATGGATAGAACTAATGAAAAAGATTAAATATTACTATAATCCTAAAAGTCTTCGATACGAAAAGTATGTTGAGAGTGCCTGGAAAAAATTCAGAGTAGTTCTCGGGTTTTTATCAGCGGCAAGCGTTTTTGCCTTCATTATTGTTTACCTGGCTTATACTTATCTGGATTCTCCTAAAGAGAAAAAATTAAAGAGAGAATTATCTCAATTACAGTATCAATACGATGTTTTGAATGACAAGTTAAATGAAATGGAAGATGCACTTGTTGATTTGCAGGATAGAGATGATAATATATATAGAGTGATTTTTGAAGCAGAGCCAATTCCATCGAGTATTCGAAATGCAGGATATGGAGGTTCTAATCGATTTGAAGAATTGAATGCTTATGATGACGAAGAGTTAATGAAAAGCAGTTGGATAAAGCTGACTAAAGTTCGATATAAAATGTATATACAATCAAAATCGTATGATGCTTTAGCAAAATTAATAAAAAGTAAAACTGAAATGCTTGCTTCGATTCCTGCCATTCAACCTGTTGCAAATAAAGATTTAAAAAGAATTGGTTCAGGCTTCGGTGTGCGCATTGATCCTATTTATAAAGTTCCACGCATGCATGAAGGAATAGATTTTACAGCACCCATCGGAACCCCAATTTATGCAACCGGCAATGGAACAATCAGTTTAGTAGATTATGGAAGTCGTGATTATGGAAATCATGTAATCATAACACATGGTTTTGGATATCAGACTTTGTATGGTCATATGAGCAGAGTGAAAGTTAAGATTGGTCAAAAGATAAATCGGGGCGATATAATTGGGTATGTAGGAAACACCGGAAAATCTACAGGACCACATTGTCATTATGAAGTAATTAAAAACGGCAGAAAAATAAATCCAATCAATTTCTTCTATAGTGATTTAACTCCGGAAGAATTTCAGCAGATGCTGGAGTTAGCTGAACGAAATGGACAATCATTAGACTAAAAATATTTTATTGTTTAATTGATTTCTCGATTTTATTTTATTCAAGAAAAGAAATAAGCAAAATTTATTTATCTGATTTATTGTAAGTTAATTATTATCGATTTGATTTTATCTTATTGAAGTTGATTAAAATAACTATTGATTAAATCATTTACTCCAAATAATATTTGAGAAAAACTCAGGCTCAGTAAATTCCTGCAGGAATTAATTTAAAAAAAAATTTATTAAATAAAAATGAATTTCTCATTGGAGAATTGAATATATACAACTCATATAATTTTTCCGGGACATATATAAAAAACTAAAGGGCACCGCTGGTGCCCTTTGAGTTCTTCAAGAAAAAAGAAAATCTATTTCTTTTTCTTAGCCGCTTTTTTCGCCTTCTTAGCAGGTTTCTTAGCAGCTTTTTTTGCTTTTGTAGCCATAGTTAAAAAATTTTGGTATCACAAGTCTAACAAAACATTATGAAGTCGCTTACATTTTATCTCTTCTTTATTCACAACAGTTTGTGAATAGCAGAAGGTGAAATGAAATTGTTGAGCAATGTTGTCTCATAAAAAATTTTCATGTCGACAATTTTTAGTAAAGTAAAATTTTACTTTTTAGTATAGTTCATCAATAAATTATTTTAATGAATAAAAAGTTAATTCGCTGAAAACTGCAGCAGTCAATAGTTTCAGTGTTATCATAAATAGTATTAAGTAGTTATCAAAATAAAAAAACAGAAAATAATTTTAAAGTTTAATCAGTTTTAAAACCGTGACAATAATGAAAGATGAAAATAAAAATGTGTTCACTAATCAGCACAAAAAATATTTTTTATTGATGGAAAAATATTTTTTCAGAAAAATAAAAGAATGAAAAAAAGAAAAACAGAAATAATAATTGCTGAAAAATATTTTATAAAAACTGTTTTTCTCCTATAGAAAATTAATCAAGCAGTAAATAAATATTGTGATGAAAAGGAAAAATTAATCTTCCAGAATTTTTTCAAGCATTGAAGATTCAACTATTTGCTGAGGAGAAATACATAATTCTGTCAATGGAATTTTGCCGTGATACCGTTCTTCCATTTTTGCTTTTACTTCAGGTGAGGTTAAATCAAAAGATTTTAATGTTACAGGTTTTGATAATTCCAAACCTGTTGTGTAGTAGTAGATTTTATAAACAAGTTCGGAGCAATACAATCTTTCATCACTCCAATTAAATTCATCATCGTACTCTTTTCCGATTTGTTGTGATGCAATTTTTTTCATCTTATTTAAAATTCCTTTAGATAAAATGTTCTTCGAATTTTTTAAACGGCAAACAACAAAATGCTTGTCTTCTCCTTTTTTGATCCAATCTTTCAGTGGAGTTTTTGAAACAGGTTGAATAGCCTCATATACAAAAAAGTTACCTGTGCTATCACTAAGAACTATTCCGCAATGACTATATTGAGAATGTGAAGCAAGTTGAATTGCTTTGCTTTGTGATGATAATGATGTTTGAAAAATTATATCACCATTTTGTATAATTGATAAATCTGGAGAGCACGAGGAAAATAATATTTGAAGAAACAAAAATATTGAGTAGCCAAATATTCTTGGAAATTGAATGTGTTTTCGCACTTTATGTTATAAAACAGATTTATAATAAATGATCATAGTACGGGTTTCATCATTCTGCTGAAGAACTAATTCATCAGTAGTTAGTTTAATGATTTTCATTTTGTAAGAAGTCTTAGTGCTTTTATCTGTTATTGTAATGAACAGGCCTGTTTCGTCAATTGCCCATGTACCTGGAATAAAACCATCAGGAGCCAATCCTTGTTGAACTGTAAAATCTTTATTGAATATTAAGCGATATTCCTTTTGAGCTTCATCGGCAATTTGTGTTTTAGTTCCATCTTCGATTTTTGAAAGCCCCCAACTCTTGCACAACCTTTCAGCCATAACATCACTGTTCACCTGTGCCTTTGAATTAGTAGAAAGAAATAGAAATAAGCAGATGATAATTGTTTTTAATGTTTGATTTGTTTTTTTCATGTCGCTATTAATGATTGATGATATTTATAAATTTCCTCTGAGTTCCTGTTCGCGTTCGATGGATTCGAACAATGCTTTGAAATTTCCTTTGCCGAAAGATTGCGCACCCTTGCGTTGTATAATTTCAAAAAATAAAGTTGGTCGGTCTTCTACCGGTTTTGAAAACAACTGTAACAGATAACCTTCATCATCGCGGTCAACTAAGATATTCAGTTTTTTCAAAATCTGAATTTCTTCATCTATGCTTCCAACTCTTGCAGTCAGTTCTTCATAATACGAATCAGGTACACTTAAAAATTCAACACCGCGCTTCCGTAATTCTGTAACAGTCTCTATAATATTATCTGTTGCCATCGCGATGTGCTGCACACCTTGTGAATGATAGAATTCAAGATACTCTTCAATCTGTGATTTCTTTTTTCCCTCTGCCGGTTCGTTTATTGGAAATTTCACATATCCATTTCCATTGCTCATCACTTTACTCATCAATGCTGAATACTCTGTAGAAATATCTTTATCATCAAACGATAAAATATTCCGGAAGCCCATCACCTTTTCATAAAACTCTACCCATGTATTCATTTCGCCCCAGCCAACATTTCCGACGCAATGATCAACATGTTTTAATCCAACTGATTTTGTTTCGAAAGTTGATGTCCATGCTTTATAGCCCGGAAGAAAAATTCCATTGTAATTTTTTCGCTCAATAAAAAGATGAACCGTATCTCCGTATAATTGAATGCCCGACATGCGCACTTCACCATTATCATCTTTCAAAGTTTTTGGTTGCATGTATGCAGATGCTCCGCGCTTTGTAGTTTCTTCAAATGATTTGTATGCATCATCTACCATTAACGCAAGCACCTTTACACCATCGCCATGTTTTTCAATGTGCTGCGAAATTTCATTTCCGGGGTGTAACGGTGTGGTTAAAACCAAAGTGATTTTATTCTGGCGAAGCACATAACTCGCACGATCGCGCACCCCTGTTTCAGGACCTGCATATGCAAGAGCACTGAAACCAAAAGCAGCACGATAGAAGTATGAAGCCTGTTTTGCATTGCCCACATAAAATTCTATGTAATCTGTTCCGTTGAGTGGAAGAAAATCTTTATCAGTTGCGTTGGTTGGTTTGGTTAGCGTTTCCATTTAATTAAATGTATTCTAATTTCAGTTTTCAAATTTATAGCTTCAATTCAATTGGTGAATTGTTATTCTGTTTAATCCTTACGAACTCAACAATCAATTCAAATTCATTTCCGGAATTTCTCCTTCCACAATTAATCGCCCTGCTGTTTTTGATTTTATTTCTTCAATTGAAACTCCGGGAGCGCGTTCAACTAATTTGAATCCATCAGGTGTAACATCCACTACTGCTAAATCAGTTACAATTCTTTTCACACAATGAACTCCAGTTAATGGCAAATCACATTTCGGTAATAGTTTCGATTCGCCTTTCGGATTCGTGTGCATCATGGCGACAATTATATTTTTTGCAGAAGCAACTAAATCCATTGCACCACCCATTCCTTTCACCATCTTGCCCGGGATTTTCCAGTTGGCAATATCACCTTGTTCCGAAACTTCCATTGCACCAAGAACGGTCATGTCAATTTTTCCAGATCGAATCATTCCGAAACTTTCTGCCGAATCAAAAAAACTTCCGCCTGGCATAAGTGTAACAGTTTCTTTTCCGGCATTAATCAGGTCGGCATCAATTTTATCTTCAGTTGGATATGGTCCCATTCCTAGAATTCCGTTTTCCGATTGCAACATAATTTTGATTCCTGCAGGAATATAATTTGCAACTAGTGTAGGAATTCCAATTCCCAAATTCACATTGTATCCATCACGCAATTCATGTGCTATTCGTTTAGCTATTTGATATTTATCGAGCGCCATAATTTTTACTTTTTAATTGCTACAGTTCTTCTTTCAATTCTCTTTTCATAATTTTTTCCTTCGAAAATCCTGTTTACATAAACTCCCGCAACATCAATTTCTTCAGGACCAATTTCACCGGGCTCAACTAATTGTTCTACTTCAGCAATTGTAATTTTTCCTGCCTTCGCCATTGAGGTAGAAAAATTTTTTGTGGTTTTATTGAAAACTAAATTTCCGTACTTATCTCCTTTCGATGCTTTCACAATAGCAAAATCTCCGCTGAGTGCCATCTCCATCAAATATTTTTTTCCGTTGAACTCACGAATTTCTTTTCCAATTGCTATCTCAGTTCCGTAACCTGCCGGGGTAAAAAAAGCAGGAATGCCCATTCCGGCCATTTGAATTCGTGCAGCGAGTGTGCCTTGCGGAACTAAATCAACCTCAAGTTCGCCACTAAGCATTTGTCGTTCGAATTCTGCATTCTCACCAACATAACTAGAAATCATTTTTTTTATCTGGCGCGTATGTAACAGTAATCCCAAACCGAAATCATCAACTCCTGCATTGTTGCTCACGCAGGTCAATCCTTTTATTCCTTTGCGAACCATTTCAGCAATGCAATTTTCCGGAATTCCATTCAATCCAAAACCGCCTAATAATATGGTCTGATTATCTTTTAAATCGAAAAGTGCACTTGCTGCATCTTTATAAACTGTAGTCATTTGAATTTTTGTGGATGGCGAAAATAGAAAAAGTGATTGTTTGAAGTATTTATAAAACTCTAAAGTACTTTTTTTTGAGATTTAAATTTTCGAAGCATTTGGTTGCGAAGACTGTCTTTATATGCCGATGTGTCTGAAAGAACTTTTAATTCTGGAGATTTTAAAGCCTGGCTTTGCAAAGTCGTTATTCTTGAAACCAATTCGCCGTAAGCGGAATCCAGTAAAGCCGGGTTAGCCAAATAATAATTGTAAGTGCTGAAAAAATCTTCCGGAAGCACAGAGTGTTTTTTAAATATAGAGGAATACTCATTTAAAATTGTTGAGTCAGCAGCTTTTTTATTTCTATCTATAACATTAAACGAAGCTTCAGCTAAATGAATATCAATTAATACTTCAACCATTTTTTCTTTAGAAATTTTTTCATTTGAAAAAGATGGTGAAACTGTAGTATTACAGGCAGATAGCATTAAAATTAATAGTGCAGTGATTTTAGATTTCATTTGAATAACATCACAAAAGTAGTTTTTGAAAGTAAAAGAACATCTATGGATAGTAATTACTTAGAAATAAAAAAATGGTGCAATGAACGCAAAGTGAGTTTAGTTGCTATCAGTAAAACCCATCCTGTAGAAAGTATCACTTTATTGTATAAGGAGGGACAACGGATGTTTGGCGAAAACAAAGTACAAGAAATAATGATGAAGGAATGTCAGTTGCCGCCCGATGTACAGTGGCACTTAGTTGGTCATTTGCAAAGCAATAAAGTAAAATTTATAGCTCCATTTGCATCGCTTATTCACTCTGTGGACAGTTTAAAGCTGTTGCAGGAGATAAATAAGCAGGCACTGAAAAATTCCCGGATTCAAAATGTGTTGTTGCAGGTTTTTATTGCAGATGAAAAAACTAAGTTCGGATTAAGTGAAGAAGAATGTTTTTCTCTTTTTGAAAATAAGGAAACTGCAAAATTGAAAAACATCCGAATCGAAGGCTTAATGGGAATGGCAACTAATAGTGATGATGAAAAAAAAGTAAGAAAAGAGTTTAAAGGATTGAAAAAAATGTTTGACACTATCGCCAAAAAATATGCTTCAGATAATATTGAAATGAAAACCTTATCAATGGGCATGAGCAGCGATTATAAAATTGCTGTGGAAGAAGGAAGCAACATGGTTAGGTTGGGAAGTGTGATTTTTGGTGATCGTAGAATACCAATTGTATGCATATAAATATTTTATGTTTAGACCAGTTCAATAATTTTTGTTGACATATATCATTTAACTATTGTACTTAACTCATTAAGTTCGTTTCAAATAAAATGAATTTATGAAACTACTAAAACGAATTGCGGCAACTTTGATTGCATTAGCATTATTTTTCATCAATGGGAAGGCACAAACACTTTCACTTGAAAAAACTTATGAGATAACGGGCAAGGCTAATCGGGGCTATTTAGGAAACATCAATATTGATGAAGCAAATAATGTGATTGAACTCACTTATGTGACTAAGGCCAACGAAACAAAAGCAAAATTCGAAACTTATCAGTTCGATACAAAATTCAATTTAATAAAAGTTACTGCTGACGAAATTGAATTCGAAAAAGCAAGTGTGAAGTATACCTGGTTTAAATACAAAGGAGAAAATTATTCAGTTGAAGCAGTTTCTGTTGAAGGAAATTTAATGGGAACATTGGTGTTGAAACGCAAACTGATTTCGTATAAATGGAATTGGTTTTGGGGAGGATATGATAAGTATGTAAAACTTTTAGAAAAACTGAAACCAAAATCTGACGAGGGAAATAAATACTATGTTTATTCTAAAGCAGAGAATGATGTTACAGGTGATGTTGTGGTTTTAGTAGGTGAGAAAGCAAAAATTCAAAAGGGTTCTGATCCCTATTTGTACATGAAAAAATTTCACTTCTTAAGAATTACAAAAGATTTGGATATTGTTCAGGATAGTCCGTTTGATTTTGAAAATCCACAGGTGATTGTAAAATCACAATTGATTGCCGGCGAAGGTGCTGATGATGAAAATGAAGATGCATCGGCAAGCAATCTCGGAATTTTATTTGCTCCTGCGGGTGGAGCAGGATTTAGCAAAGCTGCTGATACAGATGCAAAGCATTACACATTTGTCAGTTGTAATCCAACAGGAGTTATTGATACTAAGGTAAGTTTCACTTCCGGGATGTCGGTTTGGGGTGTTAATGCTATGGTTAACATACAAGGAAGTATAGTGATTTTTGGCCCGTCTAAAGGCGATGAAAAATATTTCAATCAGGTGATGACAGCCGGTCTTGATCCTGAAACATTAAAGTGGGATCATTTTCAAATTATGAAAATTACCAATGGGCAAACTGCATGGATCAATTCCGTTTCAATTGATGAATTTGAAAATAAATTACAAACACCGCCAACTCAAAAAAAGTCACCTGCATATAAGGGAAAGAAATTTGCTTTTGCCAATGTATCGTACACTACATCAGGTGATATATTTATAATGGGTCAAAACTTTTCTTTGAATCAGGATAAAGTAAGAAAGTATGAAGATCCACTTATGTTCCAGTTTGATAACACCGGAAGGCTGAAAGCACAATACGGGGTACATCGCGATGAAAATAATAAGTATGCAGAAATGGCCCCTTGTTCCATGAGCCTGATTGAAACTAATGATAATAAAAGTGCATATTGGATGATAGCTGAAATAAAAGGATTAAGAACCGAAACTGAATTGGGGGCATCTAAATATAAAATGCTTGTATATCCCTCTGTAGCAAAAATAAATATCGGAGGCTCTACAATTGGAGATTTTGCACAATTCGGCCAGGATACATACTATTTAAATAATCGTTTTATGTTTTTGCCAATTGATGAAAAAAATTCTATAGTATTTTTTGGTGAAACTAAAAACGGAAGAACTCTCTGGTTCGGGAAAATGCCTGTGACTAATTAATCTTTGAATTATTATTAAAAAAGGCGACAGATAATTCTGTTGCCTTTTTTTTTGAATTTTCAATTAATCAGATTTTCACCCAGATTGTTAAATCGCGATTAATTAACTGAGCTAACTTTTGAATATCTTCCTTATATAATTCAATTAAATATTTTCTGTCATCGACAGAAAGTTTCGGAAGATTTTTATTCGTAAAAAATATTTTTGAAATAATATTTTTCCAGGATTTTGGAAATATTTTTTTTGCGAAAACCTTGAGTCCTTTTTGACGCATCATTAAAGCAACTGCACCTGATTTTGGAATCATTGCTTTGTTGTGTTCTTTTGAAAATTCAAATTCAAAATTGGAATCAATATTTAAAAAATTGCAAATCTCCTTCAGTGTTTTTATTGCGTCGTTTCTATAATCATCATACAATATAATTTTTATCTGCTCTTGAGGAAATATAGTTAAATATCTTTTTACCTGTTCATAATACATTCCAATTTCGTAATAAACATTTGATATTCCCCAGCCTTTATTTGATTTAGCCATATCTTTTTTAAAGGCCTCTAAAAAACTGCCTGTTTCTAATCCGCTTTTTAAATCCATAAGAAAATGACTAAATGCCCGCTCCACCGGGTTTCGTAGAATCATTATGATTTTACCTTCAGGAAATTTGCTTCGAATATTTTTTGCAGCCTCTTTTGAATATAAGTAGGAATTAGTGACTTCACCAATTGCTTTCTGATTTTCTGAATTTTTGAAAAGCTTTAAATATTTATCCCAGTCTTTCACAAAGGCATGAAAGATTTCTTTCTTTTGGTCACCATCAAGCCAGGAATCAATATTTATATTTAGGTTGGCGGCATAATCCGGACGAAATTTTGAGCTGTCAATATCTGTTGAGAAATGATGTGTCTCCTTTATAGGGGACATGAAAATATCAGGGTGTTGTTTTAAGTAATTATATATAGAAGTTGTTCCTGATTTAGCCGAACCAACAATAAAAAAATTAGGTAGTTTCATTTATCTATTAATAAATTAAATATGCTGATTGTATTTTGAAAATAATTGATCAGCAGAGTTCAACGCTGACAATAATTCTGTTTTATTTAACTCTGAATTGATTTTATTTTCTTCTGCAAAAGAAATGAGATTTTCGGTTGGCATATTTCCTATTAATTCATCGTCAGCCATCGGGCATCCACCATAACCTTTTAATGCACCATCAAATCTTCTGCATCCGTTATTATAGGCAGCTTCAATTTTCTCTCTCCATTCATTTGGTTTTGTATGAAAGTGCCCACCGAATTCAACAGAAGGAAATTCAGGAATTAATTGTTTGTATAAATTAGAAATGTCATCAGGTTTTGCAATCCCGACTGTATCAGCCAGCGAAATAATTTTTACTCCCAACTGCACCAATCGCTTGGTCCATTGCATAACGATTTCTGAATTCCATTTATCGCCATACGGATTTCCAAAACCCATGCTCAGGTAAACGACTAATTGCTTTCCGCTGCGGTCACAAATATTCCATGATTGCTCAACGGTACTGAATGATTCTTCAATGGTCGAATTCGTGTTCCTTTTCTGAAAAGTTTCGGAAATGGAAAACGGAAAACCCATAAATGAAATATGCTCGAACATATTCGCTTCTCTAGCGCCACGAACATTTGCTATTATGGCAAGTAGTTTTGTTTTTGAATTATCTAAATTTAATTTAGGAATTAACAACGCAGTATCAGCTAATTGCGGAATAGCAGACGGTGAAACAAAACTTCCAAAATCAAGAGTGTCGAATCCAATTGACAATAGTGAATTGAGATATGAAATTTTTTCTTCTGTTGGAATGAATGCTTTCAATCCCTGCATGGCATCGCGGGGGCATTCAATTAATTTTATTTTGTCTTTCATTTCTGGCAACAAAGAAATGAAATTGTATTATTAATTGAAGAGAATATGTGCCTGAACAAATTCAACTAATCTTTTATAAATTTTTGCCTGAAAATATTTCCAGACAAAGTTGCAACTGAAATGAAGTAAAATCCGGGTGCAAGTTGTTCTACATTCAATAATGCACCATGAGACATGGGTGTATATGAAACATTTCTCTCTTTTTCCCCCAATGAATTTAATATTTCCAGAAATTTTATTTCTTCATAAACTGGCATCTCCAAAAACAATTGCTGAGAAACAGGGTTCGGGTAAATTTTTATTTCGGAAATAATCGGCTCCGATTCAGTTTTCATTGCAGGGGTGGTAAATGTCTTTAGTGTACTCCACGGACTCCAAACAACAGGGTTTAAGCTGCACTTGCTTCTTGCTTTCCATTGATATGAGGTTGAAGATAGTAATGCAGTAATTGTTTTTAATCCTGTATTTGTATTAATGTTTTTAGAAGTCCAGGTTGTTGTTCCTGTTTTTCTGTAGATTATCTGGTAGGCAACAGCACATGTGTTGGTTGACCAAGTTAAAGATGCTGAAGAAGCTGTTATATTATTTGCAAACAAATTAGTTGGTGTCGGGCAGGTACTGCAAGTGTTTGTAGAAAAAATTCTCTGATAATTTGTTGCAAAAGAGTAAGTACCATTACATGTACTCACTGCATCCCAATTTATTGACCATGTCATCATACCGCGAAGTGTAGGATAACCACCCGCTATAGAGAGCGTATAAGAGCCTGGTTTAATTCCCGTTCCGCGTAAATAATCAATTGCATCTTTAACTATTGCGGTATCAGTATATCCACCTCCAGCAGCTGATGAACAAGATGGTAACCCAATTGCAACTTTACTCGCAGGTAATCCAACAAACATTCCACCGGAAGTATTGAATCCATGTATAACTGCATCGGTCATCGCAATAATAAAATCAGCAGTGCCTTGCGTATAAATGTTTCCATCAATACCATACATCGAACCACTGTTGTATAACTGCACTTGTAAAATATCTAATGAATCGCGTAAGGCATGAATCACAGGAAGATATGCACCCCATATGCTCCCATAAGATGATTGACCACCTTGCACAAATGCAGTTTCAGGAGCCATTGTGAGCAATAATTTTTTATTATGTGAAGTGTGATAGCTCTGCATGATTTGTTTAATTGCATCAATAAGATTCAGAATTTTTGCATCTGTTGGATTTGAAATTGTTCCACCTGTTGTCGTAATAGAACCTCCTTCAAAGTCAATGTCAATTCCGTCGAAACCATAGGTGTTTATTATATTAAGCATTGAATTGACGAAAATATTTTTCTCATTTAAATTATCCAGTGAGATGGATGAAGTTGCGCCACCCATGCTGATCAGAATTTTCTTTCCTTGACTTTGCAAGGTTTGAATCTGAGAAATTAAAGTTGCCTGCGAAACCTGGTCAGGAGTAAACTGCATATTGTAATCAGTTCCGGTAATTGGTACAGCGAATGAAATCTCTATCACATTATATCTTGGGTCAATAGCATTCAAATGAATATATGGAGCGCCTGCATCGTTCCAGTTGTGCCAGTAACCCACCAATGCAGGATTAGGCATTTGCGCAAATGATAATTCATGAAATAAAAACTGAAATGAAAATAGAAATACAATAAACGGAAATGTGCGAAGTGTTTTTTTCATAGCAGAGAGTTTTTAGCTAAAAATTAAAAAGAAAGAATCGAAAGTATGAATGCAAAGTGAAATATGACAAAAACGATTACGCAATTTTTCTATCGGTATGAACTTTATATCAATAAAAAATCCGAAAAAACTTCATCGAAGCTTTTTCGGATTTCAGTTTATAAAAAAATTACAAATCTTTTATAAGTAAAAACAAATCGACATTAGTTAGCAACTGCTTCCTCCATGTAGTTTTCAATCGGTGGACAAACGCAAATTAAATTGCGGTCGCCATGCGTATTATTAATTCTTGCAACTGAAGCCCAGAATTTATTTTTCATTACATATGGGAGTGGAAAAGCAGCTCTTGAGCGCGAGTACGGATGATTCCATTCATCAGCAATTACTGAAGCAGCCGTATGAGGAGCGTTATGTAATAAGTTGTCATCCTTATCTGCCGCACCTTCTGCAATCTCCATAATTTCTTTTCTTATAGAAATAAGAGCATTGCAAAAACGATCAAGTTCTTCTTTGTCTTCACTCTCAGTTGGTTCTATCATCAAGGTTCCTGCAACAGGAAATGAAACAGTTGGAGCATGAAAACAGTAGTCAATTAATCTTTTAGCAATGTCCTCAACTTCAACTCCAAACTTCTTGAATTCGCGCATATCAACAATCATTTCATGTGCGCATCTTCCATTAGTTCCCTGAAATAAAATACTGAACTCTTTTTCAAGTAAACTCTTTATATAATTAGCATTTAAAATTGCATATCGGGTTGCATCAGCACAACCATCAGCACCAAGTAGCCTTATATAGCCATAAGAAATAAGCAATATTGAAGCACTTCCCCAGGGAGCAGAACTAACAGAGTGAATTGCTTTTTCTCCACCTGTTTTAACAACAGGGTGTCCGGGTAGATAAGGAGCTAATTTTTTGTTTACACAAATAGGGCCCATTCCGGGGCCACCGCCACCATGAGGAATAGCAAATGTTTTATGAAGATTAATATGGTTCACATCAGCACCAATGGTTGCAGGCGATGTAAGCCCAACCTGCGCATTCATATTTGCACCATCCATATAAACCAAGCCACCATTTGTTTGAATGATTTCGCAAATTTCATTAATGCTTTCTTCAAACACACCATGTGTTGAAGGATAAGTTACCATCAGGCAAGCCAGATCATTTTTATGTTCTTCAGCCTTTTGTCTTAAATCGGCAACATCAATATTCCCTTTTTCATCACACTTAGTCACCACTACCTTCATTCCGGCCATCACGGCGCTTGCAGGATTTGTTCCATGTGCAGATGATGGTATTAGAGCAATATTTCTGTGACTTTCATTTCTGTCTTTATGATAAGCCATTATAACAAGCAGGCCGGCATATTCGCCTTGAGCACCTGAGTTTGGTTGTAATGAACAAGCATCAAAACCTGTAACGGCACATAAATAATTTTCGAGTTGAGTGATTATTTCAAGATATCCTATAGTTTGTTTAGCTGGAGCAAATGGATGAATTGATGAAAACTCAGGCCAGCTTAAAGGCATCATTTCAGTTGCAGCATTAAGTTTCATTGTACAACTTCCTAAAGAAATCATACTTGTATTTAAAGAAAGGTCTTTGTTCTCAAGTTGCTTTAAGTAGCGCATCATCTGAGATTCTGAATGATGATGATTGAAAACAGGATGGGTTAGGTAAGGAGAATTTCTGTTTAATGAACCTGGGATATTTTTTAATTCGTTAGAAACTGAAACTTTCATCGGAATGCCTTCACAAGCTTTGCTGAATAAGTTCAATATATCATTTACATCCTTTTCAGTGGTTGTTTCATCGAGTGAAATTCCAATGTGTCTGTCATCAATTATTCTGAAATTAATTTCACTTGCTTCAGAAAGTACTTTTAAGGTTTCGGTTTGTGGAACTTTTATATAAAGTGTATCAAAATAATTATTTTCTATGACTTCAAACTCTTTTGATGTCTTTTCAATCCCAGTTGCAAGTGCTTGAGTAAGACCGGAGATTTTAGATGCAATAGTCTTTAAGCCATCAGCACCATGATAAATAGCGTAAGCTGCAGCCATGTTTGCAAGTAAAGCCTGTGCAGTACAAATATTTGAAGTTGCTTTTTCTCTTCTAATATGTTGTTCACGGGTTTGCAAACTCATTCTGTAAGCAGGATGACCTTGAGCGTCAATCGAAACACCTATAATTCTTCCAGGCATTAATCTTTTATACTCATCTTTTGCAGCAAAGAAGGCAGCATGAGGACCACCAAATCCAAGTGGAACTCCGAATCGTTGTGCTGAACCAATTGCGATATCAGCACCTAATTCACCAGGTGATTTTAATAAGGTTAACGCGAGCAAATCAACAGCCATTACCACTTTTACCCCGCATTTGTTTGCTTCTTCAATTAAAGAAGAGTAATCTTTTACTGCACCATAAGCATCAGGATATTGAATAATACAGCCAAATACTTTTTCGTTGAAATTAAATTTATCAGGAGAGGAAACCACTAATTCAATATCTAACGGAAGTGCTCTCGTTTTTAAAATATCGATTGTTTGAGGAAGGCAATTATCAGCAACCAGAAAAGTATTTTTAATTTCTTCTTTTCCATTTGCATGAAATAATAATGTCATAGCTTCACTTGCGGCTGTGCCTTCATCTAATAAAGAAGCATTGCTTACAGGTAATCCTGTTAAATCGCAAACCATTGTTTGAAAATTAAGAAGCATCTCTAATCTTCCCTGAGCAATTTCTGCCTGATAAGGAGTATATTGAGTGTACCATCCCGGATTTTCAAAAATATTTCGAAGTATAACTGAAGGAGTAATTGTGTTATAATATCCCATACCAATATAAGTGCGAAAAACCTGGTTCTTAGAAGCAATTTTTTTCATCTCCTTAAGATATTCAAACTCGCTTAACGCTTCTGGAAGATTTAATTTTTTATCGGTAAGAATTGAAGACGGAATGGTTTCTTTTATTAATTGGTCTAATGACGATACACCAATTGATTTAAGCATTTCTTTCGTTTCAGTTTTATTCGGACCGATATGACGACGCAAAAAAGAACTTGACATTTCTTGGATTTTTGATTTTAGAAGGCACAAATGTAACGGACAAATGACAAAACTTCGGACAATACAATCTGAACTCGACCGTTATTCACAACACTTAAACAAACCGTTTGTTAAAAAATTACTGATAATCAGTTACATTTATATCATCTATTGTTACTTTTAAAAAAATTTTAAACCATGTTTAAAGATTACTGCAAAGTTTTAGGTGTGGAACATGATGCCAGTGACATGGAAATCAAAGGCGCGTTCAGAAGGAGGGCTAAAGAAACTCATCCTGAATTTAACTCTACATCGGATGCTGAACAACAATTTATTTTGGTAAACGAAGCTTATGATATTCTAATTCATCATAAAACCCGTGAGTTGTTTGAAGAGGATTTAAATACCTATCATAACCCAGAAACATATACTCCATTTAAACATTGGATAGTTGTTGCAAGAGAAAGAGCAACAGTGCATGCAAGATTGCCTTATAAGGAATTTACAAGAACAAAATTTTACCAGAGTACTCATACTTCTCCATATGTTATGTTTATAGCAGAATTTGCAGCAGCAATAGTGCTAATTATTATACCTTATTTTTTAATGATCGGTGAAGAAAACAGATTATTGGGAGTGTTTTCTTTATTCATTGCTTTGCCTGCAGGAATATTTTTTCTTGTTCAAGCTCTGGCTGGTTTTGCCGCTACAAAGAAATTCAAAGCTCCAGGTAAAAAGGTGAAAAAATCTGATCCCAAAACCCAGAAATCCTGATTATTTATTTTTTTAATTACTGTGTGCGGATACTTTTACCGCACAAATTTTTTTAATGACTTTCAAAAGAGTATCAACACTCTTCCTCATTTTTTTTCTTTCTTCTTTTTTTAGTAGAGCACAGGAAAGAAAAGTAATACAATTCAGCGGAGTACTTTATTCAGCTGATACCGCACATCTTGCTATTCCTTTTGCAACGGTTTATGATTATTCAACCGGATATATAGCTATAAGTAATTTTACGGGGTTTTTTAGCCTGGTTGGATATGAAGGCGATACTATTTTCTTTTCAACTCTTGGTTTCAAAACCAAACAATTTATCATCCCAAAAGAAAATGAAACTGAGAAATTTGTTTCCAATTTCTTCCTGGAACCCACATTTTATATGTTGCCTGAAGCAATGGTTTATCCATGGGGTTCATTAGATCAATTTCCATATGCATTTATTCATACACCAATTCCGGACGATGACCTTGAACGCGCACGAAAAAATTTGAATCCGGATTATCTTCGGTCGCTTGCATCTGCGCAAGGTGCAGATCCAAATATTAATGCAAGAATGGTAATGAATAATTATTCCCAAACATTATATTATTATGGTCAGGCGCATCCAATTAGTCTGTTAAATGCTTTTGCCTGGAGTCAATTTATTAGCGATCTGAAAAGTGGTAAGTATAAAAACCCTAATAAAAAATAACAAGCTCACCTTAAGCTTGTAATATTCGTTTTGTTCTTTTTTAAAAATTATTTCTTTACAGGAAATTTCATTTTATAATCGACCTTGACATCACCTTTTGATATTCGTTCAAGCCTGTTTTTTAACAACCTTTTTTTCAAAGGCTTTAAAAGATCTGTAAATAATATTCCTTCAATATGATCATATTCGTGTTGAATTACTCTTCCGGTTAATCCTGAAAATTTTTCGCGATGCTTTATAAAATTTATGTCATAGTATTCAATATCAATTTCATCAGGCCTTAAAACATCTTCCCTGATATTTGGAATGCTTAAACAGCCCTCGGTATAATACCATTCTTCACCTACCCGAGAATGGATTTTTGCATTTATAAAAACCTGAGTTACTCCTTTTTCGCCGGCAAAATCGTTGTCTGATTGATCTTCCTCTTCCTCTAATTTTTTTAAAATAAAATCACTATCGACAAGAAAAAGGCGGATAGGTAAATTTACCTGAGGAGCGGCCAACCCAATACCTGAAGCATTGTACATTGTTTCCCACATATTTGAAATAATTTCTGCAAGGTTGGGATATTGAGAATCAATGTCAGTACTTCTTTTTCTTAAAATCGGATCTCCGTAAGCAGTAATTGGTAAAATCATTTTGGATAAGTGTCAAGAAAAGTTTGCAAAATAATAGCGGCACTGACTTTATCTATTAATTCTTTGTTTTGTCGTTTCATTTTTCCAATTCCACTATTAAAAATTATTGAAGAGGCCATTTTTGAAGTAAATCGCTCATCAACTTTATGTACAGGAATCAATGGGAATTCTTTTTGAAGTAATAATATAAAAGCATTCACTTTTGTAGTGAGTTTGTTGTCTTCATTTCGAAGAGTTTTTGGATCACCAATTACAAATATTTCAACTGGTTCTTTTGTGCAATAGTCTTTTAAAAATTTCATCGCTTCATCTGTTGGAATGGTTGTGAGTGATGAAGAAATAATTTTAGAAAGATCTGTTACAGCAATGCCAACTCTTTTTTCTCCATAATCAATTCCTAAAAGTCGACCCATTTATTTTATGTATAAATCAGTGAGAACAAAAACTGAAAAAATAACAGAAGCAATTCCATTAGTAGTTGCAAACGCAATATTCACCTTAGATAAATCTTCTGGCTTTACAAGCTTATGCTGATATCCAAGAAGGGTAATGAAAATTATTGAACCTATCCAATAACTAACACCAAAATTTCCATAGTAGCCGGTAATAAGTAATAATGATGCTGAAAAGAAATGAAGAATTCTGGAAAATATAAGAGCATCCTTTTTTCCTAACCAAACCGGTATACTGAATAATTTTTCTTTCCGGTCAAACTCTTCATCCTGCAAAGCATAAATTATATCAAATCCTGAAACCCAACATAGTACAACAAAAGAAAAAAGAAGAGGAAGTAAACTAAATGTACCAGTTACCGCAAGATATGCTCCAATTGGAGCTAGTGATAATCCTAATCCTAGGAACAAATGAGCTAATGCGGTAAATCGTTTTGTATAGCTATATCCCAAAACAACAAACAAAGCAATTGGAGAAAGGTAAAAACACAATGGATTAATAAACCAGCAAAAAACGATGAATAAAACCGAAAAGGAAAGCACAAATAAAAAAGCTGAAGTTGAAGAAATTACTCCGGAAGGGATTTCTCTGTTTGAAGTTCTTGGGTTTTTCGCATCAATTTTTCTATCAGCATAACGATTGAAGCCCATTGCGGCGCTTCTTGCGCAAATCATACAAGCGATAACAAGTAAAAAAGTTTGCCAATGAAAATAATATTCATCTTTTGATATAGCCAAAAAATATCCGATTACCGCAAATGGTAAAGCGAAAACAGTATGGCCGAATTTTATAAAAGAAAAATATTTTTTCATTCTTTATTTTTTCTTATCAAGAACATTTGCTTTTATTTCAATAGAAGCATAATTCGGAATGGTATTCGCCGTAACATGGACAGATTTATGTTGATGGCCTCCTTTGCCTTCTGAATTAAAAACCACATTAATTATACCTTCTTGTCCGGGTAAAATTGGTTCTTTTGGATAAGATGGAACTGTACATCCACATGAAGCTTTAGCACTTCTTATAATTAATGGATTTTTTCCTGTATTTTTAAATTTAAAATCATGACTCGCTTTTTCACCTTCATAAATATCACCAAAGTTGAATATCTCTTCAGCAAAATCAATAGTTGTAAGCGTTGAGTCTGTTAACCTTTGATTTGTCGCAGGGTTTTGATCCATCATGTTTTGAATTGGACCGGGAGAATTTTTATTCTCAATAAAATTTGAAGGAAACTCCGGTTCCTTAGGAATTGTAAGTTTTAATATATCGATAACTGCGATTGCAAAAACACTCAGAGCAATAACAATGAGTGAAAGCGTTTTAAGGTTTTCTTTCATGGGGTGCAAATTTATATAAGCATTATTGCTTTGATGCCATTGAATTAATTTTTGATCTTCGATGGGTAAAATATTCGTCAATTTCAGAAGCGGATTTTGAATTCAAAGTCATTTCTTTAATTAACATTCCTTTACGAGCGGCAAGTATTCCATAATGTATATCGTGAATACCTTTTAAATTATGTGCATCAGGATTAACACTTATTTGCACCTCATTTTCCAATGCAAACTTTATCCATCGCCAATCCAAATCCAATCGCCATGGATGTGCATTTATTTCAATTACTACATTGTTTTTAGCGGCAGCGCAAATCACTGATTTGTGGTCAATCGGATAGCCACTTCGAGAAAGCAATAATCTTCCTGTCGGGTGGCCTAGAATTGTTGTATAAGGATTTTCAATAGCACGAATCAATCGCTCGGTTGCTTTCTCTTCGCTCATTTTAAAATTCTGATGAATAGATGCAATTACAAAATCAAATCTTGCTAAAATTTCAATATCATAATCTAATGAACCATCGCTTAAAATATCTGATTCAATTCCTTTAAATATTTTGAAAGGAGAAAGTTTTTGGTTCAATTTTTCAATTTCAGCATGTTGCTGTAATACTCTTTCAACTGAAAGTCCTTTTGCATAAACAGCAGTTTGTGAGTGATCACTAATGCATAAATATTCATAACCCGATTTTATGCTGTAACCGGCCATTTCTTCAATGGAATTGGTACCGTCACTCCATGTTGAATGCGCATGAACAACACCTTTTATGTCACTTGCTTTAATAAGTTCTGGCAAATTTGATTTTGAAGCTAATTCAATCTCAATAGTTGATTCTCTTAATTCAGGAATAATATAATTTAAACCAGCTGATTGATAAATTTCTTCTTCGCTTGAAAATTGTTTTAAATCAAAATCTTTAATTCTCTTTTTCACTTCTTCAACATGCAAATCATTTCCTGTTGTTGTAAAAAGAGTTTTGAAAAAATTCTCTTTCCCACTGAATGAAATCTGAAATAGTGTTCCTGCTGTGGTTTTTGCATGAATAGTATTTTCAACTTCCTCTAATTGTTCGAACGGAGATTCACTTAGCATTTCCATTACTTCTTCCAAAGGAGCGGTGGTAATTAAATCCGTTTTATCAAGCACCTCGCAATAGCGCCGAAACTCTCCGGTAAAAGAAATTTGTTCGTCTGAAAAATATTTTTTCAGAAGCTGAATCATCAGCAAACTTTCTTCTTCAACTTCGGCAAAACGAAATTTATTTTTGTGCTTTAAATAAAACTGGATATTTTCTAAAACTGTTTTTTGAGTTTTCTCTCCAAACCCTTTTAGTAAACTCAATCGGTTTTCAAGGCAGGCATATTTCAACTCATCTATATTTTCAATTTCGAGTTCTTTCCAAATGGTCGAAACTTTTTTCGGACCAATTCCTTTTATGCTCATCATCTCAATTACACCAGCCGGAGTTTTTTCCAGCAACTCATCTAATTGTTTTAGATGACCTATTGAAAGAAGCGATTGTATTTTTTGTTTTATGGCAGCACCGATTGAAGGAATTGCATCTATTTCTTCAGAGGACATTTCACTTAGTTCACCATTTACTTTGCTGATATTATAAGAAGCAGATAAATAGGATTTTGCCTTGAATGAATTTTCTCCATGCAATTCCATGAGCTTTCCCAGCAATTCAAATGCAGATTCTATTTGAGAATTTGTAACCATAAAGAAATTTGGCTACAATAATAATATCACTTACTTCGAAGTCAATCTGACCACCGGACAAATCATTTCTTCCATACTTAAACCGCCATGCTGAAAAGTATTTCGGAAGTGATTAACATGGTAATTATAGTTGTTCGGATATACAAAAAATGTATCGGCCTTAGCGAATATGAAAGCGCTGCTTACATGCGGCTTCGGCAATTTTGCTTCTATTGGATTACGCACTTCAAAAACTTCGCGCGGATTGTAATTGAGATTGCGACCATGTTTGTAGCGAAGGTTGGTGGTGGTTTCTCTGTCACCAATAACTTTCACAGGCTCTTTTACACGAATGCTTCCATGATCTGTAGAGATAATAAGGTTTACCTTTTTTTCAGACAATTTCATAAGTGCCTGATATAATGGAGAATGTTCAAACCATGAAAGAGTTATTGAACGATAAGAGGTTTCATCATTTGCTAATTCCTTTAAAACCTGCATTTCCGTTCGTGCATGAGATAAAAGGTCAACGAAATTATAAACGATAACATTGAATGGGTTTTGTAACATATTGTGAATGTTATCAACCATTTTTTGACCATCATTTGAATTGGTGATTTTGGTATATGAAAATTTTACATCCTTTTTACTTCTTACAATCAGATCTCCAAGAAAATCTTGTTCATGTAAATTTTTACCACCTTCTTCTTCATCATTCAGCCAATAATTCGGGAATTTTTTTTCAATATCCAATGGAGTCATCCCTGCAAAAATTGCATTGCGACTGTATTGTGTACTTGTTGGAAGAATTGAATAATAGTGGTCTTCAGCATTGACTCTGAAATTTTCACTTAATAGTGGCTGAATAATTTTCCATTGATCAAAACGAAGATTATCAATGAGGATAAAAAATGTTGGAACTTCATCATTAATAAACGGTAAAACTTTTTCGCGCATTAAAGTATGAGAAAGAGTTGGTGCAGTTTCATCGGGTTTGTTTAACCACTTGATGTAATTTTTCGATACGAATTTGCAAAATTCACTATTCGCTTCACTCTTCTGCATATTCAAAACATCACGCATATCATTACTTTTCGATTTATCAAGCTCCAGTTCCCAGTAAATCAGTTTGCGATATAAATCTCCCCATTCCTGTTGATTCAAACCATTGCTCATTTGCATCATAATCTGCTGAAACTCTTTCTGATAATCAGAAGTTGTTTTTGAACTTATGAGCTGACGGCTATCAAGAATTTTTTTCAAAGTCAATAAAATCTGATTGCTTTTAACAGGTTTAATCAGATAGTCGCTTATTTGAGAACCAATCGCTTGCTCCATCAGATTTTCTTCTTCGTTTTTCGTAATCATCACAATAGGCAATGCAGGATGCAGTGCTTTTATGCGCGAAAGAGTTTCCAATCCGCTGAGGCCTGGCATTTGTTCGTCCAGAAAAACCACATCAATTATCTGGTCTTTACATTTTTCAATGGCATCCACACCATTACTGACTTCTATAATATTATATCCTTTCTCACTGAGAAAAAGAAGATGTGGTTTTAATAATTCGATTTCATCGTCGCACCAAAGTATTGTGGCCAAGCTACTCATAGTATAATTACTTTTGCCTGCGAATTTAGTTGTTAGAGTTGCTTCCACCATTAACTTTATTTTTGAATCGTGAATAAAAGAAAAATCATTAACGATCCGGTTTACGGATTTATTACAATTCCTTCGGAAATAATTTTCGATATAATAGAGCATCGTTGGTTTCAACGACTTCGCAGAATACAGCAATTAGGATTAACCAGCCTAGTTTATCCCGGAGGGAATCATACACGGTTTCAGCATACTATAGGAGCAATGCACTTGATGACACAGGCTTTAGAAGTACTGCGCTCAAAAGGAATTTTAATTACAGAGGAAGAAGGTGAAGCCGTTGTTATAGCTATTTTAATGCATGACATTGGTCACGGGCCTTTCTCTCATACTCTTGAAAAAACAATTGTTCCGGGTGTGAGTCATGAGGAATTGTCAGCATTATTTATGGAAAGATTGAATAATGAATTTAAAGGGAAGCTTTCATTGGCTATTAAAATTTTTCAGGATAATTACAAAAAGAAATTTCTTCATCAATTAGTTAGTGGACAATTGGATATGGACCGATTGGATTACCTGAACCGCGATAGTTTTTTTACAGGAGTGGCGGAAGGTGTAATTGGTTACGACCGAATTATTAAAATGCTTTCGGTGCACAAAGGTGAATTGGTTGTGGAAGCAAAAGGGATTTATAGCATCGAAAAATTTATTGTTTCGAGAAGATTAATGTACTGGCAGGTATATCTGCACAAAACAGTATTGGTAGCCGAGCAAATGCTTGTTCGTATTTTACAAAGAGCAAGAGAGTTGAGTGTTAAAGGGACTGAAATTTTTGCTTCTCCGGCATTAAGATTTTTTGTATCAGGAAACATAAGCACCAAAGATTTTTATAAAAATGAAAATGTGTTTGAACAATTTGCCTTGCTGGATGATACCGATGTTATGAATGCAATAAAAGTATGGCAGACTCATGAAGATAAAGTGCTTTCGTACCTGAGTAAATGTTTAATCAGCCGGAAATTGTTTCACATTGAATTGCAGTCACAACCATTCTCAAAAACTAAAATTGAAACACTTCAACAAAAAATTTCAAAGAAATTCGGATTGAAAAAAAATGAGTTGCAGTATTTATTAATTGAAGAATCAACAAGCAACAATGCTTATAGTCGAAAAGGAGATGCAATAAAAATTTTGTTAAAAGATGGAAAATTGAAAGACATTGCTGAAGCATCAGATCAATTAAATATTTCAGTTCTTTCAGAACCTGTGGTTAAATATTATATGTGTTGGTCTAAGGAGGTTAAATAGGTATTTAGCTGTTTCTTTTAGCCTTTAATTAAATTATTTTCGCGCCATGAAATTTACGGCTGGCGAATTGTGTAAATGGTTAAATGGTCGCCTTGAAGGAAGCTCTGATACAATTATTACTCATCCATCACGAATTGAAGATGCGAATGAAGGGGCAGTTTCATTCATTGCCAATTCTAAATACATTGAGTATGCCAGCACCACAAAAGCATCGGTACTATTATTGGCAGAATCAGCAGTGGTTGGAAAAACAGAAGTTCATTCAATTATACGCGTTGCAGAACCATATATAGCATTTGCAACGGTTATGCAGAAGTTCAGTACAGCGCTTGCAGATAAAACGGGAATTGAAAAACCTAGTTATATTTCATCGAGTGCTGTAATCGGCACCAATGTTTATATAGGTGCATTCTCTCATATTGGTGATAACGCGATAATTGAAGACGGTGTGAAGATTTTTCCAAATACCACAATTGGAGATAGGAGTGAAATAAAAAAGGGAACGATTCTTTATTCAGGGGTAAAAATTTATGCGGATACAAAAATCGGGGAAAATTGTATTGTTCATGCAGGTACCGTAATTGGCAGCGACGGATTTGGTCATGCTCCATTACCTGATGGTTCCTACATGAAAATACCTCAGTTAGGTAATGTTATCATTAAAGATAATGTGGAGATTGGTGCAAATTCAAGTATTGACCGCGCCACTATGGGAAGTACAATTATCCATCAAGGAGTCAAAATCGATAACCTTGTGCAGATTGCACACAATGTTGAGATAGGTGAACATACAGTAATTGCCGCTCAAACAGGTGTTTCAGGGTCTACCAAAATTGGGAAAAGGTGTTTAATTGGGGGGCAGGTTGGTTTTGTTGGACATATTACCATTGCTGATGGTACTCGAATTAATGCACAAAGTGGTGTTTCGAAAAGCATTGAAGAACCAGGAAAGGCATTCACAGGGTCACCTGCTTTCAATTATACTGAATCATTGCGTTCTCAAGTTGTCTTTCGTCACTTACCTTCGCTGCGTTTAAAAATTGAACAACTCGAAAAAGAATTGGAAAATTTAAAGAACAAGTCGACAATAAAATGATAATCAGGCAACGAACTATTAATAAACCAGTTTCACTTTCCGGTAAAGGATTGCATACTGGTATGCCTGCAACTATCACTTTTAAACAAGCACCTCCAAATCATGGCTTTGTTTTTAAACGGGTTGATTTAAAAGGTGAGAACACCATAAAAGCTGATGTGGATTTTGTAGTTGATACTTCTAGAGGAACTACCATTGAACATAAAGGTGTAAAGGTACATACTATTGAACATGTGCTTGCAGCTTTAGTTGGAGCCGAATTAGATAATGTTTTGATTGAAATCGATGGGCCGGAAGTGCCGATTATGGATGGTAGTTCATCGGCTTTTATCGATGCATTTTATGAATCAGGAATAATAGAACAGGAAGCCATTCGTCATTACATTAAACTTTCAGGAGATATTTCTCATTACGATGCCGAAAAAAATGTTCAGATGAAAGCTACACCTTCTGACGAATATAGGGTGAATGTTACAATTGATTATGACTCTAATGTTTTAGGAAAACAAGAGGCGAGTCTTAAAAATATTTCAGAATTTAACAAAGAAATTGGGCAGGCAAGAACTTTTTGTTTTCTTCACGAAATTGAAGGGCTTGTTAAGAAAAATCTGATTAAAGGGGGTGATTTGGAAAATGCGATAGTTGTTGTTGAAAAAAAACCAGATCAAGAGACACTTGCAAAATTGAATAAGCTTTTTGATCGTGTGGATGTTAAGGTAAATAAAGAAGGATATTTAAATAATACTGAATTACGGTACGATAATGAGCCTGCAAGACATAAATTGCTGGATGTTGTTGGAGACCTTGCTCTTATTGGTTCCCCGGTCAAGGCTCACATTACAGGTTCACGACCAGGACACTCAACAAATGTTGCATTTGCAAAAAAAATAAAGACAATGATTAAAGAAATGAAAAACGGGAAAATGGCACCATTCTATGATCCTAATACACCGCCGGTTTATGATATTAGGCAGATCGAAAGAATTCTACCACACAAATATCCATTTTTGTTGGTCGATAAAATTATTGAAATAACAGACCATAGTGTTGTTGGTGTTAAAAATGTAACTTTTAACGAAAACTTTTTCATGGGGCATTTCCCAGGTAATCCTGTAATGCCAGGTGTATTGCAAATAGAAGCAATGGCTCAAACAGGGGGACTTTTAGTTATGAGTACTATCGAAGATCCTGAACATTGGGATACATATTTTTTGAAAATTGATAATGCCAGATTTAAAAACAAAGTAATTCCCGGGGATACTCTAATAATGAAATTGGAATTACTTTCTCCAATTCGAAGAGGAATTTGTGAAATGCATGGTAAAATTTATGTAGGAAATAAAATTGTAACTGAAGCTGACCTGGTTGCACAAATTGTGCGTAAGCAACCTGTTTAGTGTGCAACTAAATTGATAACTATAAAGTCTGTAAGCCACAATCACAAACCTCAGAAAAGCGAAAACCAACTATGATATCGAACCTCGCTTCAATTCATCCAAAAGCTAAGATTGGAAACAATGTGACTATTGAAGCATTTGCCTTTATTTCAGCAAATGTTGAAATCGGGGATGGATCTTGGATTGGCCCCAATTCTACAATCATGGATGGTGCCCGTATCGGAAAGAATTGTAAAATATTTCCTGGAGCAGTAATAAGCGGTGAACCTCAAGATTTGAAATTTGAAGGCGAAGAGTCGATTACTAAAATTGGCGACAATACAATAATTAGAGAATGTGTTACTGTAAATCGCGGAACTAAATGGAGTTATAAAACAGAAATTGGTAATAACTGTTTATTAATGGCTTATTCTCATGTTGCGCATGATTGTGTTATAGGTAATAATGTTGTTCTTGCCAATAATGTAAATCTTGCCGGTCATATTATAATTGAAGATTTTGTAAATATCGGCGGTGTTTCAGCCGTTCAGCAGTTTTTAAGAATCGGTACTCAATCATTTATTACAGGAGGGAGTTTGGTTCGAAAGGATGTGCCACCGTTTATTAAAGCTGCACGCGAACCACTTTCATATGCAGGAGTAAATTCAGTTGGTTTGAAACGAAGGGGATATAGCGCTGAATCAATTGCAGAGATTCATAATATCTATCGCGTAATTTTTGTTGAACATGATAATGTCACTAAGGCTCTTGAAGCTTTGGAATCTAAATTTCAATCATCTCCTGAGCGTGACTCTATATTAAAATTTATAAGAGATTCTGAAAAAGGAATTATTAAGGGATATGATTCCATTGTAAATGAAGATAACTCTTAAGTCGACCGGAAAGCGATACAATTACGAATGGATATTCAGGAATTTGAATTCCACTTTTGAATCCAATACTTCATATGCTATTCTTGGGCCTAATGGAAGTGGAAAATCAACTTTGTTGCAGGTTATAGCTGGCAACATTGTTCCTTCTGCAGGCGAAATAATTTATTCTTTAAATGAAAAAAATATTGAAACTGAAATTTTTTTTAAGTATATAAGTATTGCAACACCATATTTAGAACTGCCTGAAGAAATGATTTTGGAAGAACTGCTTCAATTTCATTCCGGATTTAAAAAGTTTAATCAAAACCTTGCCATCAACAATATAATTCAGCTAAGTGGATTTGAAAAATATGCCTCCCGTCAAATAAAGCATTTTTCATCAGGAATGAAGCAACGGGCGAAACTTATGCTTGCTATATTTTCTGATACACCTGTTTTGCTGTTAGATGAGCCAACTACCAATCTTGATGAACAAGGTGTAAAATGGTGGAAAGATTTAATGCAACAATACTCAAAAAACAGATTGATAATTATTGCCTCAAATATTGAAAGAGAGTATGAAATGTGCCATAAAAAAATAATTATTGCTGATTACAAATAACGCGTTTAATAAGTCAATTCTTTTTTCATCTTTGATATAATGCAATGGTTTCTTATATTTTTTTATTTAGCAATATTTTGCTTTTGTATTAGCAAAATACAAATTATTAAAAAATCCGATGTAAAAATTCAATGGTGGATTGCAATATTCCTGATTAAAGTTTTGGTTGGAATAATTTATGGAAACATTCATAGTCAGAGTTATGGAGGAGGTGATACACTATATGGATTTAAGCAGGGGATAAGAGTATACCATACTTTATTCGACTATGGAATTTTTACATATTTGAAACTGGTATTTTTACCATGCCACTACCCAATTTATTCAGGTTTAGAAAAATGGGCAAATAATTCAATTCCATATGGTGATGAAAGTTATTATTTAATTATTCGTTTTCATGCCTTGGTTGCCTTATTTTCAGGCTCATATTATAATGTGCATGTTGTTTTTTATAATATTCTATCCTTTTCAGGGGTGGTTTTAATTTATTCAGCTTTTAAAGATGAATTAAAGGAGAAAAAATATTTGCTAGTTGTTGCGTTAATGCTAATTCCTTCAATTGTGTTCTGGACATCTGGTATTCATAAAGATGGGCTGGCATTATTGGGTATTGCCATGATTTATTATTCAGTAAAAAATTTAAGCGAGTTTTCTATAAGTAAATTTTTCATACTTGTTTTTGGTATTTTGATTTTATATATCGTTCGGTCTTATTTAATAGCGATTTTAATTCCCATATTATTCGTTTATCTGCTTTTTAAAAAACTTGAAAGAAAGTTGCTTCTGTATTATTTATTCAGTTTCACAGGGTTCGCTTTAATAATAATTTTAATAAGTTCATTGATGAGCGCAATATCGCCGCTTGATAAATTAATTTGGTGGCAGTCGGCATTTAATAATTTACCATCAACAGAAAACTCTGTTGCCGTCCCAGTTTTACTTCCGAATTTGATTTCTTTGGTTAAAATAATACCAGTGTCATTTTATCATGCCTTTTTAAATCCATTGCCATGGCAAGCAATTAATATTTATCAATTAGTAATTGGATTGCAGGATCTGCTATTGTTTATAGTTCTTGCTTTTCTCATTTTATATACAATTTTCAAAAGAAGGCAATTTCCACATTTATTTTATTTATCGATTGGATATACTATGTCACTTTATGTTTTGCTTGGAATTATTGTCCCAAATCTTGGAGCTCTGTCCCGCTATAAAAGCACGGGAACATTTTTTCTTTGCCTGGCTATTATTAGTCTTATTCCAATTGAATCAGTACGGAAGATATATAAATATTATAATAAATAATATATATAAAAATAATAGTGTTTACTAGATATTAAGTACAATTAATAGAATTAAAACTGATTATATAATCATATTTGTCTAATATTTTAGTAAATACATAAAATTAATTCAAAAATATTTAGATTTTTTAAAATCTGTATTAATTTCGCCCAGTCAAAAAACAACTACTTATGACCAATACAAGATTTCAAGCATTAAATAAGGTAGCAGATAATCATGTAACAGAAGTTGAGGCGCCTGGAAAAAAGATATCAGACTTTTATGCTGTAAATGTGTTTACAGAAGAAATGATGAAAAGCTACTTGTCAAAAGATGCTTTTGAAGTTGTAATGCTTGCAATAAAATCAGGAAATAAAATTGATCGGGCAACAGCAGAACAAGTTGCGAGTGCAATGAAATCTTGGGCTATGAGTCGTGGAGTTACTCATTATACCCACTGGTTTCAACCTTTAACCGGAGCTACAGCTGAAAAACATGATGCCTTTTTCCAGCAAACTGCTACTGGAAAGGGAATGGAAATTTTTGATGGTAATGCATTGGTACAGCAAGAGCCCGATGCTTCCAGTTTTCCGAGTGGAGGTTTAAGAGTAACTTTTGAGGCAAGAGGATATTCTGCCTGGGATCCTAGTAGTCCTGCATTTATTATGGATACCGGTAACAGCAAAACTCTTTGCATTCCAACAATATTTGTTTCATATAATGGGGAAGCTCTTGATTATAAGGCTCCATTATTAAAATCATTGCAGGCTTTGGAAACTGCTGCTGTAGAAGTTTGTCATTATTTTGATAAGAATATTACCAGAGTAACACCAACTCTTGGATGGGAACAGGAATATTTTTTAGTGGATGAAGCATTGTATGAAGCTCGACCTGATTTAGTGGCATCTGGCAGAACTTTGTTTGGTCACAGTTCAGCGAAGGGGCAACAATTAGACGATCATTATTTCGGGTCAATTCCTGAGCGAGTTCAGGCATACATGGTTGATTATGAAAATGAGTGTTACAAACTTGGAATTCCATTAAAAACCCGCCACAATGAAGTTGCTCCATCGCAATTTGAATGTGCACCTTTTTTTGAAGAAGTAAATATTGCAATAGATCATAATCAGTTATTGATGGATTTGATGGATAGAGTTGCTCGCCGTCATAAGCTTAGAGTGTTACTTCATGAAAAACCTTTTGCCGGAGTAAATGGATCTGGAAAGCATAACAACTGGAGTATGGCAACAGATACCGGTAAAAATTTGTTAAGTCCGGGTCGCACTCCAAAGACAAACTTCATGTTCCTCACATTTTTTGTGAATACAATAAAAGCAGTTGAAGAACATGCTGATTTGTTGCGTGCTGCTATTGCAAGTGCTGCTAATGATTTTCGTTTGGGAGCAAATGAAGCACCTCCTGCAATCATCAGTGTTTTTATTGGAAGCTATTTAACGGAGGTCTTAAATGAAGTTGAGCAAAGAGTAAAAAAAGGAAATTTAGATGAAGCTGATCATCAATCCTTAAAATTGGATATCCATAATAAGATTCCGGATTTAATGTTGGATAACACTGACCGAAATCGCACTTCACCTTTTGCATTCACAGGAAATAAATTTGAAGTTAGAGCAGTTGGTTCTTCAGCAAATTGTTCATCAACAATGACTGTTTTAAATACAATTGTTGCAGATCAACTAAAAAAATTCAAAGTAGAAGTTGATGGATTAATGAAAACAGGTGAGTCAAAAGATTCAGCTATTCTAAAAGTATTACAGCAATACATCACCAGCAGTAAGCGTATTTGTTTCGAAGGAAATAATTATAGTGATGAATGGGAGAAAGAAGCCAAGAAACGGGGACTCAATAATGTGAAAACAACTCCTTATGCATTGGATTTTTATGTGACTGAAAAAGCTATTAAGGTTATGACTGAAAATAAAGTATTCAGCCATAAAGAAATTGAAGCGCGCCATGAAATTGAATTGGAAAAATATATGAAGATGGTGCAAATTGAAAGCAGGATGATGGGAGAAGTTGCGATGACATATATCATCCCTTCTGCAATGCGATATCAACAGCAATTAGCACAATCGATTCAGACAGCTGAATCAATGGGTGTGAAGGAAAAAAACCTGAAAGTTCAAAAGGATTTACTCAATGATATTGCCGAACATATTTCAGTGATTATAAAAGAAGTGGAAGACATGACGGATGCACGAAAAAAAGCGAATGAAATTGAAAACGCTCGTGATAAGGCAATTGCTTATTGTGAAAAAGTAAAACCTTTCTTCGATGAAATCAGATATCACGCAGATAAACTTGAACTGGTTGTTAGCGATGATTTGTGGTCACTACCAAAGTACAGAGAGATGTTGTTTCTTAGATAAAAGGTATTCTGAAGAAAATTGTTAGAATATTTCGTCAAGTACATCGAGGATATACTTAAACCATACAATAATTCGATTCCAATCAATAAATGAGAGGTATTTGAACAGTGCAAATAGCTTTTCGGCTAAAAATTGAGTTATTATCACTTTCATTTAAAATACTCTTTAGGCCTTTCTTGCTACTTTTTTATTCAAAAAAGGTTACAATATTTAATTTCAGATTGTTTAGAGTTGATTATTTCAATACTGAACCGACATAAAAACCTCTTTTTTTCCTGAATGCTTCAGACTTATAACGAACAGAAATTATTTATAGAATGTGATACTTCGCTTTATTAAAACTCTACTCTGTAGGCTCCATAAGGAAAAACCCCTAACTGATACTCAGTAAGAATATTCTTAATATTTGTATTATAACTCTGTTGTAAAATATTTTTCGTTCCGAATACATTTTCACAAACCGCAATAATGCTATGCGTTGCATGTTTTGTATTAATCCGAAATCCAACTTTAACATCAAAACGCCAATAATCAGGCAGCTGTTTACTCCATGCTTTTTCATCAATTAATACTTCAGAATTATATAATTGTGATGAAACCAAATCAATTGGTGTGAATCTTCTTCCTCCTGCAAGGGTATATTTCAAATCAAGCGAAAGCGCCTGATTTTTATTTTTTCCGTATTTTAATTCATAGCCAAATAGGGAATTCAATACAAAATGACCATTGAACTTTGTATTGCGTAAAATATTATCGCTTCCTTTATATTCAGACTGAAACAAGGATGAAGTAATCAGAAAATAATAATGATTGCTGAAAAACTTTTCGAGCGTAAGCTCAATGCCATAGTTATATCCGGTACCTTTATTAATAAGTGAATCAACATTCGGGAAGCCATAATCTCCTCCCATATTTATTGCCGAATAGCTTGTGCTATCATTTCCTTTTACCGGTATATTGAATAAATACTGGTAATACAGTTCGGTTTTTAATCTGAAATTTTTTATGAAATTAAAATCGTATCCCGCAATAAAGTGGTGGGCTTTCATTAAACCCAGATTCTTATTTGTTTGATAATAGATCTTTAATGAAGTATCATAATTTTCAAAAAAGTAAACCATAAGCGGTAAGGTTTGGCTGTGCAGGCCATATCCAAAAGATAATTGATTTCGTTCTCCAACTTTATAATTAAAACCAATTCTTGGTTCTATTGAATAACTTCCATTCAATAAAAAATCTTCAAAATGAATTCCGGTATTCAAAACAATTTTATCGCTGAACCGATGTTGCCAATGCGAATAAGCATTAATAATTCCGGTATTTCCATTGTCATTTATCAGGTAAATCATTTGATGCAATTCGGGCCAATAACTTTTCTCATTGTACTTAAAAAACAACCTTGAATAATTTGCTCCGATTTTCAGTAAATTTTTTTCGTTGATTTTTTTTGAAACAAAATATTCTAATGAGGCATTGCCATCTGTTGAGTTGTTGTCATAAATTCTGCTCTTATTGTTCCCTACACCAATGGTATCTACAAAAACATGTAAAAGGGCCGCACCACTTGAAACGATAAGCTTGCCGTATGTGGTTGAATTAAAAAAGTGAGTATAGGTAATTCCGCCTGCAGCCATTTTTGTTCCATAAACTACATCTTCTCCTTTAGAAACAAATTGCCAGTCGGTTGAATCTCGTTCGCTATCCAGTAATGAAATTTTACTCATTCCACCAATTCCGAAAATTGAAATAATATCTTTTTTTGAGGCTGGAAAATTCAACAGGAAAGTTGCATCCTGGTAAGTCGGAACTCCGGAAACACCAAAGCTTATTCCGAGTAAATTGAAAAGTGCAAATGTTGAGTAACGATAACTGAGTAAGTAACTGCTCTTGTGT
Source organism: Chitinophagaceae bacterium (assembly GCA_947469485.1). Lineage (GTDB taxonomy): Bacteria > Bacteroidota > Bacteroidia > Chitinophagales > UBA10324 > UBA10324. The sequence goes on along the minus strand of CANIPU010000001.1, from coordinate 182,628 downwards.
TTTTTACTGAACGGACCTTCAGCACCCAGCTCCAGACCATTAATGCCAAACATGCCGGTAAATTCGTGGTGTTCATTATTTCCGCGGCGCAATTTCAAATCGAAAACTGCAGCAGTTTTATTTCCGTACTCCGCCGGAAATGCTCCGGTTAAAAAATCAGAACTCGCGAGCAGGTTATTATTGAGCATGCTCATTGGTCCGCCGGTGGCACCTTGTCCGCTGAAGTGATTCGGATTCGGAATTTCAACTCCTTCTAATTTCCATAACACCCCACTCGGCGAATTGCCGCGCACAATAATATCGTTGCGTGTATCATTTGCACTCACCACTCCCGCATAGTTTGCCGCCATTCGGCTCGGGTCGGCGCGGGTGCCAGCGTAGCGCCAGGTTTCTTCGGGTTGAAAATTGCGCCCGCTTATGCTGATTAAATCGTTGTTGGTTTTATCGCGGTCGCGGTTGCTGAAAACAGTTATTTCATTTCCCTGAATAATTTTTTCCTGCATCTCCAGGTTCAGCACTATTTCTTTTCCCGATGTTAAAACAATATTACTCAGCACCACATCTTCATAACCGAGGTACGAGCACTTAATGGTGTAACGGCCAAGCGGCACTTCCGCCAGTTTAAATTTCCCCAACTCATTGCTTATGCTGCCAATTACCGGATTTGTTTCCAGTGCAATAATGGTGGCGCCGGTCAGCGGCTGCTTGCTGTCTTTGTCCACCACCGTACCGCGAATGGTTTGCGTGAGGGTTTGCGAAAAAACAGTTGATGCTGAGAAAAAAAGAAAAAAGATTAAGAGAACTGTTTTTTTAAGAAAATACATTGGACTAAAATGTGCGTGCAATTTATAGCATGAAATGTTTTTTGATGGTTCATCTTTTATTTGTTGGGCTTGATGTATCTGAGTTGGTGAGTTGGGGGTAATTAATAAGGAGATCCGGATTGCGATTTATAGTTAATGGTATATCATTTATAAATACATCAATTGTTTTATTTTATAAATCATTATTTATAAAATAAGAATCATTAATTATAATTAATGAATCATTATTAATATTTTAGTATTCTATAATTATAATTAATGAATCAATTATTATATTTTATACATCTTATTATATATTTTAATTATCAATAATTATATTTATGATATCAATATTTTTATTTTATAATTCAATTTTAATAATTCATTTATCAATATTACTATTGTGCAGGCGGAGATGGATTTGGAGCGGTGAGATGTTGATTTTTTAAACAAAAACATAAAAACATGCTGGTGAAAACACCACGCATGGGCGAGAAGATGAAAATAAGATACCATTGTACTCAGGCAGAATTGTATTCGGTTTGTGATTCGATTATCAGGAATCTGGACGGGAAACTTGCGGAGTTTGTTGCTTACAAGGGAAAATATACTGCGGGTTTTGTAACTGACCTGAAGGGGAAACTTGATACTGCACAGAACCTTGGTGACTTTCAGCAGAGTGGGACGGAATCAGAGACGGACCGGATTGATTTGCTGGAACTGAATAGGAAATGTTTGCTGAACTTTCAGTTTTTGCAGGGATATATTGATGGTGTATGGAAGAGTGCCGAAGAGCGGCGCATTATGAAGGAAGCGGCAGGGCACAAGTATTACAAACCTGCTTCGCAAAATAACTGGGAATTTACTGAGGGTATGAACTCAAACGCGATGCAATTTATTACGGCGCAGAGTGTGGTGTTGCAGGATGGCGGATTGAATATGCCTGCTGCATTTGCAACTACTTACAGTGATGATGCAAAAGCTTACAGTAAAAAGTATGGGGAGTTTTTACATGCCACGCAAACGGGAGTGGCAACACAAGAAAAAATAAAAGCGAATAATGATTTGCATGCTGTAGTGATGGCGGTGTGTGCTGACGGCAAGCGTGTGTTTGCTCATGATGGCGGAAAACAAAACCTGTTTGTGTGGCGGCGTGTGCTGGAGATTGTGACTCCGGCGGGAAGTGCAGGGCTGCGTGTGTTGGTGGTGAATAAAAATAGTGAGGTGATTAAGGGTGCGAAGTTTAGTGTGTGGAAGAAACCGAATAAGAAGCGTGGGAGGAAAGCAAAAATTAAAAATCAAAAGTTAAAAACTGTTACACCTGAAGTGATGACTACTGCGCCTTACAAAAGCGGTGTTAGTGGTGATGATGGTGTGGTGTTATTGAAGACTGTGGAGCGTGGAAAATATTTGTGGAAGATTTCTGCGGATGGTGTGCAGGATGTGATTGGTGAGAAAAGAGTTTTGCGTGGTGCAGTTAGCAGGATGAAGATTGTGATTGAATAGAAGCCGATCTAAACCGAGACTCAAAAAAAACGCAGGGTCTCCTTGCAGGAAGACCCTGCTGGGACGGAATTTTTTGTCTTGCTTTTTTGTGTTCATGTTGAGGTTTTTTATCCTCAAAATGTGTCAAGCTATTTCAGGACGAGACACTTTTTTAAAATCAGTTTTAACCTCACGAAACTGCACCTGAAAGGAGCATTTACTAAATCTCCCTCTGTGTCCCGCACTTCTTATCCCACCCCCAGGCGGTATGCTATAAATAAGGAAACAAGTACCGGATGGGTGGTTAGAAGGGTGGAGTGAGTATTAAAGTTCCATAAACAAACAAAGGCGACCTGTAGGGGCCACCTTTGAATGATTACTCACTAAAAATTTTTAAATATGAAAGGAATTATTACGATTTGATTTTTTGAAAGGTTGCAAGGCAGCAGGGTTGCAAATTGAGACGAACTGAGATATTGGATTAGATATGAGTTAATGGGTGCAATTTTTGGCAACAGGCTTACCAGCTTTTTACTTTAAGATTATCAATATTCTTAAAGTGTTTGTCTTTTGTGATTAATACTAATTTATATTGCTGAGCAACAGCGCCAATCCAAATATCATTTTCAGGAATTGGCTTTCCTTTTTTTCTTAACGATGCTTTTATTTTTCCATAGTATTCGGCAGTTGAAATATCTGCATGGAGCACAATACATCTTGAAAGGAATGAAATTATTTTTTTGAGATTTTTTGTTTTTGCTTCTGAAGCATGAGCACCATAAAATAATTCACCGGCTACTATAGATGGAATGTAAACAGTTGAAAGAGCATCTAATTTTTTTGCAATTGCAGTATCCCCATTGAATAACTGAATGATAATATTTGTATCAAGCAGACAATTACTTCCAGTCATTTTCATCTATTCTTTCGCAACCATCTTCAATAATTTTTTTCATTGAAGCAGCATCCTTGCTATTGAGTATTCCAACAAAATCAGAAAAACTATTTTTTCCACTTTGCATTTTAATTTCAGATTTCTTTAAAACAGATTCTAATTTTCTCAATACAGTTTCACTGTCTGTTTTTAAAACATCTTCAATCAATTGAATTTTTCTTGATTCGGTGTACATCTTTTCTTTTATGAAATTCAAAAATACAAATTCATAACAATTAAAAAAGCCGCTCCGATAAATCGAAGCGGCTTTTTCAATGCTGTTTCTTAATTAAAAATAATGGTCATCTCCACACGGCGGTTTTTCTGTTTGCCTTCGGGAGTGTTGTTGTCAGCTATTGGTTTTGTTTCGCCGTAGTACTCAACAACTATTGCATCGGCACTGGCGCCCTTGCTTACCAGGTAATTTTTTACGGCTTGCGAACGGTCGTGGCTGAGTTGCATGTTCTTGGCATCATCTCCTACATTATCAGTATGCCCTGCAATGCGCAATCCGTATGATGGTTTGCTCTTTAACAATTCGGCTAACTCGGTTAATGAAGGGAAAGAAGTGCTGCGGATAATATCTTTTCCGGTATCGAATTCCAGATTATCGAAGGCACGCTTAATAATTTCTTCTTCTTTCTTTTCAAGTTTAGGGCAACCCTGGTTATCGGCCGGACCCGGAGTTTTTACACATGCATCGTCTTTATCCAGCACTCCGTCGCCATCAGTATCAAGGTATGGGCAGCCTTTGTTTTCAGCAGGCCCGGGAGCATCAATACACGCATCGTCTTTATCAAGCACTCCATCCTGATCTTTATCTCCAAACGGGCATCCATTGTTTGCAATTGGGCCAGCTACATCAATACAGTTATCGGCATTATCTAAAACACCATCCTGATCTTTATCTCCATAAGGGCATCCGTTGTTTGCAATTGGCCCGGCAACATCAATGCACTTATCTGCATTGTCGAGCACACCATCTTTATCTTTATCGCCATAAGGGCAACCGTTATTTTCAATTGGCCCTGCAACATCTATACACTTATCTGCATTATCTAAAACTCCATCTTTATCAATATCTCCGTATGGGCAACCTTTATTGTCAATCGGTCCGGGAACATCAATGCAATGATCATCAGGATCAATGGTGCCATCGCCATCGCGATCCATAATTTCAAAAGTTTTTGGTTGCGGAATCGGAATTTTAATTCCGGCATAAGCGCGTACACCGCGAACATCGGAACCAATTAAGTTTCTTACTAAATCGGGTGAGCCAAAATAAAGCGGACCAATGTATCCGAATAAACCAACATCAAAATGACTGTTTGAACCTATTGACATTGGAATTCCAACGCCAAACCATTTGTTTTCATATCGTGGAGTGATCCACATTCCGGTAACACCATGAAGTTTTTCATAATTTTTTTTCATGATTGGGCTCCATGAAGTTCCAACATTGAAATATAAATTATGCTTGAAATAATAATCAACAAACAAATTCAAAGTCATGGGCAGGTTCATTGTAAATGTTTCTTTATTATCAGGGTCAACGGTTGGCCAGCGATTATTTAATGTATCGTCCCATTCCTGAATAGTATTTACACTTAAAGGATAAAGATTCCATTTGTAAACATCAGCGGTAAAATCATAACTGTCAGGATCTTTCTTAAATTTAATTGAACCCAAATCCATAAGCGATAAACCAGCTTTTAGTTTATACTTATTCATGTCTTTTCTTTCAACCCAATTTCCTGTTTCATCTTTGGTTTGCATTTTTTCATACTCAGGTCTGAACTCATATACTACTCCGAACTCGCCGCCAAATCCCCAGCTTTGAATACCATCATTAACAAATGTGAATGGTTTGATTTCCAGATTATCTGTATGCCCGTATTTTATTGATGAATTAATTAAAGTAAGGGTATCAGAATTTTCAAATTGGTAAGTAATATCCTTGCCATAGTTATAAGCGGAATATCTGCCTTGTAATGTTTTTAAAGTAACACCCATTTTAAAAAAATGATTTTTTTATCGGGCATTAATGGCAAAACAGCAGCATATGAGAAATTTAATTCGCTCCAGCCCATTGCATCAACGCTGTATCCGCTTCCATCAAAAGTTTGTTTTAGCAACGCATCAAAATGAATTTCCTCAATTCCTTGTTTTGATAATTCCGGTTGACCACCATCAATGTTAGCCATATTACGGTAGCGGGTTGAAATAGCAAATGCATTATTTGGGTTTATAGGAATTAAAACCGAAGGCCCCAAAGCATCCTGTGAAACAGTTACGCGTGCAACTCTATTTGTGTTTCCTTTATCCCACGAATCACTTGCATAGTTATTTTCAATTGTTGTATAATCAATTTTATCTTTTAAAATTTTACTTAGAAAAAACCCAGGGTGTTTCAGTCCAATGAAATTATTATCGAATCCAAGACTGACTCCTGCAAGATTCAGATCAAATTGATAACGGCCGTTTACTATTTCAGCCGGATTAAATAAGACAGAATGAATACCTGCATAATTTGTGGCTGAATAGCCAATCCATTCCTGAGCATTAGAGCTGATTGAAATTTGAATGAATGCAATGACGATTAAAATTTTTTTAATCATAAAAATTTTTTTAGAAGAGATTCGTGAATTAAAAATTTTGAACTGAAAATATTTAGTCCGAAAAATAATGAAATTGTTTTGGAGTGCGAATGATTTTTATCAAAGAAAATATCCAACCATTAATGACATGATGACCAATAAAAAGAAACCCAGTTCTGAAAGTTAAATCAGGTTCAATGCCTGTTCTAAATCAGCAATCAAATCTTCCACATCCTCAACACCAACGCTTAATCTGATAAGGGTATCAACCAATCCGCTTTTTTCTCTTTCTTCTTTTGGAATAGATGCATGAGTCATGGTTGCAGGATGGCCAATAAGAGATTCAACACCTCCGAGTGATTCGGCAAGAGAGAATAATTTGGTTCCTGATAATATTTTCAATGCATCATCCATTTTATTTCCTTTCAATGTAAATGAAAGCATGCCACCGAAATCGCGCATTTGTTTTTTAGCGACTTCATGATTTGGATGAGAGGTTAACCCGGGATAAAATATTTTTTCAACTTTTGCATGCTTGCTTAAATAGTTTACAATCTGTTTTGCGTTTGAACAATGTCGTTCCATTCTTAAATGCAAAGTTTTCACTCCACGCAAAACCAGAAAACAATCCTGCGGACCCGGAACAGCACCGCATGCATTTTGTATAAATTTTAAATCTTCATGAATTTTTTCATTGTTTGTGATAATTGCCCCCATCACCACATCGCTATGCCCGCCTAAATATTTTGTAACTGAATGAAGAACTAAATCAGCACCCTGGTCCAGAGGATTTTGAAGGTATGGTGAAGCGAAAGTATTGTCAACGCAAAGCATAACATTTTTACTCTTCGAAATTTCCGAAACTGCCGCGATGTCAATAATATTCATCATCGGGTTTGTTGGTGTTTCCACCCAAATAAGTTTCGTTTTTGAGTTGATGAGTTTTTCAATGTCACTCACATCATTCATTGGAATAAAATGAAATTTTATTCCGTATTTCTCAAATACTTTAGTGAATATCCGGTAGGTTCCACCATATAAATCATTAGTGCTTATTACTTCATCGCCGGGCGATAATAATTTAATAATAGCGTCTGTAGCTCCCATTCCACTGCTGAAACACAAACCGAATTTTCCGTTTTCTAATGCAGCTAAATTATTTTGTAAAGCGTTGCGAGTTGGATTTTGAGTTCGTGCATATTCATATCCTTTATGGTCTCCGGGCGCTGCCTGCACATAAGTGCTGGTTTGAAATATTGGAGTCATAATAGCTCCGGTTGTTGGATCGGGCTCAATGCCGGCATGTAAAACTTTTGTTCCGAATTTCATTATTTGATTTTTTTAACGCGACAAAAGAAAGCAATTTGATTCAATCATTTTGCTTACTTGAATGGTATAAAAAGAGAAAGCCCCCTACAATTAATGTAAGAGGCTTTCAGAGTTAAATTTTATTTTAATTACATTTTAGTAATTTTTGATACACTCTCACCCTGAAGGGTTTTCAATACTACATTGTAATTTCCACCTGGGAGGTCGTTGATGTTTACATCGTATGAGTAATCACCTTTCACACACATATTGTTCAGAATTGTTTTTACTTTTTTACCTGTTACATCAAATACACTTAAATTAACCGTTCCGGTTGAAGGCAAGGAATACTGGATAGTAAATTTGTCGCTCGCAGGATTTGGAAAAGTAGAAAGCGAGAAATTATTATCAGATGGAGTAAAAGCAAGTACAGTTCCTGAACCTGTTACTTTAATATCATCTATACTCAAAAGATTATCATCAACTGTACCATGACAAAAAGCAAGGTAAATTGTTTGACCTGCATAACCCGCTAAGCTTGCGCTATCAGGTCTTAAAATTCCAATCCATCTTGCCGAATCACCATTGTCTTCTAACCATTGGCCATCAGACCCAAAAACAAAACCATTAGAAAAAGTATAATTAGCAAAACTTGAACTGCTATCTCCGGATAAAAATTCTGCGTACAATTTTAATGTATCGGTAAAGTTGTTGTCAAAATTTTGTGTAGTTGAAAGTAGCACCTGAAATCCATCTAAATAACGAGGTGTTTGACGAGGTGCAGATTTCCAGTAAAACATACCTGAAGCATCATTTAAATGTATTGGAGGAAGAATTAAATAATTTGCAACTGCTGTCGGATCTAAAGTCCATGAATTACTTGCCATTACAGTGTTTGTTGAATCAACATCAGCAAATCCTCTGGTAATAAACCATTCGTTTGGTCGGCTTCCGCCACTTTGGTCTGCCAATCCATCAAGGTCAGCATCAATCCAGGTTGTATCATTACCACTTGGTGTTGTAATAATAATATTTACATAAGTTGTAGTGTCTTCAAAGTCTTCATTTAAAATGATGTTCTGAGCTTTTGAAGAAAATGTTAGTGCAACAAGTAATATGCACAAGGAGTAAATTTTTTTCATTATGATTTTTTTTGATTTGAGTGCTGCGAATGTAAATAACAAATTGTAATTGAAAAGTCGTTTCTTAATTAAAGATATTTCTTCGTCCAATTCGAATCATTTTATAGAATAAATTATCAACCCACTTAAGAGTTTAGGTTCAAACCAGGTGCTTTTTGGAGGCATTATTTCCCCAACATCACTCACTTCAAATAATTGCTGCATACTTACCGGATACAATGCAAATGCTACTGCTGATTTCCCTTTGTCTACTCTTTTTTCAATGGAGGTTAATCCTTTGGTGCCGGGATAAAAATCCATTCGTTTGTCAGTTCGGGGATCTTTTATTCCAAGTATGGGATCTAAAATATTATGCTGAAGAATTGAAACAACCAATCTGTTAACAGGGTCATTTTTAAAGGTGTTTGGTTTTGGTGTAAGTTCAAACCAATGTTCGCCTAAATACATTCCGATTTTATGAAGTGATGATGGAGCAAATTCTTTTTCCTTCATTTCAATCACATCAAATTTCTCTTTTACTTTTTCTATCAATTCTTCTTCAGTTAATCCATTCAAATCTTTTACAACCCTGTTATAATCATAAATTTTAAGTTGATTAGCCGGAAACAAACAGGTCAGTAGATAATTGTAAGGTTCTTCACCGGTATGATGTGGATTGGCTTCTCGCATAAGTTTAGCAACTCTTGCTGCAGAAGCTGCTCGATGATGCCCGTCGGCGATATAACTGACATCAACTTTTGTATTAAACAATATTTTTAATCTCGAAATAATTTCAGGATCGTTAACAACCCAAATTGAATGATATGCATCATTATCTGATATAAAATGATATTCCGGAACAGTTGCTTTAACCTGATTAACAAGCGTGTCAATTTCATTTACAGGATTGTAAGCAAGAAATAATGGGTTTGAACTCATTCCGGTTACCATCATATGCTCTACATTTTCCAACTCCTTTTCTTCCCGGGTGTGTTCGTGTTTTTTTATTTTATTGTTAAAATATTCATCAACATGATAACATGCTACAACACCTGTTTGACTTCTGCCATCCAGCAATTGCCTGTACACATAAAAACTTTCTGTGGGTTCTTCAACTAATATTTTATCATTTATTAATTTATCGAAATACTTTTTTGCATGCTCAAAAATTTTTGAATCCATTTTAGAAACAGAATCCGGGAAATCAATTTTCGGTTTTACAATATGAGCAAATGAATAAGGGTTTTTCTTAGCTTCATCTCTGCGCTCAATTTCATTCATTAAATTATTCGGGAAAAGAGCAACTTTTTCCACCAGTGATTTCACCGGTCTTATTCCTTTAAAAGGAATTATTCTGTCCATCTACTTAAATTATTTTTTGAAATAATTAATGATAATATCTGCTACCTCATTGCCAATTCTTTCCTGACCTTCTAAAGTTGACGCAGCAATATGAGGACTCAAGGAGACTCTTTCATGCTTTAATAAATCTTCACGAGGGGATGGTTCGTTTAAAAACACATCGATACCTGCAAATGCAATTTTACCATTGTTTAAAAATTCTAATAAATCGCTTTCATTAACCACACCGCCACGCGCACAATTTATTATTCCAACTCCCTTCTTCATTTTTTCAAAATCATTTCTATTCAGTACTTCATGCTTCCCTGAAACATGTACTGAAATAAAATCGCTGTTGGCTACTAAAAAATCTTTGTCAATTGTGTTTGTTGAAATGAACACTGATTGTTTACCTGGAAAATCAATTTTTATTTCAGCAGTATTTGCCCGCAAATCATAGGCAAGCACTTTCATTCCTAAGCTATATGCTATTCGGGCTACTTCTATTCCAATATTTCCAAATCCGATTATGCCAATGGTTCTTCCCCTTAACTCAATTCCTTTCGAATATTTAGCCTTCAATTCCTTAAAATGTGAGGCGCCATTTAAATACATTTCTCGGTTCGAGTCATGTAAAAATCTTGCGCAACCGAAAAGATGAGCAAAAACCATTTCTGCTACTGAGTTTGATGAAGCAAGCGGAGTGTTTCTGACCGCTATCCCTTTTTCCTCTGCAAAGGCAACATCAATATTATCAACTCCTACACCTCCGCGCACAACTAGCTTTAATTTACTCGCAACTTCAAGTTCTTGCTTTCTTATTTTAGTTGCACTTCGCACAATTACTACATCAAATTCATGAATTTGTGCTGCAATGTTATCCTGTAAAATTTTATGAGCAGAAACATTAAATCCGCTTGCTGTCAGGCGGTCTATAGCACTTTTATCCAATCCATCGTTGGCGAGAATATTTATCATTTATAGATTTTTTTCGGCAAACTTAAATGATTCATAGTTGAAAAAATGATAAGACTTTTTTTAGAATATTTATCAATGAGGAAGATAATAAATCAACTATCTGATAAATTCAGCTATTAAAAGCTGTATTAAACATTTTGAATTAATTCGGGTCTACTTATTGTAGTTTGAGAAAATAAATTCAATTTAAATTTCGTTAAAGAAAAAATGATTTCAGAAAATCAAAAAGTCCGTCACTTGTACCTCCGAGCCGGAATGGGGTTTACTCCGGATGAAGAAGCTCAATTTCAAAATAAGAATTTTGAGCAGCATATTGAGGATATATTTAAAAACTCTGAAAAAATTGAGGACCTAAACTACTTGCCATACCCGCTAAAAAACGGAGACGAAGCATCTAATACAAAAATTTTATTGATGATTCTGAAATCAGTAAAAGATACTCAATCATTAAGTCTTGCATGGATGTCAAAATTGACAAAAACAAAGGCTTCTCTTCGCGAACACCTAACAGTTTTTTGGCACAATCACTTTTCTACATCAGTACCGTTTGCTTACTTAATGCAGGTACAGAATAATACCATCAGAAAAAATGCACTCGGAAGTTTTAGAGAATTAACTCATGCAATTGCAAAAGACCCTGCAATGATTAATTACTTAAACAATCAGCAGAATCATAAAAACAATCCCAATGAAAATTTTGCTCGGGAATTAATGGAATTGTTTACCCTCGGAGTTGGAAACTATTCAGAGAAAGACATCAAGGAAAGCGCTAGAGCATTCACGGGCTGGACAATTGATAAAAAAGGAGAATTCATTTTTAAGGAAGACGATCACGACGATGGAATAAAAGAATTCAGAGGGAAATCAGGTAATTTTAAAGGAGAAGATATAATAAACATGCTACTGGATGATAAGCAGACTGCAAAACATATTGTGCGTAAAATTTATAAAGAATTTGTTAATGAAATGGAAGATGAACAAACCATAAATTCACTTTCCGACGGGTTTTTTAATAGCAATTACGATATAAATAAACTCATGAATACTATTTTTTTATCTTCTTGGTTTTACGATGAAAAAAACATTGGCTCAAAAATTATGTCTCCGGTTGAATTAATAATTCGTATGAAAAAATTGGTCAGCCTAATGCCCAAAGAAGATATGATACAAATAAAATATCAAAAGGTTTTAGGGCAATTGCTGCTGTTTCCGCCAAGTGTTGCTGGTTGGAAAGGGGGCAGAAACTGGATAGATGGTGCATCGCTTTTCTTGCGCTTGAACCTTGCATATGCATCTCGAGGGAAATTTAAAATCAATGTAAATAATAAACCTGAATTCGAAGATACTAATGAAGTAAAACCAGCCAAAGAATTATATTTTACATCAGATTGGACTTCATTATTAAAATACATAAATGGTGAAACTGACGATCAGTTAATCCAATCCGCTGCAGAAATGCTTTTGCAAACAGCATTGACCGAAACCGAAAAACAAAAGTTCGTCGGTTTGTTAAATCAATCTCCTGCTGAATCAAAAAAAATCGATGCACTTACTTTAATAATGAGCTCACCATCATTTCAATTAATATGAAAAACAAAATAAATCGTCGCGATTTTCTAGCCAATTCTGCCCTGGTATCTGCTGCCATGTTTATGCCTGGTTTCCTTCGAGCAACCGGTAGTGACACTGCAAATTTTAACGGCAAACGATTGATAATTGTTCAGCTAACCGGCGGAAATGACGGATTAAATACCATCATTCCCTATTCAAATGATTTATATTATAGCAACCGACCTGATATTGGAGTTAAAACCGCCGACCTTATTCGTCTCAATGATGATCTTGCCTTTAACCCGGCCCTCGATAGCTTAACTGATTTATGGGAACAAGGCAGTATGAGTATTCTTAATAATGTAGGTTATCCTAACCCAAATCGCTCACATTTTCGTTCGCGCGATATATGGCATTCAGCTTCCGACGAAAATAAAATAATAAACTCGGGATGGATTGGTCGTGCATTTGATTCACAATGCGATGATTCACACTGCGCACTTCCACACA
>CANIPU010000001.1:0-165000 GCA_947469485.1 Chitinophagaceae bacterium | reverse complement strand
CTCAGTAAATGTTGTCATAGAGGTAGAGCTACCGATTGGGCTAGGGGGCTTCACCGCCTACCAAACCCTGACGAACTCCGAATGCTATGACAAATACTTGGGAGTGAGGCTTTGGGCGCTAAGGTCCAGGGCCAAGAGGGGAACAACCCAGACCATCAGTTAAGGTCCCTAAATCTATGTTAAGTTGATCAAACGATGTTTAATTGCTATGACAGCTAGGATGTTGGCTTGGAAGCAGCCATTCATTTAAAGAGTGCGTAACAGCTCACTAGTCGAGTGATTAAGCGCGGAAAATAATCGGGCATAAAACATAGTACCGAAACTGTGGGCCTTTAATGGCGGTAGAGGAGCATTCTGATCAGCTGCGAAGATTTGGCGTAAGCCAGGTTGGAGCGTTCAGAAAAGCAGATGTAGGCATAAGTAACGATAAAACGGATGAAAAATCCGTTCGCCGTAAGACTAAGGGTTCCTGATCCACGTTAATCGAATCAGGGTTAGTCGGGTCCTAAGGTGTAGCCGAACGGCGAAGCCGATGGAAAAAAGGTTAATATTCCTTTACCAGCTTCAATGCGATGGGGTGACGAAGTAGTGAAAGGTATGCGCACCGACGGATGTGTGCGTTGAAACCAGTAGGTATACGAAAGGTTGGTAAATCCGCCTATTGTGCTGAATGGTTACAGTACCGTGAGTCTTCGGACAATCGGATAATTACCCTAAACAGACTTCCTAGAAAAACCTCTAAGCTTCAGTTGAAAGCTGCCCGTACCGTAAACCGACACAGGTAGTCGAGGAGAATATCCTAAGGCGCTCGAGTGAGCCGTGGTTAAGGAACTCGGCAAATTAGTCCTGTAACTTCGGAATAAAGGACGCCCCGAGCAATCGGGGCCGCAGTTAAAAGGCCCAGGCGACTGTTTAACAAAAACACAGGGCTATGCAAAATCGAAAGATGAAGTATATGGCCTGATACCTGCCCGGTGCCGGAAGGTTAAGGAAGCTGGTCAGCCGCAAGGCGAAGCTAGTGACTGAAGCCCCGGTAAACGGCGGCCGTAACTATAACGGTCCTAAGGTAGCGAAATTCCTTGTCGGGTAAGTTCCGACCTGCACGAATGGTCTAACGATCTGGGCACTGTCTCGACCACGAGCTCGGTGAAATTGTAGTACCGGTGAAGATGCCGGTTTCCCGCTACGGGACGAAAAGACCCCATGCACCTTCACTATAACTTAACATTGGATTTGAACAAATAATGTGTAGAATAGGTGGGAGACTTTGAAGTTTTGACGCTAGTCAGAATGGAGTCATCGTTGAAATACCACCCTTTATTTATTTAGGTTCTAATCCCATAAAAATGGGAAACAGTGTTAGGCGGGTAGTTTGACTGGGGTGGTCGCCTCCTAAAAAGTAACGGAGGCTTTCAAAGGTACCCTCAGCACGCTTGGTAACCGTGCTTAGAGCGCATTAGCACAAGGGTGCTTGACTGCAAGACAAACAAGTCGAGCAGGGACGAAAGTCGGATAAAGTGATCCGGTGGTTCCGCATGGAAGGGCCATCGCTCAAAGGATAAAAGGTACGCTGGGGATAACAGGCTGATCTCACCCAAGAGCTCATATCGACGGTGAGGTTTGGCACCTCGATGTCGGTTCGTCACATCCTGGGGCTGGAGAAGGTCCCAAGGGTTGAGCTGTTCGCTCATTAAAGTGGCACGTGAACTGGGTTCAGAACGTCGCAAGACAGTTCGGTCTCTATCTGTAGTGGGCGCAGGAAATTTGAGAGGACATGACCCTAGTACGAGAGGACCGGGTTGTACGAACCTCTGGTGTATCGGTTGTGGCGCCAGCTGCAGCGCCGATTAGCTAAGTTCGGAAGTGATAAGCGCTGAAAGCATCTAAGCGCGAAACACTCCTCAAGATGAGATTTTCCGGGGCTGTAATAGACTATTACTTTGATAGGTGGCAGGTGTAAAGGTGGTAACATCAAAGCCGAGCCATACTAATTGCCCTTTAGCTTTCATTTTTTTAATTTTCTTTTCTACCTAAACTATATGTCATAAACTTATTAAGAGTTTATGGTGGCTTTAGCGCGGAGGTTCACCTCTTCCCTTACCGAACAGAGAAGTTAAGCTCCGCTGCGCCGATGGTACTGCACAACAATGTGGGAGAGTAGGTCGTCGCCATATTTTTAACCCTGATTCAGCTTGCTGAATCAGGGTTTTTTTTTGTTAATTTCTATAAGTTAATTATTCACTTCTATGAAATTGAAATTTAATATTATTCTTGCTGTAAATTAATTTGGCATGTAATTTTCTAATCAATTTTTAAAAAACTATGAATAAGCATATTCAATTTTCATTAACAATTCTGTTGCTTTCTGTTTCCATAATAGTGAATGCCCAAGAAATAATAAAGGGGCCAAAAAATACTACAGGTCTCAAAAAAGGAAGTTCAGCTTTGCCGCAGGTCAGATTTAAAACAGGTGAAATGGTGATGATGAAAAATACTGAAGATGGGATGAATTTTGATTTGATAAAAAATGGAAAAACAACTGCTTTGTTTGATCCTTGTTTGGATTGTGTTTATGGTCAAACAAGTGAGTTTGATATTGACGGAGATGGTAAAACTGAAGTTTTGGTTGGCTCTCGTTTGACTCTGGAGACATTTGAAGTTAAAATATATAAAAAGGCTGAATTTGAAGTTGACTATAAATTATTTTCAACCATTAATGGTCAAGACCACTGCGAATTTTTGGGAGATAATACAGTTAAAATATATACTCTAGAATTAAAGGCTGCCCATTTGAAATTTAAATCAGATGGGTCTTGGATTGTTTTAGAAGAGTAGTTAAAATATTTATTCGCTACCTTAATCTATTCATGCTTTTAATTAAGTCCTCATCTTTTTGAATATTTTTTATAGCTAAATATTTAAAGATAATAATAAAAATTGGGAGAAGAGCTCCGATTTTTATTCCTTTTGTAAAATTGTTCATGCCTTGATTATCTTGAATAAAGAAAATTAGAAAGAGGGAAATGAAACTCGCGGCAATTAATAAACCCAACCAACATAAAGTTATTTGAAGTTTTCTATTTCTAAATAGAAACACACTAGTAAATTGTATCAATCCAAGCAGACTTGTTATTATAAATAGAATAATATGTGAACCAGCTCCATAAATCTCAAGTCCAGTTTGATCACCAGAACTCCATACAGGAAAATAAAAAAGTAAGCCTGTGCAAATTAATCCTGCAACTAGGTAAATCGATTGAATTCTTTGAAGCATTTATTTATAGAGAAAAGTAATTTGAAAAAGAAAGACCAAGATTAAAGTCGAAAATTGGAAGTTCAAAGAGAATAAATCAAGAGGGAATATTTAAGTAGATAATCATTTTAATCGTTAATAAATAGTTCAAATTTCAAAAACAATTAATGAAAGTAACTTATACAAGTTGATTATACATTTTTACATTTGCGCACTTAAAAAAACAAAAATAAATTCAATGGCTTATTTGTTTACTTCAGAATCAGTTTCGGAAGGTCATCCGGATAAAGTGGCTGACCAGATTTCAGATGCTTTGATTGATAATTTTCTTGCTTTCGATCCTAGTTCGAAAGTTGCTTGTGAAACTTTAGTTACAACTGGCCAGGTTGTTTTAGCTGGTGAAGTAAAATCAAAAACATATTTAGATGTACAAAAGATCGCTCGTGATGTAATTGTGCGTATAGGTTACACCAAGAGTGAGTATATGTTTGAGGCAAATTCTTGTGGAATTCTTTCAGCAATTCACGAGCAAAGTGACGATATTAATCGAGGCGTGGAGCGCAAAAATAAAATGGATCAGGGTGCGGGAGATCAGGGAATGATGTTTGGTTATGCATCAAACGAAACTGCAGATTTTATGCCTTTGCCTTTAGACCTTGCTCACAAATTGTTAATTGAATTGGCAGCAATTCGTCGGGAGGATAAAGAAATAAAATATCTGCGCCCTGATGCAAAAAGTCAAGTAACACTCGAGTATGATGACAATGGAAAGCCAGCACGGATTGAAGCAATTGTGATTAGTACACAGCACGATGACTTTGATAAGAATGATGAGAAGATGCTTTCAAAAATCAAGAAGGATATTATAGAAATATTAATTCCTCGTGTGATTAAGAAGTACCCCAAGTACAAGCATTTATTTAACAATAAAATTCAGTACCATATTAACCCTACCGGTAAATTTGTAATTGGTGGACCACATGGCGATACCGGTGTTACTGGTCGTAAAATTATTGTAGATACTTATGGAGGGAAAGGGGCACATGGTGGTGGAGCCTTCTCAGGAAAAGATCCATCCAAAGTAGATCGTTCAGCTGCATACGCTACTCGACATATAGCTAAGAACATGGTAGCCGCTGGTGTGTGTGATGAAATATTGGTTCAAGTCTCATACGCAATTGGTGTTGCTAAACCAATGGGGATATTTGTTGATACTTATGGGACATCAAAAGTTGCAATGACAGATGGGCAAATATCTAAGTTGGTGGAAACAATATTCGATATGCGCCCATATGCAATTGAAACCCGATTAAAATTGCGTAATCCAATTTATTCTGAAACAGCTTCTTATGGCCATATGGGGCGTAAGAATGAAATTGTAACAAAAACTTTTAGTCAACCTAATGGTCGTATTAAGACAATGAAAGTTGAATTGTTTACATGGGAGAAGCTGGATTATGTTGCCAAAATAAAGAAGGCCTTTAAAATAAAGTAGGGACAGAATAGAAATTAAATATAAAGATAAAAAAGCCACTTTCTTCTTTGAAAGTGGCTTTTGCTTTTACAGGATATTGAATCCGATTTTTTGAATTAATTCAAATTAGAATTAATGAACCTTGTAGAAAAACCTAAATTTTAATTAAAGAAGCGATTCCAAATGCTGCGGATGCAGCAATCGCTCCGATTAGGGCAGTTCGAAAAGCGCCTGAAAGAGGAGATTGACCTGTAGCTTTGCTTTTAAAATATCCAAAAATAAATAAGGCAACTAAAGTAATAATCGAGGAATATATCAATCCATCATGTGGATGCAAAGTAAAAAAATAAGCAGTTAAAGGAATAAACCCTCCCACAATATAGGAAATTGAAATATTTGCTGCACTTTTTCCTGCGCGTTTATCATCTGG
Source organism: Chitinophagaceae bacterium (assembly GCA_947469485.1). Taxonomy (GTDB): domain Bacteria; phylum Bacteroidota; class Bacteroidia; order Chitinophagales; family UBA10324; genus UBA10324. Next base: position 159,843 of record CANIPU010000001.1, on the reverse strand, counting down.
TTGTTCTAATCCTAATTCATATTTCATCATAAAATCCACCCACTTGTCTTTGTCAAGAGCTAATTCATCAGCAACTTTTATTCTTGTTGATTCACTTATTCCGTAAGCTTCTAAAACTTCATGTATTTCTTCTTTCTCCTTATGAGGTAATTTTTCTACCTCATGATATTCTCTTTTCAATTCAGATTTATAATGATCACTTTCTGTTTTAGCGGATAAATATCCTCCAAGTCCCATTGCAATACTTCCTGCAACAATTTCGGCAACACCTGCTGTTATAATAATAGAATTGCTGTCAACTGCCCCACTAAGTCCAGCAGCTAATGCAAATGGAACGGTAAGACCATCAGCCATGCCAATAACAATATCGCGCACCATGGCAGGACTTTTAAAATGTTCTTCGTTGTGAGGATGATCGTGCATAAGAAATTAGTAAATAGAAAAGTATCAATTCAGAATTGAATAATACTGTTTATTCGACCTTTAGGATTTAAACTGAAATGTATTTATGAATGCAGTTGTAAAATTCCCTTCCCTGAAGTCTTTATTTTTCATCAATTGCTGATGAAATGGAATGGTGGTTTTGATTCCTTCAATTACATATTCGCTTAATGCACGCTCCATGGTTTCTATTGCTTCTAATCGAGTTTGAGCAACTGTAATAATCTTTGCAATCATAGAGTCATAATACGGCGGTATGGTATAACCTGCATAAATATGAGAATCAATACGAACTCCGTGACCGCCAGGAGTATGAAGATTTGTAATTCGGCCAGGGCATGGACGAAAATCGTTGGCAGGGTCTTCTGCATTTATTCGACATTCAAGTGCATGCATAGCCGGATAATAATTTTTTCCTGTTATAGGCTCTCCGTTGGCTATTTTAATTTGTTCTTTTATTAAATCATAATTGATTACTTCTTCAGTTACAGTGTGCTCTACCTGAATCCTTGTATTCATTTCCATGAAATAAAAGTTCCGGTATTTATCAACCAGAAATTCTATTGTTCCTACACCTTCATAACTGATTGCATTACAAGCTTTGATTGCGGCATCGCCCATTTTGTTTCGCAATTCTTCAGTCATAAATGGGGAAGGAGACTCTTCAAATAATTTTTGATGGCGGCGTTGAATAGAACAATCACGCTCAGATAAGTGGCAGGCTTTACCATATTGATCACCAGCTACCTGAATTTCGATGTGACGAGGTTCTTCAATATATTTTTCCATATACACACCATCATTACCAAATGAAGCTCCAGCCTCAGCTCGAGCATTTGACCATTGTGTTTCTAAATCTTCTTCTTTCCAAACCACACGCATACCTTTTCCTCCGCCTCCAGCTGTGGCTTTTAAGATAACAGGGTATCCTATTTTTTTAGCAATTTTTTTAGCCTCTTTTAAATCAGTAAGTAATCCATCACTACCTGGAATAACTGGCACGCCGGCTTTCTTCATTGTGTCTTTTGCACTTATTTTATCTCCCATTCGGGCGATCATACTTGCAGTTGGACCAATAAATTTTACGCCATATTCATTACATATTTCAGCGAATTTCTCATTCTCTGCTAAAAAACCATACCCAGGATGAATTGCATCTGCGCCAGTAATTTCAACTGCACTCATTATTCGAGCCATGTTGAGATAGCTTTCGGAACTTTTAGGTGGGCCTATGCAAACAGCTTCATCAGCAAATTTCACATGTAAACTTTCTCGGTCGGCAGTAGAATACAATGCAACTGTCCGAATATTCATCTCTTTGCAAGTTCTTATTATCCGCAGTGCAATTTCTCCTCTGTTCGCTATTAAAATTTTTTTAAACATCCGAAGTTAATTTGATGATTTAGTGATTTGATAATTAAACTTTCAAAAAAAAATCAAATTAGATCGGTTCTACCAGAAAGAGTGGTTGATCGTATTCAACAGGTTTTGCATTTTCTACTAATATTTTAACAATTCTTCCTGTTTGTTCAGATTCAATTTCATTGAAAAGTTTCATAGCTTCAATAATGCAAAGTACTGAGCCAACTTTTATTTCATCACCAATATTTACACAAGCGGGTTTATCAGGACCTGATGATCTATAGAATGTTCCAATCATTGGAGATTTAATGGGAATAAGATTTGCTTCAGCAGTTGAGGCAGCTTTTGCTTCAGCCGCAGCAGCAGTCTGCTGAGGGGTTGCTGTTGTTTGAATTGCAATTGGTTGAGGAGCCGCAGGTTGTAGTGTCTGCTGAGGCATTACAGTATAAGTTGCTGGAACTCCTGGTTCGTGTGTTCGGATAGTTAATTTTAAATCTTTCTTCTCAATCGTGACCTCAGCAAGGTTCAATTTATTTACTTGCTTAATTAATTCTTGTATGTCTTTAAGTTCCATGATGGAATTTTTATCGAATTTGATGAACGAAATATAAAAAGTGTTTTATAATAATTGAAGAAATTTTTATTTCAGAAAAATTTTGAATTAAAAATACTTCTAAAATTAAAAACTAGCCTTTGAAATTACCAGTCGCTACCCGTTCTACATATGCTTTTTTCACAGTATCAACTTTAACTTTTATTCCAGACTCAACAAATAACGGAACCTGAATTATTGCGCCTGTTTCCAATGTTGCATTTTTCATTGGCATATTAGCTGTATCACCTTTTAGGCCTGGTTCAGAATAAGTAACTTCTAAAATTACAAATAATGGTAAATCGCATCCTAAAACGCGGTCATTATCTGCTTGAAAAATAATTTCAACTTCCTGACCTTCTTTTAAAAATTCATATCCATCAATCAAATCTTCTGCAAGGGTTACCTGTTCAAAAGAATTTGTATCCATGAAATTATAGCCGGTTAAATCTTTATATAAGAACTGATGTTTTCTTCTTTCAATACTTACCAGTGTTAATGATTCACCGCTATTAAAAGTGTTGTCTACTACTTTTCCACTTGTTAAACTCTTAAGCTTAGTTCGAACGAATGCTCCGCCTTTGCCTGGTTTTACATGTTGAAAATCAACTATCGTCCAAAGGTCTTTATTCAATTCAATCGTCAATCCTTTCTTTATGTCAGTAGTGTTTGCCATTGTTATTGATCAGAATTTATTTTATTATTTAACTGAAAACAAAATTCTCTATTTGCTATCGTAAGCCCATTTCATATAAACTGCACCCCAGGTAAATCCACCTCCGAATGCAGCAAGTACAATATTGTCTCCTTTATGCATTTGTTTTTCCCACTCCCACATACAAAGAGGAATAGTTCCATTTGTCGTATTTCCGAATTTATTTATGTTTATCATCACTTTAGCATCATCCAACCCCATTCTTCTTGCAGTTGCATCAATGATTCTTTTGTTAGCCTGATGCGGAATTAACCATGCAACATCATCGCTGCTCAAGTTGTTTCGCTTCATTATTTCTTCAGCAGCGTCAGCCATTTTCGTCACAGCAAATTTAAAAACAGCCTGACCTTCTTGGTAAACATAATGTAATTTCTTCTCTACCGTTTCAGCACTTGCAGGTAAAACACTGCCACCAGCCTTTTGATGCAGGTGGACTCTTCCGGCACCATCAGATCCAAGCACAGCATCCATAATTCCTAATCCTTCATTATTTGCTTCGAGCAAAACTGCTCCTGCGCCATCTCCGAATATTACACATGTTTGTCTGTCGCTATAATCAATAATCGAAGACATTTTATCACCACCTACGACAATTACTTTTTTTGACGAACCTGATTCTATGAACCTGGAAGCAGTTTGAAGAGCATAGATAAAACCTGAGCAAGCTGCATTAATATCAAAACCGAATGAATTTTTTAAACCACATTTATCTGCAATTATGTTTGCAGTTGCGGGGAATTGCATGTCAGGAGTTGTAGTTGCACATATTATTAAATCAATATCCAGCGGATTTGTATTGGTTTTTTTTAGCAAGCCTAATACAGCTTCTTTTCCCATATCGGAAGTTCCAAGACCAATGCCTTTTAATATTCTTCTTTCTTTAACGCCTGTTCTTGAGGTTATCCATTCATCAGTTGTATCAACAAGTTTTTCCAGTTCTGCATTTGTTAAAACATAATCAGGAACATATCCCTGAACTCCTGTAATAGCTGCCCTGGTTTTAATCATTGATTGGAGGGTTTTAATCCTGAAGGATTTGATTGTTTATGAAAGCCTCCTTGAATTTATTAATAAGATTACTTTCAACTACTTCGCGAGTTAAAGCTATCATGCTTTTAAAAGCCATATCGTTTGAAATGCCATGAGCAACAATCACCGGTGCGTTTGCGCCAAGAATTGCTGATCCACCATGATTTTCATAATTAAAAGAATCAAAATATTCGTCACGAATTTTTCTTGCTTTTATTAAGTCGTAAAAAGATTCACCCATTTTCAGAATAATATTGCCGGTGAAACCATCAGTTACCATTACATCAGCTTTGTCAAGAAATAAATCTCTGCCTTCAACATTGCCAATGAAATTAATTTTATCGTTTTCCTTTAACAATGAAAATGTTTCTTGAGCCAATTTGTTGCCTTTCCCTTCTTCTTCCCCAATATTCATCAAAGCAACTCTTGGATCTTCTACATGGTATACATATTTCTGATACAATGCACCTAAAATAGCAAATTGATTTAACATTTCAGGTTTGCAATCAGCATTCGCTCCAACATCTAGTAGCAAACCGGTTTTCCCATTTTCATGTGGAACCAATGTAGAGAGTGCAGGTCTAATAACACCAGGAATAGTTTTTACTGAATACATAGCGCCAACCAACATTGCTCCGGTATTACCAGCGCTAGCAAATGCATCTATTTTTCCTTCTTTTAAATATTGAAAACCAACAGCTATACTACTATTAGGTTTTGAAGCAAGTGCACGAGTAGGTGACTCACTCATTTCAATGATTTCTGAAGTATGAATTACTGAAATACAAGCATCCAATCCACCAACAGAATCTATCATCGGACGCATAACACCTTCATCACCGAAAAGAACTAACTCGTATTTACCTGAATTGTTTTCCTGGCAAAACAGTTTAGCTCCTTTAATGCATTCCAACGGGGCGAAATCGCCTCCCATTGCATCTATTCCCAGTCGCATGGTGTCTTAGACGGAGATGCTTTAGTTAAAGTTAAGATGCTGCAGATTTATCAAGAATGACATTGCCTTTATAGTAAAGCTTGTCTTCATTCCAGTGAGCACGATGGCGAAGATGAGGCATACCAGTAGTCTGGTCAATTGAAACTGTAGGTTCAACTGCTTTATCGTGACCTCTTCTTTTGTCGCGGCGGGTTCTTGAGTGTCGTCGTTTTGGATTTGGCATGTTTACTTGTTTTTAATTTTTTTTAATGAATCCCATCTTGGATCAGGGGTGTGATCTGACTCAGGACTAAGATGATTTAACAATTTCAAAGTTTCCTTGTTACACTTTCCTTTAGATGGAACACTTTCGCAAGTGATTCTTCCTAAAGGCACACTCAAAATGATAAATTCATAAATGAGCTGCCCTACATTGAAAATAGCATCGTGTTGTTTAATGTAAACAACATCTGCATAGCTATCATCATTTATTTCTTCTCGATGTTCATCAAATTTTACTACTAATGGGTAATCCGCATCAATAGGAAAATCAATTTCATCTGCACATCTATCACACGCGACATGAATGGTCCCGGAAATTTGAAAATTTAGTAAAAAGAATGAATTCTTTTTATCAAATTCTAAATCAACGCTAACCTTAGCGCGGCTTACTGGTGAGTGTTCAAAGAGCTCAAAAAACTTATTATCAATGTCATAGTGAAACCTGTGCTTCCCCGACTTTAATCCAACAAACGCAATATCAAACTCACGAAACGGGTTCACAGGCAGGTTTTTCTAAGGGGGTACAAATGTAAAGAAATGAATGAAATATAAAAACGAAATAAAAGATTGGTTAAAAAGAGATTATTCTGAAATTAACCAGATAATTCACTCGATTTTCACAGTTTTTTAAAAAACTATAACAATTATCCCCTTTCTCTTTCTAATTCCTTATGCTTTATTGGATTCGCATGCATTTCAGTATATCCTTTTCGTTGACGATAAATATCAATGCACATAAAGAGTGCACTTCGGAACGAATCTTCACTCGCCAGATTTCTTCCGGCCAAATCAAAAGCAGGTCCATGGTCGGGTGAAGTGCGAATGAATGGAAGGCCGGCAGTAAAATTCACACCAGTATCAAAGCTTATAGTTTTAAATGGAATCAGACCTTGATCATGATACATTGCGAGAACGGCATCATATTTTTTATATTGATGGCCACCGAAAAACCCATCGGCACTGAAAGGACCGAAGCATAAAATGTTTTTTGATTTTGCTTCATTTATAGCAGGAATCACTTCGGTGTTTTCGTCATTGCCGATTAATCCATTGTCGCCATTGTGCGGATTCAAACCGAGTACTGCAATTTTTGGTTTATCAATTCCGAAATCTTTTTGCAATGACGCTTTAAGCAGTTGCAGTTTTTTCAGAATCATTTCTTTCTTCACCTTGTCTGCAATTTCAATTACAGGAACATGTCCACTTACTAATCCAACTTTTAATTCATCACTGCACATGATCATCATTGGGTCACCATCGGTTTTGCTCGCCAGATATTCTGTATGACCTTTATATTTAAATTCGTCAACAGGCATGTTGTGTTTATTAATTGGTGCAGTTACCATTCCCTGTATTTTTCCTTCCACCCAATCAAATGTGCAGGCATTCAAACTTTTAAATGCATATTTCCCTCCAATGGCATTATCGATTCCAAACTGAACAGCAGCATCTTCTTCCCAGCAATTTATAATATTGATAGTGTTGGGTTGCAAATTTTCAACTGAAGTGCATTGGGCATAATTAAGGTTGGCCAGATTAATAGCCTTTCGATGAAAAGAAACAACTTTAGTTGAACTATATATTAACGGAGTGCACAATTCCATAATTCTGTTATCACTAAGTGTTTTCAGAATTATTTCCAACCCAACACCATTTATATCTCCATTTGTAATTCCGATAATCGGTTTATGTTCAGCCATTGTTTTGTGCAGCAAGTTTTTCTAAGAAGCGAAATAATAAACGCACACCGAAAGCCGATGCATGTTTCCCTTTATATCCCTGATTGGTTTGGTAGAAAGCAATACCTGCAATATCCAAATGCAACCATGGGTAATCAGTAAATTTTTCTAAAAATTTTCCGGCAGTAATGTGACCTGCTAGTGCCCCGCCAACATTTTTCATATCGGCAATATCACTCTTCAACATATCACCGTATTCATCCCAGAGGGGGAACCCAACCAAGCGCTCGTAAGTTTCGAAACCACTTTCTTCTAATAAATTTTTATTTGCAGCATCAGCGGTTCCCATGTATGCAATGGCGTGGTCGCCAAGAGCGCGGTGAGCTGCACCTGTGAGTGTTGCCACATCAATCACCAATTGGGGTTTATATTGTTTAGCCCATGCAAGTGCATCGGCCAAAATCATTCTTCCTTCAGCATCAGAGTTCAACATTTCAACAGTGCTGCCATCATACATGTTAATGATGTCGCCTGGTGCAAATGCATTTCCATTCAAACGATTATCAGTTGACGGAACTAATCCGATGATGTGTAAAGGCAAACCTGTTTTCGCTGCTATATATAATGCACCTGTGATTGTTGCTGCACCGCCCATATCGCACTTCATGTAATCCATGCTGTTTGCAGTTGGCTTCAGTGATAAGCCTCCTGTATCATACACAACTCCTTTGCCTACCAATACAATTGGTTGCTTGTTCATGGCATTAGCAGGTTTATATTCCATGATGCTGAAAGTAGGAGGGTCAATGCTTCCCTGATTTACAGAAAGCAGTCCGCCCATTTTCAGTTCCTCAATTTTCTTTTTGTTGAAAATAGTGGTGGTATATCCTGCGTTTACACCTGCTGCTTTTATTGACTCGGCCAATTGAGTTGCATTCAAATGATTCACAGGTTCGTTTACTAAATCGCGAACCATGTATATAGCATCAATAATAGTTTGGAGTTTATTGGCTTCGGTTTTCGAAGTGTCTTTAACTAATAGTTTTATTTCACAAAGGGAATTAGCAGTTTTCTTTTCATCCTTTCGATATTTGATGAATTGATAGTTGCTCATTGCTAAACCTTCAGTAAACGGGAAGTGTGCTCCTGCAATTCCGCTTTCGTTGGAAATTGTTACAGTTTTTAATTTATAACGATTAGCAATTCCACAAACAGTATTTCCTGTTTTGCGAATGGCTTCGTTGGTTTTATTGATTTCTTTTTTGTCATCAATAACTGCAATTATCACCGGTACATTTCCACCTTGCAAAATGAAATTATTAATCTCATTTTTCAGATTTGAAGTAATGATGTTGATGTCATTGCGGTGAATGACTTTCAGTTTTTTCCAATCTGTTTTTTTTGTTGCGAGAAAAACGATCGCATCAGTTTTAGCGGCTTGAGGAACAGCAATGATTTTCATCAGATAAAAATGTTAGGTCGGCAAAAGTAAAAGTAATTCGGAGATGTTCAGCCAGAAGTAGATATGAACCGCATTACTTCAAAATATGTCAAATTGGTTATAGAAGTTGATTAAATCGGCTTATTGATTATTATTCTTTTTGTTCTTCTTTTCAAAATCAATTGGCTCCGGAAAAGGAGGCTGGTCTTGCGTAGAATTGAAAACAGATGTGTTATGAATCCATTTTTTCTTTTTCAATTCAAAAGACTCATAACTTCCATCCGGAACATAAAATTCATACATGCCTTCGGCTTTCGGATCAATTGGAATAAGATGATCGTAAATTATCATTTGCATATCATTGTCATATCGCATACTAACCTGAGCTATTTCTTTGTATTCAATTATAAATCGAGATGCAAACTTTGGGGATTCAATTGTGCCAATATTAAAAATTTTTGCCCCGAAAACTGGATTGCCCTTTTTGTCGAAACTCAACACATCAATAATTTTTTTATTACTAAGCAATGTATTTCCATCCCATCCAAATAATAAATAGTGTTTTCCTTCCTGAATAATCTGATAGTATAGCATTCCAAACCATCTTTCATTTGAAGTGACAGTATCTTTAGGGTTTTTTATGTAATCGGAATAATCATATAAAGGCCAGATTTTTAAATCAGATGATTTTTTTTGAATTGCTCCATAGTATCGATAGACACCTGTGGTTTTAAGTAAATTCCAGTTGAATATTCTGAATTTTTTATCGTCAGAATACATAATATTAATTTGCCTCAGGCTATCGAATGGATATTCAAATGAATTTTTAACTTTTAATGCTTTAATAAGCATTGGAATAAATTCATAACAAGCTAATTGCCTGACTCCTTGTTCTGATCCATTTACAATTGAGTCAGCTAAAATTGAAAGCGAATCCTCATATGTGCGGATTGTTTGCAAATCTTCGGGAGCGATTCCTGCAATCGATATTTTACCGAATGAAAAAATCAGCAACAGAAACAGGAACGATAAAATAACAAGTTTTTTCATCAGATGAAAATCTATTAACGAAAACAAGCGGTTGAAATTGCTTTCGCAATTTTTTCAAAAGTATTTTCAAAAGAGAAGAATCTTTTTTCAGGATATTAACAGCTGGAAAAATTTCTGTAAAAAAAACATCCTTGAATTTGATAATGGCTTATAAGTTTTTAACCACTTTCTTCTAATTCACATTCTCTATCACTATTGCAGATGCACCTCCTCCACCATTGCAAATTCCGGCTACACCGATTTTTGCATTTTTATTTTTCAGAATATTTGCAAGTGTAACTGTGATTCGGGCACCTGAAGAACCAATCGGATGACCAAGAGAAACTCCACCGCCGTGAATGTTTACCTTTTCAGGATTTAGATTTAATAAACGATTGTTGATGATTGAAACTACAGAAAATGCTTCGTTTATTTCAGCGAAGTCAACACTGGCAATATCTTTTCCTGCCATCTTCAAAGCTTTCGGAATAGCAAGTGCAGGAGTCGTTGTGAACCAGGTCGGATCTTGAGATGCGTCAGCGAAACCGGTAATTTTAGCAAGCGGTTTCAGGCCAAGTTCTTTAGCTTTTGATGCACTCATTAAAATAATTGCGGCAGCACCATCATTCAGCTTACTTGCATTGGCTGCGGTAATGGTTCCGTCTTTCTGAAATGCAGAACGAAGAGTTGTGAGTTTATCGAACTTCACTTTTTTATATTCTTCATCTTCACTAATCATTATTTTTTCTTTTCCACTCATCACTTCCACCGGAATAATTTCATCAGCAAATGATTTTGATTCGTATGCAGCAGCGGCGCGTTTATAAGATTCAATTGCGTAATTATCCTGGTCTTCTCTTGTAATATTATATTCTTTAGCACAAACCTCAGCTGCATTCCCCATATGGAAATCAGAATACGGATCCCACAAACCGTCACGAATAATTCCATCTGTTATTGATCCGTGACCTAGGCGATAACCATTTCTTGCTTTATCTAAATAATAGGGAACATTGCTCATGCTTTCCATTCCACCTGCTACCACTATATCATTAATACCAAGCATTATTGATTCGGCACCAAGCATAATGGCTTTCATTCCTGATGCACAAACCTTATTTACAGTTGTACAAGGAACAGAGGTTGGAATACCCGCAGCTATACTAGCCTGCTGTGCCGGTGCTTGTCCGATGTTTGCACTAATTACATTGCCCATATAAACTTCCTGAACCTGATCAGGAGAAATTTTCGCACGCTCTATGGCCGCTTTAATAACTGCAGCACCAAGTTTAGGTGCGGAGATTGACGCGAGCACACCGCCTATGCTTCCGATTGGTGTTCTCGCTATTGACATGATATAAACTTCCTGCATGATTGTGATTTGTTGTTTTGTAGAGGGTAAATTTAAACTGACTGAACAGAACTCAAAATTGAATGCTAACCTGAACAAAAATCTTTGAAAAAAAATTCCACCAGAATTATTTCAGGGTAATTCTCGAATCCTTCCAGGCTAATTTTTCATCTGTTCGGGTCTGAAAAAAATCGGAACACCTGCCATCGCCATTTCCAGTTATGCCACCATCTGGTTGACATATTAAAACTCCAGTTTCGTCAAATAATTGACTTGGAATATCACAACAAGGCGCTGAAATGAAGTATGTTGTTTTCCCATTGTATTTAAATGAATAAATACTTCGTGGGGGATTTGAAACAGCAGATTGTTGAAATTGTGAAATCTTATCTTTTATAAAAACCGGCAATTCAGCTGACGAATTTTTTTTTGTGGTTTTACAAGCGCAAAAAATCAACAGCAGCGAAACGAAAAGGAATTTCATAAAACAAATGTAGTGTTGTTGGTCAGGAGGTCAAAAAAACTGTTGGCGCGTTTTTTTTTCACCATTCACTCTTCACTAAAAAATAAGGGCTGTTCCACCCTCATAGAACAGCCCTTTCAACCCAATAATGAACCAATTAATAACCAATAAACTCTTGTAAATTGCTGATACTAGAACTGAAACTGAACGCATCATTCACCATCCAGTAATTCTGCTGGTCAAGCACATGACTGTAAGCCATTTTTGCAAATTCTAATTTTGTTGATTCGAAATCGAAAAGGTTCATGATTCCGACAATCTGTTGAGTGGTGAAGTAATTATCGCGCATTGCCATATGTGCCACTTCTGATTTTGAACTATCGAACCATTTATCGGCTATGCATTGTTTTAATGTGAAGTAGGAAGATTCATCCATTGCATTTGGCCCGTAACTATATTGATTATTGCAATTTTCCCGATGATAATTTCCCTTGTTGAAGTTGTTTGTATTGTACGAAGTATTATAACTTCGTATGGGCTTTATAACAGAAACAGGCGCAGGCATTGCGGTCACCACTCTTTTTATTCGCAATTGATTGTAAGGATCAATCACCGCAAAAATTTCTTCACCGGGTTTGAGATTTACGAAACCACTGTAGGCAAGATGGGCAAATTTTGAATAATTATAACCGAAATTTTCGCGTGTGAAAACTTTTACCTGATGGCGACCAGATGTGATTCCTGAAAGATGAAATTCATTCACAGCATTCGGATATTGAATTCCATCAATCATTACACTAATTAAGTCATTGTCGTGGTTGCAGATATTTATTGTTGAAGTGTAGTGATCCGCTTTTACATTAAGGCTAATCGCAACCAGCAAAACGATTTGTAAAATTTTCTTTTTCATAACAATTAGTTTTAAAAGTTTAGAAATCTGATTGGCTTAAAGCCAAGTTGTATGCCAAAACATTTAACAACTGTTTTTTTCCTTTTTTTGAAGCGGGGATTGGATTTTTTAAAAATATTCCTATTCATATGGATCAATCGATTTAATTTGCCTTCCCTAAAAAATGATCAGCGATAGAACCATACGGGAAATAATGGATGTCACACGCGTGGAAGATGTGGTTGGTGATTTTGTAACTCTGAAAAAACGCGGACAGAATTTTATCGGGTTATGTCCGTTTCACAATGAGCGAACGCCTTCTTTTAATGTTTCGCCGGCAAAAAATATTTATAAATGTTTTGGTTGCGGAAAAGCGGGTGATGCCATTTCGTTTTTAAAGGAGCATGAACAACTTTCGTATCCCGAAGCGCTTGAATTTTTAGCTCGCCGGTATAATATTAGAATTGAAGAAACAATCGAAGACCCCGAATCTATTTCTAGGAAGCAAATGGAGGAAGGGTTATATGTTGTTACTGGTTTTGCTCAACAATATTATTCAAAGCTGCTTTTTGAAAATGACGAGGGAAGAAGTGTCGGCCTTTCGTATTTCCATGAACGCGGTTACAGAGATAACCTGATTGAAAAATTTCAGCTTGGATATGCGATTAATTCATGGGATGCATTTTATAAAACAGCGAAGGAAAAAGGATATAGCGAAAAACTTTTACAGGAAGTCGGTTTGATTTCAGAGCGCAAAGAAAATTTTATTGACTTTTTCAGGGGGCGTGTGATTTTTCCTATTCATAATCTTTCAGGAAAAGTTATTGCTTTTGCCGGCAGATATTTAAAGAAAGAAGAGAATTCGCCAAAGTATATAAATTCACCTCAGACTTCTATTTATGATAAGAGCCGGACACTTTTTGGTTTGTTTCAGGCGCGAAATTCAATTCGACAGCACGAAGAATGTTTTTTAGTAGAAGGATATACTGATGTGATTTCGATGCATCAGGCAGGAATTGAAAATGTAGTTGCTTCGAGTGGCACCTCACTTACTATTGAACAGGCGAGGCTGATGAAACGGTTTACTCCGAATATTACAATTTTATATGATGGAGATTCCGCCGGAATGAAAGCGGCATTGCGAGGAATGAATATCTTATTGGATGAAGATTTAAATGTTCGTCTTGTTTTATTACCGGAAGGCGAAGATCCGGATTCATTTGTGCAAAAACACGGAACCACTCCTTTTAGGGAATTTGTGCAAAAACATGCAACCAATGTTGTTTTGTTTCAGGCTGATTTGTTAAATAAGGAAACAAGCAATGACCCAATCAGAAAAGCGGAAGCAATAAGAGAAATAGTTGGAACTCTAGCTCATGTAAGCGACCCTATAAAACGACAATTGCTTTTGCGTGAATGTTCAACAACTATGTTGGTTGATGAAGCAATATTGATTGCAGAGGTAAATAAGTTGCGTAGGAAAGCTTTTGGAAAAGATGCTAAAGTTTCATTGCCTGAGCAGAAAATGTTAAGCGAAGCAGCCGAGGAACAAATGCATTTTTCACGCGAAGATTTTACGGCTGAACGCGATCTGATGAGAATTTTATTAGAATCAGGTAATAAGAAATTCAGCGACGATCAATCCATTGCAAGCCATATTATCAGCAGTATTTCAGATCATCCGTTTGAACATCCGACTTACAGAATGTTGTTAAATGAAATTGTGAATCACCTGAATACAGAAAATGTTTTTCCTGCAGAAAATTTTTTTATGGAACATAAAAATGAACAGGTAAAGCAGGCAGTTATAAATCTTCGGCATCAGAATTATGAGTTAAGTGAAAATTGGGAAAAGATGCATGAGATATTTATTACTGATAAAGAGAACAATTATAAAAAAGATGCAAGCAGTGCTTTGCGCCGTTATAACCTTCGTATAATAGACCGAATGATTGCAGCCAACTCAAAGGAAATGAAGGAAGCAGAAAAGTCAGGCAATGAAGAGGAGTTAATGAAGCACTTGCAGGTTCGGAAATCGTTGAATGATTTAAGAAAACAATTGGCTGCTGAAACAAATACTGTTATTGTAAAATAAGTTAAGCAATACACCAACAGATTAAATATCCTTCTTCTAAAAACCGATAATTCATTTGAAGTGAAATATTCAAATCAGATTTTGTTATTTTAGAATTGGTATTTCCTTCTGTTTTTAATTCAGGTAGCTGAACAAACAAATCATTCTGAAAAGAAACTTCTCCTTTTGCATACAATTTAAAGAGCGCCTCTTTAGCGCACCATATAAAAAGATTTTGTTCGTTGGTGAAAACACGATTTTGTTTTTCAGTTTCTGAAATATACTTGTGAGCAATAACTGAAACATCTCTGTATTCAGGTTCAATATCCACTCCGACTTTTTTGTTTTCGCTCATGATTACTGCACAAACATCATCGGTGTGTGAAATAGAAATTTCTTTTTTATGACTGAGCAGTTCCGGTTTTCCGCGTTGCTTGTAATTGCTGTCAATAAATAAATCGGTTTTCAGCAATACTCGAATCAGATGCCGTGAAGCGAGCCACTGCAATCTTTTATTCAGCGCTTTAATATTTTGAAGAAAAAGTTTTTCTTCAACATTTAACTGTAATCGTGATTCAAAGTAGGAAGGTTCTTCATCAATTTTCCAGGCTGCCAATTCATAATCTTCTTTTTGTAAATGAAAAATGAGGGGCATTTGAAAAAGTCAAAAGATTTTAGTCAAAAGAAAATGTTTTACCGGGCTATATCGGAAACTAATCGAGATATGCAATGAATTGATCCCGTTAACCTTCAATTGCCTGATGATCGGGTACATGCTCCAACATATCCTTGGTCATTGCATCTAAATCGAAATTGTGTTTCCAACCCCAATCATTTCTTGCCACTGAATCGTCAATACTTTCAGGCCAGCTTTCAGCAATCTTCTGGCGAAAATCGGGAGCATAGCTGATTTCAAATTCAGGGATAATTTTTTTTATACTATCAGCAACTTCTTCAGGATTAAAACTCATCGATGAAATATTATATGAGCTCCGCACTTTTATTTTTTCAGAAGGAGCTTCCATAATTTCAATGGTTCCGCGAATTGCATCGGGCATGTACATCATTGGCAGCCTGGTTTCTGCAGCAAGAAAACTCGAATATTTTCCCTTATTCTTCGCTTCGAAATAAATATCAATCGCATAATCTGTAGTGCCACCACCTCCTGGAGTTTTATAACTGATCAGGCCGGGATACCGGATGCTTCGTACATCAAGATTCTTTTTTTGCCAGTAATAATCGCACCATCGTTCACCAGCCTGCTTACTTATTCCGTAAATGGTATTGGGTTCCATAACGGTCCATTGCGGTGTATTAACTCTTGGAGTGGTAGGGCCAAAAACAGCAATGGTGCTTGGCCAGAATAATTTTTTAATTCCTGCTTCAGTACATACATCCAATACATTCCGGAGTCCTTTCATGTTTACTCTCCATGCGAGTTCGGGATTTTTTTCACCTGTTGCAGAGAGTATTGCTGCGAGGTGATAAATCTGCGTGACTTTATTTTTCTGAATCAGTTCAGCTAACTGATTTTTATTTAATACATCTAATCTTTCAAACTGGCCACTTTCTTTTAATTCGCCTTCGGGTTCTTTTAAATCTGTTGCAATAACATTTTTATACAATTGCCGAAGTGCAAGTGTGAGCTCAGAACCTATTTGGCCGCATGCACCTATTACGAGTACCGTGTCGCTTGAATTCATTTTCAGTTTGGATTGGTGAAACAAAAATATTCATTCTTTGCAAATACCATCATTCAAATACAATTGTGAGTTTCATTTCATCTATCTATTTTGCGCACGGAGTTTTTATTCCGTACAAATGAAAAATCATAATCCTTCACATTCTTCAGTAAAAGCTGAAGCTTCCGATTCAACTGCTAAACTTAACTGGTTGCCTGTAGTAATTGGCTTAGTGGTGTTTGCATTTATCACTTTCCTTTATTTCAGTCCTATGTTGATTGATGGAAAAAACATTCAGCAAGGTGATATAATGCAAGGAAAAGGTGCAGCGAAGGAGTTGAATGATTACAGAACTGCAAACGGAGCTGAGGCATTGTGGACCAATAGCATGTTTGGTGGGATGCCTGGTTATCAGATTTCCACTTTGTTTTATGGTAACTACGCCCGTTATATTAATTCCATTTTGTCAGGTGGATTTCCGCATCCATCTCAATTGGTTTTTATTGCAATGGTTTCTTTTTTCATTTTGCTTTTAACAATGGGAATTTCGCCCTGGATAAGTATTGCCGGGGGTATTGCATTCGGACTTTCGAGTTATAATCTTGGTTTAATTGAAGCGGGTCATAACTCTAAAATTGGAGCAATTGGTTACATGCCTTTAGTGATTGCCGGGGTATTAATGGTATTCAGAAAACGGAATTATTTATTAGGCGGAGCTCTTACTGCACTTGCTGTTTCTCTTGAAGTAAAGTCTAATCACATTCAAATCGCCTATTATTTGTTTTTCATTTTAATTGCTTTAGGACTAACAGAATTTGTTTTTACCGTTCTTAAAAAAGACTGGAAACATTTTATAACCGCATGTGGTGTTTTACTTATTGCCGCTGTTTTGGGAGTAGCATCGAACCTTTCTTTGCTTTGGACTACGGAAGAATATGCAGCTGAAACTATTCGTGGAAAATCTGAACTGAGCAGTAACACACAATCAGCCGGAGGGTTAGATAAAGATTATGCTTTGCAATGGAGTTACGGGAAAATGGAATCATTCACTATGTTGATTCCGGGTTTTATGGGAGGCTCTTCAAATGAAGAACTTAGCGAAAACTCAGCAACCGGCAAAGCTTTACAAGCACAAGGTGCAAGCGGACAACAACTTGCTGATTATTTAAAACAAATGCCTTTGTACTGGGGAGATAAACCATTTACATCAAGTACAGTATATCTTGGTGCAATAGTGATGTTTCTTTTTGTATTAGGAATGTTGCTTGTTAACGACCGACTGAAATGGTGGCTGTTTTCAATCAGTTGCCTTGGGACATTACTAGCATGGGGGCATAATCTTGAGTGGTTTTCCGATTTGTTTTTTTATTATGTGCCGGGTTACAATAAATTTCGTGTAGTTGAAATGTGTATGATTATACCTCAGGTATGCATTCCAATACTTTCGTTTGTTGCTCTTGACACTGTTTTGAGCCGAAAGGTTGAAACAGAAGCAGCTGTTAAAAAATTATTGATGGCGGTGTATATAACCGGCGGACTTTGTCTGGCATTTGCGTTGCTTGGCTTCATGTTTTTTGATTTTAAAGCAACAAGTGATGCTCAGTATCCTGAGTGGCTTGCAAAATCTTTGGCCGAAGACCGCGGTTCGTTCCTGCAGGCTGATGCTTTCCGTTCGCTCGTGTTTATTTTACTGACTGCTGCAGCCATGTGGATGTATTTGAAAAACAAACTCAGTACAACCGTAACTGTTGCTGCAATTTCTTTATTGGTTTTTATTGATTTGTTTCCTGTTGGAAAACGATACCTGAACGACGACAATTTTGTATCAAAGAGTGATTATGAAAATTACTTTCAGCCAACACAAACCGACCAGCAGATTTTACAAGACCAGTCCCTTGATTACAGAGTTTTCAATACTGCTTCCAATACTTTTAACGATTCGCGAACTTCGTACTATCATAAATCAGCAGGAGGGTATCATGCTGCCAAACTGCGCCGCTACCAGGAGTTAATTGAAAATCATTTAAGCAAACAAAACACCGCGGTAATTGATATGCTAAATACCAGGTACTATATTTTTTCGGTTGGAAAAGATAAAGCACCGCAAGCGCAACGAAACCCGGGCGCTTTAGGCAATGCCTGGTTTGTTGATTCGGTAATGGTGGTAGCTGATGCCGATGAGGAACTCAACCGCATAGGAAAAATGTATGAAGTGCAAACACTGGATGGTTCTTCGTTTACAGTTAACGGAAAAGAAACCAAATCGGCGCTCGTTGGTAATCATGACAACATAAAAATTGGCGAAGCTGCTTTTGATGCTTCGCAGTTTGGATTGAATGCAGGAATGGCTGATACTTTTGGCATAAGCTCCAGATTAAATAAAGAAACAGGCGAGCAGGAAAAGTATGTTTCTAAAGCCGATGCTGCTTTGGTGAAACCAAAATTCACAGCCCGCTACATTTATAATTTCAATCCAAGTCGTTATGCTGTGGTTGATAAGCGCTTTGAAAGTCAATTGAAAAATTTTTTAGCAACAGTGACCGACAGTTCGCGCAGCATAAAACTGCTTACTTACAAGCCCAATAATTTGCTGTACGAATGTTCAGTTGCCAGGGAAGGAATTATTGTGTTCTCTGAAATTTATTACAGCAAAGGATGGAATGTATATGTAGATGGTGCGAAGGCCGACTACTTCCGTTGCAATTATGTGTTGCGTGGAATGAAAATACCGGCAGGTAATCATAAAATTGAATGGAAGTTTGAACCCGAAAGTTATTACACCGGCGAAAAGGTGGCAATGGCGGGCAGTATAATTATACTGTTACTGTTTGCAGGAGCGGTGGGCATGGAAGTAAGAAATTATCGGAATGGCAAATGATAAATTACAATATCCGCTTCAAAGTTGCAGCAATTCGTTCCGAAGCTTTACCATCCCATAGCGGAGGTATTTCACCTTTCTTATAAGTACCGTTTTCTATAGCAGTTATTTTCTGTTCAATAATGGAATTATCAAAAGGCAGCAATTCATTTGTTCCTAAGGTAATAGTTACCGGTCGTTCTGTGTTTTTTCGTAAAGTAAGGCAGGGGATTTTACGATAAGTAGTTTCCTCCTGAATGCCACCGCTGTCGGTAATTACTAATTTGCAATGCTTTATCAGTTTCTGGAAACTGAAATAATCCAAAGGGTCAATGAATAATAAATTACTGTTGTGCTGTATGGCTTCATACAAACCAAATTTTTTCAGATTATTCAAGGTTCGTGGGTGAACCGGAAAAATAATTTTATATTTTTTAGTAACAGCTTTAATTAAATCAATCAGTTGCGATAAAGAATTTTGGTCATCTACATTAGAAGGCCGGTGCATGGTCATTAATACATATTTTTCTTTTTCAAGACCCAGTTTTTCCAGCACATTGTTTTTATCAAACAGCGGTTCCGAAGCAATCAAAGTATCAATCATGGTATTTCCCACAAAAAATATTTCGTCTTTTGTTCTTCCTTCCTTCAATAAATTATCAGCACCGCTTTGTTCTGTAATAAAAAGATAATCGGCCAACTGATCGGTAAGCAACCGGTTGTATTCTTCCGGCATTGCTCTGTCATAACTACGCAATCCGCTTTCAATGTGCGCCAGTTTTATGTTTGATTTATTGGTGGCTATAGCTCCGGCCAGGGTTGAATTTACATCGCCCACCACCATTACCAGGTCGGGTCTCCATTCCTGTAACACTGCATCGGTTTTGTAAATAATCTGTCCGATTTGAGCGCCTGGAGTCTGATGTTCTACTTCTAAGAAATAAGAAATATTATCAAGTCCCAGTTGGTCAATAAAAATCTGCTTCATATTCTCATCAAAATGCTGCCCTGTATGCAAAATGCGGTGCTCGAAATAACCATCAAAGGCATTAAATGCTTTTTGAAACTGTGTAACCTTAATATAGTTTGGCCGGGTGCCAATAATGGTGAGAATTTTTTTCGACATGAATTTTTATGTGGCTTCAAAAATAACTTTCACCTTATAATTACTACAGGAATATATACACGCGGTATTGATTAATATTGAAACCTGAATTTCGCTTCATAAAACCGTTTGCTGATTTTTGCCCGCGATGAAAAAAGTACTCATCATCACTTATTACTGGCCACCAAGCGGCGGCGCTGGAGTGCAGCGGGTTTTAAAGTTGGTAAAATACCTGCGGCAAAATAACTGGGAGCCGGTAATTTATACTGCTGATGAAGCCGAGTATCCCATTCTCGATTCATCCTTGGCAAAAGATATTCCTGAAGGTGTTACAGTTATCCGGAAAAAATTATGGGAGCCGTATTCTTTTTATAAAAAATTTATAGGTCAGAAAAAAGACCAGAAAGTTTATTCAGGATTTCTTTCTGAAAATAAAAAATCATCGTTCGCTCAAAAAGTTTCGGTTTGGATTCGGGGAAACTTTTTTATTCCTGATGCCCGATGTTTCTGGATAAAACCATCAGTTCGGTTTCTTTCTGAATATTTAAAACAGAATCCTGTTGATGCTATTATCTCCAGCGGGCCTCCGCACACTACTCACCTGATAGCTCGTGGAGTTAAAAGAAAAACTAACCTACCATGGATTGCAGACTTCCGCGATCCATGGACACAAATTGATTTTTACGAACAGCTTATGCTTACATCAGTAGCTGATGCTAAGCATAAAAGATTAGAGCGTTCGGTTTTAAAAGAAGCTGATAAAGTAATTACAGTAAGCTGGAACTGGGCGAAGGATTTGGAAGCAATTGGTAAACGAAAAATAGAAATCATTACCAATGGGTTCGATGAGGATGATTTTTCAGCAGCAGGTTCCACTCAATCTGACACGAAATTTTCAATGAGCCATATTGGTTCGTTAAACGGCGATAGAAATGCTGAGAATTTCTGGGTGGCTTTAAAGGAATTGTGTAACGATGATGCACAATTCAAAACCGATTTAATTATTCGCCTTATCGGAAAAAATGATTTCTCGGTTTACCAGAGCATTGAACAAAACGGATTGAATAAACAGCTTGAAAAAATTGAATATATCCCGCACAGCGAAACAGGAAAATACCAGCAACGCTCCTCAGTACTGTTATTGTTTTTAAATAATACGCCTAATGTGTTGGGCATTATTCCGGGAAAACTGTTTGAATACCTAGCTGCCCGCCGTCCGATATTGATTATTGGAAATTCCAACGGCGATTCAGCACGAATTGTAACAGAAACTAACGCCGGAGCTATATGTGGCTTTGATGAAAAGGAAAAAATGAAAGCAACCATTAAAGATTTTTATACTCGCTGGAAAAAAAATGAATTAACGGTGAGCGCTGCTGCAATAGAAAAATATTCACGGAAAACAATTGCTCAGAAATTTGCAGTTCTGTTAAATGAAATAACCTCTTAATAGTATTAAATGAAAAAAATAAATCTTGTTTTTCCCTTTTTGAAATTGCTGTTAACAAAACCATCTGTAATTCTTAAAGCATTGTTTCATGCAGTTAACGAAACACGGTGCAAACAACAGGTAATAGATAAGTATGGTTTTAAAAATGGAATGCAGGAAGTTGATTTTATGGAAGTGTTTCCGCAATTCAATGGTGAAGTGGAAGTTCATTCATTATTATATGGCACAAGCATGCCCATTGACATGGCAGTTTTGCGCGAGTTGGCAAAACAAATTCCGGATTGCGATTACTTGGAAATAGGAACATGGCGCGGCGAGAGTTTAGCCAATGTGGCTCCACACTGCCGCAAATGTTATTCAGTCAGTTTATCTGATGATTTAATGAAAGAATTCGGTTTCGGAGAGAAATACATACGAGTGCAGCGGTTTTTTTCATCTTCGTTAAAGAATGTTGAACACATTGGTGCAAACAGTATGACTTTCGATTTTCATTCACTCAACCAAAAATTCGATTTAATATTTGTGGATGGCGACCACAGTTACGAAGGAGTAAAAAATGATACATCTAAAGTTTTTGAATTATTAAAAAACGAAAACTCCATCATCGTATGGCACGATTGTGTATCACAATATGAAATTCCTGACTTTGAAGTAGTAGGTGGCATATTAGAAGGAGCACCTGCTGATAAACGCGATAAAATATTTCATTTAAAAAATACTTTATGCGCCATTTATATGAACAAAACATTTAAATACAAGCAACCTGATTTTCCTGCAGTACCAGATAAAAAGTTTTCTATGAAGATTGAAGTGAAAAATATTTAATATTAAATGGAATCTATTAGTTGCACCAATTTTTCTCTTAAATTTTTCGGATACTTATCTATAATTCTTTGTCGGGCTTTTTGTCGAAGCATTTCTTTATCAGATTTCATTGCTTTATGAATCAGTTGTTCTAATAAGTCTTCATTTTTCTTTTCCAGAATAAAACCCGTGTCTCCGGCAATTTCAGGCAATGCTGCAACATTTGATACAATAGGAATACACTCACACAACATTGCTTCGCAAGGGGCACTCGGAAATCCTTCCATAATTGAAAGCTGCAAGTAAAATTCATGTTCGCTATATACATCACGCAATTTTTCGTAAGGAATGAATTCAACCAAAGAAATGTTTGACGGTGTGTTTTCGAATTTCATTTCAGGCTTATGCCCTACCAAGGTAAAAGTGCACTCAGGAAATCGTTTTGCCATTTCAAAAAACAAGTCAATTCCTTTTCTTGAATAATTCGGCCAATTCATTTGCGCCATTGTCAAAAACGAATTTTTGATTTTTGGCTTACTGCAATAAAATTTTTCAGAATCATATCCAATATTGATAACAGTAAAAGGAGCTTTTGCTTTAGGACAAAATATTTTATAACCCTGTTTTGGAAATACTTCTTTCACATAAACATTTTCACTTTCAATCAACGATAAATCAACAGGGGCAAAATGAGTCGCTGATTTTAACGAAGCACCTGTAAACAAGCCTAAAAGTTTTTTATTAAAGTTTCCATAATTGAAAGACGGAAATGAACAGCAATCAGTACCACCCAGGATAATTAAATGAGGTTTACCGAAAAATTTAGCAAAAATTCCGGGCAGGAAGGAAGAATAACCTGCGAAAAATGAAACATATACATCGGCAGACCAACTCTTCAATATTAAAAAGAAAAACTGGCTGATGAATGAAAATATTATTTTTTGTTTTTGTTGTTGAAAATGAAATGATGAAACATTAAAATGCTTTTTCATCAGAGCTTCATCATTCTTTACGAACGAGGCATAAATCGGAAATGAGTAAATTATTTTTTTCACTTTATGGTCGAGTGCGAAAATAGAATAAAGTCTATTTTGCGCACCTTATATTTAATGCAATGGTAATTGGCAATGGTTTACTCGCAAGGGCATTTTCTCATTTTGAGAATGACGATTCTGTAATTGTGTTTGCTTCAGGAGTCTCAAATTCAGGTTCCAATGATCCACTTCAATATGAAAGGGAAATTAATTTGTTGAAGCAGTATTTAAGCACAAAGGTTTGTCTGGTTTATTTTAGTACAGTTAGCATATATGATTCTTCACTCAAGAGTTCATTATATATCAAACACAAAAAAACGGTTGAAGAATTGATATCTAATGCAGGAATCAATTATTTAATTTTCAGATTGCCGATTTTAATTGGAAAAACAACCAACCCCCATACCTTAACAAATCACTTTTTTCATCAGATAAATACCGGTCTTCCTTTAAAAATTTTCTCTAAAGCGTGTCGGTATTTGTTAGATGTAGATGATGTTGTTACTGTATTAAATCCAATTATCGGAAATAAACTTCAGCATAATAAAATCTGGAATGTTTGTTTTGAAAACAAAATAAATGTTAAAGAATTAGTTCGTTTAATGGAAAAAACTACTGGAAAGTCTACAGAGAAAAATTTGATTGATAAGGGAGATTGTTATGAGGTTCCTAATAAAGAATTTCTTGATTATTTGAATGAAATTAAATTCAAAACAGATGAATTTTACAATGAAAGAATTCTGTTAAAATATTATAGTTGAAGAATTATTTTTTTATTAGAATTCTTCCAGTATGGTCAATTCTATGAAGCAAAGGAAATAATCCCATCTCTTTAAAATATTGATCTACAGCTTCTCGTGCTCCTTTCCAATATCCATAATCATCAATAATTAAAACGCCACCTGATTGAAGTAATGGATATAAATTTTTAAGCTCGTGTAAAGTTGATTCATACCAATCAGTATCTAAACGAAGAATTGCAATTTTATCTGGAAGAATTGCCGGAATTGTATCTTCAACCTTGCCTTTTATAAATTGAATTTTCTCTGAAGGATAGGAAGTAGCTTTCATGTTTTCTTCAACTTCTTCAAGAGTATTGTAGCACATCTCGAGCGTTTTTTCTTCTTTTATTTTCTTCCAGTTTTTAAAAGCTGAATCGTTTTTAAAATCAACATCTTTTTCTGTTGGTTCACTCATCCCTTCATATGTATCATACAAAAGAAATTTACGACTGGAATCACCAAAGGATTTAAATGACAATGCTGCCATCATTGAACTGCCACCCTTCCAAACTCCGCATTCAACAAAATCTCCTTCAATTTTATTCTGATGAATATATTTTACTGTCTGATAAAGAGAATAAAGTCTTTCAACAGAAGTCATAGTAAACGGAATTACTTTAGCTGAAAGTTCTTTGAATTCAGGTTCCAGATCTGGATGCAATTGTTTTTCATTCACAATTTTGAATCCATAACTTTTAATAACAGACTTTATAAATTTTTTAATCATTCAGTTGAATTGAACTTCAAGAATAAATCTTTTTAAATAAAATTGAAATTATAAATATTTCTTCTTCAAGAAATCGAGCGAAGAAAAGATTTCATTTTTATAAACAAAAAATATAAGCAAGCAAACTGAAATAAATGATATTGAATTAATCAGGTAGTAATTAAGGTCTTTAAGAAAATAGTTAGTTGAAATTACTAAAATCGAATATATCAATGGCAGGTAAATCAATTTTACTGGGTTAAATGAAAACTTGAAAATCTTGTTGCTTTCGTACCACATAATAATTAATTGAATAGGCTTTACTAATAATATTGCCCAAACAGAACCCCACAATCCAAAATACTTCACCATGAAAAAACTGATTATGAACTGAAAAACCGCAGTAATAAAAAATACTTTGGGTAGGATAATGGTCTTCTTGAAAAAGTAAAGTGGTGCGATATACATGTTCATCATTGCCCTTGTTATAAACGAAACAGA
Organism: Chitinophagaceae bacterium; assembly: GCA_947469485.1. Lineage (GTDB taxonomy): Bacteria > Bacteroidota > Bacteroidia > Chitinophagales > UBA10324 > UBA10324. Next base: position 134,641 of record CANIPU010000001.1, on the reverse strand, counting down.
CAGGATTGGCAAGAACTGAAAAGAGAGATAATAATTTTCATTTGTCACCACTAAAGGAACAATTAAGGGTATAAATAAAATTGTTGCCGCTATCATTAAAAGATTCAAAGCGCTAAGACTGTGAAAATATTTGTTCACCTCTGATGTACTGTGTTTTATATTTTTTTCTTTCCAAATTGAATAAACTTTAGGATAAATAGCGCTGATTAAACCGCCGTGAACAAAATCAATAAGCAAAGTGCATTTAACACTAAAATCAAAAATACCGACCAATGCAGGGTCATTAAAATAATTGATTATAAACCTATCAATGTAGCTGATAACCCAAATCATGCTTAAGTAAACTACTATAGGGGCGCAAAACGAAACTGCACCTTTTAGTTCTTTCAGTTTGAATTGAATTCCTGATTCTGAAATAAAATAAATCAAAGCCAGAAGAAAAATTCCTGATCCCGAAAGTAATCGGCCATACATCGGACCAATTAAAGTTTGTGGATATAAATACAAACCGACAATAGAAATAAAAAGCGTTAGAATAAAATTAAAAAGGTTCAGCCACATAAAACGAATTGGTCGTTGCTGATTTATTAATAAGAAAGTATAAGTTTTAAAAAAGCTATTGAAAACAGCGGTTATAACGCACATAAAGCCATACGGAAAAAATGCTATTTGACCTTTAAAAATCCAGATAAAAATTTGCGGGCCGGTAATAAATGACAATGCAGTAAATACTGCTCCGATTAATATTAAAGTTATGTAAACAGTAGAAATATATTTTTTTAGTTTTTCTGGTTGACCTTTTAATTCAATATAATGAATCCCGACCATTGAATCGAAACTGAAATTGACAAAAACCTGAATAAGTAAGGTAAAACTTATAAAAATGGCAAGCAACCCAAAATCATTATTGGTTAAAAGGTTAGTATAGAACGGAAGCAAAATAATGCTGGATGCCAACGGTAATGCTCCGAATATTGAATATATGAGTGACGATTTTAAAAAATGTTTAGAGATCATTTAGCATTCTTGCAACACAAGTATAACAGCAATAACAGCCTTTTAAACTCTGAATTTATTAACTAAGTAATTTTTTTATGACTTAAAGTGTAAGTTTTTGAAGGAGAACTTATTTTAAAAACAGGCATTATTTATTGCACTAATTGGTTTTTAACATATATTGCGCTTCAACTTTTTTGACTAACACATCATTTCATCATTTTTTGCAGAAAAAAATTGGTCCGTTAACATGAAAAAACTCATACTTTTTTTAATAGTTGTTGTCTTCGCTTCAGAAATTAAAGCACAGGACATTCACTATTCACAATTCTATGCTTCACCGCTTACTCTTAATCCGGCATTAACCGGCATTAACGATTGTAATTACAGGGCTGGAATCATGTATAGAAATCAGTGGCATAGTATTACTCCAACTACAACTTACACAACTCCTTCGTTGTCATTTGATATTAATAACCTTGCTGCTCGGTATATAAAAACCGGAGTTCTTTCTGCAGGATTATTGATTCTAAATGACCAGGCAGGGGATGGTAATTTATCTAACTTGTCAATTCTTGGATCTGCAGGTTATTTATATCATTTTGACTCTGAAAAAAAATATGGAGTTTCTCTTGGTTTGCAAACAGGATATGTTCAAAAAAAGGTCGATCCACTTTTATTAAGTTTTGAAGAGCAATTTAATGGAACTGATTTTGACCAGAATTTGTCAAACAACGAGAATTTTTCAAAAACCAGTTTTGGTTATTTGGATTTTAATATGGGTTTGGTTTTTCTGGGTCATATAAACGAAAAAATTGATGTTTATGCTGGAGGAGCAGCTTTTCATTTAATTCAGCCTAAAGAAACATTTTATAATAATTCTCTTTCAAAATTAAATATGAGAGTGGTTGGTCATGCAGGCGCTAAAATTAAATTTAATGATAAATGGAGTGTTATTCCTTCGGTGTTATATATGAGTCAGACACAAGCAACTGAAATTAACTTTGGAACCAATGTCGGGTATCACCTTTCAAATGCAAATATGGAAGCTGATATATATTTTGGAGGATATTACAGATTGGGAGATGCAACAAATTTGCTAATTGGTGGAGAGTTTAAAAAAGTTAAACTTGGACTAAGTTATGACATAAATGTTTCTTCTTTAAATGCAGCAACTAATAATAAAGGAGGATTTGAACTTTCTCTTTCTTACACCGGATGTATTGGAGGTTTGATTCTTGATAAACCAATCCTTTGGTGTCCTCGTTTCTAATAAATAAAACTTAAAATAATTACATTCTTAACCATAAGATGAATCTCATCAAGACCATGAAAAGTTTGACCAAGATCTTCCTGATTATTTCCTTGTTAACACCAATATTTTCTAAAGCCCAAACGGTTCAAAACCTGAATCCGAAGCAAAGCCTAAAAATGGCTGATTACTTATATAATATTGGTAGTTACTTTAATGCAATTTCATACTATGAAAGAGTTTATGAAAAGCAAAGCAACAATGCTTATGCTGTAAATCAGATTGCACAAGCTCAAATGCTTCTTCGCGATTATAAAGAATCAGAGAAATGGTTTAAAGTATTGCAGGATTTGAATGTAGATACTTATCCGGAAGCGGGATATTATTATGCTTTGTGTTTAAAATATAATGGAAAATTTACTGAAGCTAAAACTGCATTTAATAAGTTTGAAAAAACATATAAAGGATTAAACGCCTCTTTAATGAAAAAGAAATCAAAATTGCAAGCAGAGGGTTGTGATTTGGCGATTCAAATGATTGCACATCCTGATACTGTTAAGGTTGAACATCTTGGAGCAAATGTGAATGCTCCTTATACTGAATTTGGACCCGTTCCAGTTGGAAATGATGAGCTCTTATATTCTTCACTTAAGTCTGATACAATCATTATTTTGGATGATAAAAAGAGAAACCAGTCTTTTGCACAGTTTTATTCTGTACCTAAACTGACAGATTCAACTTTTGGCGAAAGCTCACTATATAGTGGAATGCCAATTAATGATAAAGACTCTCATAATGGTAATGGAGCTTTTTCAGCAGATAAAAAAAGATTTTATTTTACTCGATGCAAAATGGATGATAATACAATGAAGATGCATTGTGATATCTATATGTGTGAATTAAAAAAAGAAGGAAAGTGGAGCAATCCGGTAAAACTTCCTGCGGAAGTTAATTCTGATTCGACTCAAACACATCCTGCTGTTGGAAATTCAAAAGAAGGTGAGGTGTTATTTTTCAGTAGCAATCGCGCACAAGGAACTGGAGGTATGGACATTTGGTACAGTGTAAAAAAAGGCGATACCTGGAGTGCGGCAATGAACCTTGGAAAGAAAATTAATACTCTTGGTGATGATATTACACCATATTATGACTCTAAAAATTTCACCCTTTACTTTAGTTCTAATGGCTGGGCAGGTATGGGAGGATATGATGTTTTTAAATCAAAGGGAAGTTTGAAAAAATGGGAGCCTGCTAAAAATATGGGCTATCCGATTAATAGCAGTGTTGATGATATGTATTATACACTGTCTGATAAAAAATATATTGGTTATGTGGTTTCAAATCGCCCGGGTACTATTTCAGTAAAAAGCGAAACCTGTTGTGATGACATTTTTGAAGTTCGATATCCAAGAGTAATTTATTATGCAGTTCGCGGATATGTTTTTGACGCCAAAACAAAAATGAAATTGCCTGGTGCAAAAGTTATAATGGTTTCAAATGATACTATTAAATGGGGTAAAGACCAGTCTTCAAAAAAAGATACTATGTATTTCTGGGATACTCAGGCTTTAATGACTTATAAATTAGCTGCAGATAAAGAAGGCTATTTCAGCAACGATGCTTCTTTCAGTGTTGTAAGGAAGTATGATGATAATGATACAATGAGAGTTGATATTTATTTAACACCTATACCACCCAAAGAGCCAATTGTAATAGAAAATATTTTTTATGATTTTAATGGAGCCGGCCTTCGCCCAGAATCATTTAAAGGTTTAGATTCTCTTTATAATTTGTTAGTTGCAAATCCAACTATTCAAATAGAAATACGATCACATACTGATGGAAAAGGAACAGATAAGTACAACGATCCTCTTTCTCAAAAAAGAGCTGAAAGTGTTGTAAGCTATTTGTTAAATAAAGGTATTACAAAAGACAGATTGGTTGCAAAGGGTATGGGAAAAAGAGAATTATTGGTTAAAGAAACCACTGAAGATGGGAAGGATTGTGAATCTTGTCGTCAGTTAAATCGCCGTACTGATTTTAAAATTATTGGTGTCATACCTGGTAAGGATGTGATTTACAAACAAGGGGATAGCGGATTTGATGAGGATGCAATTGATACTATTGAAGAAGAAAAACAACAAGAAAAAGAAGAAGACAAATAAATTGTAAATAAAAATTATTGTTCAAAAGCCATCCGGTTTCGGATGGCTTTTTTTATGAATTTATTTTCCTTGAACCTAAAAATATAAATATCCATCCTGATATAAAACACAATCCACCCAAAGGTGTAATTGGTCCTAGCCATTTATAATTTGATAAACCAATAATTTCATGAGTACTTAATAAATACAATGACCCTGAAAAAAATAATATTCCAAGTATAAAACTAACACCTGCCCATTTTATGAATTTACTTTTTGTATGTATTAGTAATATTCCTGCAATGAATAATGCAATTGCGTGATAAAATTGATACCGAACAGCTGTTTCAAAAGAATATAATAATTCGGGTGTTAATTTTTCTTTTAAAATATGTGCCCCAAATGCTCCAAACATAACTGCTAGTGCTCCAAAAATACTGGCAGTAGAGAAAAATGTTCGTTGCATATGATTTTGTTGATTATGAATTTAAGATGAAATTAGGTTCGAATTAGTTTCGCCGAAAGTATGGTAAATAAAAGAATGATTAAATGGGCGTCTGTTATAGCATTGCTCATAGTTGTTATTGTGGGTTCTATTAAAATATTTAATCAGTATGGTCCAATAGGTCGAAACAATTTATTAAAGCGTGCAATACCAAAGGATGCTGCATTTTTCGTAGAAGTGAGGAATCTGAAAAACCTGAAAGATGAGTTAAATAAAAAGCCGTATTCGTCATATTTGGTTGAGTTTCCATTGGTAAAAAAAATTAATGATTACTGTTCTGTCCTTGAACAGTTATATGAAAAAAATAGTGACTGGAAAAAGGCAATTTTTCAAAACACATTAGTTGCTTCATATCATTTTATAGGCAACAATAGTTTTGATTTGGTAATGCTGCTTGATTTCAGGAATTTTAGTGAATCGACCTTCTATGATCAATTGCAAAAATTGAAAATAGCTTCGGCTACACGCAATTTTAAAGGTGAAAAAATTTATGAGATAAGTTTCCAAAATGGAATAAAGCTAAACCTTTCTTTTCTGAATAATGTTTGTGTAATAAGTGAAACCGCTTCTCTTACTGAAGATGCTGTTGCTCAAATGCTAGGTCGGAATAGTTTAATGGAGGATAAATCATTTGCTGATTTAATGCAGAAGGTTCCGGATGAATTTGAAATGTCATTGTATATTAACTATCATAACCTTTCTGAATTTATGGGAGGTTATTCAATTCAGGAATCTCAGGATTATTTAAAAGCATTTTCATCTTTTTCGGATTGGTCTGTTTTTGATTTAAAATTTGAAGAAAAAGAAATTAAAGTTCATGGATTTTCTATGACAAACAATAAGTCAAATTGGCTTCAGCAATTTGATGGCACTACCTTTCTTAGTAATGAATTCTGCGATAATATACCTGATATTGCCGCTATCGTAATGAGTACCTCTTTAGGGACAAATTCTGTATTTGATAAAATTAATTCTTCATTACAAACCAATTCAGATTATCGTCGGTATATAAAAACATGGATTGGAAATGAGTTGGATTTTGTTTTAACAGAACCTGTAAACAACAATTTTTCTCCTCAGTCTTTTTTGGTATTTAATGGTATTAATTCAGCCAGGGCTACAGAATCACTCCGACAGTTTGCAACAATAAAGGCCGGAGGAGATAGTGCAGTATTTTCTAAATACAAATCAATTTCTGTTTTTCAGCTAAGAGTTGGTGATGCTTTCAAAACTTATTTTCCAAATTCATTAATTTCAGTAAAAGATCCTTTCTGCTGTATTTATAATAATTCAGTAATAATGGCAAATACTTTGGGGCAATTAAAAATGTATATTGATAAACTGAATGATAAAAATGTTTTGACAGAAACAGTTTTTGATAAATCATCTTTTAAAAACTCTCAATACACTTTTTGGTTTAATCCCTCAAGGCTAAAAGATTTTATCGGATCACTTTCTTCAGATGAATTCAAACAAAACTTCAAAATTTATTTTGAGCTGTTAAAGAAAAGTAATTCTGTAATTCTTCCTTTTACATTGAAAGAAAATTATTATGAGACAAATGGTTCTGTTTCTTTTTCTGATGCGAAAACTGCTAATGAAGTTTATGCATGGAAAACTCAATTGGATACTATTGCCATTCTTGCTCCACAGATTATGCACGATGCGGAGGGGAATAAAATTATTTTAATTCAAGATGCATTTTTTCAATTGTATTGCATTAATAAGGGAGGAGAAGTTGTTTGGAAAAGGAAAATGGATTCACCAATAATGGGGGAGGTTTTTCAATTGGATTTATACAGTAATGGGGAGCAGCAATATGTTTTAAATACAAATGGAGGAATATATTTATTCGACATCAACGGAAAAGACATTAATAATTTCCCTATTCGTTTAGCAGCTCCTGCCACTTCAGCTTTAAATATGATTGATTTTGACGGAAGACAGCAATACAAATATTTTGTTTCATGTAGCAATGGATGCATTTATGGTTTTGAGAAAAGTGGAAGACCATTAGGTGGCTGGAATCCAAATGCAGGAAATGGAATAATAAATAATCAGCTGCAGTTTTTTAAAACAGTCAAGAATGAATTTTTAACTGTTGTTGATGCTAATGGTAAATTGTTATTATTTGACAGGAACGGCAGAAGATCAAGCAAGGAATATAAAACCACACTCAGTATGTCAAATCCCCTTATGATTGGAAAACAAAATCAATTGGTGGCTATTGACAATACAGGAAAAGTTTATGAATTAAGTTTAGATGGAAAAGCCAAGCTATATAATCTCATTGCAGATGAATCACAATATGCAGTAATGAATATTGGAAGAGATACCAGCATAGAAGTTAATTTATTATTAGGGCAAAAATTAATCAAAATGGGTATTGATACCGCTCAGGTTTTTACTTACAACTTTGAAACTGCGAATCCAACTCAATTGAAATTATTTAGTTGGGATAGTGATAACTATAATATGGTGCTTGCATCAGACGAAGCCAATCAGTTGTTGTTTTTGATTAATTCTGAGGGTAAATTGTTAAATGGCTTTCCAAAAAAAGGAAATTCATTTTCAGCTTTGACTGATTTATTTGGAAACAATGAAGCGATGTTTTTAACTGTTCAGAATGGCAATGAGTTGATAGCGTATCCAGTTAATATTCCCTAATTATAAATTTGGATTAATAATAATTACCAGTTGATTTCCTTCTTTGCTTGTTGCGTTAACAATTCATTTGTTTTTGAAAAGTGTTTGCATCCAAAAAATCCATTGTAAGCAGAAAAAGGAGAAGGGTGTGCTGCCTTCAGAATAAAATTTCTTGATTGATCAATCAATACTGCTTTATCCTGCGCAAATCTTCCCCATAATAAAAACACAATTCCGGATTTTTCATTTGAAATAGTTTCAATCACTTTATCAGTAAATTGTTCCCATCCTTTTTTATGATGTGAAGCTGGTTGATTAGCACGAACTGTTAAAAGTGCATTTAGCAATAAAACACCTTGCCTTGCCCATCTTTCTAAATTTCCTGATGCAGGAATATCATTACCAAGGTCAATGTTAATTTCTTTAAAAATGTTTTGCAATGATGGAGGTGGCTTTACGCCATCTGGAACCGAAAAACAGAGACCATGTGCCTGTCCTATTCCATGATAAGGGTCTTGCCCTATTATAACAACTTTAACTTCATCGAGCGGAGTAAGGTTAAATGCATTAAATATTTGAGGTCCTGATGGGAAAATAATTTGTCGATCAGTTTTTTCTTGCAATAGAAATTTTTTTAATTCAACAAAGTATGGTTTGTTAAACTCTTCTTTTAAAGCTTGTTTCCAGCTTTCATCCAAAACAGGATTAATATTAGTAATTGATGATATGTCAGACTTGGTCATTTATATTAATAATTCAAACAAACCTAAATGATTCTTTTTTTAAAGCATAAGCCTTTTGGTAATCACACAAATTTTAGAGATAAAGCATTCACTTGCTTTAATATATTTGCGGCTCGAAAAATTTCAGGTCCGGTAGCTCAGGGGATAGAGCAACAGCCTTCTAAGCTGTGGGTCATTGGTTCGATTCCAATCCGGATCACATCCTTAAAATTTATTTTCATAGTTAAATTACTTGCTACTTGTTATTTGTTAAAAAGAGTCAGATACCCGGCGCTGGAATGGGTTTGTACACCGATACATTAATTAAAAAAGACGATAAGGTTTTAGAGTATGTAGGTGAAATTATCACTTGGGCTGATGCGGAAAAGCGCGATGATGATGGAAAGGGAGGTTATGTTTTTTATATAACCAAGTATAAATGCATTGATGCATATGCTGAACCAAAGAATCTTGCAAGATATGCTAATGATGCACGCGGATTAACCCGCAAGAAGGGATGTAGAAATAACAGCTACTATGCAGTTCGTAACCGAAGATCATTCATTATTGCAAGCAGAAACATTAAGCCGGGAGAAGAGATCTTTGTGTGGTATGGTACAGATTATTGGCTTCCGTGGATTGAGAGTTTAAAAGCTCAAAAGAAAAAGAGGAGTGAAGAGGCAAAAGCAAAAGCAGCGCATAAAAAAGTTAAAATTAAAGTAGAACCTCATCTTCATCCAAAGAAATCATCTCGATAGCATATGCTCTAATCGATTTGAAATTGCTTTTCCGATTGTAGAATTTCCAAAATCCTTTTTTATAAGATATGCATTTGTAACTTTTAATGCATCCAGTTCAAACATTTTTCGATAAAGTAAGGACGCAACCTCTGGTAAATTGTTTTGTGAACCTAGAGAAATAAATTTTATATTCTCATCTAGCGATATGGTTTTTAAATCCTCAGAAAATCCTAGAACGGCAACATTTTTAATAAGAGGTATGTCTTTAATTGATTGAATCTGGAAAACCTGAGTAGCGGGAGAATAATGCTTGTATTTGCTGCCTGGTGTGGTTTGTTCAATTGATAATGAATCAATGACTTTTATATTTTCATTTCTAAGACACCATTCGATATCTTCTTTGCCTATAGCTCCGGGTCTTAAAATCTTTATTTCATCCGACTTTCTGCAATCTAAAATAGTTGATTCAAGCCCTATGGAACTTGGTCCACCGTCTAAAACACCATCAATCTTATTACCAAGATCTGCTTCCACCATTTCTGCTGTTGTAGCACTAAACCTACCTGAAGTGTTGGCTGATGGGGCTGCTAACGGGAAAGTGATTTTTTTTAGCAACTTCAATAACATCTCATGCATTGGAATTCGAATAATAACATGCGAAGAACCGCGTGTTGCCGCCTGAAGTGATGAACGAGTTTTTAACGGAAGTAAAAAACTTACAGGTCCGGGAGTTAATTGACTGACTAGTGATTCAACATACTTAGGATAAATTGAAAGAAATGGTTTCGCCTGATCGAATGAATGGAAATGACAAATGAGAGGGTTATCGGCAGGTCTGTTTTTTATTTCATAAATCCTTTCAATTGATTTTTTATTGGTGGCGTCGGCTGCTAAACCATATACTGTTTCAGTCGGAATTGCAATTACACCACCTTTGTATAAAATTTTTGAAGCTTCTTCAATTGAGATTTTCATTGAAGTTAGTTAGGTATTACAGATGAAATTTTGTATCTGATGAGGGCTATGAATTTATTAAGCTCATCAATATCAATGTTGAGTTCATTAAAAACAACTGCAACAATTTTTGCATTTCCATTTTCAATTAAAAAAACAAATCCACTCGCAGATTCTTTATTAAGATAAAAAGTTTTAATATTTCTACGATTGACAAATTGATTTTTAGCACGAACAAGATGAGAAGTGGTTTTAAATTCATTCCCTACAAATTCTTCCAGCAACGATTTATTCACTATTGCTGATTTTTCAAAATGTGCAACTTTGTAACTATTACTTTTATGTGATGTCCATTGGTAATAGGCAATTTTCGATTTTTGAGAAGAGTCAATTTTATATTCAGGAATACCTGGCATTGAAACAGAGATAATATTATTTGGATAAACATACAGCCAACCTTCTTTACTTAAATCATTATAATATGCATTTACAGGTTCTACTATATAACCCTTTGTTCGAAGAATTGAAATAATTCCGGAATCACCGGTTAAATGAGCCGCTCCAAAAGCTGAAAATGTACTTTGTTTTTTTATCAGTGATTCAATATTATCAGCCATTCCAAAATTTCTTTGGTACAAAATTTTATTCATAAATTCTGCAGACCAGAGTTCATTGTTATCATTTTTTAATAAAACTTCTAATTCTCCATTTATATAATGATTAACAAAAGTGTCAATTTGAAGTTCATTACTTTCTTTCCGTATTGACTTCATTAACAAATCGATTTGTTGTTTTATTGATAGAAAATTAAATACATCCAACTGTGTTTGTAATGCTTCAAGAGCTGCAACTTTTTTTCCGGAATTTTTTGCCATCAGTTCAAAATATTCGTCTAAAAAAAGCGAACTTGAATTTTTATTCGTTGTATCATAAAGCATTTCGCTTTGGGAAAGCATTGTAGCGATGTATATCGGTTTTAACCTTTCAAATAAATTTAATGGCAACCCGGTTACAGATTGAATTTTCACTTGTAATGAATCGTATTGGTTTTTTGTAAGATAGTTTTCAATAGATTTTCCGCTGTCCATCATCATGTTATTGATAACATCTTCTTGGTTTAATTCATCTAATTTCAGCTCCATAGCAAAAGCTTTGCAACGGATAAAACAATTCAATACCGAATCGCTGAAACGAAATACCCGATTGTCTCTGGTATGCATTGTGCCGTATAAATAAGAATTTTCAGTCAGCCCGTTACCAGATACTCTCCATAAAAGTGTACCGCTTGTTGGAGGTTTTTCTGCATAAGAACTTGCACAAATAAAAAGTAAAGCAAAAAGTATGTAAGGCTTCATTAGTTTGCCTGTAATTCTTCAAGTAGTTTTTTACATTGTAAAAGATAATTTGAATCATCTTTTACTCTGGGCTTTAACGCAATACCTTTTTTCAATGTATCAATAGCTTTTGCATCTGATTCAATATTATGATATGCATTCGCTAAATCAAGATAAAATAAAATATCATTCTGATCTAAATTTATGGCTTTGTTATAACAATCAATTGATTTATTAATGTCGCCATCCGGTATTCCACCAAATAATGAATTAGCAACTGCTCGTTCCGCAAAATTTAAATTAGCCACTTCAAAATTCCATTTACCTAAAACATGCCATGCACCAGCATGATTCGGGTTAAGTTTAACTGCAAGATCAGCATAGTTTTTTATATCGCGACTTGCAGCTACCTTATCCTTTGCACCGCTTATTAATGCCATTCTACCCATGGCAACAGCCATAGAATAATTAGATTCCGCATCGTTCGGATTAAGTTTTAAAGCTTTAACTGCATATTGTTTTGCTATTACAAAATACTCTTTCTTTTTTGTGTCATCAGTTTGTCTGTTACCTATTCTTGAACACATAATACTTGCATTCCATGCCGCTTCATAATTATTTGGGTCGCTTTTTAACGCTGCCTTGAATTTTTCTAGAGCCTCTTCTTCTTTCATTTGCGAAAGAAAATCTTTGCCTTGTTTTACGAGTAGCGGAGCATCTGAAGATTGTGCAATTAAAAATTGGAAAGAAAAAAGAATCAATGCAGTTGCAATAATTTTTTTCATGTTTAAATTAGTTTGGTAAAAATTAAATAAATGGTTGGCTTCAATAATAAGAATGAAATAGAATTAATTATGAAGATGTTTTCAGTCGGTCAATAATCGGATTTATTTTTTTAAACCACAACGATGGTATCAAAGCTGTATAAAAAGAACCGAAATACCCGCTCGGCAAAACCGGACTTTTAGTATGTGATTTTAAGGTGTAAAATGGTTTTGAAGCATAATAATGATGATCTGCATGTCTTGATAATTCTATTAATGTAAACCGACTTAAAATAAAATCTGATTGCCAGCTATGAGTAGCATTTACCCTGTCCTCTTCATTTCTTTCTAAGCCGTAATGTTCTATATAATTAGTGTATTCCAGCAGAAATATTGCTGTTATGCTCTGTAAAGCATATGCGAGAAAAATTATTGTTCCAAAATAATATATCAATGAAATAAAAATAGCTATTTCGATTAAGGTGATTGAAACCACAAAATTTTCTATGAAATAGGCAGGCTTATTTTCTTTTTTCAAACGATTGACTTCAATTTTAATTGAACTTAAAAACTGTTGAGGAACTGTTCTTAAAAAAAATTGATACAAAGATTCTCCATACCGAGCAGTCGCAGGATCTTTTTTAGTTCCCACTAATTTGTGATGACACTTAATGTGTTCAATATAAAAATGGCCATAGTTTACAAGTAATAAATTCCAAATTCCCAGTGTTCTTAATATTCGTTCTTTGCGATGAATTAATTCGTGAGCAGTTGTTATTCCGGCCATACCGCTATTAAGACCGGTTGAAATTGCTGCTGTAATAATCCACCCACCTGAAATTATTCCGGAATTAATTCCATAAATTAAACTTATGATGCATGCTGTTAATGTTATGGGGTGTAGAATTAAAAGTATATTGGAAATCAACCGGGATGAATTATTTTCTTTTTTGTTTTCAGGCAACAGATTTTCTGAAAAAATCATTATAACTAAACCATAAAATGCGTTCATCAAAGTAAATACCCCGCCAGATAAATTTCCAATTATTACTAATGGAACAGGAGATAAGCTTAACAAATATTTTAGTGCAGAAAAATATTTCATTTTTAAATTAAAGCTGATTCAAATCTAAACTACGAATTCAGTTTTATTAAATTTAAATGGTTGTGAATTTTAAAACAAGTCAAATCATTTTAATTTCAAAAACATTATTTACTTTTCGAAAAATCTTAAATTGAATGAAACAGTTTTTACTTTTTGTTTTAGCTATAAGCCTGTTTTTTACAAATAATAATTTTGCTCAGTGTCCAGGTTGTAATATTAATAACACCCTGACTACTCCGGGCATTTACCCTAATCCTTTACCAGATGGAACACAGGGGCAACCTTTTGATGAAGATGTTACTTTCGTAATGTTTACTGATACAAGCGGATTGACAGTTAACTACTTTAAAATCTTGGCAGTGAATAATCTTCCGTTTGGCCTTGATTGGCAATGTAATAATTCCGGAAATGGATGTCAGTACGATCCACAAGTTAGTATTTATGGTTGTGTGAAAGTTTGCGGAACTCCATTGCAAACCGGAACATTTACAATCGCAGTTGATGTTGTTGCAAACCTTCAGGTTGTTGGCGATCAATATTCAACAATTAATATCGGACTAACAATTCTTCCAGCATCTGGTGGGAATAGCGGATTCACTTATAATCCTCTAGGTGGTTGCGATTCAGCTTCAATTGACTTCACTGCATTAATAACTAATCCTACAAATCCTGTCATCTATAATTGGGATTTTGGAAACGGGAATACCGGTACTCAATTGAATGAAAATCAGAACTACACTTCTCCGGGTGATTATCAGGTTACTTTGCAAACGGAAATTCTTGGATTTGTTTTAACCAATGTAACCGTAAACTCTGTAAATGATAATTGGTGTGGCGATGTAGAAGAACCTAGTCTGCCTTTTGTCGGATGCACCGGTGACCCTGATTTGGTATTTAGTATTACAGACGCCGGGGGCAATACTCTTTATACATCTTCTGAATTAACTGATCAATCTTCTGGAAGCTGGAGTGGATTAAATGTTGCTTTAAATAATCCTCCGTTTTCAATATCGATTACTGATATTGATGTTATATCACAAAACGATAATCTTGGAACCTTTTCTTTTAATGGAAACGCTACCGGAGTTTTTCCGTTCAGCGGGGCAGGAGGCACCAGCGGATCTTTAACAATTGCTAATTCGGTTATTGCTTCATTTAATGACACTTCTACAATTCATATTTATCCTTCACCAGATAAGCCAATTATTGCTTACTCACCCAATGACACAATGTGTTATGGAGATAGTATAATACTTTCTATTTCGAACCCTAATGCCTATTCAGTTCAATGGTATCAAAGTGGTTTGGCAATAACCAATGCTACAAATGACCAACTTACAGTTAGTTCAACCGGAAATTTTTCTGTATCGGTTGTAAGTCAGGATGGTTGCGCAACAACCTCTGATTCAATTCATATTACTGAACTAGGCAACTTTCCGAATGTTACTTTTCAAATTTCTGGTGATACCCTTCATTGTTTTCTTACCCAGTATAGTTTGCAATGGTATTTAAATGGAAGTGCAATTTCCGGTGCTACCAATCCGGTTTATATAAAAAACCAATCCGGTAATTATTATGTAGTTGCGACTAATAATTTCGGATGCACATCAAGTTCTGATACATTATTTCTCAATTATAATTCTTTATCAAACCTGATGGAGAATATTGGAATTAATATATTTCCAGTTCCTGTAAAAAATTTATTACAGGTTGATTTATTTGGATGGAATTCAGAAAATTCAATAATTACGATTACTGACCTTTCCGGAAAAATTATTTTGTCTGAATCAATTGAACTAATTAATAATGGTTCAAAAAAGAGTTTTAATGTAAGGACCGAGGGGCTTGAAAACGGAGTTTATTTGTTAAAAATTCAATCGGATAATAGCTTGATAAATCGAAAATTTATTGTCCAAAAATAGCCAGTGTATTGTTTTTCATGCACTTTTAGTTATTTTTGGAGAGTGAATTTTTTGAATTAAATAATTGTAATTACTTTTCGACTTTAAATAAAGAAATAGATGAAGCAAACTTTACTCGCATTTGTATTAATATTATCAATAGGATTTAAAAGCTGGAGTCAATGTACACCCACCTGGCCAAGCGGAGGCGGAGCTGGAATCTCCCCTGATAGTGCAACAAATTTACCGCATGCATTAGAGGGTTTGGCTTATGATGCAACTATTCAATTTAAAGCACCACTTGATACAACATATCTTGGTTTTCCGGTAGTGATTGATAGTATTACAATTGATAATGTTACAGGATTAAGTGCTATTCCAAATATTTCTCCGTTTACATATGTACCAAACCCAGCCAGTGGAGTATTTCCGGGCGGAAGCGTTGGATGTATCAATATTACAGGTACACCTTCAATTGGTAGTAACGGCACCTACAACTTAGGAGTAGATGTTACAGCTAGTGCACATTTTCAAGGTTCAACTCAAACAATTATTCAATCATATACAATTGGTTTCTATAAAATTGTAGTTGATTTGAATAATGCTGTACCGAATGTCAATAAAAGTAAATTTGATTTGGCTCAGAATTTTCCAAATCCCTTCTCTTCAAAAACAAACATTGCATTTAATCTACCTTCACCATCTCAGGTTACTTTTAAAGTTTATGATTTGGTAGGCAATGTATTGTATCAAAAGGCAATACTTGGCAAAGTTGGAATAAATACAGTTGATTTTGACGGATCTGATTTATTAGAAGGAGTATACTTCTATAGCATTAGTAATGGAAGTGGTGTTTTAACGCGCAGATTGATTATTGATAGAAAGTAATTTATAAAAAATATTTCAACTAAAAGCCTTGTATTTAAATACAAGGCTTTTTTGATTTTATACAGATTGCTGTTCTTTTTCTGAAAGTTCTAACCAACGATTTCCTTTTTGATCAAGAAGATCTACCACAGTAGTTAAACGAATTCCGCTTTTCATTAATTCTTCATGATTACTGCTTGCATTTTGAAGCAGCTCAGTTAGCTTGGTTTTTTCTGACTCGAGTTTTTCAATGTCTTTGTTCAGGTTTTCTAATTCCAGTCGCTCTTTATAGGTCAGTTTAATTTTGTTTTTATCTGAAACTGTTTTGGTTTCTTCTATTAGTTTGTTTTCAATAATTTCTTTTTCAAATTCTTTTTTGTCTTCTGACAACCTGTATTCAGTATAATTTCCGGGAAATACCTGAATATCACCTGCACCATGGAAAATAAATAACTGATCAACTAACTTATCCATAAAGTACCGATCGTGAGTTACTATAATTAAACAGCCTGTGTAATTCTCTAAAAATTCTTCAAGTGCCTGCAGTGTTATTAAATCCAGATCGTTTGTAGGTTCATCTAAAACCAAAAAATTCGGATTTTTTACAAGAATGGTTAATAAGTGAAGTCTTCTTTTTTCACCACCGCTTAAACTGGAAACAAAGGTGAAATGCTGACTAATAGGAAATCCAAACATTTGTAAAAACTGAGAAGCCATAACTTTGCTTCCATCAGCAAGCGGAATAAATTCAGCTATATCTTTTACAACTTCAATTACCCGTTTATCATTGTCTAATTTGATTCCCTCTTGATTAAAGTAACCATAAACAATAGTTTCACCAACATTGATTTTTCCAGAATCTGCTTTGTCTTTGTCAGTTATTAAATTTAGGAAAGTTGATTTGCCGGTTCCGTTTTTTCCAACGATGCCTATTCGTTCGCCCTTTTTAAAAGTGTAGTCAAATCCTTTTAATAAAACCTGCTCGCCATATTTTTTGTAAACTTTTTTTAGCTCCAGCACTTTTCCGCCTATCCGATTCATTTTTATTTCTAATCGAAGTGCTTCTTCTTTTTTTCTGCTTTTTACTTTTTCTTCAATGGCATCAAAATTTTCAACTCTTGATTTCGATTTTGTTGTTCTTGCTTTAGGTTGTTTTCGAACCCATTCTAATTCTTTGCGATAGCGGTTCTTTAATTTTTCATGTTCACTTTCTTCGTTAAAAGTTCGGTTGGCTTTCTGTTCTAAAAATTTTTCATAATTGCCTTCATACCTGTAAATTCTTCCGTTATCTAATTCAATAATTGTATCGCAAATATTTTCCAGAAAGTACCTGTCGTGTGTAACTAATAACAAGGTTATATTTTGTCTTGACAAATAACTTTCCAGCCATTCAATCATGGCAATATCTAAATGGTTGGTTGGTTCATCTAGGATTAGAAACTGAGGATCTTCAATTAACACTCTAGCCAATGCAACTCTTCTTTTTTGCCCTCCTGAAAGGGTTTTTATTTTCTGGTCAAAATGATTTATTCCTAATTTGCCTAAAACCTGTTTTACTCTTGATTCATAATCCCATGCTTTTAATTCTTCAATTCTGGCAATTGCTGTTTGCAAAGCATCGTAATGCTCAATTGCATGATTGGTTTCATATAATTCATTAATTCTTTCATATTCTTTAATAGCCAAAACTTCAAGAGAGGCAGAAAGAAAAATATTGTCGAGTACTGTCAGGTTTTCATTGAATTTTAAATCTTGTTCTAAAAAACCGAACCGAACATCTTTGTTTCGGGAAATCTTGCCATCGTCAGCTACATCATCACCAGAAATTATTTTTAGCAATGAGGATTTTCCGGTTCCGTTTCTTGCAACTAATGCAACTTTATCTCCCCAATTAACTCCGAAACTCACTTTTTCAAACAACACTCTATCCGCAAAAGACTTGGTAACATTTTCAACACTCAGGATATTCATTTTTTTTATTACTTGTTTGTTACTTAAAGTGCGAAAATAGGCGCTGCCGAGGTGAATAAATTTATGTTGGGTAAACTATTCTATTATAATTGTGTTCTTAGTAATAAATGATGTTCTAACATGAAAACTGAATCTAACGAAACTTACACCGGACGAGTAATTTTTTACAATAAGAACAAAGGATTTGGTGGAATAAGCCATCCTGAATTGGGTGATGTGTTTCTGCATCAAAGTAAAATGGGGGATATTTATAAGGTTGCCCATAAAAATGATCTGGTAAGTTTTGAAGCCATTCCTTCAACCCGCAAACCAGGAGTTTTTGAAGCCATTAATGTAAAATTCCTTGAGAACGATAATTTGGAAGTTATAAAAGAAGCCTTTGTTTCAAAAGTTATCATGAAAGGAAAGGTTCTTACGATGAATGCAGGAGGCCTATTGCTGGATGTTTTAGGTATTGAAGTGTTTTTACCTAAATCAGAAGTTGATGTTTATGAATTTAATTCCTACAGCATATTTCTTGGTAAGGAGTTGGAATTTAAAATAATTGGTATTGATGAAAGAAGCATTATAGCTTCCAGGAAAGTTGTTTTGGAGGAAGAAGAAAATGCTGCAAAGAGATTAAAGCAGGAAAACTCTTCATCAAATAAAATGGCATCTTAAATTCAAGATGATCATTTGATCTGAATACTCTCTTTTTTATGTAACCCTATTAGTTTGTAAGCGTTGAGAGATTGATAAAATCAATTATCTCAATGAAAAGGGCACTTTTAATTAGCGTTTTTGCATTTTGTTTCAAATTAGCATCAGCTCAGGTTTTGGTTGACCACTCACAACAATCAATTTGTTCAGGTTTTTCAGCTTCTATAAATGCCGTGGGAGCTATCAGTTATTTCTGGAGTCCATCAAATGGATTGAATACCACAATTGGAAATTCTGTTATAGCCAATCCTTCAGTTTCTACAGTTTATACTGTTACCGGTTTTGATTCTAATGGAAATTCAACACAAACAACTAGTGAGATTATAGTTAATTCAAATCCTATATTAAACCTTGATATAATTCAGCCAAGTTCGTGTAACTATGTTGAAGGATTGTATATGAATCCTATTTACCCAGATGTTAAAATTATGAGCAATATTGTTTATGGCGAAAATTATTTATTCAATGGGCAATTGGCAAGTTTGAAACTTGATATATACATGCCAAGCCAATTGGTCAATTACCAGCGCCCTGCTATTTTAGTTTTGCATGGAGGAGGCTTTTTATTTGGAAATAAAGAAGATAGTATAGTAGTTGCCTTAAGCCAGTTTTATGCACACAGAGGATATGTAGTATACAATGCTAATTACCGCACAGGTATGTCAACACCCAATCAAATTAATGCCGGTAAAGCTTACTACCGTGCAATTCAAGATGCGAAATCATGTGTAAGATATATCAGAAAGACAGGAGTTGATATTGGCGTTGATACTTCGCAAATATTTATAACCGGAGTTTCTGCCGGAGCACTAACTTCTATGGGAACTGCTTACCTTGATCAAAACGAAATTCCTTCATTTATAAATTATTCAACACTTGGTTTGCTGGATGATGTCAGCGGAAACATTGGCTATTCATCAAGTGTAAAAGCAGTGGTGAGTATTTCAGGAGGTGTTTATGATACTACTACCATTTTTGATAACGAAACTGAGCCACTTTATTCTTTTCATGGTACAGCTGACGGAGTTATTCCATATTACAGTGGCTTAGTTGGAGGGCAGGTTTTAACTTTCGGAGGATATTCGGTTAACCAAGAAGCAAATCAATGCGGATTAAATTCAACCCTTCATACCTTTTATGACGGTGGACATGTTCCACCACTTACTTCAGCGGAAATGGACACCATTTTTATGGAATCAAGAGATTTTCTTTACGCACATGTAGCGAATAAACATGGTGAAAATTCTTGTGCAATGGCACTTGCCACAGGCGGAATGGCATATGCGTGGAGTCCTTCGGTAAAACTTTCAAATTCATTATCGAATCAAATAATTGCAACACCAAATTTTCTGACCAACTATACTTTAACCACTACTGATTCAAATGGTTGTTCTGCACAAGCTGTAGTGGCAATAAAAAGTGCTTTACCGCTTTATGGTGCTATAAAAATTGATACTGTTCAAACGCATATGAATTTATATGCTGTTGCCGGTGGAGGTCAGGCACCGTTAAGTTTTTTATGGTCTAATGGTTCAACAAACGGAATACTTAACCATGTTGATGAAGGAACCTATGCCGTAACTATAACATCAGGCGATTGTAAAAAATACGACGAGGTGCAAATCGAATTTCCATTACTGAGTAAGCCAACCAATTTGCTGGCATTGTACATTAATTCATGTGGTGCAAAATTCAGCTGGCAGCCCATGCCCGAAGTTTTGTACCAGCGAGTGCGGCTTACCAACCTTAGCGATAATTCTTTTGTACAACAATTAGTTAGCGCAACTCAAACAGTTTTTGAATACACCGATTTAATTCAGGGTGCCAATTACAAATTTGATGTATTAAATTATTCGTGGAATGATTTAACCGAAGGGGCAACTTCTTATGAGTTTAAAACCAATAAGTGTGAAATGCCAATTCAGTTTACTGAATATAATATTGGCGAAACCAATGCATCTATTCAATGGACTGCTGCATGCAATCCGGTTTCATACCGTTTTAAATACAGGCCTGTAGGCGATTCGGTTTGGACAGTAACAAGCACAGCAATTGAAAATATTAACCTATATAATTTAAATACGAGCACTGATTATGAGTATGTGGCAAGAACCATTTGTGTAAGCGGAAGCAATTATTCTGCCCGGTCAGATATGGGATATTTTACAACTCTGGGATTGAAAACTGAAAAAGAAAATGTGACCTATAAAATTCAACAGAGTATAAATGTTTTCCCTAACCCTAACAACGGAACATTTACAATACAGGCATCATTACCTGAAAACATAGCAAGCACCGATTTTGAAATATTAAACAGCCTTGGGCAAATAGTTTATAAAATGCCTTTAAAGGTTGAAGATGGAAATGTATATGAAACCATAAATACAAGAAACAAACTGGTTGATGGGGTATATGAGTTGCGCCTGAAAAGGGGTAACGATTACCTGCGAAGCCGAATAATTATTAAATAAAATTACAATTCCATTTAATTTGTAAAGCCGTTCTCAAACAGAGTGCGGCTTTTATTTTTTTCAAAAAAATCAGAATGAACAAACATAATTTCCAATTGAAGTTTTTTGGTTTGAAAGGAATGTGCGACTTTTTGAAGTTTATAAATTCTGTGAGATATAATTAATTTCATTGCGGTTTAATTAATAATACGCCTCGTTGAAAATTGAAATTGAAAAAGTTATTTTAACAACCGCCATCTCGTCTGCATCGGGGTTGGCCGTTGCGGACAACAATATATGGATGATAGGCGACGATGTTGACTATGTAGTTAAATCAACTATTGGCCATACTGATTTCAGTAGAATTAAATTGTATGAAAGTGCTTCTGAGCAACGGATAGCAAAGCCGGTTAAACACGATCTTGAATCCTGTACCTTGGGTGATTTTGAAGGTGAACAATTTTTGTTTGTTTTTGGCTCAGGTGGAATTAGCCCTTATCGTGATAACTTATTTGCCTTGAATATTAACAATCCAAGTCAATGTTATAGGCGATCACTTCTGCCAGTTTACAATGCAATCAGAAAAAAGGCAGCACTTAATGAAAATGAACTGAACATTGAAGGAGCCGCATTATCCGGTGACAAGTTGTTGCTTTTTAACCGGGGTAAAAATTTTATTGTTTTAATGCCCTGAAAAAAATTTACTGCATATGTAATGAATGAAGCAGCGAATGATATTCCGGCTTTTACAATAATTAATATTGAGTTGCCTGTGGTTAATGGTTTTCAAGTTGGTTTTTCGGGCGCATGCGCTTTAAAAGAAAATCAATTGCTTTTCACCGCAACACTTGAAGAAACAAGTGACCCAATAAACGACGGACCTGTTAAGGGCAGTTACATTGGCCTGCTCCATTTGTTGAGCGACACTACTGCGAATTTGGTATCACTCACACAGGTAAAAAGCAGCAATGGCAATTTTATTACTGATAAACTCGAAGCAATTGAAACAATAAAAATCAACGGCAATATTATTTCAGCCATTGCAGCTGCTGATAATGATGATGGCTTTTCTAAACTTTATTATTTATCAATAGATAAATCTTAATTTTAATTTTCATTGCCAAATGGAATGATCGAATTTATTTTTTTATAAATGAATATTTATAAAAATATATTTTCAAAACTAAACAATTGTTATTCCTTTTTCTTCATTCTGCATGTTTCTAATAACATAATTCCGTTTTCATTAAGTTCAGTTTTTTTATACCTGAAATTAATAGTCGTTTTCTGTAAAACCGAACCCCAAATCTGGTCGGTGTCAAATGAGGGCATTACAATCATTGGAGTATAAGTGCTATCAAGTGGATTTAATTCGAAAGCTATTTTGTTTGAATGGAAGTTTAGATTTCCTCCGGTAAGTAATTGTTTTTTCTTATCAGCGTAAGTCATTTCAGAAATGCAACACTTTTTATTTAATCCACCATACAGGCGTTTGCCTTGATTTTCAAGACAGAAAAATTGTTCTGAAGTACCGAAAATATTTATGTTTTTTGAAACGAAATGAAACCATGTCCACCCATCACCCAATTGATCAGCAGTTCCAGTTACCCATCCTTGCTCATGATAAGCTTTGCCTTTAAGTGCAAGAAGGTTTTCATTCATATTAATATTGCATTGTACTTTGCCATCAGTTACATGCGCGGCATACCGATATGCAAGTCCTTTTACTTTCTTTTTTAAAATACCGGTAATTGTTGCACTCATACTCCCCCGGGGAAAAGGCGAAAAAGCTTTTTGAATGGAGTTGATATTTATTGTTCCATTTATGCTATCTAAAAAAAAGTTGATTGAATAAATTCTATTGTTTTTATCATGAGCTCTTATAATTTCAAAACAAGGTGATTTAATACAGTTGGTCGTATACTGAATTTCAGAAGCATCAAAGACTTTTCGTTGGGAAATTACATTTCCTTGAGCATTCATGTAACTTAGATAAAATAGAGATTTATTTGTTGGCATTTTTACAAATTCATCCCACCATTGATAAGGTGTGAAAAGTAGAACCAACACCGACCCATCATCAAAAACACAGTCGTAATACCACCATTGTGTCAATGCTTTAGCATCTGTAAAATTCAGATCTTCAGTTTTTTTAATTCTCTTATCAGATTGTATTAAATTAATATGATGCAATGGTGAACATGAAATTACTGAGAGCATAAGAATGCAGACAATTGCTTTCATTAATTAGAAAAGTTAAAATCAACAAAAGAAATACTGACAAATACAATAGTTCTGATTTCTATAAGTAGAACAAAGTTTTTTACTGCCATGTGGCAGTACATGTATTTGTATCAAATGTTGATGTGTTAGTTATTGTATATGATATTGAAACTGAATTGTTATTAAATATACCACTTCCAATTATACTATAAGTTGTTGAGCCGGAAGTTTGAAATTGATTAGGGATAGTTATGTTGTTTCCAGATACTGAAGCATTTACTGTAGTAAACTCGTTGTTAAAATTTGCAATGGTTATTAAATTAATATTTGACCCATTTGTTACTATTAAAGAATAACTTGAAGCGCCGGATAAAGAACAATTGTCATTTGCAGCCCAGGTTCGAACAAATTTTGAACGCATTTCAGTTTCGCAATTTGTCCCTTCATAACCGCTTGCACAATTACAAGTACCATCAACGCATGTTCCTCCATTCTGACAATCAACATTTAAACAAGGATCTGCATTTACAACAGGAGTTGTACAAATATTACCTTCCCAACCTGCAGCACAAACACAGGCACCATCAACACAGGTACCACCATTCCAGCATTTTAAAGTTTCACAAACATCTTTTTTGCATGATGAATAAAACAGCTGCAATGAAACTGCAATTGATAGTAGTAATACAAAACTTGCTATTGATAATCTTTTCATTCAATTATTTGTTCTGCGATAATAAAACTAAATTAGATTTATTAGAAGATATATAATTCCAAATCGTGAATTAAAATATGAGAACAATTCATTTAAACGCTTAATTAAATTGTTCGCCAAAAATTATTTTCTTTTTATCGTCACCTCTTTGTTTGTATTTACTGCAATCGGTTTCAATGCCAAGATCACCCGCAGGAGTTTCAAATGTGGCATCCGGGGAAATACCAAGTGATTTATCTGAATAAACATTTTTTAGAAAATAACCCCAGATAGGCAAAGCCATGCTGGCACCCTGGCCGTAAAAAATTGAACGGAACCGAATGATTCTATCGTCGCCGCCAACCCATACTCCGCCTGTTAGTTCTGGTGTTATTGACATAAACCAGCCATCGGTATTGTTTTGAGTAGTTCCGGTTTTTCCTCCAACTTCACCTGTAATTCCATACTTGCCTCGCAAACGCTGCCCGGTTCCTGAGTTCACAACATTTTCAAGCATCCGAACCATTATATAAGCAACTCCCTCGTTAATAGCTTCCACTTTTTTGGTTGTAAATTCCTGAAGTACATTTCCGCGGCTATCTGTGATTCGCTGTATATAGTATGGTTTATTATAAACACCCTTATTTGCAAATGTTCCATAGGCTCCAACCATTTCAAAAACTGAAATATCAGGAACGCCAAGGCATAATGATGGATATGGATCCATTTTGCTTTCAATTCCAAGGCGATGCGCCATATCAATCATGGGTTGAGGACCAATTTGTTTCATAAGATATGCGCTAATGGTATTTACTGACATTGCCAATCCTTTATACAATGTGTAAACACCACCATACTTATTGTCAGAATTATCCGGACTCCAGTTGTTAAAATTTTCGAATACAACTTTTACATTAGGAACTTCGAAGCAGGGGCTATAACCATTTTCAATTGCAGTAGTGTAAAGGATAGGTTTAATGGTAGAACCAACCTGGCGCTTGGCATGAATATTTACATGATCATATTTAAAGTAACGATGATTGATTCCACCAACCCACGAAACAATTTCTCCGGTATGTGGATTTGTAACCATGAATCCGGTGTGCAAAAAATACTTATAGTATTTTATTGAATCAAAAGGAGTCATTACAGTATCTATATCACCACGATATGAAAAAACAGTCATTGCTTGTGGTGTGTTAAACGATTTTATAATACTGTCAACCGAAATTTTTTGTTGTCTCATTCGAATGTATCGGTCACATTGTTTCATGGCATCGTTGATGAACTTGTCATCTTTGCCCCACGGTGCTGAACCTTTGTAGCTTTGGTAGAATTGTTTTTGCAGTTCTGCCATGTGCTTTTGAACTGCAGCCTCTGCATACACCTGCATTTTGTAATTGATTGTTGTATATACTTTCAATCCATCTTTATACAGATTGTAAAATTCTCCGGTTGATTTTTTGTTTTCCTTACACCACTTCATTAAATCCTGTCGTAGGTGTTCACGGAAATATGTGGCAACACCCTCGTTATGATCAGGGCTTTGATAAAATAATTTAATAGGATATTTTTTTGCAGAGTCTAATTGTGCTTTGGTAATAAATCCATATTTCTCCATTTGATCCAGCACCGTATTACGGCGCTCCATAGATTTTTTTGGATTACGACGGGGATTATAAAGCGTATTTCCTTTTAACATTCCAACAAGAACAGCTGCTTCTTCCACTTTCAACGAATCAGGATCTTTGCTGAAGTATGTAAGTGAAGCAGATTTTATTCCGAAAGAATTATCACTGAAGGCAACAGTGTTAAAATAAAGGTTTATTATTTCTTCTTTAGTATATCGCCGTTCAAGTTTCACTGCTATGATCCACTCCTGTAATTTTTGGGTCATTCTTTTCCATGGATTTTTTTCACGGGCAGAAAAAAGATTCAATGCAAGTTGTTGTGAAATTGTTGAGGCTCCACGCTTATCTCCAAGCAAAGTTGAAACAATTCCTCCAACTGTTCCCCAATAATCAATTCCACTATGATCGTAAAACCGAATATCCTCAGTGGCAATTAGCGCGTTTTTTAAAGATGCTGGAATTTCTTCAAATGAAGATTCACTTCGGTTCTCGAAATAATATTTTCCGAGAAGAACCCCATCTGAACTGTAAACTTCTGTAGCTAATGAGCTTTTTGGGTTTTCAAGTTCTTCAAAAGTTGGCATATCCCCAAATAATCCAAACGAAGTAAGTGTAATTAGCAGGATAACAGAAAACAATAGTCCTCCGGTTAAATACCAAAAAATGCGGATGTATTTTCTATATGAATTTTTCTTTTTGTTCATGAACTACTAAAACTGAATTTTCAATTTAGGGATTATAATTCGCATCAAAAAACTGCATATAATCAGTGAGGTTTTTATTCTTAAAAAAAGCAGCGAAATTTTTATCGTCAATAATGAAAAAATAAAAATCAGTTAATTCAATTTCATCATAAAATGTCTGGCTTGAAGCATCAGAGTAAAAATCCATTGCATCTTCCATGTTCTTCATTTGTTTTACCATAATCATTTGCTGTTTTTTATCCAGCATCATAGTAGAAACCTTGTAAGTATTTAATGAATAATTTTTGGTAATGAAATTTTGTAACGAATCCTTAACCGATTCTATCGCAGGGTCATCATCAGTAAATAAAATGATAAAATAATGTGCATTGGTTTTATGAACGGAGTAAGATGAAGCACTGCTCTGAAAAGTTGAATCTTTTAATTGCTTTACATTTTTGTCGCCACCTTTTGGTTTGTCAATATTGCCTAATAACTGTTTTGCTTTTTCCGCTTCCTCTCCAACAACATATCTTTTAATAATGCTTTTTAAGGCTGATTTAAAAGTGTCAACCGGTTGCGTTTGAGCAATAGCAAACGATTCAAGCAAGTCAAATTTTGCAGCAATCGGATTAGGTTTAAACATTGTATCTGCTGCTTTAGTTTTTATTATTACCTCAGCATATTTTTGTTGTTCGTAAAGTGAAAATGCTGATTGATAATAAATCTCCACAAGTCCTGCACCTGCTTTCTTCTCCTCTAAATAATTTGGGTTAGTTAAAAGTTTAGCATATTCAGAATTAGGATAGTTTTTTAAGATCTGTTGTTTGTAATTTTCTGTTTGCATGGCCATTCCTTTATTGTTATAAAGCAAATGCAAAGCATAAAAGGTTGCAGGTTCTAATTCAAATAACTGGTATCGTTTAAGCAAATCTTCATAGGTTGAAATAGAATTCTCAAAATCTTTTAGTCCTTCTTTATAAATTCCGCCAATAGTATATAACGCATTTTGAATTTTTAAATCAGATGCTTTTTTCTCTTCAGGTTTAAAAGGAATTCCTTTTTTTAAATCTTCGCGTGTTAACTTGCTTCCGGTAAAAGTATTAGCACCAGCATCTGATTTACTGTTTTGGGCATCAGAATTTTCTTCTGAACTGGTTTTGTTATTTCTGCGCCAGTTGTTTTCATTAGGTCTGTTTCCCCACTTCTTTTTAAAATCATTAAACCCAGATCCTTTAGTAGCAGTGTTATAGAAATACCAGCCATTCTTTATATCGTTTTCTTCTTCAATTTTTTTAGCGTCAGATGAAACAACTGCATTGTTTTGAAGTGAATCTAATTTTTGTTGTTTTTCAAAGTTATCAATCAGGGCATCCAATACTTTATTCAGATCTTTTTCAGGCATAGAAGCTAATTTCAACAAACTATCTTCTCTTGAAACAATATTTATTTGATATACAAGATTGTCCAGTATCTTCTTCTTTAATGTAACCTCATCATATTTTTCAAACGACTTGGTCATAAATGCTGCTGTACTATCATAAAATCCGGCGGCACTTACATAATTTTTAACTTCAAAATCCAACTCAGCTAATTTTAAATAGGCTAATGATTTTTGATTAATGTTTGTTGTGCTGCTTTCAATGGATTTTTTTAAAGATTTTACCGCTAATAGTTTATTGTTTTCCTTTAGATATACTTCTGCCATTGTATAATAAATCTGATCACGGAATTCTTCATATTTATCGTCTCTTGATAATTTTTCTAATAGTGCGAGAATTTCGGTTGCAGATGTTTTACCATTTCCAGAAAATGATTTTGCAATATTAATGTTTGCATAAAACTCCATTTTATATTCGGGTTTCATAGCAATTGCTTTTTTAAAAGATTCAATTGCTTTATCAGAATTATTAGTCAATTGATAAAGTTGAGAAAGGATATAACTGTATCGGATTTTATCTTTTTTCTTTTTGGTAAGTACAATAGCCTGCTTGAGCGGTGCAATTGCATCCGAATACCTTTCCTGCTTTAAAAAATTCTGTGTGTTTATTAAAGTAAATTCATCCCGAAGATCGAAAGGGAAAGTCTGATCAGAAGCCAGTACTTTAATAATGCTTTGTGCTTCATCATGTTTTCCTAAAGCAATATAGGTTTTCAATAGCCAGAGCAAAGCTTCATTTCTAATTGGTTTATGCTGAATGCTAAAACCCTCGGAATTTTTCAACCATGGAATTGTTACATCTCCTTCTTTTATTTTTTTTCCACCAGTTGGTTTTTTCTTTTTTCCTGTTTCTTTAAAAGTGGCTACTATATATTGAAAAGTTGAAAGAGCGTCTTCATAATCACCTTTGTAAAAATATGATTCGCCTATTAGTTGGTAACAGTCGTCCACCCACTTGCTTTTAGGATGTAATTGAGTAACTACAGATAATTTAATTATAACTGAGTCAAGGTCGCCTTTTGAACCTGTACCAGCTTCTTCATCAGTAAACAACGGAAGCAATTTTGTGTAATCATCCTGCAAAGAAGATGTCATACTCTCTTTTACACGATTCAATTTCAATTTGCCATAATAAAATCCATTGTAACGGGCGGTAGTGTTGTGATAAAAACCACCCATTAATGATAATTTACTGCCTTTTTTTCCTCCTGAACAGGCAAATAGAAATACTATGCCTGTCAATAATAATGTTGCGCTTAATTTTATGTTCTTCAAATGCTGCCAGATTTTTCCCTGAGGTGAAACGATTAACTTGAAAAAATAGTACTAACTCATTTAACAAATATAGAAAGTGAACCTAAAGGAACTATAAAAAAATCTAACATTCAGGTGTTGAGATGATAATTACTGTTCTTTTAAAAAACTCAGAATCTAAAATTTAATAACAATACAATTTAAATATTTTCCTTATTCAAATAATAACTAATTTTTCAGGCGGAATTTTTTCTGAAACAAGGATATAAAAGTAAATTGTGCGGTTTATGATTAAATCTGAGAGGGGTAAATAAATGGAAGAACACAAAAGTCCGGTTAAGCGCGTTTTAAAACAATTAACAAATAAGTACCGATTGGTAATTATGAATGATGAAACCTTTGAAGAGGTTTCATCTTTTCGCCTTTCTCGTGTAAACATCTATATTTTACTAAGTACACTAATCGTAATTATAGTTTCTTTCGTAACATCTGCAATAGTTTTTACTCCACTTAAAGAATATATACCAGGGTATGCAAGTTCAAGCAACAGGCGTGAACTTATAAATCTTCGGATTAAAGCTGATAGCATGGAATTGGCTGTAAAAGCGCATGACCTTTATGTATCAAACTTAGAAAGTATTATAAACAATGGTGAACCAATTGTAAAAATTGATACACCGGTAATTGATGCAGAAACGGTTCATCAGTTTGATAGTATTGATTTGAAAAAGATTTCTCCAATGGAATCTAAATTGCGAGAAAATGTAGAGAATGAAAGCAGCTTTATGCTAAATCTAGATTTAGCGAAAGACCAGATTGGAAAAAAATTCGGTTCAATTGCAGAATTTCATTTCTTTCAGCCGGTTAAAGGTTATGTAACAGCTGGATTCGCCCCAAAGGAAGATCATTATGGGGTAGATATTGTAGCGCCTGAAAATGAAGCAATTAAGGCCACTTTGGATGGGGTGGTAGTGTTTGCAAACTGGACAACGGAAACAGGATATGTAATTGCTATTCAACACTCAAACAATTTAATATCTTTGTACAAGCATAATTCAGTGTTGTTAAAAAAGGAAGGGGCATTTATTAAAGCCGGTGATGTTATTGCAGTGATTGGAAATAGTGGCGAACAAACATCTGGTCCTCATCTTCACTTTGAATTATGGTACAAAGGGTTGCCATTAAATCCGCAGGATTACATAGTGTTCAATTAAAAAAAATTAACCATGTTTAACAAACCAGCACAAGACATTAATCAGACGAAGGTTCAACAAACCAACTCATCTAATCCAAATTCAAATGCCGTAAATATTATTGGTCAGGGAACAACCATCCAGGGCGAAATTGTTTGCGACGGCGATATTAGAATTGACGGAATGGTGAAAGGAACTGTTACATCTAAAGCAAAAATTGTAATTGGTGTTACAGGTTCTGTGGATGGTGATATCATTTGTGATAACGCTGATATCAGTGGAAAAATTTTCGGAACAGTGGAAGTGGATGAATTGCTTTTTTTAAAATCATCTGCATACATCGAAGGGAATATCACTACGGGAAAATTTGTAGTTGAGACCGGCGCTAAGTTTAATGGCAGTTGCCGCATGGGAGTGAAAGAAATAAAACCCGGTGAAAAACACAACATCCAACAACAAGAACTCAGAAAAGAAGCAGTCTGATGCTTCAGCATATGCTCGTTATTCAAGCATTGGATTTCAATTAATTGCTGCAGTAATGATTGGCTTTGCTTTTGGTTATTTTGTTGATCATTTTTTTCATTTTCAATTACCAATATTTAAAACGCTGTTTTCCTTTGGAGGTGTTTTATTAGGATTGTATATTGTTATAAAAGAAGTTTCAAAACCTTGAATACATTAAAATCTTACTGGAGAAAATATTTCGTGGTCACTTTGATGTTGATTGTTTTTTCTATAGCTGTTTCACGATTGGAAAATATGCAGCCTTTTGAAAATTTCACTTATTCAATTTTTATTTTTTATGCGGTTCTAAGTCCTATAATGTTTTGGTGGGCTTCAAAAGGAATTATCAGTAACAACAATTATAAGTTTGTGACAGCAATAACTGGAAGTATGACTATCAAGCTTTTATTAAGTCTTGTTTTTATAGTTACTTATGCTTTTTTATTTAAGCCAGGAAAACCATATTTTATTATCTCTTTTTTTGTTGAATATAGTTGTTATACAATTTTGGAAGTTGTTGAAATGATGAAACTCACAAAAATTTCGAACCGGAAAACGGAGTAATGAATTCAGAAGCAAAAAATAAAATTGCTGTAATTCTTAATCCATTTGTTCCGCCAAAATCATTACCGCTGCTTGTTAACTGGATAGATGAATACAAAATAAAAGTCATCATCACACCGAACAGAAAAACAGTGATGGGTGATTATCGTTCACCTGATTATTCAAGAGGACATGTGATTACGGTGAACGGAACATTAAATCCATTTGCATTCACTATCACTTTTGTTCATGAAGTTGCGCACTTAATTGTTTGGCTGAAACACAGAGGAAATGTTTCATCACATGGTGTTGAATGGAAAAATGATTTTAAAGAATTGATGAAACCAATGTTAGGGCTAGAAATTTTTCCTGAAGATATTTCAACAGCATTGGAAAAATATTTGAAGAACCCTGCAGCAAGTTCGTGTTATGATATTTCTTTAACAAAAACTTTAGCACGATACAATAAAAGGGAAACACTTCACCTCGAAGATATTGTTGAAGGATGCGAATTCATTGCCCACGATGGAAGAACTTATCTTAAGGGAAAAAAATTGAGAAAACGATATATGTGTGAGAATGTTGCAACCAAGGCAGTGTATTTGTTTTCGCCAGTTGCAGAAATAAAAATCATTAAATAAAAAATCGCGCCTCATTATTTAAGAAGCGCGATTTTTTATAAAGCAATTGTTAAAATTTTACTTATTGATATTCAGCATTTTTGTAGTAACATCGGTATCAGTTTTCAATTCAACAAAATAAATTCCGGATGCAACATCTTCTAATCTGTAATTAAAAAAGTTCGGCCCATTCTTTAATTCTAAGGTTTCTTTCAATACTTCCTGACCTAGAATATTGGTGATTCTGACTTCTCCATTTCCATCACCAATAGAATTTACACTTAACATAAATTTTCCATCAGAAGGATTCGGGAAAATCGTGAATTCGTTTTCAGAAATATTTGTTATAACATCTTCTAATCGCAATGCAGTTGTAAATGTTTGAATTGTAGTCCAGCCGGAATTTACTGAGCCGGAAGAATTACAATCACTGCGCATTCTGATTTCGTAGGTTGAATTGCTTAATAAGCCTGTCAGGTTTTTTAAAGCTGTTGGAGCGGTTATTAAAGTAGTTGTCCATGTGGTTACTCCTTGTTTGCGATATTGTAATCTGTATTTTAAAGCACAAGTATTACCGGTCCAGTTAATTGTTGTTGTTGTTTGTGCAATATTTGTGAAATTGATAGCTGATGGTTTTTCACAATTACAAAGAGTAGTAAATGTTTGAATGGCTGAATAAGCAGATGCAATAGTCCCGGCACTATTACAATCTGATCGAACGCGATACTCATAAGTAGTAAGCGGTAATAATGTACTGATAGTCTTGGTAGAAGTTGGGGCAGTTACTGCAGTTGTACTCCAGGTTGTAGAACCCAGTACTCTGGTCTGAATACGATATTTTACGGCACAACTATTACCTGTCCAGGTTATTGTTGCTTTTGATCCACTTATTACTGCTGAAGTAATATTCGTTGGCACATCGCAAGGTGAAGTGTTTACTGTTATTGATGTGTTACCTAAACATCCGTTTGCATCAGTAACTGTTGTTGAGTAATTACCTGGACCTGTAAGAATTGTTGAAGTTATTTCACCCGTATTCCATAAATAAACATATCCTGGAGTTCCTCCTGTAATGCTTAATGAAAGTGTTATAGTACCAGAAGCACATGCCGAGCCCCCTCCGCTTGCCGCAATTGTAACAACTGGTGCTGAAGAAATAATAAAATCTGCACCATTATCAGTTCCAATAATGTTTGGGTTTGAGCTTACAACTCTCATCCTATATCCAGTACCATCTATAACTGTAAAAGGTATAGTTGCATTTATATTTCCATTATTTGATGTTGAAGTTAAATTGCCTATTGAAATTGGAGATGCAAAACTTCCTGTTGCGTCGCTTAATTGTACAGTGTAAATATTCCCTGCATTATAAATTCCAGTTGAAGTAAATGGAACTGATACAACAGTTCCTTTACAAAAAGAAAGTGACAATAATGTTCCTGTTGTTATGGTATTTGAAGCTACTCTTCCGAATGTAAAAGCACTGAAAGATGATGCAATATTTGATGTAATTGAGCCAGATATTGCAGTACCACTTGATGCAAATTTTCCTGCATTTGTCCAAGATGATCCATTCCAGCTTGCAACCCGTAATCCAATTGTATCAACAAATCCACTTGAAGAAGCCCAGTTTAATTTCACTTTGGCATCAGCAGGAGTAACACCACTTCTTGAAAGTAAAATGTGTTCAATATTACTTACTGAAATTAAAGGTGCTGTAACGGAGTTGGTATTTGAAAAAGCTGAAGCTAAATATTGCCCCGTCCATGTTGTTGAATTTGCTGAAGATGGCAATACTTCAAATGTTCGGAAGGTATTTCCATCACCGGTAGGAAAGGCAAAAGCGTTTGTACTGGTTGTTGTTTTAGCCATTGGGCCATTAACAAAACTGCTGGCACTTGAACTTGCATGATTTCCACTTGCACTTAAAATTAATTTGGCAGCTGATGTTGTATTTAATTTTCCATTAGTAAAAACTACTGTTGCAGAAGTATTTATATCGGTAACACAATTTATTCCAGCAACATTATTCAGGGTTAGATTTCCCCAATTTGTTGAAGTGCCGCCGATGTTTTGAGCAATTGAACCGTTAAATATTAAACCGCCAGCTCCTCCAACACCAGCATTTATTACTACATTTTTTTTCGCATTAATACTAAATGTGCTTAAAGATAAAGATGATGAAGAACTTAAAGAATCATTTACAGTAATATTTCCAAGGTTGGTTTTTGTTCCTGCCTCGGTTAGAAATAATTTATTATATGTACGGGTAGTTATACTTTGTGCTGATGCAGAACTATAAATAATTTTTCCGGAATTGCTGATTGCATTTAAATCCCAGTTAATATCAGAGGTTCTGTTTTTTAACGCAACATTTGCAGCTGCTTCAGTCAACAATCCGGAGCCAAGTGAGGAGTTTAAGGTTTTTACAACTCCATTATTCCCAAACAAAAGGAGCGGTCCTGCTGTTGCAACAAAACCAGTTGAGTCAATTTCTGTTTCCGATCCTGCTATTTCACCATTGCTATCAACTACCAAAATGCCATTTACTTTTAAAGTATCATTAGTGTGAATCGCCATTGAACTACCGCTTATAATTTCACGGGCTCCGTTTATAACCCAATCAGCGGCGGATTCTGAAATCTGTGCTGTAATTGGATCACCAATTAGTGGATTAGAATATTGAATCGGGGCATCAAATACATTAAATGGAACATTCCATGTTTTCGGAGAGGCTTCAGTTCCTCCATTTAATGTAATTACCGGATGAGCACCAATTGAATCAAATAGACCGAAGAAAAAAGTTTTGATAATTATATCCTGCGATGTCAATGGAATATCAATGGTGTGACTTTTTGAATATTGCAGGTAAACATTTCCTGAAAAATTTAATTGTGGTCGCTTCGGATCGGTGCCGGTATAGAGCCGCGTGTTGCCAACGATTCCGAGTAAGTCAGGAATATTTACATCACCATTAAAATTGCAAACGGTTTTATTGTTTGCACCGCCATTTGAATTAGGCCCAAGGAATGCCATGGCGATTGCAGAATTATTTTGCGTCATGTTCGGCGATTGAAAAATTCCATTCACGGTAAATTTTTCAGCCGCATTCACTGCATCATTCATTATGATGGCAGTATTCACATCAATCGTAACAGAGCCGGCGGTGATATTGATGGAAGAAGTCATAGTTGATGAACCAGATCCCATTCTTAAATTTCCAACCGTGTGTGTAAGTGTGCTGTTATCAAGTCCGTTCATAAGTAATAAACCTCGTGTAACGGTCAACGAATCTGCAACTGTAAAACTTGTTCTGCATGATGTAACATTTGCAAGTGCACTTGTAAATGCACCTCCACCATAAGTGATTGAAAATTTTCCTCCGGTATTATGCAATCTGAATTTATTGAATGAAGTATTTCCGCTTCCGTTGATGATTTGTGCCACACTTCCACCAACAATTACATTGCAGACATTGGAGCCATTCACCATATTGATTGTTCCATTATTTGTTAATGCTGTTCCGTTGTAATTCAATGTGTGAACAGTTGCTGTGCCTGGTGTTACACAATTCAAAACACCATTTACGCTGAGTGTAAGTGTGCCGGTAATTGTAATAACACGCCCTGTCCCTGTTGCATCGAAACTCAATGTTCCGTTGATGGTAACATTCACCACGCTTGGCGGATTTACATTCACTGTAACAAGATGCCCGGCGCTGATTGTGATGTTATCACCGGCTAATGGAACTGCTCCACCCCAAACGGCTGTATTATTCCAGTTACCAGATGCAACTGTTACTTTGTTTGCTGCCTGAATTGAAAATTGATTGATGAGCAGGAAGACGGTAATTAAAAAACTAATGTGTCTCATGTTATTTTGATTTGGTTTGCGCGAACAAGATATAAAATATGTTTACATCAAGACATATTTTTTAAAAAAGCACTACTGAAAACTATCAATATACAATTTCAATAATTTTTCTAAATCGTTGAACTTGGTGAGGGGAAGTGTTTCAGCACGGTCATATACATCATGATAAGCGCTTGTGCCGCCAAGCGTGTAAATAAAAAAACATCGAACTCCTTTTTCTGAAAAAGGATAATGATCGCTGTTCGCCGCTTTGCCTCTTGGCTGCACACTCTTTAGTAAATGAAATTCGTCGTTGAGTTTTACGAGGCGATCGAAATCACTTTTATATTCTGTTGCGTTTACCACTTTAATTCCTTCTTCGCCGGTTCCCATTATATCCATATTGATAAGGAAGCGGATTTTGTGTAAACTGATTAGAGGATATGCGGCAAAAAACTGCGATCCAATCAAACCAACTTCTTCACCACCGAATGCGATGAACACCATTGTGTATTCCGGGCGGTGATCAATGTTGGAATAATACCTTGCGAGAGAAAGCAACATCGAAATTCCACTTGCATTGTCATTTGCGCCGGGGAAGTAAGTTGCATTTCCCAATCCGCCAAGATGATCGTAATGCGCTGTGAGTACAATCATTGAATCTGGTTTGCGTGTACCCTGAATGTAACCGACCACATTCTGCGATTGCACTTTAACTAATTTGCTTTGAAAATCGATTGTGACATTTTGAGCATTTGCATTAAAAACGCTTTTTAAAACAATCAGGTGCATCCACGCTTTTACTTCCATGGACATATCCATTGTCAGTTTGATACTGTTGAGTTCAATGAACCCCGCAGCGCCAAAACAATTTTTTTCATCAATAATTTTCAGCAACGATTTTAATCCGCCACCAACTTTTGTGCTGTCGTCAATCACTAAAATTGTTTTTGAATCAGCAACAGCATATTGCCAACTACCATCTGCATTTTGAGTGACAATGGATTCAATTTTTACCAATTTAAATTTGCCTTTCTTCCCCTTGCTCTCAGCTGAAACGATGTAGTCTTTTCCGGTTGTTAAAATTTTATCATCCAGTTTCATCATCATCTTTCCGGGGAAAGTATTTACATCCATCATGAACGACTGGAAGAATCCGCCATGATAAGCAGAAAGATGGTATTGATAAAAACGGTCAGCAACATAGGCAGCCGCTTTAGTGTCGCCATTGTTTACATATCCTCTTCCAAAAAAATATGGAGAGGTGAGTGTATCAATTATTTTGTGCGCATAGGCGCTGTCTTGCGCATTACAAATTCTATTGTTGAATATTTCAACAAAGAATAGAAAGTAAATAAAGGAAATTGAGAATCTACAAATGCAAGGTGAACTCATAATATTCCATCACCTGATTCGATAATAATTTTTTGCAGGCAGTTTCTACTTTTTCATTAGCAATTTTTTCTGTTTCTGCTTCTATCTGAATGGTGATGTGCTTGCCAATGCGTACATCTTTCGCTTCGTTGATGCCGAGATTTTTTAATCCAGATACGACTGCTTTGCCTTGAGGGTCGAGCAATTCTTTTAGCGGCATTACATTAATTTCTGCTGTGTAAATCATATTATGATTGAAAATTTTTGAAAATGAATTTTAAATTTTTGCTATTCCGGTTTTGCTAAAAATGAATTGATGATGGAAAGTAGTATGTAAGAAATTATTGAAAGTGCTAATCCGGTCCAGTGCATGAAAAAAATCAGGAGCAACGATAGTAAAATAAAAATCACACGCAACTCATTTCCTCTCCACCCGAGTGATTTAATTTTCAGTGAAAACATTTTCAGTTCTGAAACCATCAGCCAAGAAAACAAAATGGTGATTCCGTACAAAATCCATTTGTTGATTAACAGATTTCCTAAACCATAGTCATTACCTATATATATAAGTGGAAGACTGGCAATGAAAATTGCATTTGCCGGTGATGGTAACCCTATGAAATTTTCATGCTGTCTTACATCAATATTAAATTTTGACAATCGCCAGCAAGCTGCACACGCAATTAATAATGCCGGAAGCATAAATAATTTACTCGTATATAATGCTCCGCTTTCTAAAAAATAAGCGCGCTCCAACAACTGATAAATAATTATGGCAGGCAACACTCCGAAGGTCACCATATCGGCAAGCGAGTCCAATTGTTTTCCAATCTCAGATTTAGCATTCAGCAACCTGGCTACGAACCCGTCTAAAAAATCTATAACAGCAGCAAGTAAAATGCAAAAACCACTGGTGAATAAACGATTGTTGATTTCAAAAGTCTGGTAAATTCCGTGTTGCCCTTTTGTTAAAATAAAATAGCGTTCGTCGAAAGCATACAATATTCCAATACAACCTAAAGTGAGGTTGAGGAGTGTAAGCATGTTCGGAATTTGTTTTATAAGCTTCATTTACTTTGCATTAATTGTTCAATCTCTTCAACTTCAATCGGAATAGTACTCATCAAATCAATCTGGTCTGTATCAGTAATCAAAATATCATTTTCAATTCTGATTCCGATATTTTCTTCAGGAACATAAATACCGGGCTCGCATGTAAAAACCATTCCGGCTTTCATTTGACCATATCGGTTTCCTATATCGTGTACATCTAATCCCATGAAGTGCGAAGTGCCATGCATGAAATATTTTTTATAAAGCGGCGCATCCGGATTTTGCTTTTTCACTTCATTGGCATTCAGCAAACCGAGCTTGATGAGTTCGCCCTCCATAATTTTCCCTACTTCGTTATTCAGATCGTTTAAAATTTTTCCTGGTCGGAGCATTTGTTTTGCTTGCTTCATCACCCGCAAAACCGCATTGTAAATTTCTTTCTGACGAGGAGTGAATTTGCCATTCACGGGAATAGTTCGGGTTAAATCAGAAGCATAGTTGGCATACTCACAACCAAAATCCATCAAAATCATATCTCCATCCTTGCATTCTTTATTGTTCTCAACATAGTGTAATACACATGCACTTGCTCCACTCGCGATAATAGGATAATACGCATGATCCGTCGCGCGATTACGCACAAACTCCGAAATAATTTCGGCTTCTATTTCATACTCCATCACTCCGGGCTTCATCACTTTCATTACTCTTCGAAAAGCTTTCTCTGTAATTGAACAAGCTTCACGAATCAGTTTTATTTCACCTTCAGATTTTATGGAGCGTAATTCATTCATTAATCTCCCACCTCTTTCATAATTATGCAATGGGTAACGACTTTGCAACTCATTTGCGAAGCGCAAGTCACGATAAGGTACTTTAATTACAGCACGGTCATTTTCATTTAAATTGAGATAAACATTTTCAGCATATACCATTAATACATTAACTATGGTATCAAATTCTTCATTCCATATAATATTCTTTACTCCGGATGCTTTTTTGGCTTCATCAATAGTGTATTTATGGCCTTCCCAAACAGCGATTACTTCGTTGGTTTTCCTTAATAATAAAACTTCTCTGTATTCAGGTCTTGGTGAATCAGGATATAAAATAAGCATCGTATCTTCCTGATCAATACCGGTCAACCAATATAAATCAGCATTCTGACGGAAATAAAAAGTCTGGTCGCCACTGCGCGGCATTTGATCATTACTATGAAATATAGCCATTGAGTTCGGCTTCATTTTGCTTATAAAGCGCTGACGGTTTTCAATAAAGAGAGAATTGGACGCGGGTATATACTTCATGGTAGTTTTTTTATGAGGGCGGTAAAGATAAAATTTCAAGTTAGCCGCAAACTAAAATGTGAAAATCATTTTTGCTTTTTAAACAATCAGAAAAGGGGCTTTTTAGCTAATTAATCTTTTTCACGAAACTGTGTTGATATTTTGACTTTTATTGTTTTCCTTTGCCGTCCCAAAAAAATAAAGTAAAATAACCCTGAATGCCTACCATTCAACAACTTGTAAGAAAAGGTCGTAAAATCATCAAGGCGAAGAGCAAGTCTCGCGCACTTAATGCTAGCCCTCAAAAGCGTGGAGTTTGTACAAAAGTGTACACC
Source organism: Chitinophagaceae bacterium (assembly GCA_947469485.1). Classification (GTDB taxonomy): domain Bacteria; phylum Bacteroidota; class Bacteroidia; order Chitinophagales; family UBA10324; genus UBA10324. Next base: position 94,905 of record CANIPU010000001.1, on the reverse strand, counting down.
ACAACCCCTAAGAAACCAAACTCAGCATTGCGTAAGGTTGCGAAAGTTCGCCTGACCAATGGCATTGAAGTTATCTCTTATATCCCTGGTGAAGGTCACAATCTACAGGAACACTCCATTGTGTTGATTCGCGGTGGTCGTGTAAAAGATTTACCTGGAGTTCGTTACCACATTGTTCGTGGTGCATTAGATACTGCCGGTGTAAATGACCGTAAACAAAGTCGAAGTAAGTACGGAACCAAGCGCCCTAAAGCCGGTGCTCCCGCTGCTGCTGCAAAAAAGAAATAATTAATAATTCAAACTGATAATTCAGTAATAAGTAATAATGAGAAAGACCCGCGCAAAAAAGAAGGCCCTGTTACCGGATCCGAAGTTTAACGATCCAATGATTACCCGCTTTGTAAACACCCTGATGAAGCAAGGTAAAAAATCTGTTGCTTACAAAATTGTCTATGATACTTTTGATAAGGTAGCAGATATTACCAAAGAAAGCGGACATGAAATGTGGAAGAAGGCAATGGAAAATATCGGTCCGAATGTAGAAGTTCGTAGCCGTCGTATTGGTGGTTCTACCTTTCAGATTCCAAGCGAAGTTCGACCAACCCGCCGCACTTTTATGGCTATGACATGGATGATTAAATATGCTGGCGACCGCAACGGCAAATCAATGTCAGATAAATTAGCTGCTGAAATTATTGCTGCTACAAAAGGCGAAGGTGCTGCCTTTAAAAAGAAGGAAGATGTTCATAAGATGGCTGATGCGAATAAAGCATTTGCACATTTCAGAGTTTAACAAATTATCAATTTAATTTCATGGCTTACGATTTAAAGTTCACAAGGAACATTGGCATTGCTGCGCACATTGATGCGGGTAAAACAACAACTACAGAGCGCATATTATATTATACCGGAGTATCACACAAAATTGGTGAAGTACATGATGGTGCTGCAACAATGGACTGGATGGTTCAGGAGAAAGAGCGTGGAATCACTATAACTTCAGCTGCTACAACCTGCTTCTGGCAATATCCTACGAATCAGGGAGAAAAAATTGATACTACGCAGCAATATAAATTCAATATCATTGATACACCGGGCCATGTGGATTTCACAGTGGAAGTGGAGCGCTCGCTTCGTGTGTTGGATGGATTGGTTGCATTGTTTTGTGCCGTGTCAGGTGTAGAACCACAATCAGAAACTGTTTGGCGTCAGGCTAATCGTTACAAAGTTCCGCGTATTGGTTTTGTAAATAAAATGGATAGAAGCGGTGCTGACTTTTTGGATGTTGTAAAACAAGTGAAAGAAAAATTGGGAGCTAATCCTGTTCCGCTTCAATTGCCAATCGGCGCTGAAGAAACATTTAAAGGAGTAGTTGACCTTGTTTTAAATAAAGCAATTGTTTGGGATGATGATACTCAGGGAATGACCTTCAAGGAAATTCCTATTCCGGAGGATATGGTTGCCGATGTGAAAGAGTGGAGAACAAAAATGATTGAAGCAGTTGCCGAGTACGATGATAAGATAATGGAAAAATATTTCGCTGATGAAAGTTCTATTTCAGTGGAAGAAATTCGTAACGCCATTCGCCGTGCAACAATTGACATAGCAATTATTCCGATGATGTGCGGTTCTTCTTTTAAAAACAAAGGGGTGCAGGCTGCATTGGATGCAGTGGTTCAGTATCTTCCATCTCCAATGGATATTGAAGCTGTTACCGGAATTGACCCTGATACTAACGAAGAAATTTTGCGCCGTCCAGATACCAAGGAACCATTCTCTGCACTGGCATTTAAAATTATGACCGATCCATTTGTTGGTCGTTTGGCTTTCTTCCGTGCTTACTCAGGTAAGTTGGATGCAGGTTCATATGTGTTGAACACACGCTCAGGAAAGAAGGAGCGTATCTCCCGTATTTTCCAGATGCATGCTAACAAACAAAATCCGGTTGAAACCATTGAAGCAGGAGATATTGGAGCAGCGGTTGGATTCAAAGAAATAAAAACCGGTGATACTCTGTGCGATGAAAAGCATCCGATCATTCTGGAGAACATTAAATTCCCTGACCCTGTAATAAGTATTGCTATTGAAGCGAAAACTCAGGCCGATGTAGATAAACTCGGAATGGCGTTGAATAAACTTTCAGAAGAAGATCCAACTTTTAAAGTTCGTACTGACGACGAAACCAGCCAAACCATTATCAGTGGAATGGGTGAATTGCACTTAGAGATTATTGTTGACCGTTTAAAGCGCGAATTTAAAGTAGAGTGTAATCAGGGTGCGCCGATGGTTGCTTACAAAGAAACCATTTCTAAAACTATTGAGCATCGCGAGTTGTTCAAGAAGCAATCGGGTGGTCGTGGTAAGTTTGCCGATATTATTGTGGAAGTTGGACCTGTGGGACCTGAAGAAAAAGGATTGGTATTTATCAATGATGTATTCGGAGGTTCTATTCCTCGCGAGTTTATTCCATCCATTGAAAAAGGATTTAAAGAAGCAATGAACAGCGGTGTGCTTGCAGGATACCAGGTGGAAGATTTGAAAGTTCGCTTGTTTGATGGTTCGTTCCACGCGGTTGACTCCGATGCCATGTCGTTTGAAATTTGTGCGAAGTATGCATTCCGCGAAGCTTGCCGCAAAGCGAAACCGATTTTACTGGAGCCGATTATGAAAGTGGAAATTGTTTCACCTGAAGAATACACCGGTGATGTAGTTGGTGATATGAACCGCCGTCGTGGTCAGTTGGAAAGCATGGAAATGAAAGCCAATGCGCAAATCATTAAAGCTAAAGTTCCGCTAAGCGAAATGTTTGGTTATGTAACTCAGCTGCGCACCATCTCATCTGGCCGTGCAACTTCTATAATGGAATTCTCGCACTATGCTCCTGCGCCAAATAATGTGGCCGAAGAAGTAATAGCAAAAGCAAAAGGAAGACAGAAGACTGCCGCTGAATGATTTTTAATTAATTGAAAATATAAATCCGCTTCGGGAAACTGAAGCGGATTTTTTTTTGACTTTTTAAATATAAAAATTAATTGATTGTAATACAAGTATATATTTGTTTGTAATACAATCATTATGTTTCTCAATTGTCATAGCTATTTCAGTTTGAAATACGGCACACTTAGTATTGAGCGGTTGCTCGGTGAGGCAAAAAAAAACAACATTAATCGCATTGCACTCACCGACATCAACAACACATCGGGCGTACTCGACTTTGTTCGTCTTGCTCCGAAGTATCATGTTTTTCCTGTCGTTGGAATTGATTTTCGAAATGGCGCACAACAACAATTCATTTGCATTGCAAAAAACAACGAGGGCTTTCGCGAACTGAATGAATTACTCACGCATCATTTACAAACTGAAGAACCGATTCCCCCACATGCCCCTGCTTTCGAAAAAGTATTTGTAATTTATCCTTTCGGAAAACAACCACCCACACTTAACGAAAATGAATTCATAGGCATTCGTCCGGCCGACATTAACAAGCTGCTTTTCTCCAAACTAAAAAACCAACAAGAGAAATTAGTGGCTCTTTTTACTGTCACCGTCAGCACAAAAATTGATTTTAACATTCACCGGTTGTTGCGTGCTGTTGCCAACAATACTTTGCTCAGCAAATTATCTAAAACTGAAACAGCTGATGAAACCGAAGTGATGATGACAGAAGCAGATGCGCAAAAGATTTTTGCACTGTTTCCTTTTCTCATTGATAATGCGAATAAATTATTGGAGCAGTGCAGCATTGATTTTGATTTCGGAAAAAGCAAGAACAAAAAATATTTTACAGTAAGTGTGGAAAGCGATATGCAGCAATTGCGAAAATTCTGTTATGAGGCGCTTAAGTATCGGTATGAAAATGTAGGTGGAAGAATTCTGGAGCGCCTGAAAAAAGAACTGTGCATGATACAAGAGGGGAATTTTGCTTCATACTTTCTCATCAATCACGACATTGTATCATTCGCACAGCAGAAGAATTTTTTTTACATCGGTCGCGGCAGCGGCGCTAACAGCATGGTGGCTTACCTGTTGCGCATTACCGATGTTGACCCTATTGATCTGGATTTGTATTTCGAGAGGTTCATAAATCCATCGCGCACCAGTCCGCCCGATTTCGATTTGGATTTCAGCTGGAAAGATCGCGATGAAGTGATTGAGTTTATTCTGAACAAGTACGGAAAAAATTATTGCGCCAGCATGCTCGCCACTTACAGCGAGTTTAAAGCCAACGCAGTGATTCGTGAGTTGGGAAAAGTTTTTGGCTTACCAAAAAATGAAATTGATTCGCTCGCCGATAATTTTAAACGAAGCGAACCATCGCACGAAACAGGGAAATTAATTTACCGTTATGTGGAGCGCTTGTATGGTTTCCCCGCGCACCTCGGCATTCACGCAGGAGGAATTCTGATTTCAGAAAAACCACTGACTTATTACACCGCACTGAGTAATCCGCCAAAAGGTTTTCCGGTTTCGCAGTTCAGCATGATTGAAGCGGAAGATGTGGGGCTTTACAAATTCGATATTCTTTCACAACGCGGACTCGGACACATAAAAGACACAGTGGAAATTGTAAAACAAAACCGTAACATTGAAATTGACATTCACGATATAAAAAAATTTAAGCAGGACGAAAACATGAAAGCAAACCTGCGCGATGCGCGATGCATGGGTTGCTTTTACATTGAGAGTCCTGCGATGCGCATGTTGCTGAAAAAACTGGAAGTTGATAATTATATATCTCTTGTAGCGGCAAGTTCCATCATTCGCCCGGGCGTGGCGAGTTCGGGTATGATGCGCGAATACATTGTTCGCCATCGTGATGCTTCGCAGCGCACATACATTCATCCGTTCATGCAGGAACTGATGGCGGAAACTTACGGCATCATGGTGTATCAGGAAGATGTGATAAAAGTGGCGCACTACTTTGCCGGGCTCACACTCACCGAAGCCGATATGTTGCGCCGTGGCATGTCGGGAAAATTCCGCGGGCGCGAAGAGTTTGATAAAGTGAAAGAAAAATTTTTCGCCAACTGCGATGCGAAGGGTTATGAACGAAAAATAACTACCGAAGTGTGGCGGCAGATTGAAAGCTTTGCCGGCTATGCTTTTTCAAAAGGGCACTCGGCATCGTATGCGGTGGAGAGCTACCAGAGTTTGTTTTTGAAAACTTATTATCCTAAAGAATTTATGGTGGGTGTGATAAATAATTTCGGCGGGTTTTATCAAACCGAATTTTATGTGCACGAAGCGCACATGAGCGGCGCCAATATTCACGCACCCGACATTAACCGAAGCAATCACCTCACCACAATTTCGGGTGATGATATTTTTCTCGGCTTCATTCACCTGGCCGAAATGGAAGCAACCACTTCGCAGCGAATAGAAGCTGAACGAAAATTACACGGAGCATTTCTCAGTCTTGAAGATTTTTGCAATCGCGTGAATTGCACGCTCGACCAGTTGCGCATACTCGTGCGCATTGGTGCTTTTCGTTTCACGGGTCGAAGTAAGAAACAATTGTTGTGGGATATTCATACCGTGCTTGGCAACGAAAAACATACTGCTCCGCATCCCGAACTTTTTGCTATGCCTCCAACCAATTTTACACTACCTGTTCTCTCATACCATCAACTCGATGATGCCCTCGATGAAATTGAGTTGCTCGGTTTCCCGTTGTGCTCACCTTTTGATTTGTTGAAGGAAGAAATCGCAACAGCAATTCTTTCGCACGATTTAAAAAATCACAATGGAAAAATTGTGGTGATGATTGGCTACCTCGTAACCACCAAGTACACCCGAACAAAAAGAGGAGATGAAATGCGCTTCGGTACCTGGCTCGACCGCGATGGATTCTTTTTCGACACCACTCATTTTCCAAATGAAACAAAAATGTTTCCGTTTCGCGGGCGAGGTTGTTATCGCATTACAGGTAGAGTAGCTGAAGAATTTGGATTTTACAGCCTGGAAGTTACTGCCATGCATAAACTGGATTTTATTACAAGAGAAGATTTGATGAAGCAGGAACAACACACTTTGAAAGTAGCGTGAATAAATTTCATTCAATCAAAATGCAACTAATCAGCAATGCAATTAATCTTGTGTTCAAATAAAAAATTAATGAAGAATATTTTAAAAACAGCATCGGCATTATTAATAATGATTGTGCTTTTTGGTGCATGTAGCAAGGAGCATAAAATCCGTAAAAATCTTTCAGGTACATGGAAACTGACTTCAACTACTGATTCAATCATTAATGCTGCTCTTTTATTGGGTGCAACCGCGCAATACCAGTTCAGTGATTGTAAAAAGAAGGATGAACCCTGTAACGGAGTTTATACAATTTCTTATAATTTATTAGGGTTTCCTATTTCTATTTCTGCCAACTATACCTGGATAGTGAAGGATGATGTTTTGTCAATCACTCCTTCAGATTCTCTTTTGGCTCCTGGTAGTTTTCACATTGAATTCATCGACAAGAAAAAATTAACTGCGACTGATGTTAGTAATGCATCAAACATTACTACCCTCGAAGAATTATAAAAATATTTTTTAGTTTTCGAAAACCTTTACAATTAAGTAATGAAGGTTTTTTAACTATTTAATAATTCAATTTTCTTTTTACAGCGCGCAATTGATTTTGAATAAGTATCTACATTGGTGTCATTCAACGAAAAGCGAACAGCATTTTTAAACAGTTCTATTGCTTTATTGTATTCGCCTTTCAATTCAAACATTATTGCATACTCGTTGTACAATGCGGCTTTATCTGTTCCAGCTACTTGTAATCCTTTCTGAATGAAACTTTCAAGTTCATCGTACTTACCAAGAGTAGAAAGTATTATGGAAAGGTTAATGTAAATAGCCGGATATTCAGGAGTATAGGCATAACACTTTTTATAAAACTCTTCAGCTTTTTTATAATCCTTGAATTTGGTTTCATAAATCCACCCCATGTGATTGTACGCTTTTCCATAGGTAGGATCTTCCAGTAAAATCGCTTCGAGCGTAGTTAACGCTTCGCTGATCTTCCCCTGAGCAATTTGCCCGTCAGCTTCAAAGAAAAGTTCGTCATTTTGCAAACTGTTAATCGGGTCGCTCATGTTTTTTTAGGTTGTTCTGATTGCAATTTAAATCAAGTGTTTTTCGTTTTAAAATTTCTTTGCAAATAAATTTTATTTTTCTGTTGTCAAATATTTTAAAATGGAAGTTAATAAAACTATTCTCATAACCGGAGCAGCCGGAAATTTAGGAACTGCAGTGGTAGAAAAATTTCTTTCGGAAGGATACTTTGTAATTGCAACTGTCCAACACAAAAATGAAATTCCGGCAAAACAAAATTTAGAAGTAGTGGAATTAAATGTGTTTGATGAAAAAGCTTGTCGAGATTTTGTGAGTGAATTGATAAAAAAATATTCGCACATAAATGCAGCAGCATTATTGGTTGGTGGGTTTGCCATGGGAAAACTGGAGGAAACAACCGATGAAAGTTTACAAAAAATGATTCAGATGAATTTTCTTTCCGCATTTCATATTGTTCAGCCACTCTTCTCACATATGAAAGAAAATAAATCCGGAAAAATTATTCTGATGGGAGCTTTGGGTGCTTTGAATCCTGCAGTTGGAAAAAATATGATGGCTTACAGTTTATCAAAATCATTATTGTTTCAGTTCAGTGGTTTATTAAATGCTGCCGGAAAAGAGTTGAATTTAAACTCACTGGTAATTGCACCATCAACCATTGATACTCCTATAAACAGAACTGCCATGCCCGATGCTGATTTCAGTAAGTGGAATAAACCAACTGATATTGCTGAAGTGATGTTTGAGTTTTGTGAAGGGAAAGGAAGCGAAGAGATGATAAAGCTTTAGGTTTTTTCAATCATCTGTTTTCTTCCCGTTAAAAGGATTAAAACTTCTGCGTGTCATTTCCATTCCTGTGGCGCGCTTTACTTTATCGCTGCCGAATCGCTTGCGCATTTTATCCATTGCCTGATATAGTTGAATCAGCTCCGAAGAATCTTCAAACAAATTAATCTGGTAACCGCCCGCCACTAAATGACTGAAGCGCACACCAATCAACCGGATTAACATGCGGCGCTCGTATAGTTTCTCAAACAATTCTTTCACGCGCGGAATCAGGTGATGGTCGCAGTTCGTGTAAGGCACGCGCAACTGCACTGTGTGTGTATCGAAATTGGAGTATCGTAGCTTTACTGTTACACACGCAGTGAGTTTTTCTTCCTTGCGCAACTGGTAAGCAAGTTTCTCGGTCATGCTCACGAGCGTGGCTTTCAGAAAACTGATGTCAATGGTATCGCTATCGAAAGTTTCTTCGGAACTGATGCTCTTGCGTTCATTGTAAGGTTCAACGGGTGAAGTGTCAATGCCGTTTGCTTTTTTCCAGATAGAAATTCCGTTGTCGCCGAGCACGCGCTGTAACAGTTCGCGCGGCATTTGCTGCAGCGTTAAAACTTTTTGCACGCCCATGCTGTGCAGCAGATGTGCAGTTTTCTCGCCAATCATCGGAATTTTTTCAACTCGCAGCGGAGCCAGAAAAGATTTTTCATTGCCGAAATCAATTTTCATTTGCCCGTTTGGTTTCGCTTCGCCGGTGGCAACTTTACTTACCGTTTTGTTTTCAGATAAACCAAATGAAATGGGCAATCCCGTTTCGCTTGTAATTTTTTTGCGTAGTTCGGTTGCCCATTGATAGCAGCCGAAAAATTTATCCATGCCGGTGAGGTCAATGTAAAATTCATCAATCGAACTCTTCTCATACAGCGGCACACCATCGCGGATAATATCTGTTACCATTTCAGAATACTTGCTGTACAGCTCGTAATCGCCACGCAATACCACCGCTTCGGGACACAGCCGGCGCGCCAGTTTCATTGACATAGCGGAATGAATACCATACTTGCGCGCTTCGTAACTGCACGAAGCCACCACACCGCGGTCGCTGCTTCCGCCAATGAGTACAGGTTTGTTTTTCAACTCCGGATGTTGTAGGCACGACACCGACACGAAGAACGAGTCGAGGTCCATGTGTACAATATTGCGCGAAGGAGTGAGGAGCATGGTAGAAATTAATTTGCCGGAAAAGATTTACTAATTATTTTTGGCTGTAATAAAAACAAATATAAGATTGTAATATAGACAAAAGAAAAAAATGAAGAACTAAAAGTGAAAAGTGAAAAGTGAAAAGTTAAAATGCGCAACAAATAACTCTAAATCACAAATCCGAAACTTATAACTGAAAAATGCATTTCAACTCCAATATAAAATTTCTGCGTAACCGAAAAGGTTTAACGCAGGAAGCAGCAGCAGCCGAAATAAACCTCAGTCGCTCTACTTTAAACAGTTATGAGAACGGAAGCGTGGTGAATCCGACACTTGAAGCTTTGCAATTGTTTTCCGACTATTACAAAACATCTATTGATACGCTTATTCGCGTTGACCTTTCAAAACTTTCAGATAGTAAACTGGATGAAATGGAATCGGGCAACGACACTTTTATCCGTGGTTCTAAGCTGCGGGTACTTGCAACCACCGTTGATGAAAAAAATAAAGAGAACATTGAAGTGGTTCATCTGAAAGCGGCTGCCGGATACAAGAATGGTTATGCTGATCCCGACTACATAAAAAAATTACCGTCTTTTCAATTACCGATTTTATTCAATGACAGAAAGTATCGCATGTTTCAAATCAGCGGCGATTCCATGTTGCCGATACCCGATAAAAGTTATGTGATTGCAGAATATTTAGAAAACTGGTTCGAGATAAAAGATGGAAGCGCTTATGTGATTCTCACCCGTGATGAAGGAATTGTTTTTAAGATTGCTATCAATCAGATTAAAAAACGGAAACGCATGATTCTTCATTCGCTTAATCAGTTTTATAAACCATATGAAATAAATGTGACCGATGTACGCGAGGTGTGGAAGTTTTGCAATTTCATCAGCAACGAAATTCCGTATCCCGCTTCGCGCGATGAAATATTGAAATCTATTTCGGTAATTGAATATGAAGTAGGCGCAATGAAGCAGCGCCTCGGATAGTTTATATTATTAAATTTAATTTTTATTTTTTGTAAACGCACTGCCAGAATTTTAAATCACGAATCCATGAAAGCAATAATGAATCTATTTCTTTTAACTGCTCCTGAAAGTCTTTTTGATTAATAGTAATTTCTAAATCTTTTATCGACTGAATTTGTGAAGCTGTATTTATTTCCATTTCAAGTGAAGTAAGCAATTGAGTAATCTGTCCGCTCCACTTCTTATCTGCTATTGTTTGCTTTTTCATTGTTAGCTGTTTTCTGATTTTCAAACGAAGGGAATTAAAATTTTAGTATAAAGTTTTATTTGAAATGGAATAATAAAAGATCGAACAGGGTTTAATTGTTTCCGAAAATGTTGTTTCAATAAGTTTAGTTTTTTAAAATACCTATACTGTTATCAAGTATTATTGTCAGGAAATTGTTTTCTGTCAGTGCAATTGCAACACAAAGTTTTAATTCGCCATTTAAGAATGGCATATTCTGCTGAAAAGGCTGCTGCCTTTGCTTACCAGGGGCATGCAGGATCAGTAAATAATAAAGATGAAAAGCAAGCCATACACCAGATTGAAATAGATGAATGGAATCATCGCTCAGAAGTTTTTAAAATTATGAAGCAATACAATATTCCTGTTTCAAAATTTTATGAAGTTCGTTTTTATATCATCGGGAAAATAATTTCATACAGTTGTTATGTAATCGGATGGTTCATGCCATTTTATTTTGCCGGTAAATTGGAGAGTGGAAATGTTTGTGAGTACTTCCGTATGATTCACCATTTTCATGAAATCAGAATAACCGAACACGATCAGGTTTTATATGAAATGGGAATTAAAGAGAAAGAACATGAAGTATATTTTTTAGAGAAAATAAAATCAAGCAAGTTGCTTCCATTCTTTGAAAAATACTTTTCGTGGGGCCTTCAGAAAAGTGATAATGATGTAAACCTCAGCCAGAAACTTCCTGTAGAAAAAGGGGAGGAATATTGCAGGAAGTAGAAAACAGCTTTTTTATCAGAAATTCACTTAAATAAGATGTTCTAAATTATTTTTCAACTGCCTATTGTTTATTTCGCTTATAAATTTACTTTTGCAGTCCTCTTTTTAAAAAGCTCATTGAAATCGCATGTCACAAAGAATCAGAATCAAGCTATTATCATACGACCATAACCTGGTTGATAAGAGTTGCGAGAAGATTGTTAAGACCGTTCGCAGCACCGGCGCAGTAGTAGCAGGACCAATCCCGTTACCTACCGAAACGAAGATCATTACAGTTCTCCGTTCACCGCATGTGAACAAAAAGGCACGCGACCAATTTCAAATTTGCACTTACAAAAGATTGTTAGACATCTACACCTCATCATCCAAAACAGTGGATGCGCTGAGTAAACTGGAATTACCCAGCGGGGTTGAGATAAGCATTAAAGGCTAATTGATAAACCGTGGGGTTTTTTTATTTTAAGGAAGACCCAACAAGATAAAAAGAAGTACAACGCATGAAGGGAATCTTAGGAAAAAAGGTCGGAATGACCAGCATATTTGATCCGCAGGGAAAGCAGGTAGCCTGTACGGTTATCGAAGCAGGACCATGTGTGGTTACCCAGGTAAAAACCGTTGCAAATGACGGTTACAATGCTTTGCAACTTGGCTTCGATCCAAAGAAGGAAAAATCTACAACCAAACCAATGAAAGGGCATTTTGCGAAAGCAAGTACTGCTCCTCTTCGTAAGTTGGTGGAGTTTCGCGATTGCGAACTTGATAAAAAATTAGGCGAAACTGTTACATCTGAAATCTTTACTGAAGGTGAAGTGGTAAATGTAATTGGTAAAACCAAAGGAAAAGGATTTCAAGGGGTTGTTAAGCGTCATGGTTTTCATGGTGTAGGAGGAAGAACTCACGGACAACACGATCGTAATCGTGCTCCTGGTTCATTAGGTGGTTCATCATACCCGTCTCGTGTATTCAAAGGAATGCGTATGGCTGGAAGAATGGGTGGAGATCGTGTGAAGGTTCAAAATCTTACAGTAGTGAAAATATTTCCTGAACAAAACTTGATTGTTGTTCATGGTAATGTACCGGGTGCTAAAGGTTCATACTTAATAATTGAGAACGCAAAATGAAACTCGAAGTATTAAAAACAGACGGTAGTAAAACTGGCCGCACAGTAGAAATCTCTGATGAGATATTCGGAATAGAACCGCATGAACATGTGATGTGGCTTGCCGTTAAGCAGTACCTTGCCAATCAGCGCCAGGGCACTCATAGCAGTAAAGAAAAGTCAGATGTGTCAGGATCTACTCGCAAATTGTTAAAACAAAAGGGAACAGGTGGCGCTCGTAAGGGTAGCATAAAAGCAGGTTTACTTCGCGGTGGGGCTCGTGTATTTGGTCCTAAACCACGCGATTACAGTTTTAAAGTAAACGCAAAGGAGAAAGAATTAGCTCGCCGTTCAGCATTGAGTCAGAAAGCAAAGGAGAATCAGATTTTTGTTATTGAAGACATGAATTTGCCTACCCATAGAACAAAGGAAGCTTTTTCTATGTTGAAAAACCTTGGAATGACTTCACGCAAAACATTGGTAGTTGTAAATGATGCTACTGATAATTTGAAAAGAGCTACTCGTAATATTGAAGGAATTACCTTGACTACGGCAGGAGGCTTGAATACATACGAAGTGTTAAAAGCAAAGAATCTTCTTTTTGCTGAAGGCACAATTAAAGCAATGGGAAGTAAATAAAAATTAACAGCGCACAAAAGAATAAACAATGTCAACTCAAGTTTTAGTTAGGCCGCTGGTCACCGAAAAGAATACCAATCTTGGAAGCAAACTGAACAAGTTCGTATTCATGGTTACCAACGATGCCAATAAGATTCAGATCAAAACGGCAGTGGAAAAAATGTATGGTGTTAAAGTAGCTGCAATTTCTACTGCAATAATGCCCGGAAAAAACAAACAGCGCATGACAAAAACCGGTGTGCTGAAAGGAGTAAAAGGATACAAGAAAAAGGCAATTGTAACGCTTGCGAAAGGTGAAACAATTGATTTCTACGCAAGTGTGTAATTAGCATAACAGGATAAAGGAAAACAGAAATGCCAGTAAAAAAGTTTAACCCCATTACCCCCGGCACCCGATTTAAAATCGGTAATGCTTATACTGAAATTACTACCAACAAGCCTGAAAAGAGTTTATTGGAAGTGAAACAAAGAACGGGCGGTCGTAATCACACTGGTAAACGCAGCATGCGTTATATAGGTGGTGGTCACAAACAAATGTATCGTTTGATTGACTGGAAGCGCGACAAGCATGGCATTGGTTGCACTGTGCAAACAATCGAATATGATCCAAACCGTTCAGGTTTCATCGCATTAGTAATGTATGCTGATGGTGAAAGAAGATATATTCTTTCTCCAAACGGATTGAAAGTTGGCGATAAATTAATGAGTGGTCCAGGTGCACCTCCTGAATTAGGAAATGCTCTTTCATTAAAAGAATTACCACTTGGTACTATAGTTCATAATGTGGAGTTACACCCTGGAAAGGGAGGAATGTTAGTTCGCAGTGCTGGTGCTTCAGCCCAGTTAGCGGCTAAAGAAGATAAATACGCTGTTTTGAAAATGCCTTCAGGAGAAGTACGCAAGATTCTTTTAACTTGTATGGCAACTGTTGGAATGGTTTCAAATCCTGATCATAGTTTAGAAGTAAAAGGAAAAGCAGGAGCTAATCGGTGGAAAGGTATCAAGCCTCGTAACCGTGCGGTAGCAATGAATCCTGTAGATCACCCGATGGGTGGTGGAGAAGGAAAAGCTTCAGGAGGTCAGCCAAGATCTAGAACGAATGTGTATTCAAGAGGTTTGAAAACTCGTAAGCCTAAGAATCCAAGTAGCAAATTCATAGTAAGCAGAAGAAAGAAATAACCTGTCGGAATAAAAAAATAAAGTAAGAAAGAAAAAAAACATGGCAAGGTCAGTAAAAAAAGGTCCGTATGTAGATCACAACTTACAAGGTAAGATTGAAGTATTGAATGCGGCAAACAAAAAGAGCGTAGTAAAAACTTGGAGTCGTCGTTCAACGATTACACCTGAATTTGTAGGTCACACCTTCGCAGTTCACAACGGAAACAAGTTCATTCCGATTTTTGTGAGTGAGAATATGGTTGGGCATAAACTTGGCGAGTTTTCACCAACAAGAAACTTCAGAGGACACTCAACTAAGAAAGTAGATAGTTAAAAACCGGATAAGCAATCACAATGGCACTAGCTAAAGCAATATTGAAAAATGTACCAACTTCTCCCCGTAAGATGAGATATGTGGTTGACATGATTCGTGGAGTAGATGTAGAAAAAGCTTTGAATATTTTAAAATTCAGCACCAAGCATCCTGCTCGCGAGGTGGAAAAGCTTCTTTTGTCTGCTACTAACAATTGGAAAGAAAAGAATCAGGGATTAAATCCTGAAGACAGTGGATTGTTTGTAAAAGAAGTATTTGTTGATGGAGGCACTATGCTTAAGCGTTGGTTGCCAGCACCACAAGGTCGTGCTTATCGCAAGCGCAAGCGTTCAAATCATGTAACTTTGATTGTTGACAGTCGGATTTCTCCTTCTGTTGAGGAAGTTGCAAATGTTACTGAGGAAGAATCTGCTGTGGAAGTTACAGAAACTACAGCGAATAAAAAAACTGCAGGTAAGAAACCTGCTGCAAAAAAAGCAGTCGAAAAAACTGAAGAAAAGACAACTAAGACTCGTAAATCAACCAAAAAGGTAGATTAATTAAATATCAAAAACTGAATGGGACAAAAAACAAACCCGATTTCTAATAGACTCGGTATCGTTCGCGGATGGGATTCAAATTGGTTTGGAGGCGGTAAGTACGCTGACAAAATAATTGGAGACTTTAAAGTTCGTGAGTACTTAAAAGCGCGTGTTGCTAAAGGAGGTATTTCAAATATCGTAATTGAGCGCACACTTAATCGTCTGACAGTAACTATTCACACCTCTCGTCCTGGAATCATCATTGGTAAAGGCGGTGGAGAAGTTGATCGCATTAAGGAAGAGTTGAAAGGCTTAACCGGAAAGGAAGTACAAATCAACATTGTTGAGATTCGTCGTCCTGAAATTGATGCTACTGTTGTTGGAGATTCAATTGCTCGCCAGATTGAAGCCCGTATTAATTATCGCCGTGCTATTAAAATGGCTGTTGCTTCTGCAATGAGAATGGGTGCTGAAGGAATAAAAATCAGAATCAGTGGTCGATTAAGTGGAGCTGAGATTGCGCGTTCTGAAGAAGTAAAACAAGGCCGTGTACCTCTTCATACACTTCGTGCTGATATTGATTATGCAATTGGCGAAGCATTGACAGTTTATGGTTTAATTGGAATTAAAGTTTGGATATGTAAAGGTGAAGTTTTTGGAAAGCGTGACTTATCACCCAATGTAGGACAGAAGACAACAGGAACTGAACAAAAGCAAGGAGCAGATAGAAGAGAAAGAGGAGGAGACAGAGAAAGAGGAGGAGATCGCGGTGGCGACCGTCGTAATAAACCACGCAGAGACAGAGAATCTAATTAAGAAACGATAATAAGAGAGCATTATGTTACAACCGAAAAAGACCAAGTGGCGCAGACCGCAGAGAGGCAAGATGAAAGGAAACGATCATCGTGGAGCTTCTCTTTCTTTTGGTTCGTTTGGATTGAAGGCAATGGATCAAATCTGGCTTACCGACAAGCAAATTGAAGCCGCCCGTGTTGCATTAACCCGTCACATGAAGCGTGAAGGTCAGGTTTGGATTCGAATATTCCCTGATAAAGCCAAAACAGCAAAACCTGCTGAGGTTCGTATGGGAAAAGGTAAGGGAGGCCCCGAGGGATGGGTAGCAGTAGTAAAACCAGGTAGAATTTTGTTCGAAGCCGAAGGCGTATCACTTTTAATTGCTCGTGAAGCGATGGCGTTAGCCGCTCAAAAACTTCCGATTAAAACAAAGTTCATCATTAGTCGCGAATACAAAGCCTGATAAATAAACAGTAAGCAACAATGGCTAAAAAAGTAAAACTAAACCTGCACGAACTTTCAGATGCAGACCTGAAAGCGAAATTGGCAGAAGAAAAAACCAGACTGCAGCGAATGCATTTTAACCACACGGTTACACCATTGGAAAACCCAATGACTATGCGCTATTTGCGCAGAGACATTGCGCGTATGACTCATGAAACAGCAAATCGTGCTAAGCAAACTACTAATAAATAATCCGGATCATGGAAGATAGGAAATTAAGAAAAACCCGGAATGGGCTTGTAACCAGCAGTAAAATGGATAAAACCATAACTGTTAGTGTTGAAAGAAAAGTTATGCACCCTAAATATGGTAAGTATTTGAAAAAGTCTACCAAATTTCATGCGCATGACGAAAAGAATGAATGTGGAATTGGAGATACAGTTACAATTGAAGAAACTCGACCATTAAGTAAAACTAAAAGATGGCGTTTGGTTTCTATAATCGAAAAAGCTAAGTAAAAAATTTCTTTGCTTTCTCCCGTGTTAAATGGGACTTAGTAATTAAAACAACAGATTCAAAAGAAGAAAGAAAAATGGTACAGACAGAATCAAGATTGAATGTAGCAGATAATAGCGGAGCCAGAGAAGTGCTCGTTATCCGCATTCTCGGACACGCACACCAGCGTTATGCGAGCATTGGCGATACTGTTGTTGTTACTGTAAAAGACGCTATTCCAGCAGGAACAGTTAAAAAAGGAACTGTTACAAAAGCCGTAATCGTTCGTGTAAAAAATCGAATTCGTCGTAAAGATGGTTCATACATTCGTTTCGATGATAATGCGGTGGTATTGCTTAACGATTCAAATGAACCACGCGGAACCCGCATCTTTGGACCTGTAGCAAGAGAGTTGCGTGAAAAACAATACATGAAAATTATTTCATTAGCCCCTGAAGTTTTGTAGAAAATGAAAAGAGATAAATCAGTAACCAAAAGATTCAAAGCGAAATTAAATATCCGCAAAGGGGATATGGTAATAATGCTCGCTGGTGATGACAAAGGAAAGAAAGGCCGTGTTATAGAAGTACTGCCGGATGAAATGCGTGCTTTGGTTGAAGGTGTAAACATCGTTTCTCGCCACACTAAACCTGACGCAAAAACCCCGAACGGAGGAATTGTAAAAAAGGAAGCTAAAGTTCATATTTCTAATATAGCTTTAGTTGATCCAAAAGGAGGAACTGCTACCCGTGTAGGACGCAAGCGGGAGAATGGAACTGCAATCAGAATTGCAAAAAAATCTGGAGCTGTAATCAAATAACAATTCCAAAAAAAGATAAAAGGAAATTATGGAAGGATATGTTGCCCGTTTAAAAAAGAAGTACAAAGATCAGGTTGTTCCTGCTATGATGAAGCAGTTCAACTACACCAGTGTTATGCAGGTGCCTAAGATCTCTAAGATTGCTATCAACCAGGGTGTTGGTAAAGCTACTTCTGACAAAAAGATGATTGATGTTGCAGTAACCGAAATGACCACCATCACCGGTCAGAAAGCAATGGCAACAAAATCAAAGAAAGATATTTCTAATTTCAAATTGAGAGTTGGAGTTGGGGTTGGTGTGAGAGTGACATTGAGAGGTGACCGCATGTATGAATTCATGGATCGTCTTTTCTCTGTTGCGCTACCACGCGTTCGTGATTTCAAAGGTGTAAACGAAAAAAGTTTTGACGGCAGAGGAAATTATACTCTTGGAATTACTGAACAGATTATTTTCCCTGAAATTGATATTGATAAAGTAACTCATATGAATGGAATGGATATCACATTCGTTACCACTGCTAATACAGATGCTGAAGCATTTGCTCTTTTGAAAGAATTAGGTTTACCATTTAAAAGTTTAAAATCAGAACAGAATTAATATGGCAAAAGAATCAGTAAAAGCCAGAGAAAGAAAGCGTGAAAGAATGGTAGCGAAGTATGCTGCAAAGCGTGCCGAGTTAAAAGCTTCGGGCGATTTAGTCGGGTTAGATAAACTACCAAAGAATTCATCAAAAATCCGCAAGCACAATCGTTGCGCTATCTCAGGTCGTTCCCGTGGTTACATTCGTCAGTTTGGATTGTCGCGTCAGATGTTCCGCCAGTTAGCACTCTTCGGAAAAATTCCGGGATTGACTAAATCAAGTTGGTAAAAAAATATTTTCAATAAAAATTAAATGCCGTCTTCGTTATTCGAGGTCGGCATTTTTATTTATACAAATACAGTAATATATTTCACTCAGTGAAAAAGAAATTCAAACCTGAGAGATTAATTCTTCAACCAACTTATTCTGGTGGAAATGAATCTATGAATAAATTTATTGAGGATAATCTTAAATATCCGGATGAGGCCATTAAGAACAATATTGAAGGAGCAGTTGCTGTTGATTACAATGTAGATATTTTCGGAAAGGTTATTTCTACAAAGATCAAACACGGAATTGGATATGGTTGTGATGAAGAAGCTTTGAGGCTTGTAAAATTATTGCAATTCGGAAAGAAAAGGTACCAGGGACTACATGTGGTATTTCATAAATCGTTGATTATTAATTTCCGTTTAAACACATCTTTAGCTAATACTGAAGTAACTGAATTGAAAATTAATTACCAATTGGCTGAACCGAAAGAATTTCGATCTGAACCGAAGATTTCTTATACCATTATTCCGGAAAGCAAGAAATAGTATTTTCAATTTTACATTTGGTTCAATAAATCTATTCAGCTAATTCAATTCCACGATGTCCGTTGTAAGTCTTTCAACAGTTTATGAAAACATAATCGAACGAATTGAGAAGTTTACTGTTTCGCGCAACTGGAAAATTAAATCAGTTCTCACGCTTACATTTCTTTCTCTCTTTTTTGCTTCACCACAATTCAGTGGGTATGAAAAAACTTTTAAAGAGATAAAAGGATGGCAGGCTTTTCATCAGCAAAGGGAACATCCGTTCACGGCATTAAATTTTAATGAAGCCTCAAATGCTGCCAAGCGAACATTCAGATTGACTGTTCCAATACTTGCTTTTGCTTTTCATCTGAATGATTATGCAATTATTGTTTTTGAATGGTTGGTAAATATTTTATTGATATACTTCTCGCTTTTACTTTTTGAAAAAATAACTAAGGATAAAACACTGGCTTTATTTGGAACGATTGGTTTTACTTTTATTTATATTGGTCATTCCGGATTTACTGATAACAATGCGTGGTTTGATGTGGTTGCTTACTTGTTTTTATTGCTGGCGATGTTGTATTCCAATATCTTTCTCATTTTCATTTTCACTTTTTTAGCAGCGTGGACCGATGAGCGAGCAGTTGTAGCTTCATTCTTGATTTTTCTCTGGTGGAAATTCAATGAAATAAAAACAAACGATTTTTCTTTCTCTTCTTTTTTCAAGCTCGAAAAAAAATCTTCGACTGTTTTATTCGCGCTTATTTGTTATTCAATAATTCGATTCTTGCTATCAAAAGTTTTTGATTTACATACTCCTGATAAAGGAATAGGTGTTGAAGTGTTAATGAATTCCATTCACGCATTTCCACTCGGACTCTTTTCAGCGCTTGAAGGTTTCTGGTTGCTGCTGATTGTTTGTTTCGTTGTGCTGTTAAAACAAAAGAAATATTCGGTTATACTTTCTTTAGCGGCAATGATGTTTGTGTTACTGCTTATTGCTTTTTCAGTAGAAGATATTACACGAAGCGCCGGATACATGTTTCCTGTAATTTTTATTTCTATTGCTGTTCTCGTTGAAAAAATTTCGCAAATAGAAATGCGAAAAATTTTATTTGTGTGTGCCTTGGTGTGTTTTCTTTTCCCTTCTTATTATTATGCATCGCACGACCATATTGCGGTTTGGTACAAACCGGTTTTTATAAAAGCATTCGGCCTTTTTTAAATTCATTTTTAATTAAATATTTATTCTGACTAATTAGTTGATATAAGTCAATCACATCTGTTACACTATCTTGTTACTTTTCGCATTCAAAATTTTCAGGTATGAAAAGAAACCTTCTTTCGCTTTTTATAACTTCAATTTTTACTCTGCTTTTTACAATTAATCTGTCAAATTGCTTAGCGCAAACTCCAACGCAAACCATTCGCGGAATTGTGTATGATGCAGAAAGTAATTTTCCATTAACAGGTGCAACTGTTTTATTAATGAAGGATAGTTCAATTGTGAAAGGAATTTATTCTGATGAAAACGGAAACTATCGTTTTGATGAAATTGCAGTAGGCAGGTATTCATTGCACATTACTTATGTCGGATACATTGAAGGATTTGTTCGCGATATTATTCTTTCATCAGGTAAAGAATCTGTAATTGATGTTCACCTGGAATCGAGTGCAAAAAATATTGAAGAGATTGTGGTGAGTGCAAACAAGGTCGGGCAAAGCAGCAACGAAATGAGCACCGTGAGCACTCGAACTTTTTCAATTGAAGAAACCAATCGGTATGCAGGCAGTCGGGGCGACCCTGCGCGTATGGCTAGCAACTTCGCCGGCGTGCAAGGTGCTGATGATTCGCGCAATGATATTGTGGTGCGCGGCAATTCGCCTTCGGGTGTTTTGTGGCGGTTGGAAGGGGTGGATATTTTTAATCCTAATCACTTTAATATTCCCGGAACTGCGGGCGGACCGGTTTCTATTCTTAATAATAAAATTTTAGCGAACTCCGATTTTTATACCGGCGCTTTCCCAGCAGAGTTAGGAAACTCCATTGCAGGTGCATTCGATTTGAAATTGCGTAACGGAAATAACGAGAAGCATGAGTTCAGCGGACAGTTTGGTTTTCTGGGTACCGAAGTTTTAGCAGAAGGACCATTCAGTAAAAAAAGTAAATCAACTTACCTTGTTACCTACCGATACAGTACACTCGCTTTATTCAGCGCTCTCGGAATTGAAATCGGAACCGATGCCGTGCCGCATTATCAGGATGGTTCTTTCCGTTTAAATTTCCCCATGAAGGGCAACACCAATTTTTCTGTTTTCGGAGTTGGCGGAATGAGTAAAGTTGCCATTCTCATTAGCGAACAAACAAAACCAATACGAAATATTTATGGCGAGAACGACCGCGACCAATACTTTGCCTCGCAAATGGGTGTGGTGGGTTTCAGTCTGAATAAATCATTCAATCAAAATCTGTTTTCGAAGTTCACCTTAATGTATCAGGACGAAAGTCAGAAAGTTCATCATGAACTGGTATATCGTCATATAAACGCTGATAGTGTTTTTGTTGTAGATAGTATTCCGCATTTGCTTGGTTATTCGTTTATGCAGGATAAAGTTTCAGCTGCCTGGTACTTAACCAATAGGATTAATAATCACCTTTCGTTCAAAACAGGATTCAATATTGATACTTACTTTTTTAACTTTCTGGATAGCGTCCGCAGCATTGATACGCTCTCTCCGCTTTATTATCAGTTCTACAAACGATGGGATGCGCATGAAATGGCAAACCTCATTCAACCGTATTTTCAGATTCATTATAAACCAAGCGATGCACTCACATTTAATATCGGTTTGCATGCATTGTATTTCTCATTGGGAAATGCGCTTTCTCCTGTGGAGCCACGCATTGGAATGAAGTACGAAATGAAAAATAACCAGTCGCTCAATATCGGTTTAGGAATGCATAGCCAGATTCAGAATACTTACTTGTATTTCTACAGTCCCGAATTCAGTAATGGCGTGGCGCACGAATACAATCACGATATGGGATTAACAAAAAGTTATCACTCCGTTATTTCGTACGACAAACTATTGGGCAAACATTTATACTTTAAAACTGAAGCCTATTATCAGTACTTGTATGATGTGCCTGTTACCAAACAATCTTCTTCTTTTTCATTGGTGAATTCGGGTGCTGGCTTCTCCCGTTTCTTTCCTGATACACTGGAAAACAAGGGCACCGGGCAGAATTATGGTTTGGAGTTCACGCTCGAAAAAGGATTCAGTAAGAATTATTACTTCCTTTTAACACTCTCCATGTTCGAATCGAATTACAAAGGCAGTGATGGCGTTGAACGCAGAACCGATTTTAACGGACAGTATGCTGCCAATGGAATTCTGGCGAAAGAATTTGTTTTTAAAAACAAACATGCCCTGCAGTTGAGTACAAAAATTACTGTTGCCGGCGGCCGATGGTACGGACCGGTTGACACGGCTGCTTCTGTTTATCAGAAAGACATTGTGTACATAGATTCAGCGCGCAACACTTTGCAACTGCCTTCATATTTCCGCGCCGATTTAAAAATCAATTACCGCATCAACGGAAAAAAAGTATCGCACGAAATCGGTTTGGATATTGTGAACCTGTTTGATACTAAAAATATTCTGAAACTCACTTACGCGCCCGATAATTTCGATGCAACCGCATCACCCATTCGTTATGATTACCAGTTGGGACGGTTGCCTCTGTTTTATTACAGGATAGATTTTTAGAAACTAATTGAAGTTTAACTTCACAAAAAAATATTATTTTACATAATTGTTTTTAAGATGAATTTCCAGCGAGTTCAATTAATTATTTTTTCATTGTTATTTATGAGCATATTGAATTCCTGTTCTTATAAATTTTATCCTCAGCAGATTGATGTTTATTGTTTTGATTCAACAAAGCAAACTAAGATTGTTTTTCAACCATATTTTAATATGATTAACTTTCATGCAGGCATAGCACATAGTTTCAGTAATCATTTTTTTATCTCTTTTGCCGCTCAAGCTGATAAAGGAATACCAATGTTGAGTTGGTTTAACGGGAATGAAAATTCTTCTAGTTCAATATCTTCTTCATTAGGTCTTGGATACTACTCATTAAATAAAAAGGGGAATGGGATTGAAGTGGTTCCAGGTTTAACTTTTGAGAAAAATAAATATTCATTTTATGAAAATTCAAACGATGGGATAGAATATAACACACACGGATACTTTGCTGATACACGATTATTAGTTCCTTCCATACAACCAACTAAATATTTCAAGGGCAGAAGATTTGATGTATCACTTACAGAAAAAATTTCATGGATACTCCAGAATGGAAAAATAGGTAAAGGTTGGTATTATCATGATAAATGGGTTTCAGAAAGCGATTATACAAAAGCGTTTACTTCTCGGAGTCTTCTATTTCAGTCTTCAATACAGTTTTATGTTCCTGATTCAAAAGCAACTAAATTTTATATTACTATCAGTCTGAGTTCTAAGAAAGGTGACCTTCAACAACTAGTTCCACCAATGCAGTTTGGAATAAAATTTATGCCTCAAGCAAAACACAAGAAGTAAAATACAATAGAAAGTGCTTCAGTATTTTTAGTTTAATAGAATGCTGATTAACTTAAATTTGATTCTCAATTTTGATCCAATTTTACATCATTTACTTTTTCCAAAAGCCCTGGAAAGAATGGCTTTGGAATTTTCGGTGAGGGCATATTCTTTCCACGATAGTTTTTTAAGCAAACCCTTATTGCGAATCCGCAGAAAGTGTTTTGCAAATCCGGGTGCAGATAAACCTGCGGCTTTAGCCAGTTCCAGCCGTGTTGCATTTGGATGGTTATGCAGGTAAAGCATCACATTGGTGGTGCTTCTCAAACTCTTTTTTTTGGTGTTAATGTGAAAGAGCATTTTTATTTCGCGTTGTAAAGCGAGTGCATTAGCGGTATTCATTTCAATAATTCCAATCTCATGTAGCTGTTTGGAAATATTGGCTTCACTATTACCAGTCTGTTGTAATGGATTGGTATTATTCATCTCAATATTATCCATCACTTGCATGAGATTGGAATTATTGGCATCACTTATACCAATCTGTTCTGACTGATGCTCATTGTGCAGTTCACTATAACCAATCCCTTGCTTCGCATTAACAGGTTTGTCGTATATGGAAGCAATCTTTTCTAACAAGAACGCAATAATCTTATCCTTCTTTTCAAGTTCCTTTTTTAAGAGATTGATTTCGTCCATAACATTCAGCAATTAATGTTTAGTATTTATTCAATTGAATTAAAAACGAAAAAGTTGCTTAAGAATTATGTGAATGAATAGCAGTGTTAATTACATCACTTAAAAACAAAAAGCCCTGAAGAAAAAATCTTCAAGGCATTAATAAATCTTGGCAACTTGGTAGTGATGCTTACTATTCGCTATATAAAAACCTTCTTCAAAAATTCCAACGCATTTGCATTTGCATCAGCTGCAGCAACTTTATCGTAATGCGGATTGCTTGGATTGGCAAAAGCGTGTTCGGCATCGTAATTCTTTACAGTTAAATTTTTTCCTGCGCTCTTCATATCCTTTTCAAACTGTGCAACAACCTGAGGCGAAATCCATTTTTCTTTCGAAGCAAATATTCCAAGCACATCGCAATTCAGCTCTTTTAATTTGTTTACTTCAGTAATGGGCATTCCATAATACATTACACAACCAACAGCTTGCTTCCCGGCAAGTGAAGTTCCTTTTAATGATAAACCACCACCAAAGCACCAGCCTATTGTTGCTATGCGTGCAGTTTTCCCGGCATAAGTAATGGCACCATTAATAATACTTTCAAGTCGCGCATCCTTTACCGCACTCATATAAGCGCCTGCTGAATCGGCAACAGTGGCAATTTTACCATCATAAATGTCAAGTGCAATCACATTTACATTGCCAATAGATTTTTGCAATTCATCGGCGCGCTGTTTTATGTAATCATTCAATCCCCACCATTCATGAAAAACAAAAAGATAATTAGTGGTAGGGATGGAAGCTTTAATTTCATACGCACTTGCATTCTTTCCATCTGAAGTTGAAAATGAAATCATTTTTCCGGCTGCATCAACATAATTAAACGGCAACGGACTCTCATGTGCTGATAAAAAAACAGGGTCATGAACAAATATTTTCATTCCGTTTACCGCCTTCGGATTAGCGCAGCACGAAAGTTGAGCAGTCGAAATCCGCGGAATCAGAATAATAGAAAACAGTACTATTAAATGGAAGTAATTGAATTTCATGGCTTTATTTTTTGCTTTTAACGCAGTAAAGATGAAAATTAAATTGACCTTCACTCCTTCATTTTACAGGAAAAAGGTGAAAAGAGGACGGGTTTTTGGCCTGCAAAATCATGTTCTTCAACAATATTCTGTTGACACTTGTTAAAATGAATCAGATGTTTACCTTTGCCATCCCAAAAAAATTAACGATTTTCTATTTATGGTAACAGATCCGATAGCCGACTACTTAACCCGCGTGCGCAATGCACAGCATGCGAACCATCGTATAGTGGAAATTCCGGCTTCGAATTTAAAGAAGAGGATTACTGAAATTCTTTACGAAAAAGGATACATTCTCAAGTATAAATTCGACGATAGTAAAGGTCCGCAAGGAACTATCATGATTGCATTAAAATACAATCCTGAAACACGCCTTCCGGCAATTCGCAAAATCTGGAGAGTTAGCCGTCCGGGATTGCGTAAGTATTCATCAAGCGATATGTTGCCACGCACCTTAAACGGTTTAGGAATTGTTGTTGTTAGCACACCTAAGGGAGTAATGACTGAGAAAGAAGCGCGTGCACAAAAAGTAGGTGGCGAAATTTTATTTAAAGTTAATTAATAAGAGAAAAGAGAAAGCATAGAATATGTCACGGATTGGAAAAATGCCCGTTGCCTTACTTAAAGGTGTTACAGTAAATGTTGCTGAAAACAACATGGTAACTGTAAAAGGACCTAAAGGCGAATTAAAGCAAAAGGTTGATGCCGATATTACAGTTAAGGTAGAAGGAGAAAACATTATTCTCAGCCGCCCTACTGAACAAAAGCGTCATAAAGCAATGCATGGTTTATATCGTGCTTTGTTAAACAACATGGTAACAGGAGTTGCAACAGGATACAGCAAGAAACTTGAAATGGTTGGTGTGGGTTTCCGTGCTACAGTTACAGGTCAGATGCTTGAACTTAGCGTTGGTTTCTCTCACCCGGTTTTGTTCATGGTTCCAAAAGAAATTAAAATTTCTGCAGAACAATTGAAAGGACAAAATCCAATGATCACTTTGGAATCAGCCGACAAGCAATTGCTTGGTCAATTGGCAGCTAAGATTCGTGATGTGCGTCGCCCTGAACCTTACAAAGGAAAAGGTATTAAATACACAACTGAAATTCTTCGTCGCAAAGCTGGTAAGTCTGCAGCGAGCGCTAAATAAATTTTTTAAGTAAAGAACATTAAATAAAATGTCAGCAAAATCAATAAGCCGCTTTAAAATTCACAAGAGAATTCGCAAGAAGATTTCAGGTACTGCCGAGCGCCCGCGTATCAGCATTTACCGTAGTAACACCGAAATCTATGCTCAGTTAATTAACGACGAAGCAGGTCATACTTTGTTAGCCGCATCATCACGCGACTTGAAAGAAATAAAAGGAACCAAGATTGAAAAATCAAAGCAAGTAGGTATTGCATTGGCAAAAATGGCTACCGATAAAGGAATTACTTCAGCGGTTTTTGATCGCGGTGGTTTTCTTTATCATGGTCGTATCAAAGCAATTGCTGAAGGTGCAAGAGAAGGTGGATTACAATTTTAGATTTGAACAACATTATAGCATAAATAAAAATGTCTCAAGCAACAATACAACGGGTTAAAGCAAGTGAACTCGATTTAAAAGAAAAAGTAGTAAGCATTAACCGTGTTACTAAAACAACTAAGGGTGGTCGTACATTCAGTTTCTCTGCTCTTGTAGTAGTTGGAGATTCAAATGGAATAGTAGGTCATGGTTTAGGGAAAGCCCGTGAAGTACAGGAAGCTATCACTAAAGGAATTGACGATGCGAAAAAGAACCTTGTTAAGGTTCCTATTCTTAAAGGCACTATTCCTCACGAGCAGATTTCAAAATTCGGTGCATCAAAAGTTTGGGTAAAACCAGCTTCTCATGGAACCGGTGTTATAGCAGGTGGTGCAATGCGTGCAGTATTAGAGAGTGCAGGAGTAACAGATGTGTTGGCAAAATCTTTGGGTTCATCAAACCCGCACAATGTTGTTAAAGCTACAATTAAAGCTTTAACAGATTTGCGTGATCCGGTTGCTGTTGCAATGGGTCGTGGCTTAACTTTAAAGCGTGTATTTAACGGATAATTAAAAATACTTTCACCCGTGTTTTTCATTGGTGAATCGGAAAACGAAAACAGAAATGGCAAAGATTAAAATCACACAGATTAAAAGCGCGATAGATCGTACTGATCGTCAGAAAAGAACTATCAAAGCTCTTGGAATAAAAAAATTGCATGTTCCGGTTATAAAGGAAGGAACAGCTCAGATTCTAGGAATGGTTGGAAAGGTAAGTCACCTTGTGAAAACAGAAGAAGTAGCAGGATAATTATTAAAGATTAATTCTCGTAAAAATGAATTTACATACATTAAAACCCGCAGAAGGAGCAACAAAAAACCGCAAGCGTATTGGCCGCGGACAGGGTAGCGGACACGGTGGTACTTCAACAAGAGGTATGAATGGAGCAGGTTCTCGTTCAGGTCATAAAAACAAGAGAGGTTTTGAAGGTGGACAAATGCCATTGCAGCGTCGTGTACCTAAATTTGGTTTCACAAATCCTTTCCGTGTTGAGTTTGCCGAATTTAACTTGGATGCTTTGCAGAACCTGGTAACCAAGCACAACTTAAAAGAAGTGAATTTTGATGTGTTAAAGAAAATAGGATATGTTCAGCGTAACGAACCTATTAAAATATTGGGTCGTGGTGAATTAACTGCCAAACTTAATATTACTGCAAACGCAGCAAGTGCTAAAGCAAAAGCAGCAATTGAAAGCGCTGGCGGTACTCTAACTTTATTGGAAAAGAAATAATAACTCATAATGAAATTGATGCCTCGATCAAACGAAATTGTATCGGGGCATTTTTGTGTAAAGAAGAATTTCATCTTCCTTGCAGATACTTAAATAAAAATTACATTTGTTGCCCTTTCAGAAAGCTGATTTAATATGAACCATTTCATTCAAACAATAAAAAATATCTGGAGAATAGAAGACCTAAGGTTTCGTATTCTCATGACTTTAGGTTTAGTAGCTATTTACCGTATCGGCTCTTATATCGTTTTACCTGGTATTGATGGGGCTCAGTTACAGCAATTGGAAGACGAAGGTGGTAAAGGAATCTTTGGACTTGTTAATATTTTTGCCGGAGGGGCATTTACGCGCGCATCCATTTTTGCATTGGGAATTATGCCCTATATTTCTGCTTCCATTGTAATGCAATTATTAGGAATGGCAGTGCCTGCTGTTCAGAAATTGCAAAAAGATGAAAGCGGTCGTCGTACAGTAAATCAATACACAAGAATACTAACAGTTGTTGTTACTGCTTTGCAGGCTTCTGCTTATGTGGTATACATTAAAAGTTTAGGTGCTCAGATTTTAATCAGCCCTGGATTGTTCTGGTTCTCCACTTTAGTGGTATTGACCGCAGGAACAGTTTTCGTAATGTGGTTAGGAGAAAAAATTACCGATAAAGGAATTGGTAATGGTATTTCTCTTTTAATCATGGTTGGAATTATAGCACGATTGCCTTTTGCATTAGCTGCTGAATTTACTTCAAGAATGAGTGCAGGTGGCAATGGCGGATTGGTTGCTTTCATTGGAGAAATTGCTGCATTGATTGCAGTTATTATGTTAGTTATTCTATTGGTTCAAGGCACAAGAAAGATTCCGGTTCAATATGCAAAACGAATTGTAGGTAATAAGCAATACGGCGGTGTTCGTCAGTACATTCCTTTAAAGGTAAATGCTGCTGGTGTAATGCCAATCATTTTTGCTCAGGCATTAATGTTTATCCCTGCTACTATTTCTCAGTTTTTCCCTGATTCTGCTGCCAGCCAGGGAGCAGGAGTGTTTACTGACCATACAAGTTTTTGGTACAATGTTATTTTCAGCGTTTTAATTATTGTATTCACCTATTTCTATACAGCATTAATTGTTAATCCTGTTCAAATGGCTGATGATATGAAACGAAATGGTGGTTTTGTTCCTGGTATCAAACCCGGTAAAAAAACTGCTGACTTCATTGACGGAATCATGAGCCGTATAACGCTTCCTGGTTCATTCTTTCTTGCATTAGTTGCAATACTTCCTGCATTTGCAGCAATGTTCGGTATGATCAGTGATTTCGGAAATTTCTTCGGAGGAACTTCATTATTGATTATGGTTGGAGTTGTGCTTGATACACTTCAGCAAATAGAAAGTCACTTGCTTATGCGCCATTATGATGGCTTAATGAAGTCAGGTAGAATTAAAGGTCGTACATCGGCTGCTTCTGCATACTAAATAAGTTTCAAAATGATTTATTATAAAACCGATGAAGAGATTAGTCTGATTCGGGAAAGTTGTTTGCTTGTTTCTAAAACACTGGCTGAAGTAGCTACATATATACAGCCCGGTATCAGCACACAACGATTGGATGAAATTGCTGAAGCGTTTATTAGAGATCATAATGCCACACCAGCATTCAAAGGTTATCGTGATTTCCCCGCTTCATTATGTGTTTCGGTTAATGAAGAAGTGGTGCATGGAATTCCATCGGTAAAAAAAATATTAAAAGAAGGAGATATTGTTTCCGTTGATTGCGGCACAGTTCTAAATGGTTTTGTTGGTGACAGCGCGTATACATTTGCTGTTGGTGAAATAAGTATTGAAGCAAAAAAGCTGTTGAAAGTTACGCAGGAATGTTTAGCGCTTGGAGTGGAAAAGGCAATTTATGGTAACCGCATCGGAGACATTTCTTTTGCTGTACAGGACCACGCTGAAAAAAATGGTTATGGCGTTGTTCGTGAATTAGTGGGTCATGGAGTTGGAAAAAAATTACACGAAGATCCTGAGGTGCCGAATTTCGGAAAGCGTGGAAGCGGACCTAAGCTCTTACCAGGATTAGTAATTGCAATTGAACCAATGATAAACATGGGCAAAAAAAATGTGATGGAAGCATCCGATGGCTGGACAATATATGCTCAGGATAATAAACCTTCTGCCCATTTTGAACATACTGTTGCAGTGTTAAAAGACCGAACCGAAAGACTTACATCTTTTCAGTTTATAGAAGAGAAACTTAAGACTCAATCTGTTTATTAATTTAAAGTCGGTTTTTGTATTAATATGAAATACAAGCCTATCAATTGTTCCTTTTATGATATTTTGGAAGCTACTGCTACTCTCCGAAAATCAGTTGAGATAAAATATTACCAGAATGATTCAGTAATTTCTGTTCATTCTAAAATTAAAAATATTTACTCAAAGGAAGGAGAGGAGTTTATGGAATTTGATACCGGAATTATTATTCGTCTGGATCAGATAATTTCTGTTGACAATAATTTATTGAAAGACTTTTGCTAATAAAAAAGCCGTATTGAAAAATCAATACGGCTTCAGTTACATTTTACTGAAATTAAAATTTATAAGCGAGTCCTACACCAATCACATCTTTTATCTGAACTCTTTTTCCGGTGCCGGTTTGTGTTTTTACTCCGTTTACATCGCTGTAAATCGGAATAAGAATATTATCGTCGTATAAAATATTTCCATAAATACTCGCAGATAGAAACTTATTGACCTTCATCGTTAATAATCCTTCGAAGTTCACATCAATGTTTGCACGATTTGCTGCAACTTTATCGGTATAGTTATCAAACAAATTCAATTTAGCTAAAAGGTTAACATTCTTTACAATGTCTTTTTGAAATTTTGCACTTAATGAAGCACCGAATTCAGCTCGGGTTTTCTTTCCTGAAACAATTGCATTGGCAGTTGAATCAAAATAAGCTGCTTTGTTTCCATACAAACCTGCATCAGCAATTAGCTGATCATTTACAATTGTAAACTTTCCTGTAGCTGGAGAAATAAATAATGAAAAGTATTCATTCGGTTTATAATCCATACCTAATGCAATAGTTATATAAGCTGGCGCAAGAAATTTTGAAATTGCATTGCTGTCATCAGGATAATTAAAGCCCTCAGTGAATTGTGATTTAAAATTCAGCATTCCACTGTAAAAGAATTTTCCTTTTGCAAGTTTTCCGAATTTTGAATTCAATTCTATTTTATCGTCACTCTTTCTTAATGGATTATCAGAAAGTTTTACCAATCCATACCCAAGGTCTAAAGAATTTTCCCATGTTGTTTTCTCTACTTTATAATTATAGAATACATTAAAAAGTCCATTAATGGCCAATGAATTTTCTCCACCACCGGCCCAGTTATTATACTGAGTTTGTGAAAGGTTAATTGAAAAGAAACCGCCTTTTTTCCAACTAGTATCTTTTGCAGTCTGAGCAAATAATGAATTGGATGAAATTAAGATTATGGTTAGTAGTAAAAATTTTCGCATGATTTTTTTTGTGGTTTGAAAATAAAATACCTCCTGTTGTTTTAAATAACAGGAGGTACATATTATTATGAAAAAATTATTTTTTCAGAGCATCTCTGATTTCAATCAACAGTTTTTCTTCATTGCTTGGAGCAGGTGGAGCTGCCGGTGCAGCTGCTTCTTTCTTCTTTGAAGCATTTAATGCCTTAATCACCATGAATACTGCAAAAGCAACAATAACAAAGTCGAGTATAACAGTTAAAAAAGTTCCATACATAATGGCTACTTCAGATTTATCAGCAGTTGCTTCTTTCAAAATGTATTTCAATTGAGAAAAATCTTGTCCGCTGGTTAGCAATCCAACAACCGGCATTACAATTCCATCTACAAAAGCAGATACAATTTTTCCGAAAGCTGCTCCCATTACAAAAGCAACTGCTGTGTCAACAAGGCTTCCGCGCATTGCGAACTCCTTAAATTCTTTCATCATTCCCATAGTGTTATAGTTTAGTTAAACAAATATAAAATGGTTTCTTCTAGAACCTAGCTTTTTCGAGGGATTAAATATTTTACTAGCTGTAAATTTTAGCTTTTAAATAAATCAAATTCAAAGTGCTTTATTTGTAATTAGAAAATAAAAAAAATTACAAATCCTTTTATGAATTACAAAGTCTGGATAATTTTACTTTTTTCTTTTATAACAATAAATACCCAAGCACAACATTATTTCAATATTTCATTGCTCGGAGGAATACCACAAGCATCCTTTGCCGATAACACAGATGATTTTCATTTAGGGCTTGGTTTGGATTTAATGTTTAAAGTGAATCCTGATTTTCCGTTATACCTCGGCATCGGATATAACTATAATTTAATGGGAACAAAAAATCAAATCATCGAAAATGATTTGCAGGTAATGGCTGGTACAACTGTTATCAGTTCAATTCCGGTAAAGTTAGGGGTAGAAACAACCAACAATTTATCAAACTGGATATTCAAAACACGGTTTGTTTTTCCGACAGAATATGTAAAGCCATTTATTCAGATTTCCGGCGGATTAAATTATTTATCAACCCGTACCACAATTACTGATGAAACCGAAAAAAGATTTTTCACTTCTGATCAGGATGATAACATTATTAATACTGCCAAAGCCATTGATGATTTAACATATGCATATGGTGGTGGAGCAGGATTATTAATTGAAGTTGGTAAAGGATGTATTGAACTTGGTGTTGATTATACCTGGGGTGGAAAAGCTACTTATTTCAATAAAGATCAAATTAAGGAATGGACTGTAAATTGGGCAGGAACAGGGACTTTTGACCCAAACAATCCCGATAATGTTGATTTGTCAAATGATTCAGGCACTCCTTTTAACTCCTATACTGACATCATTTATCCTCATATTGGTTATACCTTCAAATTTGCTGAGCCAAAGAAGAAAAAAACGGTAAAAAAACCATAATAAAATAGGTTTGAAGTCATTTATTGAATGAGGTTTTTTTGTTAATAGTTGCTGTATCAGAAAATACCTTCATTTCTTTAAACATTAACTTGTTAATATCAATTAACTTTTTACTTTTGCGTCCCCTCTTTTTAAAGGGAGGCTTCATTATTACCAAATCGGATGGCAAAACAAGACCTGATTAAACAGGATGGAACAATAACAGAAGCGTTGTCGAACGCAATGTTTAGAGTCAGACTGGAGAACGGGCACGAAATTTTGGCCACAATTTCAGGAAAAATGCGCATGCACTACATACGCATTTTGCCGGGAGATAAAGTTTCGGTAGAAATGAGTCCTTACGATTTAACAAGAGGCAGAATTACTTATCGTTTTAAATAATAGTAGCAATGAGAGTAAGAGCAGCAATAAAAAAGCGTAGTGTCGATTGCAAAATAGTTCGTCGGAAAGGCAAACTGTATGTGATTAACAAAAAGAATCCCCGTTTTAAACAAAGACAAGGTTAAAAAAACCATAAACCATCAATGGCAAGAATAGCAGGTGTTGATTTACCAAAAAACAGAAGAGGCGATATAGGTCTCTCGTATTTATTTGGAATAGGTCGTTCAGCGGGCCGAAAAATACTTTTGAAAGCAGGAGTTGATCCTGAAAAAAAGGTAAAAGATTGGGACGATAATGACCTTAACGGAATTCGTACTACAATCACTGAAGACTATAAAGTTGAAGGTGCTCTTCGTTCAGAAATTCAATTGAATATTAAGCGTTTGATGGACATTGGTTCTTACCGTGGCATTCGCCATCGTAAAGGATTACCTGTTCGTGGTCAGCGCACCCGTACTAACTCCCGCACCCGTAAAGGAAAGCGTAAGACAGTAGCAGGAAAGAAAAAAGTAGCAGCTAAAAAATAAAACCTGTTAGATGATTAATTTCAACTAACAATGATTAAAAAATAAGAAATGGCAGACGCAAAAAAAGTAGGCGCAAAAAAAAGAACTATCAAAGCTGATCCGGAAGGAGTAGCACACATTCAGGCAAGTTTTAACAATATTATTATTGCTTTTACAAACAAGAATGGTAATGTTATCTCTTGGAGTTCAGCTGGAAAAGTTGGCTTCAGAGGTTCAAAGAAAAACACTCCTTATGCAGCTCAAATGGCTTCATCAGAGGCTGCAAAAGTTGCGCATGATTCTGGTCTTCGCAAAGTAGAAGTTTTCGTGAAAGGTCCTGGTTCAGGTCGCGAAGCAGCTATTCGTGCAATCGGTTCTTCAGGAATTGATGTTACTATAATTCGCGATATTACTCCAATGCCGCACAACGGTTGTCGCCCTCCTAAAAAGAGAAGAGTATAATCCCTTTCAACCACAAACAGTAATAATAATCTCATGGCAAGATATCTCGGTCCTAAATCAAAAGTTGCAAGAAAGTTTGGTGAACCTATTATGGGTTTCAGCAAAGCTCTTGAAAGAAAGCCTCACGCTCCCGGAATGCACGGTACTTCTAAAAGAAGAAAGCAAGGTTCAGAATACGGTACTCAATTAAAAGAAAAGCAAAAAGCAAAACTGACTTATGGCTTATTGGAGCGTCAGTTTGCAAAAACATATGGTACTGCAGTTCGCCGTAAAGGTGTAACAGGTGAAAACTTATTGAAATTGTTGGAAAGCCGTTTAGACAACACCGTATATCGTTTAGGAATTGCACCTACTCGTCGCGGAGCTCGCCAGTTGGTTTCTCATCGTCATATTACGGTTAACGGAAGATCAGTAAATGTTCCTTCGTTTTCACTAAAAGCCGGTGATGTTGTTGGGGTTAGAGATAATTCTAAAACACATCCTGCGATTGCAGCATCTTTGAATGTTAAAAATACAAGTCGCTTCCCATGGTTAGAATGGAATGGCGATTCAATGAAAGGTACATTTCTCAGCTTCCCTGAACGCGATCAGATTCCTGAAAACATTAAGGAGCAACTGATTGTTGAATTGTACTCTAAGTAAACCATTAATTGAATAAATACATAAAAGCATAATGAGCATACTCACTTTCCAAAAACCTGACAAAATTGTTCTTCAGAAGGCAACTGACTTCGAAGGATTTTTTGAATTCCGTCCGTTGGAGCCGGGATTCGGTGTAACCATCGGAAACGCGCTTCGCCGTGTGCTTCTTTCTTCATTAGAAGGATACGCTATCAACGCAGTTCGTATCAGCGGAGTTGAACATGAATTCAGTACCATTAAAGGTGTTACTGAAGATGTTACTGAAATCATTTTGAACTTGAAACAAGTTCGTTTCAAAAAAGTAAGCGACGAAGAAATTTCTTCTGAAAAAATATTAGTTTCGGTAAAAGGTAAAGATGAATTCACTGCAGGTGATATTGAAAAATCAACTTCTGGTTTCAAAATCATGAATCCTGATTTAGTGATTTGTCATTTGGAGAAAAATGTAAAGTTTGATATTGAATTGAATGTATCAAAAGGCAGAGGTTATCTTCCTGCTGAAGATCAGAAATTAAAAGAAGCTCCACTTGGAACTATTGCAACAGATGCTATTTACACTCCGATAAAGAATGTAAAATATGCAGTTGAAAATACCCGTGTTGAGCAGAAAACCGATTACGAAAAACTTATTATAGAAATTACTACTGACGGAACCATTCATCCTGAAGAATCAATAAAAGAAGCTGCTAAGATTTTAATTCAGCACTTAATGTTGATTTCTGATGAGAATATATCTTTTGATACTAAAGAAAAAGTTGAAGAAGATGTAGTGGACGAGCATGTAATGCATATGCGCAAATTATTAAAAACTCCGTTGGAGGATTTGGATTTGAGTGTTCGTGCATACAATTGTTTGAAAGCGGCTAAAATTGGCAGCTTGGCCGAAATGGTAAAATACGATACCAATGAGTTATTGAAATTCCGTAACTTCGGTCGTAAGAGTTTGATGGAAATTGAAGCATTGATTAATGAGAAAGGACTTCATTTCGGAATGGATCTTTCTAAATTCAAGATTGAAGATTAATAGTTAAATACAGATAATTAGTAATGAGACACGGACATAAAGTTAATCACCTCGGAAGAACAGCTTCGCACCGTAAGGCTTTAATGAAGAACCTTGCGAACGCATTAATTCTGAACAAGCAGATATTTACCACTCAGGCTAAGGCGCGCTCATTACGCACTTACATTGAGCCTTTAATTAACCGCACAAAAGAAAACACTACACACAACCGTCGTATGTGTTTTGCTTACCTACAGGATAAGGAAAGCATAAAAACTTTGTTTGGTGAAATTGCTGAAAAAATAGGAACCCGCCCCGGAGGATATACCCGTATTATAAAAATTGCTCCTCGTCGTGGTGATGCAGCTGATATGGCATTAATTGAGTTGGTTGATTTTAGTTTGTCTCCTGGTAAATCTGCCGGAACAAAAACTGCTTCTGCCGCAGAACCTAAAAAGCGTACTCGTCGTGCAGGTGGTGCCGCCAAGAAAACTGATGCTCCGAAAGCTGATAAGGCTGAAGGAACAACCGAAGAATAATTTAGTTATTGGTTAAATAAATTTTGCAAGGGCTGCTTCGAAAGAGGTGGCCCTTGGTTTTTTATATGAATTGGTATGTAGCTTAACAAAGAAACTCTTCTGTTGCACTACAGCCGCTCTTTTTTCACCAACACGATTTATTTGAAGCGACAATCATTTAACTATTCACTTTTTATTCTTTCAATACCTTGCCAACTTGCCAACCATTATTGGTTTGCACACGCAACAGGTAAATGCCTTGCGGTAGTTTACTTATATCAATAGTAGCCGTATTGCTTTGAACTTTGAACTTTGAACTACCTCTCCTAACAAATTTGTAACAGCTATCTCTGTTAAATTCTCTGCTGTAATAGTCACAGTTTCATTTGCGGGGTTTGGATAAATCAGCAATTCTGAATCTGCAATTGGTAAATCATTTACTCCTATATAGGTAACACACACCGTTGTATCACTGCAACTTCCATTTGTAATGATTGCGGCATAATTTCCTGCTATGCTTGCTATGTAAGTGGTGTTGGTGGCACCGCTTATTGGTTGGTGATTAATGCAGTTATACCATTGTATGGTTCCATTGCCGCTTGCTGTTAGGGTATCGTTGCTTAGACTTATGCCGGCATTAAGCAGTGTTACACTGAGTGTGAGAGTAATTGCAGAATCGCACCCTGCTACATTATTTATAGTATCAATATAGGTTCCTGCAATAGTGAGTGGTATGCCATTAAAATTATAACTCTCTCCTTCACAAATAGTCTGCGCTAAAGCACCAGAATTGTGCTCATTCACATTAAGTGTAAGCACCACAATTGAATCTAACCCTGATGCATCTGTTAAGGTATCGGTATAAACTCCTGCTGAATCCAGCAACACTCCGTTAAAGTCGTAATTGTCGCCTGTGCATATACCCACATTTAGATATACAGGATTAAATATCATTAATCTTGCAATTCTGAATGTTGCTGTATTGGCTGAAAAACTAAAAACACCGCCGGAATATAATACACTCTGAAAATTCTCAATTTTTAAATTACTGTCTGTATTAAAGGTTGAATCCACAAGTGAAATGGTCTGATTACCATTAAATGAGTTTACCCAAGCTCCTCCGGCATGCTTAATATATAATCTTTCATTGCAAGGGACCAATTTTCTACCATCTCCATATGGATAACTCGTTCCATGCCAGGTAGTATCATCCCAGTAAGCAAGGTAACAAATAATGTTGCACACCTTTTCAAACTGCCCGGTGATGTATAATTTATTATCGAATACCTCCATATCCAATATTTCGGCTCCGCTGTGATTCCCTGTTAACCCATCCGTTCCAAAACTTCCTCCACTTGAACACAAGTTATTCCAACTCACCCCATTCCATACTGCTATATTCCATGCATCATTACTATCAGCATAGTCAAATGCCCCACCTGCGAATAATCTTCCGTTATAAATTTCTACATCATTAATAACATGTGAACTTCCGGTTATTCCGTTATTTAGGGGGTACCATTGGGTTCCATCCCATCGTGCTATTCTATTGGCAGGTACTCCGTCAATATCACCAAATCCACCAGCCGCAATTAAATCGCCGTTATAAATTCCAAGGCAAGAAACTCCGTTAGAGGCTGTGCCGATGGTTGTCCATTGATTGGTGTTGAAACTGAATTTCTGAACTAAATTATCTCTGCAAATGATTAAATCACCATTATAAACTAATGTGTTGTTAATCCGAGCAGCCCTTAGTGAATCCATTACTCCCGGAAAAGCAATCCAGTTAGTTCCATCAAATCCAAGACAGTTTGGGCTTAATATTCCAGCGGCTCCGTCAAATATTCCTGTTACCCATAGAATATTTTGAAAAGTATCAACTGTAAAGTTTCTTATTCTGCAACTCAGGTAAGCAGAATCGTCACAATCAATCCCTGGATTTATTGGTTGCCATTCGTAATTCTGAGCAACAGAATGAATAACTAAAAATGAAAAACTAAAAATGAAAATTATTTTCTTCATCATCTATTCATTGATTGAAACTCCGTCCCCGCAATGTCTTCACAAAAAAATCCGTTATCGTAATTGAATTTGTTAATGGGTGAGACATTGAGGTGTACTGTTCCATTGCTTCATCAGCGGACATAGCGTAAAGATAGCAAAACCGCAATGTCTCATACGGAGAATATTACAGCGAGCGCATTTCGGTTGTGCATGAAGACATTGCGAGGACAGAAAAACCAAACTATTACACTCCGCGTTTTTTTCTAATCCAGATAAAAATCGGACCGTTTCATTTGCAGTCCATCGATGATGATGAGGTTTTGCAGCGCAATTTTAATGTTGATTTTTCCATTCACAATAAGTGACAGATACGAGGCATTCAGATCTGTCCGTCGCATTATTTCAGATCGGGTTGCCCTTCCTTCGGCAATCTGTTTTTTTAATCGTTTGCCGAAATCTTTTGCTGCTTCTTCAGGTTTCATATAATAGGTTTTTGGTTGCTACTAATTTGAGAATAAAATATTTATCAAAGTTTCGATTTGTCGAAACTTTTGAAAGGTGCGCGCTATTTATTTTTCGCAACACAAAACCCCCAACACCCCATGGACGACAACAAACGAGCTTATGTAAGCATGTGCGAGAAAGTGGATGCTTACCTT
Organism: Chitinophagaceae bacterium; assembly: GCA_947469485.1. Taxonomy (GTDB): domain Bacteria; phylum Bacteroidota; class Bacteroidia; order Chitinophagales; family UBA10324; genus UBA10324. The sequence continues at coordinate 55,869 of CANIPU010000001.1, read as the reverse complement.
CTTTTAAAAGTTACCGACATTGCCGCTACTCCTGCTGTGGCGGCCAACACCCTGCAGGGCACGCTGCACGATAAGATTGACGAAACCCTTGCCAACGACACCAAGGCCAACCTCGATAACACCGGGCAAACCATTGCCAAAAACGACGAGCGCGCCGAGCTGAACGAGAGCACCCGCCGCGTGATACCATATCTGTATAAATATTTTATGGCGCTGCCCGACCGCCGCATGGCGGAGCGCATAAACTTTAACAAGAGCGAGCTCGATAAAATGGACGATAATTTTTTTTACGAAAACTCGAAACTGGTGTTCGACACCGCCAAAGATGCCACTGTGAAAGCCGCCATTATTGCACTCGGCTACACCAACACGCTGCACAACAAGCACAACACCAACCTCGGTGAGTTCCGCAATCTGATAGGCACACCGCGCATGCTCAGCGGCGATACCAGCTCTTACAACCGCGCTGTGGAGCGCAACATTGCCGAGCTGCACAGCGCGGTTGATGATATTGATATTGAAATGAACCTGCTCGAGTTCGACTTTACCACCTTGTTTGAAGGCTACTATGCCTGCCGCAAAATTGACGATGCGGGCAGCAGCGGTGGCAGCGTGAGCACCGGCACTGTAAGCTCCGGCGAAAGCAAACTGGTGCGCTCCATTGTGTACGATGCAGGCATTAACCTTAAGCTCGAAAATAGCGGAGCTATTGACCTGCTGTTTGTGCTCATGGAGAGCGGCGCGCAGGTGGGCTTAAAACTTATGGTGCCGGCGGGCGATACGCAAAACCACCCCATTACCGACCTGCACACCAGCGGCGATTCGCTCATGGTGCTCAATTCGGGTTTGAGCACAGGGGCTTACAAAGTCACCTTCAGTTAAATAACAGGGCAACACAAAAACCCCGCGGCGAATGGCTTCGGGGTTTTATTTTTTTTTATATTGAAACATAAATGGCAATGGCGCATGCACTATTGGAAAAAAGAGATTCATAATTTGAATTACGCAATGCAGTGTCAGCAAGTGGTTGTGCATTTCTGGCAATACGGCTTTCCATTTAAGCATGGCAGCCAACCAAACAAGCCCACCTGCTTGCTAAATCGGCAAGGCAACAGGCAATTAAAATTTGAAAATAAATTTCAACCAAAAGAAAAAACAAATGAAGGGCGCACTAACTAAAAAACACATAGCTGAGCAGGCGCGGCAGGTGAATCTGCACCTGGTGGTGAAGGCGCTGGCACAGCGCAATGAAACCACAGTACATCACCTGTCGCAAATAATGGGAAACGATGGAAGTTTTTTGAGTCGGGCACTCAGGCGCAAAGACCACCACATTAGTTTGCTCATAGCCATTAGTATACACCTGCAAACCAATCTGCTCGAAAATTATTTTCCGTTGCTGCCCGAACACCTGCGCACCACCCGCCGCGAAAAAGAACTGTTACAGCAGCTCGCCGATGCGCAGCAGCAGTTAGCTGATGTGGTGAAGGAACGCGACTGGCTGAAGGAAGTGGTGGCTAGGAAGTAGTAACTGAATAGTTAATAGTTAATAGTGAATAGTTAATAGTTAATAGTGAACAGTGGATACTTGTGCGACAAAATATATTCTTCAGTATTCATTTTTAGTTATTTGTTATTGTTTAGGTTTGGTGGGAAGATGAGGGAATAAAAACACATTTCAATTTTATATTTTTGTAAACCATGAAAACAGTTATCATTAAAATAGAAAAGGATAACACCTTAAAGCAGGTTCTTGATTTTGTAAAAAAACTGAAACTGAAAGTAAGTGTTAAAGACACCGACAAAGAATCAGAAATGGAGCAAGACGAGTGGATGGGTTTCTCTAAACAAAATCTGGCTAAAGCTTATGGCACCAATGAACCCGAATATGATTTAAGTATGTTAAAAGAGCCAAACCCTGAGTATAAATCGGCTAAGTGAAACAGGGAAATATTATTTTATCGGCACTGCCGCAGTCTGATGGCAAATTAAAATTGCGACCGGTTTTATTATTAAAGCAATTGCCGGGTCATAATGATTGGTTGGTGTGTGGAATCAGTTCACAAATGCATCAATACATTCCGCACTTTGATTTATTGATTGAAACCACTCATGCAGATTATAAAAAATCAGGATTAAAAATGCCGGGAGTTATCCGGTTAGGATTTTTAGCTGTGATACCTGCCGAAGCCATTGCAGGAAGCATTGGCGAAATAAGCAGTACTGCACTGAAAGGATTATTAAAAACATTGAGTGATTATTTACTGAAATAATGCAGTCCCATCCGAGTCATTCGGGCAGTGCCTTGAGAAAGGGTAAAAGGACTCGGATGAATAGAACGCGCACACGCATAATCAACCGAGTCCTGAATGCACACGCACAAGGCAGGGCAATGACTCGGTTGGGACGAAATAAACCGCTCCATCTACACATGCACGATTTCATTATCCATTATTAATTATCAATTATCAATTGAATTTACTCCTTCACCACCTTCCCAACTCGCCAACCATTATTGGTTTGAAAACGCAACAGGTAAATGCCTTGCGGTAGTTTGCTTATATCTATAGTAGCCGAAGAACTTTGAACTTTAAACTTTAAACTTTGAACTACCTCTCCCAACAAATTTGAAACAACTATCTCCTTTATATTCTCTGCTGTTAGAGTTAAAGTTTCGTTTGCAGGGTTTGGGTAAATCTCAACTCTTAAATCTGAAATCTCCATTTCATTTATGGTTGTTGTATCGTTAGGTACTTGCACCAGCCTTGCAATTCTGTAACATGGAGTATCACCACACATTGTAAATTGACCTCCAACATAAAGTGTATCATTAAATACTTCTAAACTTCGAGGGCCAGAATTGAATAATAAACCAACATCTGAATAATTAACACCATCGGTTGAATTATAAACATTATAAGCAAATGCACTAACATAAATTTTAGAATTAAACTCCTTTATGCAAGTTACGCTCCCTGATGGAAAATTAGTTGGAAACCAACCCATACCATCAGTATAAGCAAGTTGCGAGGTATACAATCCATTCACTTCATTAAAATTTCCACTTATAAATAATTTATTGCTAAAAGTACCCATTTCTTTGACCGGAGCATTAACTAAATCTCCTGATTGGGAAGTACCAATTCCTATCCCTTGCCAATTTGTTGAATCCCACATAGCTAAATTATATGATGTTATACCACCTGCAAATTCAAAAGCCCCCCCCACATATAGTTTATTATTATAAACTCCAAGTGAAAAAACCTGTGCACCACCAGGTCCGGTTAATCCTGTACCGCATGGATGCCAGCTTGTGCCATCCCAACGGGCTATGTTATTACATTGTACTCCATCCATATCAGTAAAGTCACCACCTGCATATAAGTCGCCTTTGTATTCTATTAAACAATGAATATCGGAATTTGCCTGGCCAATGAGAGTGAAAGATTGATTATCTACTAAGTAAATCAACTTCGGAGGTGTGCCCCCTGCTGCTGCAATATGATTAAGATATGATGACATTGTTATCCAAGGACCTCCATTAAGTACTGAAAAATTTAGTCCATTCCAAATTGCAAAACCGCTACAGGGTAATGAACCTGCGGTATCAAAGTTCCCAACTACATACATCAGATTTGTATCCTGTAGTGCTACCATGCTTTCAACTCTTGTAGAACCTAATGGAGTTCCTTTTATACCTTCTGGTAAAGGACGCCAATCAAAGGTTTGAGCTTCCAATTGAATACAATAAAATACAGTCATGAAAATTAACAAGATTATCTTTTTCATGGTGTAATAATGATTTTAAGTGAAGAATTAAAAGTAGCGCAGCTTAATTGTGCGTAATAAATACCTTGGCTAAGTATAATTCTTTGAGCAATTTGCTTGATTCCGTCTTTGTTGGTGTTCCATATTTTCATCGCTCAAACAAATATAACACCCTCAAGCCCGTGTCTGGTGTTTTCACTTTATCGCCTCGGTTCGTGTCCCCACGAACCGAAAGTTTCGGCGCGTGAGGACACGCGCCGAGGCGGAAATTACTCTTATTTTGGTTGCGTTACATCAGCAATATAAATTACTGAATCATTACCTTCTTCACATATTGTTTTTCATTAACAGCTATGCTTAAAAGATAAATTCCGCTTGATAGTTGTAGTTGATTTTTATTAAAATTCATTTGGTATCCACCTGCATTCTGATAAACAACATGTTCGCTTCCGCTAATTAATCTTCCTGTAATATCCAGCAGTTTCATGGTTACATTACCTTCCTCCATCTGCTCATAAAACACAGTAAACTCATCGTTGGATGGGTTCGGATAAACATTTAATCCCAATAAACTTTCTCCGTCGGTTGCACTGTAACGGGCAGCTCCTGTTTTAGTAATGGTAAATTGATCAGGAATACTACCATCAGTTGCAATGAACTTGCAGGAAAGGTTGTCTCCGGTTACATCAATTACCACACTGCAATTAAGGGTTTTGTTAGAGAAGTACATACACGGCATTGGCCAACCTGTTTGCGATGTTCCACCTGCTTTTCCTCCCGAACCTGCCACTACATAAATGGTTCCATCGTAAGGAAGTGATTTTGTAAATGCGTTAGTTGCAGTGCTCACTTTCATAGCAGGAGTAAATGTGTTTGCCAAACCAAAGTGACCTTTTATTAAATAACTTCTTTCGTTTACATGCGAGTGGCCATTCAAAACAAGGTCAACATGATATTGCTCAAGTAATGGCGCAATGTTTTGTCGCATTGCAATTAATTCGGCTTCAGTATCACTGTTATGTGAACCCATGGTGTAAGGAGAGTGATGGAAATAAACGATGGTCCATCGTTGAGTATTAGCAGCAAGATCTGAATTCAGCCATTGATACATTGGACTTGATGAATTATTTAATGCTCCATAACTATCTAAAGTTATGAAGTGAATATTCGCATAATTGTATGAATAGTATTTTTCAGAACCGGATGCAACACCACCGGATTCAGCTGCAGTAGGCATAGTAAAGTTGTCGTAATAAGGCCAATTGGTTGTTAGAGCAGAAGCGCTTTGATAACCAACATTTGCATAGTCATGATTTCCTGGAGCAGGCATTACCGGAAAATGTTTAAACTGACTTCCGAAATAACCAAAAACATTTGTTTGATATTGTGCATCTGTTCCTGTTTCGTAAGCATTATCACCAAGCCAGATAAAAAGATTAGTGTATGTGCTTCCGGTATAAGTCATATACGCATCTCGTACTGCTGATTCAATGGTGGTTCCGGCGCCAAAATCACCAAGTGCCCAGATTCTAACAGGAGATGTGCTTCCGGAAACAGGGGAAGTTGAGAAATAATTTTCAGCATCACCTTGTAATACAGCAGTAGTACTGCCAATCTGATAATAGTACTTTGTTGCCGCAGAAAGCCCGGTTAGTTGCACAATGTGTTCAGTGGTTACTGAGGAATTTGTAATTGAACTTGTATAAGCGCCTAATGTAGTTCCAAACGAAACTTTACTGTCGGTTGCTAAATCAGTTCTCCAGCGAACAACAATTCCACTTGGTGAAACAGCATTTAAATAGGCACCACGAACCAAGGACGCAGCATTGGCATATCCGGCCATCAATCGTAATTTAAAACTGATATCTGAGCTTGTAGCTACATTCTGGTGAATTTCAACAGCTATAACATTTGTGCCATTAATAATTGAAGAAGTATTTAAATCGGCGCTAAACCAAGCTGATTCATCGGTACCTGCAACAGCAGCAGTGGCAACTGAAGTATAAGTTATTGTTCCGGTGGGCATATTGCTTCTGAAAACTTCAGTTCCGTTTATATAAACTACTGCCCCATCATCGCGCATCAATTGCATTTTTAAAAAATTGTAGGAAGAAAGATTGGTAACTGAAAAAGATTTTCTGAAATAAGTGGTAATGTATTTTGCTGTTGAACTCGAACCATAACTAACTACAGTAGCTTCGTCGCCATCACCATAACCTAATTGCGCAGCACCTGATGCCCATGCTGCATCATTGAATGTCGGGGTATTCCATGTTGTTCCCTGATTTGTTCCATTGTCAAGATATTTCCAAACAGCATTTGTGGTAACTAATGAATCAGTAAACGCAGCAAGCGCTGTTGAACTGAAAGTGGATGAAGGTGTAAACGCAGTTGAACCTGAAGCACAAACTGTTTGCACTTGCCACTCATAATTTGATGTGGCAGAAAGCCCTGTAATTGATTTAGAATTTGTAGCAGAAGTAGTGCTGGTCCATGTTGCGGCACCAACAATTCGGTATTGAATATTATATGAAGTTGCTGAAGCAACAGCACCCCAATTTAAAATTGCAGAGGTTGATGTAACAGAAGTTGATGTTAGCGAAGTAGCTACAGCACATGCTGATAGTGTGGTGAAAGTGGAAGAAGATGTAAACGCAGTTGAACCTGAAGCGCAAACTGTTTGCACCTGCCACTCATAATTTGCAGTTGCTGTAAGCCCTGTAATTGATTTAGAATTTGTGGCAGAAGTAGTGCTGGTCCATGTAGAGGCACCAACAATTCGGTATTGAATATTATATGAAGTTGCTGAAGCAACAGCACCCCAATTTAAAATTGCAGAGGTTGAAGTGATAGTTGAAGTTGAAAGTGTTATAGGTGTTGAACATCCAAAGGTGATATTAAATGGTGCACCACTATTCCAGTTCCAATTACTGCCGGTTATTGTTCCGTTAATGGTTGTGGTTCCAATCCCTGCAGCGGTTGTTCCGCATTTATCATTCATTCCCCACCTGCCAACTAATCCGGTTTGTGTAGTTGTTATTTGTGTGTTGATGTTATTTTGAATTTCAGAAATAGTTTTTGCAGAATTCCAGATTCTTGCTTCATCAATTCTTCCATTGAAGAATCCGCTTGCTGTTCCGGTTGATTTCATGGTTGTCCCAATACCGGCGTGTTCGATACTCGCCGATTGTGGAATTCGATTTACAGCAAGAGTGGTTTCAAGAATTCCATTGAGGTAAATTTTCCAATTCACTCCATCATATGTTGCTGCAACATGATACCAGGTATTGTTTTGAATTACAGTTGTTCCGGTTACCGGATGATTTAAACCAGGTGTTGGTTGTCCGGTTCCTTCTTCAAAATCAGCAACTATTTTATTGTCACTTGACAGAATACCAAGAAAATAATTGATGTCATTTGTTGTGCCATTTCCATCATCAGTTCCTTTTGAAATTATTGGAATTGCTGTAACACCTCCAGTACCAGTTGTTGTGGTCGTACCAGTTCCTTCTCTTCTGAACCAGCATTCCAAAGTAAATTGAGACAATCCGAGTGCTGCATTATTTCCGAAAGTGGCATAAGAATTTGTCCCTCCAAATTGTAAAGATGAATTGCTGTTAAGTGTAGTGAAAGTTGAACCGGCAATCCATGTTGGAGTATTTACCAAAGTGCCATTAACTGAGGTTCCTGCAGAACCGGTATTTGCAGCAACAGTTCCGGTATTTTCATTCAAACTATACCTGCCAAGCAAGCCGGTAGCACTCGTAATTTCGAGTGAAAGATTATTTTGAATATCAGTTTGTGTGCGTGCATAGTTCCAGATACGAACTTCATCCATTTTGCCATTAAAATAACCTGATGCAACTCCTGTTGAATTTAATGCGGTTGCAAGTGATGCATGTTGTATGCTCAATGATTGTGGTAATCGGTTAACAGCCAGTGTTGTTTCTAAATTTCCGTTCAGATAAACTTTCCAGGTGGAACCATCATAAGTAACTGCTGCATGATACCAAACATTATTACATAAAGTAGTTGTGCCATAAACCGGATGATTTAATCCTGGACTTGCTTGTCCTGTTCCTTCTTCAAAATCAGCGCACAAAACATTGGTTGATGAATTAATACCAAGAAAATAATTCATATCAAGATTGCTTCCGTCAGCCTCACCTCTGCCTTTAGCAATTAAAGGAATACCACTTGAAATTCCACCTGTTCCTGTACTGGCCCCAACTCCTGTTCCTGATTTATAAAACCAACACTCCAATGTAAAATTGGAAACACCCAACCCTGCAGCAGCGCCAAATGTTACACGCTGGCTACTTCCATTAAATGAAAGTCCGTATTGTGCAAAAACAAATTTGTTTCCAACTATAGCTAAAAGAAATAATATGAAAATGGTTTTGCAAAAAGTCGATTTAAAATTCATGTTTAGAAAATTTGAAGAATTATAAAAATAGAATTGATTTCAAGTGAGAATATTTATCTGGGCTGAACGGGAAGAAAAGTATGCTGAGCAAGTTAGCTTTTAATTTTCATAAAAAAAGGCGCAGAAAAATCTGCGCCTTTGAAAATATATATTTTTTAAAAAGTTTAATCGATACTTGTCAAATCAACTGTTAAATCATAAACCCATGTGTCAAGACCAATGATTTCTGTACTTACATTATGCCATTTTTCAGACTTCTTTTCCATCTCGGTTACATCAAACACAATTGGATCATCACCCGCTTCCTGATAAGTTAATTTCTCAGAGTCTTTTGAATATGACCAGGTGAAAGTTACCACGACACCTGCTCCATCAGTAAAAGTTCCGCTTCCGTTCTTGTCAAAAAGCATTGTGGCTGAGCTTGTGTTTGTTTCATCATAACCAACTGATGTGATATGAAAAGTGAGAATTGCACTCCATTTTCCGCTTTTTTTATAAAGAATTTTATCTGGTGCCTTACTACAGGAAGCAAGAAAAAATGTCACTGATAAAATCAATAGTCCAAGTTTTGTTAATGTTCTTTTCATTTGGTTTTGTTTTTTTGTTTAACGAATGTAATTGTAAGTGAGTAAAATTTGAATAATCACTTTAATAATATTATTGAGTTTTTAGTGTTTGTTCCAACTGTTTCGATTTATCCATGCATTCTTTAGCCTTGGCAGCATTTCCTGAAATCTGGTACGACACACCTAAGTTGTAATATAATTTTGAATCATTTGGAAATCGTTTTAATCCTTCATTAAGAATATTTATTGCTGCTGAAAGATTGTTTTGCATTCCATATGCTGTACCTAAGTTTTCATATGATTCTGCAATATCCGGATTTGCTTTGATCGATTTCTCCAAATAAAAAACTGATGAATCAAGTTTGTTAAAATACTTTCCGTAAATCATTCCGGTTTGCAAAAGTGCTTCGGCAAATGTGGGAACAAGTATCAACGCTTTTTTATAAGCCATCAATGCTGAATCAGGTTTATTTAAATTTTCCATTAACGATCCAAAAAAATAATAAGGCACCGGATCGTTAGGCGAAATTTTTAAATAAGCGTTTATTGAATCGCGCTGCGCTTTATAATCTTTCCAATTACCCATTAATATTTTCATGTTGTTGTAAGCCAGTGTGTAACCCGGATACATCACCATTCCTTGTTTGTAATAATGAAATGCTGATGGATAATCTTTATCACCTTTTAAATATGCATTGCCTAAAAGCAAGTATGCATTACTGTATTTCGGATATAGAGCCAGTGCTTTTTTAAGATAAATTTTTGCTTGTTCGGTTTTCTTTTTTTTCTCTGCGGGATTTGTATCCTTATCAGATTGAGCTATTAACTCTCCCCCTGCAGCATTATTCATCTTTGCACTGTTTGGTGAATTATGAATATCTGTCATGAAAAGTGTGAAATTATCTTTCCAGGCAGGATTCCGGGCAATTGTTCTTCCCGAATAACAAAGTATAATAATTGAAAAAAAAGCGAGGGAAAATTGCGCAAGATGAAATGGATTATTGTTTGTCTGATTTTCCTTCTTCATTAAAAACTCTGAAAACCGGATGATTCCATATGCTACAATCAAACAAAATCCTAATGACGGCATAAATAAAAACCGTTCGTTCATAAAAGTACCAACAGGAAAAACAAGGTTACTGACAACTGAGAAGGTTAAGCCAAAAAACAATATGCTGAATGTAATGATTGGCTGTTTTTTAAATTGAAGAACCGAAATTACAATTGCACCTACAGTTATCAGAAGGGTGATTATGACCCAAATTGAACTGAATGATTTTACTGTTATTTCAAAAGGATAATAATCGGAAGTTAATTTTAAAGGTAGAAGCAAAAGCCACAGGTATTTTCCAAAAGTGAATATTATAGTTGCAAATTTTTCGGATGAACTCATTCCAAAAAAAGGATTGTTCATTATTTCATTTACTTCTTTATTTATAGAAGTATGAGTGAAAGATTGTCTTAGAATTAAAAAGATAACAGTTGCACCTGCCAGAGGGACCATTAATTTTATAAAACCTTTTAAATCTGTCTGTCTGAATAGCCAGTACATTAAAGGAATCACAAGGAAATAAGTTACTGCATTTTCCTTTGAAAGCATTCCAAGAAAAAAGCAAATGAATGAAAGAACTACTTTCAGCATTGATTTTCCTGAATCCATATAATTAAGGAGTAACCACGAACCAATTGAGCAAAACAGCATGCTCATAATTTCATCACGGCCTTTAATATTTGCTACTGCTTCAGTATGAATTGGATGAGCAATAAATAACAATGTAGTTAAGAGGGGAAGTAATTGCCATTTTTTAATTCTATCGTCTGCATTTCTAAAAAGTTGCTTTAGCATCAAGTAAATAAAAATTCCGCAAATTGCATACAACAAAACATTTATGAAATGGCTGGTGTGTGGCGAGTCACCGAAATATTCTTTCTCAATTGCAAAAGTCACAAGTGATAATGGACGGTAACGACCTCCTGCCACTAAATTCTTTTCTACTTTAAAAAAGCCAAGAAATGTATCATGAGTTAGTATGTCTTTTATTCCTTTTACTCCTTGTTGGGTATACATATTTTCAGTTATAACAATGGCATCGTCTACTGAATATTCATGTTGTAATGTATTGAAGTATAAAAGGAAAGTGACCAATGTGATAAGAAAAAAGGCTCCTGAATTTTTTGCCCACCATGGTAATATCAGGTATTGTGAATTCTTTTTTGAAACTGGTTTTTTGAATTCCTCTTTTTTAGAATTTTGTTTTGCCATGCGATAAAAATATTTCTGCACCCAGTGAATAAACAATTCAATTATTCACAATTAAGTCTAATGGTGTAATCTTCGATTTACATTCATCAATAAAATTTACTTTTGTCGTCTTCTAAAAAATTACCCATGAATCTCTTCGAAAAACATAAAGCACTTATTGAGCGCGCGCTGCAGGCAATTAATGAAAGAACATTTTATGCAGCATACCCGGAGCATCCGAAAGCTTATGGTGAAGAAGCACCAAAAGCAGGAGAGGAGGAATACAAAAATTGTTTGAATAATAATTTCACAGGACTGTTACAGGGCGATGCAAAAGAATTTGCGGGTGAAGAAGTTTCGCCATACACCATGACTGCACTTGGAATAAAATATCCGATTTATGATTCGACTGAAGTAATTGAAAAATCAAAAGTTGCTTTTAAAAGCTGGAAAAAAATTACTACACAGGAAAGAGCCGGGGCATTAGTTGAAACACTTGAAGAAATTAAAAAACATTTTTTCGCCATCGCGCATGCTACTATGCACACCACCGGTCAATCGTACATGATGAGTTTTCAGGCGAGCGGTCCGCACAGTGCTGATCGTGCATTGGAACCCATTGCACTTGGTTTAGCAGAACTCACTCGCTTCCCTGAGAATATTATCTGGGAAAAACCAATGGGAAAATTTTCAGTGAAGCTGGAGAAAACTTATTCTCCTGTACCAAAAGGAATTGGATTGGTGATTGGCTGTTCAACATTTCCTGTTTGGAATACTTTACCGGGTGTGTATGCAAATCTGATTGCCGGAAATTCAGTAATTATAAAACCACATCCGAAAGCGGTACTTGCAATTGCGATTGCTGTTGCTGCAATGCAAAAGAGTATGAAGGAAAATGGATTTGATCCTTGTGTGGTTCAACTCGCTTGCGATACTTCAGATACGCTCATTACGAAAAAATTCAGTGAGAGTCCGGACATTGCGTTAATTGATTATACCGGAAGCACTGCCTTCGGCGATTATGTAGAATCCATTCCGAACAAAACTGTTTTTACTGAAAAAGCAGGAGTGAATAGTGTGATTCTGGATTCAGTAAATGATCTGGATTCTGTAATGCAGAATTTAGCGTTCAGTGTTTCATTGTATTCGGGACAAATGTGTACTGCTCCGCAAAACTTTTTTATTCCTGCTAGTGGAGTGAAAGGAAAAGATAAAAATTATTCGTACGAAGAAGTTGTAGCGAAACTGAAAGAATCAATTCTCGGAATCACCACTAATCCGAAAATGGGAGCAGGAGTTTTTGGAAGTGTGCAAAATGATGTTACACTGCAGCGCGCACAAAATGCAAACTCAATTGGTGCTTCAGTAGTTTTAGAAACCACAGCAGTGAAGAACGAAGAATTCAATTCAGCGCGTGCCACATCGCCTGTGTTATTAGAAGTGCAATCAGATGCGCATCATATTTTTGAACGCGAATTATTCGGACCGATTGCCATTGCAATTAAAACAAAAGACACTGCAGAAAGTGTTAAACTCGCAAAGCAAATGGCATTAAAGCATGGTGCACTTACTTGTGCAGCTTACACAACGGATGTTGCAACTGAACAAATGATTGCCGAAGAAATGCAACAAGCTTTTACACCGGTTACATTTAATCTTACCGGACCAATATGGGTAAATCAGCATGCAGCGTTTTCAGATTTTCATGTGACAGGCGGAAACCCGGCTGGTAATGCATCATTCACCAATCCTGAATTTGTAACCCGCCGTTTTGTTTGGGTGGGAAACCGGAAGATGGTTTTATAAAATTAAAAAGGATCAACATTTACTTCAATCTGCAATGCGTGATTTCCTTTCACTGCTAATATATAATCACGCTCCTGCATAATTGTTTCCTTAGCTGATTTTATCAGCGCTTGATTTTTTTCAAGTTTGCACAGCAGCTCAATGATGTATTGATTTTTTATGCGGTTTATGTACGGCTCTGCAGGACCAAGTAAACGATGCTGTAACACAGGTGCCAATGCTTTTGCCATGTCAATTGCCGCGGCTTGGGCTTTGTGTTGTTCTTTGTGTTTGAACGACAATTTTATCAGTCGAGTATATGGCGGATAACTAAAACCCTGGCGCTGTAACAGTTCATGATTATAAAATCCTTTGTAATCACGCTGCTGCACAAACTGTAACACATAATGTTCCGGTCGCTCGGTTTGCACAATCACTTTGCCTGCATAATTTTTTCTTCCGGCTCTTCCGCTCACCTGTTCAATCATCTGATACGCTCTTTCGGCGGATCGAAAATCAGGAAACATCAACAACTGATCTGCGTTCATCACACCTACCAGTGACACATGGTCGAAATCCAATCCTTTCGCCACCATTTGTGTTCCGACTAACACCTGTAATTTTTTTTCTTCAAAATCACTAATGATTTTATCGTGACCGCTTCGTGTGCGGATATTATCTGCATCCATTCTTCCGGCTTTCACTTCAGGAAAAAATGTTTTCAGTTCATCTTCAATTTTCTCAGTGCCGAATCCGACCACTTGTATTGCAGTGCTTCCACATGCTTCACACTTTGTAACTGGATTGCGTTTGAATCCACAGTAGTGACAGCACAATTCGTTTTTCTGCTTGTGATAAGTGAGATGCACATCGCAATTGGGACATTGCGGCACCCATTCGCAGGTTCTGCATTCGAGATACGATGAATAGCCACGACGATTTTGAAACAGGATTATTTGTTCTTCCTGATCGAGCGCTTTTTTTATTTCGCTCATCAGTACACTGCTGAAATGCGATTGCATTTTTCTTTCGCGTGTTTCTTTTTTTGTGTTTACCGGAATTATTTCTGATAAAGATTGCTGACTGAATTGCTCTTTCAGTTCAACCAGCGAATATTTTTCTGTTTGCGCATTAAAGTAAGATTCCAATGAAGGAGTTGCAGATCCTAGAATTGTTTTTGCTCCATGCAATTGCGATAAATATATGGCAGCATCGCGTGCATGATAGCGAGGTGCAGGATCAAATTGTTTGTAAGATGAATCGTGTTCTTCATCCACAATCACCAGTCCTAAATTGTTGAATGGAAGAAACAAAGCAGATCGCGCACCTATAATAATATTGTAACGGCTCTTCAATAATTTATTCCAGATCTCAACTCGCTCCTGCGGATTAAATCTGGAGTGATACACACCGAGTTTTTCGCCGAAGAATTTTCTTAAGCGATTAACTAATTGCGAAGTCAATGCAATTTCTGGAACGAGAAATAAAACCTGTTTCCCTTCTGAAATAATTTCTTCAGCGAGTTTAATATAGAGTGCTGTTTTTCCACTGCCGGTTATTCCGTGTAAAAGAGTTACATCTTTCTCCTTTAGATCATTTTTTATTTTTTCTATGGCTGAAGTTTGTTGTTCACTCAGTTCAAGGAACGAATCATTTTTATTTTCTTTATCAGTGATTCTGTCAACTTCAACTTGTTTTTGAACAAAAATTCCTTTTGCAATTAATCCTTTCAGAGCTGATTCTTTTGCATCAGATTTTTTCAGCAATGCTGCGCGTTTTATTAATTGATGCTTGTCACCTGTGCGAACCAGATGCAAATACGCGAGCAATAATTTTTCCTGTGCCGGTGCGCGCTTCAGTTCTTCAAACAAACCGCTGAGTTGCGCATCACTGGTAAATGCTTCGTGCATTTGAATAAAAATTTCTGTGCGCGGTTTGTATTTCTGAATCATTTCTTCTTTCAGCCGAATCACATTCTTCGCTAAAAGTGAATTGAGGATTTTACGAACACTTTTTTTATTCAGCAGTTTCTGAATTTCATTAATATCCAATTCGCTTTTTACAGTGAGTGCTTCCGCAACAATGTATTCATCATCATCGAGCGAACTGAAATCAGTTCCGAAAGAATAGTTGAAACAGATTTTGCTTTCGCTTTCCAATTTAAAACCTGAAGGAAGTGCCGCATTCATTACTTCACCTTCGTAGCAACAGTAATAATCGGCAATCCATTTCCAGAATTGAAACTGTTGTGTTTGAATAATCGGCTGCTCATCAATTACGGAAAGCAATTCTTTTACTTTCGTTATCTGCGGTGCATTGCGATGAATATTTTTTACAATGCCAGAATAAATTCTGCGGCTGCCAAATTGCACTTCAACCCTTTTCCCAATGGCGATTGATCGTTGCATTAATTCTGGAACCAAATAAGTATATGTACGCGGAAGCGCGAGTGGCAATAAAACCTCGGCATACATTTTTTCTTCCTGCAACAATTCAGATTGAATCACTGTGCGAAAATATCTTTTTCATAAAAGTAAATTGGAAAGATTTCATTTCTGAAATTTCATTCCCTGCAATTGCTATTTTGCGGGCTCAATAAAATTGAATTTGAAATCTCCGCTCGCAAAAAAATCTCTTGGGCAGCATTTTCTGCATGATGAAAATATTTCAAGCCGGATTGTTGATTCATTGATTGAGAAAATCGGGGAATCAAATAATGTAATTGAAATTGGTCCAGGTCCGGGAGCCCTGACAAAAATTCTTTTGAAAGAAAAAATTAACCTCCGTTGCATTGAATTGGATGAACGAATGATTGAGCATTTGAATAAAACTTATCCTGCTTCAAAGGATAAAGTCATTCAAGGTGATTTTCTTAATGTAAATCTTTCCGAAATTTTCAATGATAAATATTCAGTGGTTGGAAATTTTCCTTACAACATTTCTTCTCAAATACTCTTCCGCATTTTACAAGAAAAGGAATCTATTCCATTGATGGTGGGCATGTTTCAGAAGGAAGTCGGCGACCGAATAGCTTCCATTCATGGAAATAAAACTTATGGAATACTAAGTGTATTGGTGCAGGCATATTATGATGTTGAGAATCTTTTTATTGTAGAACCATCCTCATTCACTCCTCCTCCCAAAGTAAGAAGTGTTGTACTCCGATTAACATTGAAGAAAGAGAAAGCGGAGATTGCTGATGAAAAATATTTTTTCGCTTTTGTAAAAAATGCTTTTGGGCAGCGGCGAAAAACTTTACGCAATTCATTGGCACAGATAATTCCGAAAGAAAAAATGTCGGATGCAATTTTCGAAAAGCGTGCTGAGCAATTGAGCGTACAACAATTTATTGATCTCGCAAATAAGTTTGTAAAGCAAAATGGCAGATAAGGGGAAAGTTTTAATCACCGATAAGGTAGATGACCTGCTGATTCACGGTTTACAAGATCTCGGATACGAATGTGATTTCAGAGTTGGTATTTCGCAGGACGAAGTAGACCGAATCATATATATGTTTTCAGGAATTGTTATCACTACGAAAACTACTTTGTATAAATCCACTCTTGAAAAAGCAGCGCAATTGAAATGGATTGCACGCGCCGGTTCGGGAATGGAAATAGTGGATGTTGAATTTGCAAAATCAAAAAATATCAAGTGCCTTAATTCACCGGAAGGAAACCGCAACAGTGTGGGCGAACACACACTTGGATTATTGCTGGCGCTTTCTCACAATATTGTTCGCGCAGCTAAGCAAACAGAAAAATTAATCTGGCAGGTAGAAGAAAACAGAGTTACAGAAATTTCAGGAATGACAATTGGAATTATCGGTTTTGGAAATACCGGATATTCCTTTGCAGAGAAAATAAAAATGTTCGGAGTAAAAATTCTCGCGTACGATAAATACAAAGCCAATTTCGAAAATGAATTTGTGAAGGAATCTGAGATGAGGGAATTGTTTGAACAAAGTGATGTGGTGAGTTTGCATGTTCCTTTAACTAGCGAAACACATCATCTTGCCAATGAAAATTTCTTCAACAGTTTTAAAAAGAAAATTTATTTACTCAATACTTCACGCGGAAAAGTGGTTGATACCTCGGCACTTCTAATGGCGATTAATAATGAGAAAGTAAAGGGGGCAGGTCTCGATGTTTTAGAAAATGAAAATTTTTCTTCGCTTACTTCAAATGAAATAAGTATTATTGAACAATTAATTAAAACTCAAAAAACAATCATTACTCCACATGTGGCAGGAAAGAGTTTCAGCTCCCGAAAAAGGTTTGCAGAAGTGTTGTTATTTAAAATTTCGTCACTTGAATGATTGTAAAAGTTCTGTCAGCATCCGGCTAAGGGCTTGCAGGCTGTATTAAAAATAATTTACCTTAGTTCCATAATTCGAAATCACGATTAAATTTGTCCGCCTCCAAAATGGAAAAGCTTAACAACAATTTAAACCAAAACTCCTAGGGCATGAAAAAAATTTTCTCCCTCATCTCTCTGTTTATTATTTCCACACCAGCGTTATTTGCTCAAACTGGTGAATTACAGGGACGAATTATAAATGCTAATTCAAAAACCAAGGAAGGAGTTGAATTTGCTACTGTAGTTCTTCTAAGAAATGGAACACAAGTTACTGGAACGGTTGCCGATATTGATGGTAACTATATAATAAAGCCAATTCAACCTGGAATCTATGATTTGGCAGTTTCTTGTTTGAACTATACTCCTACAACTGTATCAGGAATTCAAATTAGTGCAGATAAGATTACTCCATTAGATGTTAATCTTGGAAGCGGAGGGGTCACTTTGGTAGAGCAGATTGTTTATGAAAAGAAATTGATTGATCCTGATAAAACCTCAACCGGAGGTACAATGTCAAAGAAAGAAATTCAGGAGTCTGCTATAAGCAGAAGCAATCCTAATAATATAGCAGCGAAAACCGCTGGTGTTTATCAATCTGATGCTGGCGCCGGACTTAATGTTAATGGCGGAAGAGGATATGCACAAAAATATTATGTAGATGGAATTCCAATGCGAGGTTCAATTTCACTTCCTTCATCTTCTATTGAACAATTAACAATCATTACAGGGGGTATTCCGGCTCGTTATGGTGATGCAACAGGCGGTATTATAAATATAACAACAAGAGGTCCTTCTAAATATTATCATGGTGGTTTAGAATTAGGTAACTCCTATTTATTAGATGCATATGGTTACAAACTTGCGAGTTTAAACCTAAGCGGACCATTGTTTACAAAGTATAAATCATCTAAAGGAACGAAACAGGATTCATCAGATGCAAAACTCGGTTTTTTCTTGTCAGCTGAATATGAAGGAAATTTAGATGGCGATCCATCAGCTGTTGGGAATTGGAAAGCAAAAGATAGTGTGTTAGCATATTTGCAAGAAAATCCATTAAGACCATCAGCAATTGGACAAGGCTTTGTGACAAATGCTTCTTTCATTACAAAAAATGATTTGGAACAAATTAAAGCTATGCAAAACGCCAACGATAATAATTATCGTATGTCCCTTAAAATTGATTATAAATTAAACAAGTTCATTAACATAACTTTTGGTGGAAATGCAAACTATTCCCAGTTTCTTTCTAATGGATTTACTAATCAGATATTTACACCCGAAACTGCACCTTTTTATCAGGATTTAACTTATCGTGGTTTTGTCAGATTCACCCAGCGATTTGGATCAACGAAGAATACTGCTGATGGTAAAACTGAATCAGAAAAAACAGCTTCTGTGTTTCAAAATGCTTATTACAGCATACAGGTTGATTATAGCAAATTCTTAAGAAAATTTGAAGATAAGGATAAAGGATTTGATGCTTTTAAATATGGACATATTGGAAATTTCAAGACTTATCGTACTCCGGTTTATTTCCCAAGTCAAGACACAGTTTGGGAAAATGGAGTTCCTAAGATTTATAGCGGATTAGTACTAGCTGGTTATAGAGATACTCTGGTAACTTTTACACCTGGATCTGAAAATAGTTTAATGGGAAATTATACCAAGCAGTATTATCAACTTGCAGGTAGTAACCCAATTGATGGGGTTTATGGTTTGCAGGATGCAAGTCCTGATAATCAGTTTTTATATTATTCTTCTTTATCTGATATTTCTTCAGGAGGAGGATTATTAAATGGAGACGGACCTTCTTCAGTTTATTCAATGTGGGGAAATACCGGATCTCCAATTGGAACATTTGGTCGTACAAATAATGATCAGTATCGCCTTGCTTTTTATAGTTCAGTTGATATTGTTCGTCCATCAAAGGTTAAAGGCGAAAAAAATCGTCATGCAATTGAATTTGGAATTGAATACGAACAGCGTGCCGACCGTGCATATACAGTTGCGCCAATTGGATTATGGGGGTTGGCAAGACAATTAACTAATAAACATATTTTAAATCTTGATACCCGTAATCCAATCTTAGTTTATGATGAATTTGGAATTTTTCAGGATACAATTAATTACAATCGTTTAGTTGGTAACGATCAGGCGTATTTTGATTTAAACCTTAGATCAAAATTAGGATTAGACCCTCGTGGAACCGATTATATCAATATAGATGAACTAGACCCTTCAACACTTTCCTTGGATATGTTTAGTCCTGATGAATTATTCAATAATGGAAGTGCTTATGTAAGCTATTATGGTTTCGATTATTTAGGAAATGTTTTAAAGAAGCAACCAAGTTTTGATGACTTCTTTAAGAAAAATCCAGAAGACGATTTTTACCCTCGTAAAATCGGCGCCTATCGTCCAACATATGTTGCTGGATATATTCAGGATAAATTCAATTTTAAAGATTTGATTTTCAACATTGGTTTAAGGGTTGATTATTATGATGCAAATCAGAAAGTATTAAAGGATCCATATCTTTTATATCCGGCAAGAACTGCCTCTGAGGTTACAGAAATAAATGGTGCTGAAATAACTCATCCATCATCTATCGGAACCGATTATGTTGTTTATGTAGATAACCCGACAGATCCAAAGGAAATTGTTGGATATAGAAGCGGTAATACTTGGTATAATGCTGATGGAACTGAAGTTTCAAACCCTCAGGTGATTGCGTTGGCTACATCAACAGGTAAAATTGCTCCGTACCTAACAAGCTCAAATACAGATAGCCTGATTGTAACACCTGATGCGTTTAAAGATTATGATCCTCAATATACTTTAATGCCTCGTATTGCTTTTTCATTCCCGATAAGTGATGTTGCATTGTTCTTTGCGCATTATGATGTTTTGTCACAACGCCCAACAGCAAATCGTGGAAATCCTTTTAACTATTATTTCCTTCAATCAATTGCTGTTAACTCAACATTGCAAAATCCAAATTTAAAACCTGAAAAAACTATTGATTACCAGGTTGGATTTGAACAAGCATTAGGAAAAAATTCTTCTCTTTCTATATCCGGTATTTATCGTGAGTTTAAAAATCAGGTGCAGATTAAAAAGTATTTTTATTCATACCCTACAGATTATTCAACCTATGGCAACGAAGATTTTGGTACAGCTAAATCATTTTTGGTTTCCTATGAAATGCGTCGTACTAACAATATACGCATGGAAGTAAATTACACTTTGCAGTTTGCTGATGGAACAGGTTCTGACCAAAGTTCTTCCGGTGGTTTAATAAATGAAACAAATCCAAGTTTAAAAACAATTACCCCATTAAACTATGATCAAAGACACACTATTTCAACCACATTTGATTATCGCTATGGAGAGGGTGATAAATACAATGGTCCTATAGTTGGAAAAAATAATACTCCGATTTTAGCAAACTCAGGTCTTGATGTAATTTTCACAGGTGGATCAGGTACACCATATACTCGCCAGAGTAATGCAACACCTGCAGGACTTTCCGGAGTTGCAACTCAATCAACTTTAAAAGGAACATTGAATGGTGCTCGATTGCCATGGACTTTCAGAATTGATTTGAAAATTGATAAAGATTTCAGAATTGGAAAAGCTGGAAATGATAATAATCCGTTTTATATAAATGGTTATATACTTATTGAAAATGCTTTGAATACTAAGAATGTACTAAGCGTTTATCCTTATACGGGAAATCCTGATGATGATGGTTATTTATCTTCAGCTATTGGCCAGCAATCGTTAGAAACACAATTAAATCAGGAAGCATTTTTAGATCAGTACTCAATAAGAATAAATAATCCGGGCAATTACACTCTACCTCGTAGAATTCGTTGTGGTTTATCATTTGATTTCTAATTAAGAAAAAGAAATAATGTTTATGAAAAAATTTACTTCATCGCTAGCTCTTGCAACAGTATTCATTGCAATTGCAACAACTTCAAGCGCATACAAAAACATAGGGCTGCCTCAAAAACTTGAGCAATCTCATAAAATTGAAGCCGGGGATTGTAAACCAGCTACCTCTCAAATTGACATGAACATTAATAATGTTCGTGCAAGATTGATGAATGGAGGTGATATGTGGTGGGACTTGAATGATGACGCAAAATATGAGGTTCCAAAAGTTCCTGTCGGAAGTACCGACCCTAGAGTAAGTTCATTATTTGCAGGTGCTGTTTGGATTGGAGGAATTGATTTAGGAGGGCAATTAAAGGTTGCTGCTGCAACTTACCGTCAATCGGGGAATGATTTTTTTCCGGGACCTCTTGATGCAAATGGAGAGGTTGATCAAACAACCTGTACTGATTTTGACAGACAATGGCAGGTTTTAGGTTCTGAAATTGATGAGTTCAGAACTCATTTTACAATTCCGGGAGTTTCCACTTGGGATCCGAGTAGCATTCCGTCAAATATTTTAGATTGGCCAGCTAAGAATAACCCAAACAATCAACTAGTTGGAAACAGAGATCTTGCTCCGTTTTTCGATTATGATAACAACGGTGAATATGATCCTGTTTATGGTGATTTTCCTGTTATCAATTCATCATTTCAGAACTATGCTGACCAAATGATCTGGTGGGTTTATAATGATAAAGGAAATATTCATACTGAAACAGGAGGGCAGGCAATTGGAATGGAAATTCAAACACTTGCATTTGCATTTAAGACAACCGATGAAATCGACAATATGACATTCTATAAGTATGTTCTATTAAATAAAGCGACAACAACACTTGATTCGGTATATATGGGGCAATGGGCCGATCCTGATTTAGGATGTTATACTGATGATTATATTGGTTGCGATACTTCAAGAGGATTAGGAATAATTTATAATTCTGATGCAAATGATCAGCCATGCCCGGTTGGTTACGGAGACCAACCACCGTTATTAGGAATTGATTATTTCAAAGGACCTTTAGATGAAAATGGAGATGAACTCGGTATGTCGTCCTTTTTATATTATGACAATGACTTTACAGTAAGAGGAAATCCTGAAAATGCTTCTCATTTCTATGGATATCTGTCTGGTTCATGGAAAGATGGAACCCCATATACTGAGGGTGGAAATGCATATGGCGGATCAGTGCCAACCAAGTATGTATTCCCTGGTGTACCAAATGATCCAAGCGGATGGTCAGAATGCGCAGAGAATAACACAGCAGCAGATCGTCGTTTTGTTCAATCATCTGGTGCATTTAAACTTTTACCAGGCGCAAGCAACGAAATAATTATTGGCGTTGTGTGGGTTCGACCACCTGTTGGAACTTATCCATGCCCAAGTTTTAATTTATTACAAACAGCTGATGATAAAGCACAGGCATTATTCGATTCAAATTTTAAAATTCTTGATGGACCAAAAGCGCCTGATGTAAAGATTGTTGAGTTGGATAAAACTTTAATTTTCAATTTGATTAATACTTTTAGTAAGGACATTGAAAAGTACAAAGATTCTGACCCAATACTGGTTGCTGTCGGTGATCCTGATTCAATCTACGCATTTCAGGGATATCAGGTATTCCAGTTATTAAATACTCAGGTAAGTGCTCAGGAATTGGGTGATCCATCAAAATCCCGTTTAGTAGCTCAATGTGATATTAAAGACGGTGTTACCAAAATTGTAAATTTTACTTACGATCCAACATTAGAAACTGATGTGCCAACCTTAAAAGTAGATGGTGCAAATTTAGGTGTTCAGCATTCCTTCGAATTTGTAAATGATGCTTTTGCCAGTGGCGACAAACGATTGGTAAACCATAAGAAATATTTTTACATGGTTGTATCATATGCTTATAATGGTTCTGCAAATCAAAAAACAAAATATTTACAAGGTAGAAAGAACACAAAAATTTATACTGCAATTCCACACATTCCATCACCTGAATACAATGGATTAATTACAAATTCTGAATACGGAGATGGCCCTCAGATTATTCGTGAAGAAGGTAGAGGAAACGGAGGATTGAAACTTGATATAACTGAGAATTCAATAGCAAATATTTTAGCAAACGGATTTGATGCCCGTGTTGAATACATTGGCGGTAGCGGTCCTGTTGGAGTTAAAGTTATTGATCCTAAAAATGTTCCTGCTTTTGATTTTGAATTGACTCTTATTGATTCTGTTTCTTCTGCAAACATTATGAAAGACACAAGCACCTATTGGAAATTAACTGATCTTACAAACGGAGATGTTATTTATAGTGATACAACAATTAATGTTGCCAATGAACAAATGATTCCTGATTGGGGATTGTCAGTTTATGTAAAACAAGTTAGAAATCCGGGTAGTAATAACACAAGTGATAATAATGGATTCATTGAGTCTTCAATAACATTTGAAGAACCGCAAACAACCTGGTTAAGTGGTGTGCCTGATCAGGAAGGAGAAGATGATTTAAACTGGATTCGTGCCGGAACATTTAATACTACAAATGCAGAGCATCCGGATTATGTTGGCGACGATGACAACCAGTTTTTTGAAAACATTGTTGACAGAACCTGGGCTCCATACCGACTTTGTTCTCAGGATGCTGACTGGGGACCAATTTGGGCTAACTCTTCAACCCGTATTCAAAACAGACTTGATAGTTTACCAAGTGTTAAAATTGTGTTTACTTCAGATAAAACAAAGTGGACCCACTGCCTTGTTTTGGAAGCTCAACCTGAAAAAACTTTGGCTGAAGGTCTTGCTCCAAAAATGAGTATTCGTAATCATGGATCTTTAAATTTAGATGGCACATACCAAACAATAAGCGCAACTGATCCGTTTTCTAAAGGATATTCGTATTTCCCGGGTTACGCAATTGATCTTGAAACCGGAATGAGACTTAACATTATGTTCTCTGAAGATTCAAGAAACATCGGAGAAAATGGTGCTGATATGATTTGGAATCCGACTTCTAATTATTTCTCATCAACCGGAGAGATTTCATTGGGAGGTCGTCATTACATCTATATTGCTAAGACCCGTTATGATGAAGATGCTTATTTCCGTGATAACCTCGCCCTTAATTCACAAGGTGATTTAAATCCGATTGTTGCGACAAATACTTATAAGAAAATTTCATGGGTTAGTATGCCATTGCTTGCTCCCGGCTTTAAACTCAAATCTTTTGCAGAAGGATTAATTCCAACTGAAACCACCATCTTTATATGGGTTAATAAGTCATACTCTCTTTTCCATACAGGTAATGGTGAAACAAACGGAGGATATCCAAGAT
This sequence comes from Chitinophagaceae bacterium, assembly GCA_947469485.1. Lineage (GTDB taxonomy): Bacteria > Bacteroidota > Bacteroidia > Chitinophagales > UBA10324 > UBA10324. The sequence continues at coordinate 31,458 of CANIPU010000001.1, read as the reverse complement.
ATACTTTTAACACAAAAGACCTTGCAGCAATTAAGGGTGATGCAACTACCGCTAAAAATGCTTTAGATACAATTAACATAGTTCCTAATCCATACTACGCTTATAGCGGATATGAAAGCAGTCAGACCGATAATCGTGTAAAGATTACCAACCTTCCTCAGAAGTGTACCATTTCAATATTCAGTATTGATGGAATTCTAATTCGCAGATTTGAACGCGACGATGCGACAATTACTTCTTTAGACTGGGATTTAAAAAACAATGTGGGAGTACCTGTTTCTAGTGGTGTTTATATAGTTCACATTAATGCAGGCGAATTAGGTGAAAAAACATTAAAGTGGTTTGGCATCATGCGACCAGCAGATTTCGACAGCTTCTAAAATTTAACATTAATCAAATCCAAAAAAAAGGAAATGAAAAAAATATCGATTTTAACTTTGACTTTATTGGTTAGTATGCTTTCGGCATATGCTGGGAATAAAGATCGCGCAGGACAGGCAGGTGCGTACGAATTGCTAATAAACCCATGGGCGAGAAGCAGTGGCTGGCATGGTTTAAATACCGGCAGTGTTCGTGGATTAGAGTCAATGAATCTGAATGTTGCAGGTTTGGCTTTCACTCAGAAAACAGAAGTGCTATTTGCACATTCTATTTATTTAAAAGGAACCGGAATTAACATTAATGCTTTTGGTTTCAGTCAGGCATTGGGAAAATCTGGTGGAGTGTTAGGCATTGATTTAATGGCAATGAGTTTCGGAGATATTATGGTTACTACTGTAAATCTTCCGGAAGGCGGATTGGGAAATTTTCATCCTCAGTTTTTGAACCTGGGACTCGCTTACGCTAAGAGTTTTTCGAATAGTATTTTCGGTGGTATTGTGGTTCGAACCATTACTGAAAGCATTGCTGATGCAAAAGCTGCTGGACTTTCATTTGACGCAGGTGTTCAGTATAAAACCGGCGATAAAAAATATGAAGACCGTGTTAAATTTGGAATTTCACTTCGCAACATAGGAACTCCTCTTAAATTTCAGGGAGATGCTCTTTCATATAAAGGCAACGCTGCTGAAGGTGATTATCAGTTAACTGTTTCGCAAAGGTCACAGCAATTTGAGTTGCCTTCTTTGTTAAACATCGGAGCATCATACGATATACATTTCGGAAAGAGAATTGAAGGTGATACTGTAAAATCAACTCATCGTTTAACAGTTGCCGCTAACTTTACATCACACTCATTTCAGCGTGATAATATTGGCGCCGGATTGGAGTATTCGTTGTTAGATCAGTTCATGGTTCGTGTTGGTTACAACTACGAGGCTGGTTTGCTCGACGAAACCACCCGTACGAATGCATATACAGGCTTGGCCGCAGGATTTACTTTTGAATTGCCAATGAAAAAGAACGGGCCAACTATTGGTCTTGATTATTCTTATCGCGCTTCAAACCCTTGGGGCGGAACCCATACTTTGGGGGCTCGAATTAATTTGTAAATTTGTACCAACATAAAAAGCAATCAAACGCTTCAGATAAAACTGAAGCGTTTTCTTTTTTTTAATCAATAACCAAACAAAATGTCGGAAACACACTATTTTACTCAGGAAGGTCTTGACAAACTGAAAAAAGAAATTATAGAATTAAGAACAAAGGGGCGTGCTGAAATTTCTAAAGCTATTTCTGATGCGAGGGATAAAGGTGATCTTTCAGAAAATGCTGAATATGATGCTGCCAAGGATGCGCAGGGAATGCTGGAGATGAAGATAAATCAGTTGGAAACCACGCTTGCTAATTCCAAGCTGATTGATGTAAGTAAAATGGATAACAGCAAGGTAATGATTCTTTCAAAAGTGAAAGTGAAAAATATAGGCACAAAATCACATCATCATTTTACGCTGGTTTCCGAAAAGGAAGCAGATATTAAAATCGGGAAAATTTCGGTTGGCTCGCCAATCGGTCAGGGTTTACTTGGAAAGATTGTGGGCGAAGTGGTGGAGATTACCGTTCCGAACGGTAAAATGAAAATGGAAATTATTGAAATAACTTTTTAATAAGTAAGCAGCAAGTAAGTAGCAAGTAAGCTGCGTGTAAATACAAGTAGTTAGTAAATACAAGAACCCGAAACCCGAAACCACGAACCTGCAATTATTTCATGACCATTTTTTCTAAAATAATAGCAGGTGATATACCTTGTCACAAAATAGCCGAAACGGAAGAGTTTATTGCCTTTCTGGATATTATGCCACTTGCTATGGGGCACACACTGGTGATTCCGAAAAAGGAAGTGGATTATATTTTTTCGCTCGATGATAAAACACTTGCAGGCTTAATGTTGTTTGCCAAACAAATTGCACCTGCAATTGAGAAAGCAGTTCCTTGCCTGCGCATTGGTGTGGCTGTTATTGGTCTTGAAGTGCCTCATGCTCATGTTCACCTGGTTCCGCTTAACACAGTGGACGATATCAATTTCACCCGGCCTAAACTGAAGCCTTCGCAGGATGAACTGGCCGCTGTTGCTGCTAAAATCATAGCTAATATTTAGTAGGTTTAATTTATTTATTTATAATAGATTTTTTTTCAATAAGTATTTAATTACCTGCTCAATACAACAAAGTCTTTTAATATAGTCTTAAGGAATTCAAGCTTGTCTTTAGGCTCTTCAATTGATAATTTTCGAGCAGTTGCTATTGCAATTCTATCTAAAGCTTGTTTATGAACTTTATTCTTGTATTTAACGAATCGATCAATAACCTGTTTTATTAAAATCATTTCTTCTTCTTTCATCAACCGCACATTTACATAAACGGGTTTGTATTCTAAAAGAGTTTTAATTGACAGAATTTCTCGAAGAGAAACAGTGCGGGAAGGTCTTAATCTAATAATCGTAGTATTCGCAATCAAATCACCAAGTCGTTGCCCCTTATTACCTGAACTGATTAATGAACTGGCTACCATACCTAAGGAAACATAAATATCAATTAACCTGAATGCCCACCGCATTATATAATCACTTGTTGTTGGTTCCTTACCGTTAAGTTTAATGATTTTTATTCCAAATGCTTTTTTACCCAATGATTGTCCATTGCCAATAATTTCAGATGTAAGTGAATAAAAAACATAAAACGGTACAATAACAAAATAGATGAAGTAATCTGTATTAGGATCTCCAGTGATTGAAGAATATAAAAAAATAAGAAAAACAATGCTGATTATTAGAATGAAATAATCCATCAAAAAGGCAATTATGCGTTCGCGCACCGATGCCAGTTCGTATTCAATGGTTACATTCTGTGTTGTGTTGATTGCAATATTTGACAAGCCAAAAAATTTCTTTCAGAAATTCAAATGTAAATGAAAGAAATTTTAATCTTTTTTGTGTTTTAAAACTTTTGCTTCAATATAAAATATAATTTCTTCGGCAATGTTTTTTGCAATGTCACCAACTCTTTCAAGTTTACGAACCGCTGAAAGAACAAACAACGATTCGTGAGTTTTTTCGAGATTAGATTTTATAAATAATTCAGTGACTAAAGCGGCTTTCATGTTTAATTCATTGAGCTTTTCATCTTTTTGAAAAACGCTATGGGCTATCGCAGTGTCTTCAGTTTCGAAAGCTATGCAAACAACACTTAGCATCTGCTCAGCAACATTAAACATTTCAACAAGTCCAATATTTTTAATTAACTCTTCTGAAAAAGGGTTTTTAATTTCATTTACATAATTGGCCATCCCTTCAGCATTATCGGCAATTCGTTCAAGTGATGAATTTATTTTCAATGAAGCGAGAACAAAGCGCAAATCAATTGCAACAGGGTTTAATAATGCAAGTATGTTTTCGCAATCACGGTCAATTTTTAATTCGAGTGAATTAATCCGGCGCTCGTAAAAAACAATTTCGCGGGCAAGATCTTTATCCAATAACAAAAATGCATTTTTCACCTTGCTAATCTGACCTAAGGTTAGATTCATCATTTCCTTAATGTCTTCCCGAAGCTGTTTTATTTCTACATCTAAATGTGTCATAGTGTTAGTTCAATTTTATTGGTAAAATGAATTGAATGCAATCATATCATCCAAATCGGCCGGTTATATAATTCTGTGTTCTTTGATTTTGTGGATTAGTAAAGATTTCTTTGGTGTCATTAAATTCAATTAATTCACCAATATAAAAAAATGCAGTTCTGTCGCTGACCCTGGCAGCTTGTTGCATGTTATGTGTAACAATTACTATGGTATACTTATCTTTTAATTCATAAATCAGTTCTTCAATTTTAGCAGTACTGATAGGGTCAAGGGCCGATGCAGGTTCATCCATCAAAACAATTGAAGGTTCAATGGCTAATGCACGCGCTATACACAATCTTTGTTGCTGGCCACCTGAAAGCTCAAATGCGCTTTTCTTTAATTTGTCTTTTACTTCTTCCCACAGTGCAGCATTTTGCAATGACCGTGTAACTCTTTCTTCTATATAACTTTTATTACTTATTCCATTTACCCTTAAACCGTATGCTACATTTTCGAAAATAGTTTTTGGAAATGGATTTGGTTTTTGGAAAACCATTCCAACTTTTTTTCTTAGTTCATCAATTTTAATACCTCTTGCATAAATGTCTTTGTTGTCAATCATTACCGTCCCTTCAATCCGAACATTCTCAATCAGATCGTTCATTCTGTTAAGAAGACGCAAATAAGTTGATTTGCCACATCCGCTCGGTCCAATAAGCGCTGTAACTGTATTGGCTTTCATCTGAAGATTGATGTTCTTCAATGCATGATGATCGCCATAAAAAAGATTTATATTTTTCGATTCAATTTTATACATCTCAATTCATTTTCACTTTTTTACTTAAAAATCTTCTGATAGCATTTGCAACAAGGTTGGCAATTAAAACAATCAAGACTAAAACCAATGCAGTACCATAGGCCATGTCTCGAGATTCTTTAATATTTGTTCCACTTGTGCTCAGTACATAAAGGTGATATGGAAGTGCCATTACCTGATCGTACATAGAATCAGGTAGTGTAGGTAAATAATAAGCCGCAACTGTAAACAATATTGGTGCTGTTTCGCCGCTCACTCTGCCAATTGACAGAATTAAACCTGTAATGATATTCGGAGTTGCAATTGGCAATACAACTCTCCAGATAGTTTGCAGTTTGTTTGCCCCAAGTCCGTAACTGGCTAATCTAAACGAATCGTTAACAGATTTTAAAGCTTCTTCTGTCGTTCGAATAACAACCGGCAATACCAATAAGCCAAGGGTTAGTGAACCTGCCAGTATTGAATCACCAAATTCTAGTTTATTTACAAACAGTGACATACCGAATAAACCGAAAACAATTGATGGAACACCCGCAAGGTTGTTGGTCATCAGTTGCACAAAATTTTTGAAGAAACCATTAGGAGCATATTCGTGAATAAAAATTCCGCTCATCACACCAATTGGAAATGCGAACAACATACTGCCTCCAACTAAACAAAATGTTCCAATTATAGCAGGATAAATTCCGCCCTTGGTCATTCCATCTTCAGGCATGGTTGTTAAAAATTTCCAGTTAATAACTCCAATGCCTTTTGAAATAATGAAACCAAGAATTAAAACAAGAAATAGTACAACAATTGAACTCATAATGCGCAAAGTCCAGAATGCTATTTGTTGTTTTATTCTTTTGTTCATGTTATGATGCAACTCTTTTGTTACGGCGTGAAATAAATTCAACGGCAAGATTCACAAGCATTGTAATTAAAAACAACACACAGCCTAATATAAACAGTGACTCGTAATGCAAACCGCCTTGAGGCGCTTCACCCAATTCGGCGGCAATGGTTGCCGGTATTGTTCTGACAGGTTCAAGTAAGGTATGCGGCATTACTGCGGCATTACCAGTAACCATGAGTACTGCCATTGTTTCTCCGATAGCACGACCTATTCCAAGTATTGCACCTGCAGTAATTCCTGAAGAAGAATAAGGAAGAATAACTCTGAAAATTGTTTGCCAGTGATTTGCACCAAGTGCAAGACTCGCTTCTTTCATGCTTCTTGGAGTTGTTCGAATAGCATCTTCTGAAATAGTAATGATAGTAGGAAGAGCCATGATACCAAGTATAATGCTTCCGGCAAAAGCTGTTTCGCCAACCGGTAAATTAAATACACTTTGTATGAAAGGAACAACTACCACCAACCCAAAAAATCCATAAACAACAGATGGAATACCTGCAAGTAATTCAATAACAGGTTTTAAAATATTCCTTACAACAGGATTCGCAACTTCAGCAATATAAATTGCAGTAGCTAATCCAAGGGGCAAAGCAAAAAGAATTGCAAAAATGCTAACCCAAAATGTACCAAGTAATAATGGTAGGGCTCCGAATACAGCAACCGGGTGAGCTGTTGGAAACCATAGTTGTCCGAATAAGAAATCTCTAACTGTTAACTTATCTACTTTTAATTCTTTTCCAGCAAAATTTTTATCGGTGTAGGTTTTACCTACAAATGCAATTATCCCTGGAATGCTGTCAACTACCTTACTAATACAAGCAGGTAAATGTTCAAAGTTTTCCCCGATTTGTTCTTCAGTAAAATAATCAGTGATGTTATCCATTCTGAAAAGAATAATACTATCGTTTTTACCACCAACTTTTTGCCAATTGGTTATTTCGCCATCAAATATTAGTTTGGTTTGCTCAGCTGAAAGATGACTGACTTTATTGGTTTTGTTTACAGCCAGTATGAACCCTTTTTCAGTAGGTTCCTGACCAAACATTCCTGCACCTTCACTGAATAAAAAAATTACTATAAGAATTACAATGATACTTGTGATAGAACCGCTTATATATAGCAAGGCGGTAATAATTCTGTTAATAATGTAGGAAATAATTTTTTTCACTCATGCAAATTTATCCTTACATAAATTTATTCAAGTATTCATAAGGTAATTCAATGTTAAATAATTGTTAAGAGTGTTAAGAAAGTGTTATTTAAATCAGATTTATTTTGAAATGCAGCATTTAATTCAATTTTAAAGTCATGCTTATATGAAGAAAAACTTACTCAACATCACTCTCCTGATTTTTATTTCATTTATGCCTGGCACTTTTGTTCTCGCACAGATTCCAAACAATGATTTCGAACTTTGGAATAATATGGGGTTAGGTGGCGAAAACCCAAATGACTGGTATACATCTAATGGTGATCTGGTGCCATCAAATGTTTTTAAGGATTCGATAAATGTGTATTCCGGAAATTATTCAACATTGATTACAAATATTATTGGAATACAGGGAAGTATTGGAAGTAATTTCCCAATTCCTAATCACCCCTTTCAGTTGAAAGGATATTTTAAAAGCGATTTTCAAACACCTGATTCGGCACTAATAAAAATTACTTTGTTCAATAATTCTCTTGCAGTAGATAGTGGTGAATATTTAATTAGTACTTCTATTTCAAACTGGACAATCATTGCTGTTACTATTTCAAACACAACTTCTATAGTCAATTCAGCAACGATAAATATTACAGCTTGCAATCATCAGGGAAATAAGTTTTGGGTTGATTTATTATCACTTGAAGAACCATCGGCAATTTTGGAACCTCAATCTATATCAGATATGCTATTTCCGAATCCTTCATCTGATAGAATTTATATTGAAGGCTTTAATACATTTTCATCAATAAAAATTTTTGATTTGAATGGACGAACTATTAAGGTTTTTTCAAACGATAGTGAACGGAATAATTTTATTCGTATTTCTGATATTCCTGAAGGAATATATTTTTTGGAAGGTACAACCGAAGGAAAGGTTTTCAGAAAGAGCTTTGTAAAGGAATAAATTTTCGGATACTGGAAAATTTCGGTTTTTGATTTCAGTTAAATATTAAAAAGAAAAGGCTGACACATTTGTGCCAGCCTTTTCTTTAACATTAATACTAACCTTATTCTTAAAATTTATTTAGCTGCAAGCGGTACATAGCCTATCTGCTTAACAATAGCTTGTCCTTCTGCAGAAAGTATGTAATCAATAAATGGTTTTACAGTTTTTTCTTTAGTTACATTGTAGTAGAAAAACAATGGTCGAACAATAGGATAAGTTTTATTGATTGCTGTTTCCATTGAAGGTTTAACAAAAGTTTTTCCATCAAAAGAAATTGCAATAGCTTTTACATCGCCTTCCATATACGCTAATCCAACATAACCAATTGCACCCTTTGTTTGACTAACACTTTGAACAATTGCTCCGGTTGCAGGCATGTTTAAACAGGTTGAAGCATAATTCTTATTCATCAAAACTTTTTCTTTGAAGAATTCATAAGTACCGGAACTTGATTCGCGGCTATAAACAACAATTGCTAAATCATCACCACCTACTTCTTTCCAGTTTTTAATTTTTCCGGTATAAATACCTTCTATCTGAACACGGGTAAGTTGGGTAACTTTGTTTGCCGGATTTACAATAACTGATAATGCATCATTTGCCATAATTACTTCTTTGTATGATTTGCCAGCATCCTGCAATTTTAGTTTTTCATCCATTTTTAATTTGCGGGAACTCATACTAAGGTCGCATGAACCGTCCATCAATGCAGCTATACCTACGCCACTTCCTCCACCGGTAATAGTGATAGAGCTGGTAGGAAATTTCTTTTTAAAAGCTTCAGCTTCTTTCTGTACCAGCGGAAGGCAAGTGTCACTTCCTTTTATCTTCTGTGCGGTTGCAATGTGAAGAGATAAAGAAAAGATTAAAACGATTGATAAAATTCTTTTTGTCATGATTGTTATTTTATGTTTTATGATAGGCAATTGAAGTGCCTGAGTTTTTGTTCAGTGTTATGAAATTGTTAAGTGTCAATTTAAAATTTGAATTGCAAACGGAAAGTCCACACATTATCCTGTAAATCCTGTGACCAGCCAGTAAGCTTTGTTGATTCGTTAGTTACTAAGTCGCGGTACAAACACAACTTAGTATTTGCATTGATGTAGAATAAATATCCAAACCCAAGTGTGGTATAGGCAATATCAGCTTTGGTCAGTTTGCTTCCTGAAACACCAATGTCAGATGTTGATACATCAGTATTCGGATCATACATATCGTACTTCACCACAATTCCACTCTTAATAGCTTTTATGTTTTGAACAAAGTAGGCAACAAAACCCTGCACATTTCTTATGTAGGTATCAGGATAAGTGGTGGGTGTTGTTGTTGGTGTAACTGTGCTCGGACTCGCTGAATTACTGTTTCCCGGAACAGGTTGTTGCCCTTGAATAAATTCACCACGAAGGGTAGTAGTACCTATTGGAGATTCGTAAACAAATTGTAAATCAGCTCCAATGTATGAGCGACCTGCAATACCATCCTTATTGGTTGAAGCACTATCCACAACATATGTTTTCACTCCGCTGGAATTAGTGCCGTATGAATAAACATATTTCGTGAACTGACGAACTCCTCCATTATAGTAAGAAGCACCTAATCCAAGTTTTATTTTTTCTTTAGCTATATTTTTTGAAAGACCGAGGTGTGCAATCAAATCTTTTTGGTAATCAAAATCACTGGCGGATCTTCCTGTACCATTTACCATAGCAACATTTAAAGAAAGGAAATTCCACTTGCTTGTTTTAGGCATTTGAAAACCTGCCATAACACCCAAATCTCTTTCTCCGGGAAATAAAGTTTGTGACCATCTTGCGCGTTCAGGTGATTCACGCATGCTACTGCTGGTAGCGATTTCATATCCCCATGGACGGTTGAAGATTCCGGCTTGTATAGAGAATGCATTTAACCAAGGCTCAGTATATTTTCCATATACATCTGTAAAAGAAACACCTTTTTCTGTTCCGTCTAATTGCACAACAAATTGTGTATTGCTGAAATCATAAGTAAACTTTACACGGCCGCGGCGCAAAGCAAATCGTTTGTTGAGGCCAGATCCAAAATCGCCGCCTGCAAACGAACCAACACCCGATGAGTCAGCAACCTGATACTGAGGTTGCATGTATCCGGTTACTTTTAACCGTTTCAATACATCTAAATCACCGTTCATAATATTTACACGGTTTGTTAATGTGTCAAGCGGGTTTTCTGTTTGTGCTTTTGCTATTGTTAAGGAAAGCACCATTACTGATAAAAGGCTGAGTAATTTAATTCGCATAATTTTTTGTTGTTTAAGGTGATGCAAAAATTCAGTTATAATGTTATGGGTATATGAATCCAATGTTAAGTAAATGTTAAGTTTAACAATTTGGTAACGATTTAATAATGTTATATGAATTTGAAGAGTGCCTTACTTTTTTTGTATAAAGGAATAAGTTAAAAGAAAACTATAAACTTACAATGATGCATAGTAAAAGCGTCTTCATCATTAATTAATACTGGAGTAAAGTATTGTTAACATTAGGCTAGTTATTTCGCACTCAAGACGCATCCTAAGTAAGCAGAACTTACAGGTTGTTGTTTTAGGTAAGTCCTGAGTCGGGAGATTCAGGACTTTTTTTATTTTTCCTAATTATTGTTTTATCAGTTGTTACTACTAATTTAGGGTATCAAAATTTAAAACTCACCGCGAGCGAAAGATTATATCCGAAATTTTGTGATTGTATCATGCGGTCATCAGAGTTGTTATCGAAAATATTATTTTGATTCAAATCCCAGAACTGGTAATCGTTGCGGTGAAGGATATCACTCCATGTGAGTTCGATGAGGCCGTCTTTTAAAAATGTTTTACTCAGTTTTAAATCGAGTGTGGGATGCGTTTGTTCCCAAATTGGTTCTTCGGCAGCAGAGCCAACTAAGAAAATTCTTTTACCAATTACATTGTACAAAGCCGAGAAACCAAAATGAGTTTTGGGTTCGGTGTACTGTAGCGAGGTGTTAACAATGTATGGCGACTGCCCCTGCAACGGTCGGTTGGCAGATGTATCGGAAGTGGCACCGAGCGAATAAACTTTTGATTGAATAACGGACACATTTGCATACGCCACTAAATGTTCAAGTGGCTTGGCGATGAATGCAAAGTTTTTGCGCGCTTCGAGTTCGACTCCGATGTTAGTGGCGCGTGCCACATTCACAAACTGCACGGTGCGCGAATCGCCTCCTGATGTTGAGAGGGTTTGTTCAATTGGGTTTTCGAATGTTTTGTAAAACAAACTGGCTGAGTAGTATTGCGCGTTTTTAAAATAGTGTTCCCACCGCCATTCGTAATTGTTAATGTGGGTTTCGACTAGATTGGGGTTGCCATTGAAAGTGGTGTTCAACAGAAAATCATAAAACAGCTGATTGGCCAGTTCGCGAAACTGAGGTCGTGCAACGGCCCTGCTGAAGCTCAATCGCACATTTGCATTTTTAAAAACAGAAAGAATGAGATTAGCAGATGGAAGCAAATCAAGGTAAGTAGTGTCGCGCAGGTATGGTTCATTGGTAATTACATCGTAGGTGTTAATAATGTTCTGAAAATTCTCGACGCGCAATCCCCACACAAAACGAATTGGTTTTGCAAACTTATTGTCAAGCATTATGTAGCCAGCGGTATTGGTGTTGCTTCCATCATAATGATTGGTTGGTGTGTTATCTTCTATCTGTATAAATCCGGTTTGCAAATCGTAATTTTCGGGCGCGTAAATGGTATCCTGCCCATTGAATACAAGACTGGAATTAAAATTATCGGAGTTGGCAACTGCAGTAGTAAATATGCGTGCATCGCGATTTCGTACATCATTGAAATAAGCGGCCCCGACTTTTAACGACTGTGAAAGTTTGAATAGTTGAAATGAAAAATTTAAATCGAGATTGCCGCCATAAGTATCATCAGTGACAGTGGCATAGTATCGAACTCCACTACCGGTTGCGGTACTGGTACCGTAAGTTACTTGTGCAGAATAGGGTGTGAATTCATCGGAGGTAAAATAAGTGTTACGACGATAGTCGGGTTCATCGCGCTTGAATGATGTTTTATAGGCGAGCCATTTTATTCGCAGTTTTATTTTCTGTAAATAATGATCGCCACCGAACTGTGAATTCAAAATTTGATTTGTTGAAAAATAAAATGAATTGGCTTTCACTAAAATTCCACCTGCTTGATTAGGGCCTGTACGCAATACAGTTTGATTATTTGAGTTGATAGAATATATGTTGTTGAAGAAAATTTTATTGTTGCCATTGAGCTTACATGTAAAATTGGCGAGTGCACTTGATAGAATGTTTTGCGAGTAGGCGCTATCCATGTAATTATAAACAGTATCTGTAATTAGTGCCCCGTAATCGGCTCGCTGAAATGAAGTGAATCGATACGATGAATTATAGGTGACTCCGATGATGCCTCCGAACTTTGTGGTTTTTGTTTTTCGCAAAGCAAAGCCACCAACAGCCTGCATGTTTTTGTTCGATGCAATGGAACTATCAACCAGAATTCCCCATGTGTTTGGAATTTTTTTTGCCCATGATAATTTATCGGTACTGTTCATTTTTATGTATTCTTCGGTGGTAGGAAAACCGGAAGGAAGATTTCTGATTCCATCATCCAACCCAAGCCAATCATTTTTTCCACCTTGATAGGAAAAATAATTATTGAATTTGGTGAGTGAATTATATCCTGCTCCGATTTTAATTGAAATAAAATTTTCGTCGGGAATATCTTTAGTGTTAATCTGAATTAATCCGCCAGAGAAATTGCCGGGTAAATCGGGCGTGGCGCTTTTAACAATGGTGATATTATCTACAACACCAGAAGGAAAAATATCGAACGAAAAAGTTTTTCGGTCGGGTTCCGTACTCGGTAGAATGGCATTGTTGAGCATTGCTTCGTTGTATCGGTCGTTCATGCCTCGCACCACTACAAATTTGTTTTCCTGAATGGTTATTCCACTCACCCGCTTTAATACTTCGCTGGTGTTTTTATCAGGCGATTTTTTAATCATATCAGCACTTATTGCATCAGAAACTACAGCACTGTTTTTCCGAATGGTTAACATACTTTGAATATTCTCCTTCTTAAATTCACCCTTCACAATAATTTCAGTGAGCGTGTTTTCTTTTTTTTCGGATAGTGAAATATCGGCGATTGTTATTTGTCCAGCTTTAATTTCTATTCCAGAAATTTCTTTTGAATCATATCCAACATATGAAATTTTTAGTGAATAGGTTTCCGATGCTAATCCGCTTATTAAATATTTACCATCGAAGTCAGTAATTGTTCCATTAGTAGTATTCAATATTGCAACAGTAGCTCCAATAAGTGGTTCCGCATTATTGGCATCAGTTATTCTACCTGAAACAGAACCGTTTTGAGAAAATGAACTTGAAATGAAAATTAGTTGAATTACAATAAGATTCAGGAGAAAAAAACTACGCATATTTTTTGGACGAAAGTAGCTTGATGTTCGATGAGCCATATTACCGATATGTTATGTCTATGCTACGGAATTGTTAAGCAGAAAATAGTCGGTAAATAAAAATGCCCCGATTAAATTAATCGGGGCATCAAATGTTTTGCAAATAGAATATTAATTCTTAATAAATCGGTTTAATGACTTTGAGTGATTATCCGTATTCATAATTTGAATAAAGTAAACCCCAGATGAAAACTCATTTATATCTAATTCAAAATTATTTTTTCCTTCATTAAACTTAATTGTTTTTGAAGAAACTATCTTACTGTTAACATCAAATACTATCATCATTCCTTCTGAATTCCGTGCTTGAATAGATTGAATTTTTAAAACATCATTTGCAGGATTAGGAAATAAGAATGCTGATGATTTAATTTCAGAAGTATTTTCCACTGCTGAGATTACATAAGTGTATTCATAATAATAGCGATCGTAATTAATAAATTGCGACTGATTTTGATCGTATAATTTAAGTATCAGATAATTATTATTTCCAGTTAAATCATATGTGTAATCATAAGACAAAGTCGGTATAAAGGCAGTTGCTCCATCACCATTATAGTCAATTCGCTGAGTAAGTTGATTGTTACCGTTAAATGTATATTCAGATTTTGCACTGGTTAATTTGAAAGATTGAGATGGGATATCCCAATCTAAACGGGTGAGTTTAACTCTGTTGTTATTTGAGTCATATTCAATTGAATCTCTGTAACTGTTTTTCCATGCGTTTGCATTCCAGTATTGGGCTGTCATTAAAGTATCTTTTCCCATTGTGTTATAAGCATATGAATATTTATTTGTTTTCTCCCACATTGTTCCATCCCAACTATAATCGGTTTCTATTGTTTTTTGATTGGTTCCGTTGTAGGTAAAAATAAATTGCTGAGCACTATCCCATATTTGGCTGGCTGAATTCCAGTTCACATAGGTCGTTTTTGTAAGTTTGTTTGAGCTATTGAATTCATTCAGAATCAAATTAGAGTTCGTCCAAAAACCTGCAGTATCCCAATTACTAATTTTTGTTGAAATGAGATTATTGTTAACATCATATGTTTTTGATTCTTTTGAAACATTTAGCCAACTCATATTGTATGGATCCCATTGAGAATATACATGTTGCGTGTCGCGTTGCTGGTTATCATATGTGTAACCGTCAGTTAAATTTACAGTCCAACCACTATCAACATCATTGATGTAGTAAATTCTTGCATTGATAGTTGAATCAGTATTATAAAATATCTTGAGAGAATCAGATGAATTCCAAACTGCACCAGCGGTTGAAAAGGTGTCTTTTATTGAACTGGTCCAATAATAATCGGCAGTTATACTGGAAGGACTAATGAACGACTGAGCTTGACTTTGTAATGAAACAAAGAGCATTACAAAAAAGTATTTTGAGAAATGTTTCATGGGTTTTGTTTTAGGATTTTAAATGGAAATGAGGAGCAGAATTTTCTGCCCCTCATTTCATTAGAATTAGTAATAATTATGGCTTAACAATATTCAGGTGTTTCACGAACACATTAGTTCCATCAGTAATTTGAACGAAGTATATTCCTTCGGCAACATTTTCCAAATGAACATTAAGTGCATTTCCTTCTACAATTTCATTTTCAGCGGTATAAACAATCTGACCTGCAACATTGGTGATTTTTACATTTACATTATTGTTATTCAGATTTCCTAATTCAATTCTGAAATCTCCTGTGCTCGGATTTGGATAAATATTTACTGATGAAGAAACAGCTGTTTCTTCCAAACGAACAATGCTTGTATTGCAACTGTAAATTGCTGAATTTGAAGTATAAGTTGTTGAAGAGCATTTACCAGCAATTTGGAAATCATATTGAGTGTTAGAGAGTAATCCTGTAAAGGTGCGGCTTGTAACCAAACCAATAGTTGTCCATGCACCCCAAGTTGTTACTGAATGCTTTTTGTATCTTATAATGTATCCGGTTACCTGTGATTGAATACTATTTGACCAGAAAACTGTAATGCTTGAAGCTGTAGGTGTGCAACTTGTAAATAATACTTTATTAATTCCTACAGTGAAAGACTTTGTCTTTTTGCAATTTTTTCCTTCATCAGAAACTGTTACAGTATATGATCCGTTATTTAAGCCTGAAATATCTTGTGTTGTGGAATTATTACTCCAGGTATATGAAAATGGAGAAATACCATTCGAAACAGTTACATCTACCGATCCAGAATTTGGACATGTTTTCTTTGTAATTACAGCAGTAATAGTTGGTGTATAATCAATTTTTCCAGTGTTAAAGTAATTTGTTGCATTTGGATTCCAGTTTACCCAATCACCAGTCCAGTCATTTGTTCCATCAAAAGCTCCACGATAAGATACTTCAGTAAAGAAAGGATCATTTAAACCTGCATGATTAAATTCGCTTGTTCCATTTGCAGGAGAACCTGCTATTGGTTGAAAGTCAGGATTTGTTAATAGATATGGATTGTTGAGTTTAACCCCTGCATTTCCATTGTAAAAATCATTTGCTGAAAGCAACAAGGAATTAACATTTGCATCAACAGGAGTAGATATTACAAAATTAGGCGTCCATTTATTTGCATTGATATTGTTGATTAAAAGAGTATCTGATAAAATGGAACCTTCAGTTGCAGCACCATCAATATAAAGTCCAATGATGTTTCCCATCAATATACTGTTATAAATTCTCATTTTTGAATTACGACGGATGTGTACATTTCTTTTAAAATTCACATTGTTAGTTGTATCAGCTCCTGCAAGCCATGTTACATTTGAAAAAATCGGATTTGTTTGTGGCAAATTTGTTGAACCAGCAGCATCATTATCAGATTCAAAACCATTGGAGCCACTTATATCAGCCACATTGGGATCACGAAGTCCAACTAAGAACTGAAGTTTACCACGATAGCCATTATCTGTGTCAAAATCATCATCAAGCGTACGAAAAGCTACAAGATGTTTTGCATTTACTGTTCCTCCAAAAAACTCATAAGCATCGTCATTGCTATAGCTTATCTGTATATGATCAAGTGTAGTTCCGCTTCCAACTCCTCCACATGTAAGTCCGTTGATTTCACTATTTGGCGACAATGCAATTCCTGGGTATTCAATTCTTACATAAGAAAGTGTTCCGCTATTATCATTATCATTCGGGCAATTTCCACCACCACAATTTGGGTTTAACCCACCTCCATAAAGTGTAAGCGGATTTGTAGTTATTCCTTCAATGTGTGCAGTATCACCTAATTGATTTATGCTTGCATAACCAAGTAGGATAATCCCACCCCAATCACCACGATTTCGGTTATTTACCGACTTTGATGAAGTAAATACAATGGGTTTACATGCGGTACCAATTGCATTCAATTTTGCACCTCTTGTAACTATCAAACAACCTTTCGTTACACTATCTCCAACAATTAAAGTGCCAGCACCAATTGTTAAAATTGCGTTATTAGTAACATAAACATAACCTTTCAGTTGGTATACATTACTGCTTGACCAAGTAGTATTAGTAGTAATATTTGATTGTACAACTATTACAGCTGCTTGACTTTTTGATGCAATCAATGTCACAATGGCGATCATTAAAATTGCTTTTAATTTTGTTGAAAGTTTTTTCATTTTTTTTGATTTGGATTTTTCATTTTGATGTCGCAAAAGTCTAGTCCAATTGTTATGCGATGTTTACTTCAATGTGAAATTGGTGTTAAGGAAAAATTCGTGTGTTAGTTTTTAATTCAATATAATTTTTCCCATTAGTCATCTTTGTGGTAATGACAAAAAAATTATCTCCGTTCCATCTAATAATATACATAGTACTTGTGCTTATTTGGGGAAGCAGTTTTATATTAATGAAGAAAGGATTAATTGTATTTACCTCCGGACAGGTTGCTGCAATCAGATTAACTACGGCCTGTCTGGTTTTGCTTCCTTTTTTATTGTTTCGATTGAAAGAAGTAGAAAAGAAAAAAGTAGTTTATATGATTTTAATGGGCTTAACCGGAAGCGGGATCCCCGCCTTTCTTTTCACAGAAGCAGAAACAGAAGTTAGCAGTTCGCTTGCAGGAATATTAAATGCCCTCACTCCATTATTTGTATTGTTCATTGGAATGATATTTTATAAAATGAAATCCAGTTTATTAAAAGTAACAGGCATTTTAGTTGGTTTTGGAGGCTCAGTGATGTTAATAATATTTAATAATGAAAGCGGAGCAAACTCAAATGTGTTTTATGCAACTCTAATAATAATTGCCACATTTCTATATGGTTTAAGTAATAATATCATTATAAAATACTTGCAGGGTTGCAGTCCGGTATTAATGACTGCCACTGCAATGGCATTCATGGGGCCGTTTGCTTTCACCTGGTTAATGACAACTGATTTTTTGCAAAGATTGCATATGGAGGGAGCATTGTATTCATTAAGTAGTTGTATGATTCTTGGCGCATTCGGAACATCAATTGCCTTAGTTATGTATAATTATTTAATACAAACAACAGGAGCATTATTCGGAAGTACTGTTACCTATTTAATGCCTTTGGTCGCGCTTGGCTGGGGTGTTGCCGATGGAGAGCCAATTGGCTTAATTGATTTTTTTGCTTTAGCAATAATATTGTTTGGAGTATACCTGGTAAGGCGCTCGAAATAAAAATTACTTTGCTGCGATTACTGATATTTCAACATTCACATCTTTAGGTAGCCTTGAAACCTGAACTGTTTCACGGGCGGGAAAATCACCACTGAAATTTGAACCATAAATTTCATTCACTTTCGCAAAGTCATCCATGTTTTTTAAAAAGATGCTTGTCTTCACAATGTTCTCAAACCCCATTCCTGCCTGAACAAGAATTGCATGTATGTTATTCATTACTTGTTTTGTTTCTGCAGCAATATCACCTTGAAGCACCTTTCCGGACTCTGGAATTATTGCTACCTGACCTGATACGAACAATAAGTTACCCACCATTACTGCCTGGCTATACGGACCAATTGGTGCTGGGGCTTTATCAGTTTGAATAATTATTTTTTGCATAGCTGAATCTTGATTTTGTTTTTCCGAAATATAAGCATGCTTGTTTTCTGAACAACCAATATTTGCAATAAAAAAAATGTATATTACAAATCCTGAAAACAAATTTTTGATTAGAAGCATAGCTAATTATTAATTTTGCACTTGTTAATTTAGAAAATGAAAATAGCGGTTGCCGGCGAAGAAAAAAGATTAAAAGAATTTAGAACACTTATTTCTGAAGAAAATATACTTGTTGAATTTGAAAATTTTGAAACAGAATCTGACTTTTCAACTTTCGATTTAATTATTGATTTGAATGCTGATGATCGAAATGAAATTAGTGATGCAGTTTTAGTATCCGGAAAATTTGTTCTTTTATGTGCAGTGAAAAAATCATTGAAACAATTATTAGACAAAAAAAAATCAGCGGATAGAATTGCTGGAATTAACGCTCTCCCAACTTTTTTGTCAAGGCCCTTACAGGAAATATCTTTCATAGATCAAAACGAAATTTCAAATTGGGAAAATCTTTTTCTCTCATTAAATTGGAAAACTAAAATTATTAAGGATTCGATTGGAATGGTAACACCTCGAATATTATTTATGATTATTAATGAAGCTTGTTTTACAATGGAAGAAGGTACAGCAATGAAAGAAGACATTGATTCAGGTATGAAAATGGGAACAGCTTATCCAATTGGACCATTTGAATGGGCCGATAAAATTGGAATTGAAAATATTTACGAAACTTTACTAGCAATTAAACAAAACTCGGGGGATGATCGGTACAAAATATGTTCGATAATAGAAAGTAAGTTTCTAAAAAAACAGAAATTCTATTTAGACTGATAGCTTTGTGATTCTGTTATGATTCTGATTTATACAATTAAAGTAACTCCTCGTTTGCAGTACATCGCAGATTTATTGCTCCGCGAGTTGCTTGAAATTGATTTTGAATTTACTACCAGTACCGACCGTTTTTATCAGTATCAAGGACCTAAATTAAATTATAGTAAAGACCGATTAGGTTCTGAGTTGTTTATTGCCGCGCATCCAATTTTATTTGAGAACGATATAAAAACTCAACGCACAGAATATGGCGAGTTTGAAGGAATTGTTACACTTTTTACATCTAAGAAGGAGGCAGATTTACCCTACGATCCATTTGCTGCAGCTTTCTTTCTGGTATCAAGATATGAAGAATATCTGCCATTTAAAGAAGATAATTATGGGCGGTTTAGAATAGAAAAAGGAGTCGCATATTTCAAAGCTTTTCATCAGAAGCCGGTTGTAAATCACTATGCTATTCATTTAAAAAACCTGATAAAAAACCGATTTCCTGAAATAGTTTTTTCCTCAAAAGAATATCAGTTTATACTTACTTACGATATAGATCAGGCATATAAATTCAGTGAACTTCCTTGGTATCGTGCGTATGGTGGAATTTTAAAAGCAATTTTCCGAAGAGATTGGAATTATTTAAAGGAAAGAAAAAGAATTTTAGCTGGAGAAGAGAAGGACCCTTACGACACATTTGAAGATCAATATCGAATCAGTATTAAACATCGTATTTATCCTATCTATTTTTTCTTAATGGCAAATCATAGCTCTATGGATAAAAACAATCCGTGGAATAGCAAACAAATGCGAAAAACTATAAAAAATATAGCCGATAAATTTTTAATCGGAATACATCCAAGCTTTAAATCTTTTGAAAAACCTGTGAAATTGGAAGCTGAAATTGCCCGATTAAATTCCATTTCAGGAAAACAGATTATCAGAAGTCGTCAGCATTTTCTTCGATTAGAATTTCCTTACACTTATCGTAATCTTGTAGAAATGGGAATCCAGGAAGATTATTCTTTGGGAAATCCTAATGTTATTGGATTCAGGGCAAGTATTGCATCACCATTTTATTTTTATGATTTGACAAGAGATGATACTACAACATTAAGAATTTTCCCTTTTGCGGCTATGGATAGTACTTTATATTATTATTTGAAAGTTACACCAGAATCAGCTTTAGAAGAATTGAAATTAATTACTGATGAAATTAAAAAGGTTCAGGGAACATTCATTTTCATTGCACATAATGATTTAATCAGCAAGAAATCCCCATGGAAAGGATGGAATAATTGTTTTGAAGAATTTATAGAGTATGCCAAAGAATGAAAATAGAATATATACGGCATAAAGATATTGATAAGATAAAATGGGATGATTGTGTTAAATCTTGCAAAAACCACTTGCCTTATTGTTATAGTTGGTATCTGGATATTGTTAGTACGGGATGGGATGCATTAATTTCCGATGATTACAAAAAAATTTTTCCTCTTACTTTCAGAACTAAAGCGCGAATAAGTTATTTGTTTCAGCCATACTTTACCCAGCAATTAGGATTGTTTGGAGACAATGTGAGTAATGAGGTTTTAGAGGAATTTTTGAATGCCATTCCTGAAAAATTTAAATTTATAGAAATTAATTTAAATACATTTTGTGGACTGAACGCGAAAGATTTTATCGTCAAAGCAAAGTTGACCCATTACATTGATTTAAATAGAAGTTATCATGAAATATTTTCAGAATATAATGATAACACCAAACGAAATATTCGTAAAGCTGAAAAGGAATCATTGAGATTTGCAGAGAACGGAAATGTTAAAACTTTAATTGGCTTGTTTAAATCAAATATTGGAAAGCAAATTGAATTGCAGTCAGGTGATTATAAATTATTAGATTCATTATTAACAGCTTCGGTTAAAAATAAGACCGGCCAAGTTTATGAAGTCTTAGATAGTGAAAACAACTTGTTGGCAAGCTTGTTTTTATTATCATCACAAAATACTTGCATTAATTTATTTAATGCTTCGTCCGATTTCGGTAAAAAAAAATCGGCAATGTTTTTTTTAATAAATGAAATAATTAAAAAAAATGCTGCAAGCAGTAAGTTGTTTGATTTTGAAGGCTCTGAAATTCCTGAAGTAGCAAGATTTTATAAAGGATTTGGCGGAAAACCTGTTCAGTACCCTCACATAAGACGAAATCGTTTACCTTGGCCCCTTAAATGGATAAAAGAATAAAATATGATAATCAACCTTTCACAAAATAATTCTCTTGTTAATCAATTTGTTTCTGAAATACGAGATATAAATATTCAAAAAGACAGGCTCCGTTTTCGAAGAAACATTGAGAGAGTAGGTGAAATTGCTGCTTATGAAATAAGTAAAAACCTGGAATACCAAACCCGCTCAGTTCAAACACCGTTGGGCATAATTGAAATACCTGTATTAAAAGAACAGCCTGTTTTAGGAACAATTCTCCGAGCAGGTTTGCCCTTGCATAATGGATTATTAAATTATTTTGACCAGGCAGATAATGCTTTTATTTCAGCATATCGTCATCATTTAAGTGATGGAACATTTGAAATTAAATTGGAATACATGGCAAGCAGTTCTATTGAAAATAAAATATTAATTATAGCTGATCCTATGCTAGCCACCGGACACTCTATGGCATTAACATTAAAGGAAGTATTTAAATTAGGTAAACCAAAACATACACATATTGTTTCTGTGATCGCAAGCGAATCAGGAATTGAGAAAGTAAGAAATTCAATAGATAATTTCACATTATGGACAGGTGCAATAGATAAAGAACTCAATTCAATGGCGTACATTGTGCCCGGCTTAGGAGATGCAGGAGATTTAGCATTTGGTGAGAAAATCCAACATTAAAAAAGAAATTGATTTTTGAATCAAAAAAAATGATAACTTTCCAAATAATTTTAAGTCATTAACTTCGTTGTCAAAACAATAGTAAGCCCATGAAATTTTTTACTTCCATTGTTTTTATTTTAGTATTAAGTTTAAATGTCAACGCACAGGATTGGCATTTTTCTCAGTTTTATTATTCTCCTCTTACTCAGGATCCTGCGTTAACAGGAAATATGGGTGGAACAGCGCGTGTTGGTTTAAATTATAGAAATCAATGGGGTTCAATTAGTGCGCCATCTGTATATTCTACGCCATCAATATTTGCTGATTTTCAATTAATGAGAGGAAGGTTTCGCGGAAATTCTTTAGGATTAGGAGTGCTTGTTTTAAATGATGTTGCTGGAGACGGAAATCTTTCTACAATGCATGTTCAGGGCTCAATCGCATATCATCAAACATTGGATGGATCAAATAATTATCACATTTCTTTTGGCCTGCAAGGTGGGTTTACTCAGAAAGGCATTGACCCGGAAAAATTATTTTTTGGCAATCAATTTACCGGAGAAGGATTTGATAATGGAATTTATAGCAATGAAAATTTAATAAATAGTACTATTTATGGTGATATAGGAATGGGGGTTGCTTTCAATGGTCAGTTAAATAAATACTCTCAAATATCATTTGGATTCGGGGCATTTCACTTAAACAAACCCAACGAATCATTAAAGCAAAAATTAGAATTGAACGAATTGTATTCTAGACAAGTGGCTCATGCCAGTGCAACATTCGGGTTCAATAACAAAGTTTATATGTTTCCGGCAATTGAATATCAATTTCAAGGGCCTTCAAAAGAATTTGTTGGTGGAGCAGCTTTTGGTTTGAATTTTACAGAAAATAAGAGAAAGGTTGGTACAGTAATTTATGTAGGAGCTTTTGCCCGATATAATGAATCAATAATTCCTACAATTGGAATGATAACCAAAAGCTTAAAAGCAGGAGTAAGTTACGACATTACAACAAGTACATTGGCCAACCCAACAAATGGTCAGGGAGGATTTGAGATTGCAATCATTTATAACAATCTCGTTCAATCAAAGAAAATGCGTAAAACTTATTGTCCGAAATTTTAAGGTTTACTAATAAACTTATTTCCTTTTATATAGAAACGATATTTCAATAGGGCATCTTTACCTGCATAGTCAACACCTACTCTTTTTGTACTTATAATTTTGCTGTCCGAAATATTTATTCCTCTATCTTCAATGTAAATTCTGTTGCCACATAAATCCGAACCTGAATCTGAAGTTTTTATTCCGAGTGAAGAACTCATTGAACCAGGACCTGAAGTTAAAGTTGGCTGAATATTAATTTTTTTTCTTCTTTTTAACATTTCATCAATGCCAATAATTGGTTCAATTGCACGAATCAAAACTGCATGTGGAATATTAATTTTATTTGTAACCACATTAAACAGGTGATGTATTCCATAACATAGATAAACATAACATATTCCGCCTTTTCCATACATCGTTTCAGTTCTATTTGTCCTTCTCCCACCAAACGCGTGTGATGCTTTATCTGATATACCATTATATGCCTCAACTTCAGTTATCATTCCTCCGGTTACAATTCCGTCAATATCTGAAATTAAAAATTTGCCTAAGAGTTCTTTGCTTATAATGGTTACATCATTTCTTTGGTAAAAATTTTCAGGAAGTTTTTGAAATTTATTTTTCATTGTGAGTTTAGAGTTATTTTCAACACCTGAATGAAGAAAGGTACATTGTTTTTAATTCCTGCAACATTAGGTGAGAATACTTTAAATATAATTTCACAGGAAATAAAAGATGTTGTTCAGCAAATAGATTTATTTATTGTTGAAAATGAAAAAAGCGCTAGGCGCTACTTAAGGAGTATTGGTTATAAAAAAGAATTTACAGAAAACAGTTTGGTGTTGATGGATAAAAACACTCCTGATTCAACTCAAAAAATTGTATTTGATAAAATATTAAATGGAAACGATGTAGGATTGATTTCAGAAGCTGGAATGCCTTGCATTGCTGACCCAGGAAGTTTTTGGGTTAAAGAAGCACATCAATTGAATATTAATGTGAAGCCACTAAGTGGACCATCTTCTATTCTGTTAGCATTAATTGCGTCAGGATTCAACGGGCAACAATTTCGGTTTAATGGATATATACCAATTAAATCTTCTGATAGAATTGATTCAATTAAAAAAATGGAGGCCACAGCAGTTTCAAAAAATGAAACGCAGATTTTTATAGAAACACCTTACCGGAATAATTCTCTTTTCGAAGATATTTTAAAAACCTGCTCAACAAAAACCTTATTATGTATAGCAGCTGATTTAACTATGCCAACTGAATTTATTAAAACACAAGCCATTTCTGAATGGAAAAAAAATAAACCCGACCTGCACCATAAACCGACTGTGTTTTTAATGTATTCTAAGTGAAAAATAAATTTCAATAACGAATATTGAAATTTTTGTACCCCTTAAAAATCCCATCTTGAATATTAATTTCAATGACCTTTGCATTGGGAGGACCTTTTTTACACCATTCAATCATCTTTATTAATTGTTCATCGGTTCCTTCTGCTTCAATTGAGACTGAGCCATCCGCCATATTTGTTACAAATCCAAATACTCCTATTTCATTAGCAATTTTATGAGCAGTAGCTCTATAAAATACTCCTTGTACATTACCTGTCATTTTCAGCACCCTGTTTTTCCTGTTCAGCATATTTAAGTTGAAAGCGGTTGTAGTGTCTAATACATTAGTGGAAGCAAAATAAATAATCAAAACACAAATAATTTTACTGATTAAAAAACCTCTACACCATGACCCCACAACCAAATTTCGCTACTCCCTCAGTAAACACTTTTCCAGGAAATTTTAATTCGTTTTTAAAACCTGAAATCAATAAACCCGGAGGGTTAAGTGATTATGTTGTATTAAAATCATTTAAAGAAGGTGCCTTAGTAATTCCATACAATAAAATTGTAAGGGTTGAAGCAGCAAAAAGTTATTCTATGTTTTATTTTGCAGATGGAACTCGGTTTTTCAGTTCTCATAATCTAAGTTACCATGCTCGTCAATTGGACTCGCGTTTTTTTCAAAGAATACACAAATCGCATATTGTAAATTTAAGTCAGGTAAAAGAGGTTATTACTGATAAAGTTAAAAAAGTTATGTTGTATGACGGAAGTTTGATTGAAGTTTCAAGAAGAAAAGCTTCTTCATTTGTTCGTTTGTTCAAAGTGATGATGGCAGCAAGTTTTTAGTTAGTTTAATTGGTTTGAATAATTAAAAGGGATTGAATTTTCAGTCCCTTTTTTTATTTTAAAAAGTTGAAAATTTTTTAATTCCCGGATTAAGGATTCAATATTTATTCGAATGATAATCTGGTAGGATTATTCATTTTTCGCATCATTGGAATCCACGATGCAATAACACCAATGCTCATAACAGTAAAAAAAACCAATATAAAATCCATTAATTGCATTTTAACCGGATAGGAACTTACAACAAAAGTTCCGCCACCAATTTCAATCAACCCGAATTTTTCCTGTAATAAAATCAGAATAACAGAAATAATAAATCCAAAAGCACACCCAATAAAAGAGAGTAAAATTCCTTCGAAAAGAAATATTTTTTTTATTGATGGAAGGTCGGCACCCATCACCCGTAAAATATTTATATCTTTTCTTTTATCAATAATGAGCATAGATAGAGAACCTATAATATTAAAAGCTGCAACAATCAATATGAAAGTTAGGATAGCATAGACAACCCATTTTTCAATTCTCATTATTGCATATAAAGATTTGTTTTGTTCATAGCGGTCTAAAATTTCAAAATTATTGCCGCAAATATTTTTTAGTTCTTTTTTTATTTCTGCAACATTGGCGTCTGGATTAATTGCAATTGAAATTGCTGAAACTGATGAGGACTCGTTTAATAATGTGCGCATGAATTCAATCGGGACAAAAACATACTCCATATCAAACTCCTGTTGAATACTGAAACTCCCCATAGGCCGAATTAATTCTCTATTGAATGCATCTTCCGGATTTAGTACATAACTCACTCCTTTTTTAGGAATATAGATAGATAATTCATTAAATGGATTATCATAATTTAATCCAAGAGCCTGTTCGATTCCGGCGCCAACTACAGCAAAAGAGCTTCCGTTATTATGCAACAAAAACTGGCCATGAAACATGGAGTTTTTCATTGAATTTACTTTTATGAAATTAGTATCAACCCCTCGGACGGTTGCGATATATTGATTATCGCCATAGCGAAGCAGCGTTTTTTCTTCTAATTGAAGTGAATAGGCTTTAATACCATTAACTTTTTTCAAGTCATCATAATGAATACTGCTTTCATTGAAAAATTTTCCTGATTTTGGAGAAATAATAATTTCAGGGTAAAATTTGTCGTATAAAGAAACAACTAAGCTTTCAAACCCATTAAAAACTGAAAGTACCAAAACCAATCCCATACTACCAACCAACATACCTAAAACAGAAATTCCACTCAATATATTAATGGCCTGAGTCGATTTCTTTGAAACAAGGTAGCGGCGCGCAAACAGCGAAGGAAGATGCATTGAACTTATTTCTCCTTATTCTTTTTTAATAATTCTTCTAATCGAAAAACATTATTTAAGGTATCATCAAGCCTGAACTCCAATTCAGGGATGTGTCGAACCTGATGACGAATTTCATGACCTAATTGCCCCCGCAATTCATGCATTTTTTCAGTCAATTCCTCCAGGAATTTTTCGGAATTTTTAATATTAAATAAACTGAGATATACTCTGGCAATCATCAGGTCTGGAGTTACATCAACCGATGTGATTGTAACCATTCCACCGCCATGTGTTGTTGTACCATTTCGTTGAAATATTGTACTTAACTCTTTGCGAATGAGTTCGCCTATTTTTTTCTGTCTTATGTTGTTCATAATAATTGTGCAAATGTAAAGTTAATCTTAGTGCTAACTTTACACCCTGATGAAGAAATTGAATTTACTACTTAAATATGCCCGCCCATACTGGGGCAACATTTTATTAAATGTATTATTTAATGTCATTTCGCAATTTTTTTCGGTTTTCAGCATGGCTATGTTGTTCCCTTTTTTGCAGGTTTTATTTAAACAGGTAACTCCTCCGGTTAACGATCCCGGACTTCATTTGTCAATTAACGGGTTGTTGGGATATTTCAATTACAAACTTGGTGTAATAATTAATGAAGAAGGAGAAGTTAATGCTCTCGTTTTTTTATGTATTTGTGTATTGGTTTTGTTTTTTCTAAAAAATTTAGCGCGATTTGCCGCTCTTTATTTTGTAGCCCCCATGCGGCACGGGGTAATCCGAAACATTCGGAATAATATTTTTAAAAAGATTTTAATTCTTCCGGTTTCGTTTTTTACAGAAGGAAGGAAAGGAGATATTATTTCACGATGTACTACAGATGTGCAGGAAATTGATTGGTCAATAATGAATTTTATTGAGAGTCTATTTAAAGAACCTGTGGCAATTATCGTATCTCTTGGGGCGATGATTTATATAAGTCCTCAACTCACTTTGTTTGTATTAATTATTCTGCCTGTTACCGGATTAATTATTGGAAGAATTGGTCGACTGTTAAAGCGTCAATCTGTAAAAGGGCAACAATTGCTGGGCGATTTGCTTTCCCTTTTAGATGAAACAATTTCAGGAAACAGAATAGTCAAAGCATTCAGAGCTGAAAAATACCTGGAGAATAAATTTGGTAGCGACAATATGAAATTTTATCGTTTATCGAAAAGCATGCAGCGAAAAAAAGATTTATCATCTCCGCTTTCTGAATTCTTAGGTATTTCAGTTGTTGTAATGGTATTATATTATGGAGGGAAATTAGTTTTAGAAAACGATCAGTCATTACAAGCAGCGGCTTTTATAAATTTTGTAGTCATCTTCTCGCAAATAATTAATCCGGCAAAATCACTATCAACGGCTTACTACAACATTCAAAAAGGAATGGCTTCGGCTGACCGCATTCAACACATAATGGAAGCTGAAATAAGAATCATTGAAAAAGAAAATGCAAAAAGTGTTTCGTCTTTTAAACAAAGTATTGAATTAAGGAATATTGGTTTTTCTCATGCAGAAGGAAAATCGGTTTTACATAATATTAATCTGACAATTAAAAAAGGTAAAATGATTGCGTTGGTAGGACCATCCGGCGCAGGAAAATCAACCATTGCGGATATGTTGCCTAGGTTTTATGACCCTGTAGAAGGAACTATTTTATTAGATGGAAATGATTTACGTGATTACAAACTTGACGAACTAAGAAGTATGTTCGGAATGGTAACTCAAGAGGCCGTTCTCTTTAACGATACACTATTTAACAACATTGCATTTGGATTAACAGGTATTACTGAAGAAGAAGTTATCCGAGCAGCTAAAGTTGCGAATGCTCATAACTTCATTATAAAAAAGGAGAAAGGTTATCAAACAATAATTGGTGACCGCGGAAACAGGTTGAGTGGAGGCGAAAGGCAAAGAATAACCATAGCGAGAGCGGTGCTTCGAAATCCGCCTATATTAATTTTAGATGAAGCAACATCTTCGTTGGATACAGAATCAGAACAATTGGTTCAGGAAGCATTAAATAATTTATTGAAGGACCACACTGCTGTCGTAATTGCCCACCGACTTTCAACTGTTCAGCATGCTGATGAAATTATTGTTTTAAATCAGGGAAGAATTGAAGAGCGTGGAACACATTCGCAATTATTAATACAAAATGGTTTATATAAAAAATTGGTAGACTTGCAGGCATTTGCTTAGCCAAAACAACTTTCTTTTTTAATAATTTTTTATGGAAACAATCCTTGACTTAGATGATAACCGAATTCAAAATTTTCGTTTTGCCGGATTTTGGATTCGCTTCGCCGCAGCTTTTATTGATGGTTTAATTGTTAGTGCAGCATCATCATTGCTTGCACTTATTTTTCTGGGAGGTGCATCTTATTATTCATTTACAAGCAACCCTTATTCTTTTTTAGTTGGATGGCTATATTTTGCGGGAATGGAAAGTTCAAGTAGCTTGGGAACTATTGGGAAAATAAGCATGGGAATAAAAGTAGTAAACGAACAAGGTGAACGGATTTCTTTTCTTAATGCAACAGGTCGCTATTTCGCTAAAATTATTTCTACCATTATTTTATTTATTGGATATATCATGGCTGCATTCGATTTGCGTCACCAGGCATTACATGATAAACTGGCAAAGACTTTTGTAATTCACTCCAGATAAATTTTACCTTTAAGAAACTTATGGAATTTAATAGAAGGAGATTTTTAAATCAATCCCCTCGATTTCAATTCTAAATATTTATTGACCGTATTCAACGCTAATTCTTCAGGTCGCGTAAGAATACTCTGAATTCCATATAAAGTTAATTGTTGAACTATCTGCAATTTCTCAGCAGAGAATTTTTGAGCTATGGTGTGATTGTATATTTCTTCCAGCGAAGTTGCTTTCTGTTTAGAGTAATCTTCTATTTCTGTATTTTCGAAAAATACAACCACTAATAAGTGTCGCAGATTCATACGACGCAGTAATGGCATTACCCGTTCCATTGCATAATAACTTTCAAAATTTGTGAAAAGAAAAAGCAAACTACGCTGTGTTATTGTACTGCGAATAATTGAATAAAGATTTTCAAAATTTGCTTCAAACATGCGTTCTTTTTCCCGATATAATTGCTCCAAAATTCTTCGCAATTGAGCACCACCTTTTTCTGCTTTGACAAATACATCACATTTATCGGCGAATGAAATCATTCCTGCTTTGTCGTGTTTACGCAATGCAATATTTAATATCACGAGCGAAGTATTAATTGAATGGTCGAGTAAACTCAAATTGTTAAAAGGCATGTGCATTGCACGACCTTTATCAATCAAGCAATAAACCTGTTGCGACCGTTCATCTTCAAACTGATTCACCATCAGGTCGGCTTTACGACTGGTGGCTTTCCAGTTAATGCTGCGGTAATCATCGCCCTGCACATATTCTTTTATCTGTTCAAATTCATAACTATGACCAAGGCGACGAAGTCGTCGTAATCCCTGAAAAGTATTGAGGCGAGAAAAAGCCATCAGCTCAAATTTTTTCATTTGAATGATGTTTGGAAAAACAGCGGTTGAGGATTCGCACTCAACAATAATTCTTCGTTCAATTAAATTGATTATGGATTGGAGAAATACATTAATATTTCCGAATAAATATTCGCCTCTTGATAGTGGCCGAACATCATACCGAACTTTCTTTGTTTCATTTTCATCAATGATTAAATGCAATTGAAAATTCCGTTCCTGCAATTGTTCAGGTAATTCATCAATCACTCGTGCATGCATTTTCAATGGTGAAAGATTTTCAATCTGCAATTCCACATTCTGAACTTCGCCGAGTGAAAACACCGGTTGCACTTTGCGTGATGCTTTAATTTTTACCTGCGAATTGAACAGTAAAAAAATATCAGCAATAAACGCGGTGACAAACAAAACCAAAACTGCATCACACACATAAAATAAAAACGGATATGCAAAGCTTACAGCATACGCTGTAACCATTGCAGCCATAGCCATGAAAAACCGATTGGTAAGATAGAGCTGTTTAAAGAGTTTCAATAGATTACAATGTTTACCTCGGCACTTCAACACTCTGTACCACTTGATTAATTACATCCTCTATTTCCACACCCTCCATTTCTTTTTCGGGTGAGAGAATGATACGGTGATTTAACACCGGTGCCGTAACGAACCTTATATCGTCAGGCGTAACAAACTCACGGCCACTCATAGCTGCCATTGCTTTCGCTGCTTTCATTACTGACAGCGATGCACGAGGAGAAGCACCAAGAAACAAATCACCATGGTTGCGTGTAGCTACAATTATTTGTGCTATGTAGCTGATGAGTTCATCTTTTATATAAACCTGTTCCACCAATTTACGGTACTTCATAACTTCAATTGCATTCATCACCTCTTTCACTTCAATTGATTGGCGAATGGTGAAATCTTCTTTGAAGCGTTGAAGTATCATTACTTCCTGTTCTACATTAGGGTATGTGATTTTAGCTCGGAATAAAAACCGATCGAGTTGAGCTTCTGGTAATCTGTAAGTACCTTCCTGTTCAATTGGATTTTGTGTAGCGAGAACCATGAATGGGGCTTCCATCGGATAAGTTTTTCCATCCACCGTAATTTGTAATTCTTCCATTACTTCAAACAAAGCAGATTGTGTTTTAGCCGGCGCCCGATTTATTTCATC